>DUNG01000032.1 GCA_012839475.1 Petrimonas sp. | reverse complement strand
TTACAGCAGGTTGGATGACCAAAAGGAGGAACTTGCCAACATCAAGTCGTTGGCAAACGCGATGGCCAACAAGCTTAGCGTGGTCTCCTACAAGGAGCTGGATGACAGGAGCGGCTACGAGCTCACCATGAGCGATGGGAGCAAGATCATCCTTAAGCATGGCAACAAGGGACCTGAGGGTGACCAAGGTAGCCAAGGTGAACAGGGCGAGCCGGGTGCCCCCGGACAAGATGGTGACGCCAACCTCACCATCACCGAGACCGCCGACGGCATCATCATCGAGTACAATGGCGAAAGTTACATCCTGCCCAAGTTCCCCACCATGACCCTCACCACCGCCAAGTCGGTGGAGGAAACGATAGGGTTGTGGATTGACGCCGCCGAGGCCGACCGCTCCGGCGTGTGGATCGACCTCAACAACAACGGCAAAAAGGATGAAGGCGAGGCGGTCACCAAGTTTAGAAAATTCGTGGAATACACTCTTGGTGCGCAAACCGTGACCGTTTACGGGAAGGTAACGAAACTGATATGCAACAGCAACCGGCTCACCACGCTTAATGTAAGCAACAATAAAGAGTTGTGGAGTCTGGACTGCGGATTCAACCGGCTCACCTCGCTTAATGTAAGCAACAACCCCGCGTTGACGGAACTGTCCTGCCACGAAAACCGGCTCACCTCGCTTGATGTAAGCAACAACCCCGCGTTAACGGAACTGTGGTGCTACGAAAACCGGCTCACCACGCTTGATGTAAGCAAAAATATCAAGTTATCGTTTCTGTCCTGCGGCAACAACCAACTCTTCTCGCTTAATGTAAGCAACAACCCCGCGTTGACGGAACTGTACTGCCGAAAAAACCAACTAATCTCGCTTGATGTAAGCAGCAATAAAAAGTTGTGGTTGCTGTCCTGCCACGACAACCAACTCACCTCGCTTGATGTAAGTAAAAATACTTTATTGGAGTTTTTATTATGCTATAACAATAAAATATCCGGCGGCAACATGACCGCGCTGGTCAATAGCCTGCCCGACTACAACGACAAAGTAGTTGGAAAATTCCGGGTAATCGACAAGGAGTCCGACACCGAGCAGAACGTTATCACCGCCGACCAGGCGGCAGTAGCCACGGGAAAGAACTGGATGGTGCTGGATAGTGATGGTAACCTCTACACCCCGGGTAGTTAACGATGGCAGTATCAAGTTTAAAGCTTTTCAAACTACAAAGTATCAAGAACTTAGATAAAAACAAATAATATGAAGAGAATTTTTACAACAATCACGTTGCTGGCGATGATCATCTTCGCCGGCTGCACCGATTTAGACGACATTTACCGCCAGCTGGACGAGCAAAAAAAGGATTTAGCCAACGTGAAGCAGCTAATAAACGCCACGACCAACAAGCTGAGCGTGGTCTCCTACAAGGAGCTGGACGACAAGAGCGGCTACGAGCTCTCCATGAGCGACGGCAGCAAGATCATCCTCAAGCACGGTGCCCAGGGTGAACCGGGCGAGCAAGGGAAACCGGGCGAGCCGGGTGCTCCCGGCCCGGATGGTGATGCTAACCTCACCATCACCGAGACCGACGACGCCATCATCATCACCTACATGGGCGTTACCTACACCCTGCCAAAGGCACCCCCGATCAACCCGCTTAGCCTCGTTGCCGAGTACAACGTGAACCCTGAGGGTACCGGTTTCGTGACGAGCCTGACTGCCTGCAACGTGAGCGGTTACTTTACCTTCGACGATGCCGTTGACAAGTTCACGCCGTCTATCACCATAAGTGGCAAGAAGTACCACCTGCCGAGTCGCGAGGAGTGGCAATCCATCGTACCGCTTTCTGCGGTGCATGTTCAATTCACAAACACGGAGTCCCATGACGATATCAGCGAGACCGTGACGGTACAGGGCACGAGCATCACGATGACGAGCGACTTCCGCACCGGGGTAAACAAGGTTTCCTACGCGCTCCGTTACAAGGGCACCGACCTGGTCTCTGCCTGGAGGTACGAGTACATCAGCGATGGGAACAACACCCATATAAAGGTAACCTCGCGCAGCCTAAAGGGGCAAACGGTCGTGACCGTGGATGAAATCGCGAAAACGGAGTTTTGGAGCGCCAACGGTGATAACGACGTGACCCGCCACTTCCCCGCCAGCGGCTATTTCTATTCGGGTTCGCTCAACAGCGTTGACACGCACGGGTACTTCTGGTCGTCATCGCCGCGCGGCAGCAACGCGTGGATAATGGGCTTCGGCAGCAGCTACGCGAGCTCGGGCGGCAGCCATCGCGACCACGGCCTTTCCGTGCGCTTGTTCGCGTCGGGAGATTGATTCGGCTTGTTGCCGAATCGTAGCGGCTTTAGGCTCGGGTTGGGGCTCGCGGCCCCAACCCCTCCCCGCCCCCCGGCGGGCATGTCGGCCACGGTTTTACCGCCTTCAGCCCGTGCCTGTTTACCTCGGGAGGTTGATTTTTTTAAGCTACAAAACATAAAGGATTTAGATAAAAACAAATAAAATGAAACGATTTTTTACAATGGTCGCGCTGGCGGCGATGATCATCCACGCTGGCTGCACGGGGGGTCTGAGGAGCGGTGAAAAGAAAAATCGCTCAGCCGGAACGGAGACGGAAGCCGATACGGGGATACCCGGTAAAGGTGAAGCGTATGACGGTGATGAGGCGGCAAACGGCAATGGCGTGTATAAGGGCTATTATACCGGCTACTACAACGAGCGGTACGGCTACGGCATGGAGTACCCCGATATACTGATCCCGCAGGGAGAGGCGGATAGCGGCGACGGGCAGGCGTTCGTCTCGGGGAACGGGAGCGCTACCCTACGCGTTTATCACGATTTCAGGAGCCTGAGTGGCGACCCCGACCCTATCGAGAAGGCGTACCGGGACGACGTGAAACGGCTGAAGCCCTCCAAGCAGAAACTGCACGAGAGCCACTACGAGCTGCAGGGTACTACCGCCGACGGGAAGCAGTTTAGTCAGGTAACCATTCGCCAAGGGGATGAATATTACACCATCGCGGCGGAGTACGATAAGGCCGATGCCGAACTGTTTGCCGATATAATGCGACACGCGTTCAACAGCTTCTACGTGATGGGTAGCGCGGATCCACTCGCGGAGTTCGTGATAAAGTTCGCCGACGATTGCTACTGGGAGAAAAATTTTAACCGCCTGCTGCGCGATAACGACGGGCGACTGGCAAGCTACATCGACCCCGAAATGGGGGTACGACGCTACTACAACCCCGGGTCGGTGGCTTACCTGTACGACCGGGAAAAGAACTTCGGGTTTGACGACTACACCGACTTCGACCTTGAACCCGAATTGGGAGGCGAGGTTTCCGTAGCGCGACTCTCTCCCGATGAACCGCCCTGCGAGCTGGAGTTCCGCGATGAAAGGGGCTATTTCATACTCTATTACGGTACCATCAGCAGCCTGCCCGACGAGGTGATAAACCCCGAAACGTTCGAGACACGACCCGTGAAACTGCCTTATCCCAACGCGGAGCTACTGGCAGTCTACATACCGGGATTTTATAACGAGTTTATCCACGCCCGGGGGTTCTACTTCGTGAACACGCCCAACGGCTGGAAGCTGGCGTTCGTGGACGATTCGCTCTGCTCGGCATGATAACAAACGGTATAAACTCAAACGGAATGAAGAGATTAACATTCACGCTGCTTCTCGTTCTCGCAATCACGGTCGCGGGGTGCGGGGGTGGGAAAGCCGGGAAAGAACCTGGCGCGACAGACAAAACGGTCGATACGACGCTATCAACAGAGTCTGCATCAGACGAAGATGACCGGAAAAGTGGACCGGAGGCAACGGACGACGCACGATTAGCAGAAGTTGACGAGGATGACCCGTTTAGCGAGCTGATCGTGCAATACACGCCGGCTCAGCTAAAAAAGATTATAGGCAAAGCGGAACCGAAGGATGTTATTGACCTGTTCCTGCTGCTGCCCGATACCGATTTCCTGCTCTATTTCAACTTTACCGCGGAGCAACGGAAAGAGATGTTGAAAGGAGAAACAATTCAGTATGTTGAATTGTCTGATATAGATGTCAAGAACGGCTATATCAGCAGCGGGTACGAAGGTACCTGGGAGATGTTCGCCAAAAAAATCGATGGTGTTTGGTGGATTGCCCTGTACGAGAACAATTGCGGGGAATATTGCAGCACCGTGCAAGCGAAAACCTACACCTACGGCGAGGGTAAACTGGTTCAGCGAAATCACGCCAACCTCGCGGGATACCAAGACGTTTGGGTGGAACTCTTCGTCGATTTCGACCAACTGACAGAGGAGCAACGGGAACTGGCGAACGGTATTTGGGATGCACAGCAGGAGGCGGAGAGAGAGAGCTGGGAAGAGAACAACGGGGTGAACAGTGGTTTGCTGTTCCGTCTCCCGCGCGACGGTAAAACCATCACCATGTACGTAGAAGCTTATCCCTACATAGAGGCCGGTATCCCCGAGTCGGCCATCAGGGAGGTGACGACGGCGATATGGGAGTGAAAAGGTAACAGATGAAGGTAAATTCTTTGATAACCATCGCGCTTACAGCCTCGCTGCTGCTTGGATGTACCGGTGGAACGAAAAAAAGTGACGGAACGCGGGAAAGCGGTGATGCGCGGGAAAGCGTGATGACGCTCGCTGCCGCCAAGGAGGCGGGGGAGGCTGTCGCCCTTGTTACAGATGCCGATGAAGCGGAGCGTGCCGACATATGGATTGAGCCCCGGATAGTAATGAACACCCGGAAGAGCCCGGGAGAGAGGGTGGAGATGTGGGTAGCCGCCGATGAGGCTGACAGACCTGACGTGTGGATCGACCTCAACAACAACGGTGTCAGGGAAGCGGGCGAAGGGTTTGAAACGCTCGACCGAAAATCTGGTCGCAAGGAAACCTTCGTGGTGGAGAGCCAGACGATAACCGTGTACGGGAAAATAACCTTCTTTAGCTGCGACGAAAGTGACATCACATCGCTCACCGTCAGGAAGGGTGAAAAGCTAAACGAGTTGTGGTGTGAAAAGAACCCGCTAAGCTCGGTGACCCTTGCCGAGGTGCCGATGCTAAAGGATCTGTGGCTCAGGGAAAACCGGTTGACCGAGAGGGAGATCTCAAATATAGTGGCAAGCTTGCCCGAACGTGAACTGTCGGATTACGCGAAGGCTTACTTCGATGACAATCCCGACAGGGTCACGAAACAGGACTCGGCGATAGCCGCCGCCAAAAACTGGAGTGTCAAGCCGGTAAAGTTGTCGCCCGAAGCACAGGCACGGTACGACGCGCTGTTGAAAGAGTGGGAGCCCTTCCTCGGCGAATGGTGCTGTAACGATGAAACGGTGAACGTGGGGGAGTACTTCAAGCTGACCTTTAATCTGAATGATCACGGGCTCTCCATAATCTTCCACTCGGGTGGACCCTTCGAGGAGGAATACTCCGGGAAGGTGGTCTCCGAAAACCGGGCCGAGCTCTACTTTAGCAGTGTCGGGGGGTCAATCTCGTTCAATAGGCTAATGGATGACGAGGAGATGGAAGAGAAGATAGGGAAAAAAGTGGCCGACTGCGTGTTGCAACCCGATGGGACCCTAAAAGTGCTCATACTGGAGGGTGAAAACGATGTCGTACACGCCACCCACACGCTTCGCAAAATAAAAGAGGGTGAATGGTGTGAATTAAGACAGGATTAATGGCAGAATTTGGCAATCTTTATAAAATTTATGAACTTTATGAACTTTATGAACTTTATGAACTTTATGAACTATAAACTTTCAACCCTGTTGCTCTTCCTCTTCTCCCTGCAACTGCTTTGGGGGCAGACGGAAAAGAGCTTTCCACACTACACGTGGATAGATCCCGTGGCATCGTATGACGTCGGCGCACGGTTTGGCTACGAGAAAGCGTCGTTCACGCTGATCAATAAAAACTGCCGTAACCTGCCAGTTTCTGACCCGTGCTATGATGGCGACGAGTATTGCGACCTCACGCTGCTTGGCAGGTACAAAAACGGCTCGATGACGGAACACGTGAATATCCTTTTCACCCCCGGGCCAAGCGTGGACCCGCTGTTTTCCATCACCGACAAGAACAACAACCTCATTTGGGCGGAAGCGGCCGAGGAGATGTGCATCAACTCTAACGGCATCATCTACCTGTCGGGCAACATGAACAAGATGTTTAACCAGCGGATGAAGCTGCGTTTTGCCGGCGGCAAGGTTACCGAGGTGAAGCAGCCCTTTTATTACGTGGATGTGAAAGGCAAGCTGCTAAAGCCGGTTAAGCTCTATAGCGAGAAGGGCAACCGGGGCGAACTGGTGGCCACGCTCCCCGTGGGCTACGAGATTGAGGTGTTGCTAGCGGAGCCGGAGACGGGTACCGACGAGTACGGGTTTCGGAAACCGATGATGAACTACCTGGCGAGAACCGCCTTCGGGCTGGTGGGCTGGCTTCGCCTGACCGAAGAGGATAACTTTCATATGAACCCGGTGGTGCGGGGATTGGGATTTTTAGGGGATTGAGGATTTTAATAATCTGCACAAATATGATCATTATGAAACGAGTTAGTTATCTACTGCTACTGCTTGTGACCGCTTTTCTGTGCGTCCATTGCTCTTCGAGCAGAAAAGCGCTGCAACACGGCGAGTACTTCAAGGCTTCGATGGAGGCTATAAAGGGCTTGCAGTCGAATCCTAACAGCAAAAAGTCCATCGAGGTATTGTCGCAATCGTACCCGTTGGCCAAGGAGAACAGCTTGCGGAAAATCCAAAACGCGTTGGACGCTGATGTCGTTAACAAGTATTCCGTGGTGGCAGATGAATACCTGGCGCTGAACGCGATAGCTGATGCCATCTATACTTGTCCTAAAGCCTTGGAGCTTTTCCCACAACCTGAACAGTTTAGCAGCGAACTGGGACAAATATTACCCTTGGCGGCGGAAGAGGCCTATAACCTGGGTGAACGATTGTTGCGCTCGAACACCATTCAAGATGCCCGGGAGGCCTATGTTCAATTCGTGAAAGCCGGTAACTATATGCCGGATTATAGGAACGTTCAAGAAAAGATACAAGATGCCCTGTTCGCCGCCACGCTCAAAGTGGTGGTGGAAAAACCCATCACACCGGAGAGGTATCAGCTTTCTGCCGACTTTTTCTACAACAACCTGATGGAGCGGATCTACAAAATAACCGAAAACCAATTCGTCCGCTTTTACACCTACGAGGAGGCACGAAACGAGCGGTTGAACAACCCTGATCAATACCTGCTGCTTAGCTTCGAGGACTTCGCGGTGGGGAACATGCGCGAAACCCAAAGCACATCGGAGGTTACCCGCGATAGCGTGCTGGTGGGAACCACCACCGTGAACGGGAGAAAGCAAAACGTGTACGGAACGGTAAAGGCGAACCTGGTTGTCAACAGCAGGGAGGTTGTTTCGCAAGGGATCCTTTCGGCGAAAATCGTGAATGCCGCTAACAACCGCGTGGAGAGCCAGCGTAACTTCCCGGGGAAATTCGTCTGGGTCAACGAGTGGGCAAGCTACAAGGGCGATGAGCGCGCGTTGTCAAAAGAGCAGCTGAAAATGACCAAAACCGAACCCATCATGCCGCCCCCTCAACAGCAGCTGTTCATTGAATTCACCAAACCGATATTCGACCAGGTCGTGAGCTTCACGAGGAGCTACTACGCGCGTCTGAATAGGGAGATAAATAAACGATAACTTCATGATGGAGCCGACATTTAAAAACAGTCATCAAGCATCGATAACTGAAATGTAAAGAAAAATATTAACCGTATGAACCCAAGACAAACGTTTATCACGCTCGTGTTGCTCGTTGTGACCATGTTCGGTGCAACTTCACGCGCTGTAGCACAACAACAGGTGAACGTGAAAATGCTGTTCGGTATGCTACCTGCCGATGCTTTCCTGCTTCTGCCGTCGGACAATCCCGGCGAACTGGAAAAATATATCAAGGTGTGTGACTACAGAAACGGGTACCTTCGGCTGGAGTTTGAAAACCAGGCGAGCTGGGAAATGTGCTATTGGAACTTGAAAAATGGCGACAAGTTAATCGCGACCAGTCGATTCGGGGCTTACTCTTTTTACCTGTATGGCAACGGGAAAATAGCACCCACGACACGGTTTGGAGTAGATGAGATGAACCGCGCGGTGGAGGAAAGCATGGCCATGAACTGTTGCGACAATTGGGTTAACTTTCATGTTCCCCGTCGGGGAACCTCCGTTTACCTGACCATTAACGGGCTGGAAGCGCAGGTCTACAAGTGGCAAAACGAGACATTCGTGCGTCTGGATGAGTATCCCACCCGAAACAGCACGCACCGGCAATTGCTTAATGGCTTTGTTGGCGCGCTCAACGCTACCGATGCCGACCGCTGCTTGCAATACATACTACCAACCTACGTGTCGGAGCAGTGCATGGGGCTGTTCGAGGGAAACAAGGAGCAGTTTCTCTGTGAGTTGATTGCCGGCGAAGACGAAACGGGTTACGTGAAACCGGCTAAGCTGAACGACATTAAAAAAGCGACCTACCGCTACACGCCCGATGACGGTTTTGCCAACCATACGGTTCTCATTGAACTGAAAAATGGACGCTCCTACACATTTTACCCGAGCTTGGAGACGGTGGAGATTTTCGAACTGCTACCGGGAGGTGAAAACGGCGAGCTGTTGAGGGCTACCCCGTATATTATTGGCGCGGTGGGGTAAGGGGGCAAATCAAAAGTTGAAAGTTGAAAATGAAAAAGACAATCACCATCATCATCCTTACCACGTTTTGCCTCACGGCAACGCGAGCGCAAGACACAACGCGAGAGGTGCAGGAAATCCGAGCAGGGTATAATTTGCTGAAATCGCGCATCGAGGGGCAAACCAATGATTTGGTCTGCCTTTATCTGGAAGATAACAAGTTCGACCAAAGGGAGCCGGGTGCACGTTATTACAACGAAAAAATCTACTTCTACTACACGCCTGACGAAAGGGAGTTAAAAATGGTCATCGTTGTATCCCAGTTTGGAGTTTTTTCAACCTACGCTGAGTACATGGTTGATGGCGAATCGCTCGTGTTTGCTTTTGAGCAAGAGAATGAGGATATAGAGGCTGAAAAACGCCTTTACCAACGGGATGGTAAGGTCGTGAAATACTCCGTGGGTAACAAGGATGAAAACATGGCGGAAAATGAAGATGAAATAGCCATGCTCAACAAAAAAACCTTTCAAATGCTTCGGATTTTCAACGCCTACATGCTTCGCGATTAATCCGACTTTGGCATTTCTGCTTTTCGCTGTCGCGGGCATTTCGCGAGGTAGCTAAACATAAATAAAACAATCGTATGAAACGAGTAATCAGAATTATCACGATCGTGGTGTTCGTCGTAACGGCAATACCCATTTCAACCTGCCTTAGAAAAGGGGTTGACAAGAATATCGAGCAATATCACGAGGCTCGAAAAGTGAACAGCGAGGTCGATTTTGCTGAAGCATTAAAAAGCGACGGTTGGATTTACGCCGATGGGGCATTCGTGGGAAAAGCTCCTTTAAGCGAATTGACAAAAGGTAAAAAGTCGGTTAATCTCGACTTGGATATGCTTTTGAGCGAGAGGGAGGATGTTGACAGGATTATTCAGAAGATCAAGGGCGATTACATCTGGATTGAGTTGAAAACAGGAAAGGTAGAACGTGATGATAATAATCAGTATAAACTGAAGGTGGCATACAGGGCAACCGCCCAAGCGGAACAGTTAACGTTCTTGGGACAGCGGTTCGAAATGGATAAGATACTGCCTAAGATTCCCAAAACGACCGTGATGCGATACCCCGAAAAGGGAACCACGCTGCACGGCTACGAAGTGAATGGTATAAGTAGTCCTTACCACACGTGGCTTATGGTGTTCGTGGAAAATGGGCAGATAGTGGAGAGTGAGCTAAGTCTAACGCACGACAGGGCGATGCAGGACCTGAAAGAGGCGGCTGAAGGAGACAGCAGTAAGCTGAAAAACAGCACGGTAGCCGGATTTATTTTCGTATGGCTTATACTGTTGTTGATAGTGCTATGGCTGGAAGGCAAGTATATTAGAGATAAACGAAGGAATTGTTACCAACAGGGCGACCAGATGCCTTCGTTTGAAGACAAGTATACTAGAGGTAAGCGCCGTGACGCCTAGGAATAACGCCGGGGGAGCCATAGCAGTTGGGAAGGACTATATTAGGGTGAAAGTGCCGCGAGGGGTTAAGTCGAGTGATTTTTAATATGACGAAAAGACATCGTAGATTAGGATAAAAGTGCCGCGAGGGGCAATTCATAAACAGAATAATAAAAATAAAACAATCGTATGCAACGGAAGATAGTGATTTTTTTACTGCCGATCATGGCATTCATCGTCATGGCACAACAGTGTACTTCACAGCAAGAAGTAAATATTGAAACCCTCTTTTGGATGCTTCCATCAGATGCGCTGCCCGTGTATGTTGACGTGGCCGACAGAGAGGCAACCGAAGCGCTAATGTTGGTTCGTGATCATGAGAACGGCTACCTGGAGCTGGGTGGTGCGCAGTCCATGTGGGAGATGTGCTACTGGAACCTGAAGGATGGGCGAAAACTGGTGGCGGTGAACAGCCTCACCGAGCAGGGTTCGGTTATTCGTACGTTCATTTACGGGAAAGGGAAGCTAAAGGAGGAGAGCGGCTACAAGCTGGGTGGGGAGCAAATGTTCGAACTGGAGGATTTCGTGGATCTTTCGCAACTGGAACCCGATCTGCTCACCAGGGCGAAAGAGGCGTTTGACCGGGGGAATTATCACCTCTACTTCGGTTTGCCGCGGGAGGGGACCTCGTTAAAGGTGTGGCTCGATGAATACTCGCTGCTGGAAGAGTATGATGCCATTCCTTACGAAGCCCAAAAGCAGGTCATCATAAGATGGGAGAACGAGAAGTGGGTTAAACAGTAAAGTGCAGCGAAGCTGAACTTTCGCATCAAGCAAGACGAGCAAAAAACGAACTTGTTCGTGTTATGCCGTTGCGAGCGAAAGTGCTGCGAAGCAGAAAGTAGAAAGTATCAAGGATTTAGATGAAAACAAAATAACAATGAGAAAAACTTTAACAACCATTACGCTGGTAGCACTGATCATTATTGTCGGCTGTACCGATTTAGACGATATTTACCGGCAGCTGGACGAGCAGAAGAAGGAGTTAGCCACCGTGAAGGAACTGATAAACGCCATAAACAAAAAGATTAGCGTGGTCTCCTACAAGGAGCTGGACGACAAGAGCGGTTACGAACTCACCATGAGCGACGGGAGCAAAATCATCCTGAAGCACGGTGCCAAAGGTGAGCGGGGCGAGCAAGGTGAACAGGGAGAACAGGGAGAACAGGGCGAACAGGGAGAGAAGGGTGAACAGGGCGCACCTGGTCAAGACGGCGACGCCAACCTCACCATTACCGAAGTGGGCGACGTTATCATCATTGTTTACAAAGGCGTTACCTACACACTGCCCAAGAGTGTGCCTGTCACGATGACCCTCACCTCCGCCAAAAACGTGGGAGAAAAAATAGGGCTACGGATTAACGCCGCTCCTGCCGACCAACCCGATATATGGATAGACCTCAACAATAACGGCATAAAAGATAACGGTGAAGCCGTTAACACCTTTGGTAGCTATGTGGAATACCTCCTTGGTACGCAAACCGTAACCGTTTATGGGAAGGTGACGGAGCTAGGTTGCAGTAAGAACTTACTTACCTCGCTTGATGTAAGCCACAACACCGCGTTGACGATATTGGGGTGCCAAGAAAATCAACTCACCTTGCTCGATGTCAGCAACAATACCGCGTTGACGGTGCTGGACTGCTACGACAACCAACTCATCTCGCTTGATGTAAACCACAACACTGCGTTGGTAGAGCTGGACTGCGGCTACAATCGGCTCACCTCGCTTGATGTCAGTAATAATGTTGCATTACAACAATTCTCCTGCGACGGAAATAAACTCTCCGCACTTGATGTAAGTGAGAATACTACGTTGAGAGGGTTATGGTGCCGCAACAACCAACTCACCTCGCTTAATGTAAGCAAGAATACCGCGTTGACGGAGCTGAACTGCTACGGCAACCAACTCACCACGCTCGATGTGAGCAAGAACAACGCGTTGACGAAGCTGTACTGCTATACCAACCAACTCACCTCGCTTGATGTAAGCAATAACACCGCGTTGACGACGCTGTACTGCCACACCAACCAACTCGCCACGCTCGATGTAAGCAACAATACCGCGTTGATCTATTTGACCTGTAACGACAACCGACTCACCACGCTTGATGTAAGCAACAATAAAGAGTTGGAATGGCTGTACTGCAACACCAATCAGATCGCCACGCTTGATGTAAGCAACAATAAAGAGTTGGAGTTGCTGTGGTGCAACACCAATCAGATCGCCACGCTTAATGTAAGTAACAATACCAAGTTGAGGAGGCTGAACTGCTATAACAATAAAATATTCGGCGATAATATGGATGTACTGGTTAATAGCCTTCCCACGCGTACGGGAGGTTATGGAGGAGTTTTTCAGGTAATCAGCCTCAAAGATTCCAATGAACAAAACAAATGCACCACTACGCAAGTAGGCATCGCCACCGGTAAAAACTGGAAGGTAATGGACAGTTACGGAAACCCCTACCCGGGCAGCGATTAAGGCAGCCACTCTCCCCTTAAGCTAAGGGGAGTATCCCGTGAAACGGGAGGAGGGGTTGTGAAAAATTGAACTATTTCGTTAAGCAAAACGAGCAGAATCCAAGTTTCACTTGTATTATGCCGTTGCGAGAAATAGTCTAATTTTAATGAAGATTTAAAAAAAACAATAGACTCGATAATTTTCATCAAATCACTTTCCCTAATCTTCCCCTTCGGGGGATTAAGGGGGCTAAAATAACAAACAATATGAAAAAAATTTTAACAACCATTACGCTGGCAGCACTGATCATTATTGCCGGCTGTACCGATTTAGACGACATTTACCGTCAGCTGGACGAGCAGAAGAAGGAGCTCGCCACCGTGAAGCAACTGATAAACGCCGTGACCAACAAGGTTAGCGTGGTCTCCTACAAGGAGCTGGACGACAAGAGCGGCTACGAGCTCACCATGAGCGACGGGAGCAAAATCATCCTGAAGCACGGCGCCAAAGGTGAGCGGGGCGAGCAAGGTGAACAAGG
>DUNG01000055.1 GCA_012839475.1 Petrimonas sp. | reverse complement strand
GGTACGCTTGGTGAAGGAGGGGAACCGGAATATAGCAGATGTAGCCCGAGACTTGGACGTGAGTGGACAATCGCTTCGCAACTGGATCCGGCAGCATGAGATCGACGAAGGACAGCGTGAAGGGCTGACCACCTCTGAGCGTGAGGAGTTACGACGCCTGCATCGGGAGATCCGGATGCTACGAGAAGAGCGTGAGATATTAAAAAAAGCCGCCGCCTTCTTCGCCCAGGAGACCAACAGGACCCGGTAGAGCTGTTTCTGTTTATGGAGCGTCAGAAAGCCAACCACTCTATTTCTAACCTGTGCCGCGTGCTGGGGGTCTCCACCAGCGGTTTCTATGCCTGGCGTAGGCGGAAACCATCGGCCAGAGCCCGGGAGGATGCTAAGCTTATGAAGCTTATCGTTGAAATTCATCGGGAGAGCCGGGGAACCTACGGTGCCCCGAGGATTCATGCGGAGCTTACCGTAGGCCGCGGTATCCGCTGCTCGAAGAAGCGTGTAGCCCGGCTGATGCATCAGGCAAACCTGGTTGGGGTCCACCGGAGAAGACTGAAAGGGTGTACAAAGCGGGATCCTTCGCGAACGTCTTTTCCCGACCTAGTTCAGAGGTCTTTCACAGCGACTGCTCCCAACTAGCTGTGGGTGGCAGATATTACGCAACACGCTACCGGTAAAGGGTGGCTTTACCTGTCGGTAGTCATAGATGTATTCCCCAGGGCGGTTGTAGGCTGGTCCATGGGTGAGCGCCCGACAGCGGATTTGGTTGTAGATGCCTTGAATATGGCTACCTGGAACCGTAGGCCCGGCAAAGGGCTGATTCATCATTCCGACCATGGTGCACAATACACTTCGTTAGTAATTTAGTTGGCGGTTGCAGGATGCTGGCATACTTGGCTCTATGGGCTCTGTTGGTGATGCCTTGGACAATGCTGTCGCTGAAAGTTTCTATGCCACGCTGCAGACTGAGCTGCTTGACCGCTATACCTGGCCAACTCGTCAATGCCTCCGATCTGCGATCTTTGAATATATCTAGTGTTTCTACAACCGCAGGCGGCGACATTCCGCCCTAGGATATCTATCCCCAGCCGAATTCGAAGAGAGGTGGTTCAAACAAGAGAAATTAAAAGAATCAGCATGAAAATCAAGCCCCGTTGTACCCACCGAACCGGATCAACTCCACTTTTACATACATACCAATTCTTGTGCGGTTACAGTTGTAGTAAGCGCCCCAGCAACATTCATACGCCCTACCGTACTCTTTGCCTTGCTGGTAAAATTTAATAACAAGCTCGTTACCAAATTTTTTGGCACCCGGCTTGGCAACGAAAGGGGTTCCATTAGGAGTGGTTAAATTAATTTCTTTTACAACACTTAAGTAATCCTATGCTTCACGAAAGGTCTTTTTTACGTCAACCTTTCCTTGATGGAAATGGGCTTCAATTTCCATCTGTTTTTTCCTCCCACGAAACCCCAATATATGTTGACATGCTTCTTTACGTTACAGAAGAGATTAGGTTACGGCCTGTTATACAATAAATTCTACTTTATCAATTCAATGTCACTTTTTTCTTTAAACACAGCTTCCCGAAGCCTTCTGTAATATTTAAAAAATGTTTCCCCTGCTGTGTACATCTCATAGATGGAGCCAATGGACCATGCCTCCATCCAGCTTCTGAGTTCCGGTTCATGCTTCATCAAACTGTTCAGTCGAGTTAAATCTTTGGACTTAAGAATCATAACCACTTTGCGGTAATTAAATTTTCTGGCATGGGACAGCCGATCCTTTGCTTCAGTTAAATTACCAGATATCTGAATCTCAATTGCTATTTCGGGATTTTTGCCGTTAAGCCAGGCCACATCTAATTCGTAAGCATGTCCAGGAATTATGCGGTGTCTGGTCTGGGTATTATAATCCATCCACGAGCCGATTTGTTCAAGCATTTCACCAATCCGATCGTGAAGGGAATTGGTTTGCAAGGGTAATTCCAAAATTGCCTTCTCGTAATCTTCCTCTGTCATATTTGCTTCAGTTTCTGATTCATTACTTGTTCTTGCTCGGGAGCTGATTATTTTCTTCATTTCCGATTCTATGAGCTTAAAATCATCTTCGGGTATTACTTTGATACTACCCTGAAAATGGGCACCCCAGTACTCCTTGTTTTCAACAAAGGCTAAATCACTGACAAGTTTTTTAGCATCTATCAGTTCATCATCATTTAAAACAATGTCGGGTTTTTGTTTTCTTCTTGCCGGCCAGGACTCATCTTCGTCTGTCCACAATTTTGATTCATCTTCGTAATAGTCCCCAATAATAGTAGTGGTCGCCCCAAACTTTTGTGCCCTCATGATATAGACAACTACCCTATCCCCTATATTCATTTTCTGAACTTGTTTTCTAAACCTGTAGGGTACCCCTTGCGTACTAAAGCCAAGGACTTCACGATCATGTTTGAAGTTCTCAGGAGATGTAACGATTAACCAATATTTCATGCGCATACCTCCGGAGGTACTTCTGCAATTTCAGTTATAGTCTCTTGCTTTTTCAAAATCCAAAGGTCATTATAGACCATGACAGATTCTTATTCTGTTTTACGACATTCGACATGAATGGTAAAATATCCTACCATGGGTTGAAAATTGGTGTCCGAGGCAAAGGTAAATTCAGTCTATCTAGCATAATATCAACCTAAATGAGATGCGCCTTTTTAAGAATATGGGTGTCAGGATCCCCGATTACTTCGTGAGCACATCACGTATACACCCTATGCCACCGGTAACCGTGCCGTTTTAACACCGCTAATTCTTTGGAACTCGCTTGCCAGACAGTTATATAAGCCCCGTGGGATCCGATGCCCAAAATCCAATTCGCACCTGGCTGCAATTTCTGTGCACTTCACGAGCAACCGAAACATTTCTGAAGTCGGCTGCACTGTTTCTACCCTATTATTGTCATCGCCAAAAAACAGGGCCATCTGTTTAATCAAATAATAAAACTCCGGATTATCTTTAATAAAATGGGAACCTGTGCTGCCGTTGTCGTGATATAGGTTTGTCTCTGGAATTCTTTTGTTCCGCATTCCCAAATCGTTGCAATGATCTATCAGATATTTGTTCACATATTCTGCCGGGAAGCGATGAACCATGCCCCTGTAAACCAAGTTGAAATAATCTGCTGAAGGCTTGAATTCTTTCAATGCTTTATCAACTACTGTATAGGTAAAGACATCCACCTGTTCAAAACCAAGTTCAATTTTAAAGCCATCTTCGCGCCTGTAACAATGGGGCGCCCCTTCTCTTCTATCCAATGCAGAAACTGCTTCTTCCGGAATGTCATAGACTACCCCTAAAACATAATCATCGGCAGAATCAATAACATCCAGAACACAACCATCCCAATTTGTTGACCGCCTTGTAAAAGCAAGGCGGTAGCCGTTAAGCCTGCCCACACCACAGATGTGAAAATCCGCTTCGCATTCTGCGTTCTTTAGGGTGCCTTTGAATGATTCAACATTTACGCAACTACCATAAGCAAAATACTTTTTCCTCATCTCAACGCACCTTCCTTCTGAATAAATTTTCTCCAGTCCCCACCCGGGATCTCAATCCCGTTGTTTTCTGCATATGCTTCGTCACAAAAAAGATATACCCAGCATTCTACCCTTTCCCCACTTTCTAACGCCACCGTCCTTGTCTCCCTTTCATAAAGGTTATCTGTCCCCCCTTCCTCAAAGCCCTCCAACCTATCCAGTTTTTTCAGAACATCTTGATCATTTAACTCCATGACTTCACCTTTTATAACTCCCCCGCCATCAACTAATGCAGGGTAGCCTTGAGGCAGGTGATAGAGTCGTCCAATTGTTTCCCCTTTCATTATGCGGCTTACATGCCCCTTAAGGTAGTTGTCATAATTCGCAAAACCTTTCATCAACGTCCCATAAACGAACACCCAGCGAATTTGGCTTTTTGATTCGCCCCTGTCAGGATCCACTCGATTTCCGCCTCCCTTTTTGGCTTAATAAAAGAAAAACCCTTTCTTAGTGGCTGTATCAATCTTCAAAAACATTTTATCGCCATAACAAGAAAAGGACCATGAAGCCGGGCTTCATTTTACAATCAGTAGATATCTTCGGCACTGCCTGCTACCTTAATAAGGGAGTCAAGCTTCAGAATGTATGTCTCGCCTTCTGCGCAGACTGTTATCTCTTCTGTACTACTATTGTAATTTTTAATTATGCAGCCTGTCAGAATCACGTTCTTACCCTGGTTGTTTTCATATTCAATAACACATTCTTTGCCGTTTTTAAGATAGTCTAAAACATTGCCGGAGCCTATCGCATAGGAGCATTCAATCTCAGTGCTAAACAGGCCCTCGCGATTGCGGTGCTCCAGTTCCCTGTACCATGAGATATCAATTGAAAGGATATCCGATACCTGTTCGATTCTTCTTCTGGCATAATCCGATAGTTCATTCCAAATATTTGCCGCTACCCTGACTGCATATTCTTTGTAGGCGTCGTTTTTAGCCATGTGTCGCAATCCTTGTAATACCATCACCACTTGGGTTAGATTTAATGCCAGGAATATAGGATGAACCGTAGATTTGAACTCAACAACTCCCTTGTCTCTTTCAACCCCATTTATTAGGATTTTCTGACCCATAATAGAGGTACGACCGTCTCGTAATTTATTCAGGTCTTCCTCTATTGTTCTATCGCTAATCCAAAGTTTTTCTTTTAAATAGGCAATGCCACGCCCCTTTTCGTGCAGTTCTTTCACTATATACATCTGCCTGTCGAACTCGGAAGAAAAAGTAGGCGGAAATATTACCGGTATATCTATTTGGTATTCCCTCTTGATGAATCTAACAAAATTTCTATACACATTCACCGCGGTGCTTTTGTCCCTGGTATAAGACATCACAGAACCCTTTATCGCAACAGCTACTGCTTCTTGCACGTCTGTAACCGCGATCTCGCTGTTAACAAAATGCGTAATCATATCCTGGGAAAGAAACGCAAATTCGCTCGGTTGGTTGCTTCCCTTTTTCCGTGCGCCGCGTGTGTAACCCAAAAGGAGTCTTTCAACCACGCTTAAGTCATCATGGTGATATTTCAAAGAGTTATCTTCCAAGAATTTTACGATAACCTCATATACTGTATCGCCCAACATAAACACCTACCCTTTTCACAGGTCGTACCAGGCATGACTTATTGAAATGCGGCAATGAATTGAGCGGTGTCCCCTGCCCCACAGACAGACTAAACACATAGATAGCTTAATAAATCTTAGAATTCCTTGGTATTTCACTAAGCTGCACGATAGTTGTAATAATACTCCTCCGGCGTGAGATACCCATTTGATTCGTGTAACCTAACCCG
>DUNG01000031.1 GCA_012839475.1 Petrimonas sp. | reverse complement strand
TCAATTACAACTATTTTAAAAGGTGTGATATTTCTCCCTTGCTGAAAGCTGGGATGAAGGTGTCCTTTCAGAAACCGAAAAGCAATTATACTCGGACCTGTGCAAAGCGTTTCCGAAGAAAATGGGGTGATAACAATTGAAACATATAAATGCAAGTTGTTCACGTTAAAAAGTGAACACAATCCCAGTTAGCGTGTTAGTATAAAATGAGACTTTGCCGCATTGCCTATATATCCCTTCTGGTCTGTTTGTTGCTTGTTGGTTGTGTGCCACCGCGACCAATTGAGCTGTGGTATGAAGAACCCGCGGGGGAGTGGTTGGATGCCTTACCCATTGGAAACGGTCGCCTGGATGCGAGGGTTACGGGGGAGTGGAACAAAAAAGGGGGTGTATCAGTTAATATATTGTAGACACTGTTTTGTTAGTCATAATTAATAATTAATTTTTCAATGAAACCCATTTATCCTTTTACCATTATTTTATTGGCTAGTTTGTTAGCCCCGTTTACGTTTGGTCAGATAGTGACTATCCCGATAGCCACGGAAAACACCGCGACGGTGTTGCAAACGGATCAAAACCGGCGCTTGAAAATCATCTATACCGGTAAATCCCTGTCCAGCCTGTCGGAGTACGAGCGAGCAGGCGAGGTGGTTAACCTTCGCTCGGAGGGAGCGAGCTCTAACAATAACGCTTACGCGGTTGCCGGCATCGATAATAACTTCGTTGAGCCCGCCATCGCAGTGGTACACGCGGATGGTAACAACTCGCTAGACCTCCTGTACGAAACGCATGAGGTCTCGCAAACCCCCGATGGTGCCACGTTGACAAAGGTGGTGTTGAAAGACCCGGTATATCCTTTTCACGTGGATCTGTTTTACAGGGCCTGGAAGGAGAAGGATGTGGTTGAGCAGTGGAGCGCAATCAGGCACGATGAGGAGGGAGAGGTGGTGCTTCACAAGTACGCCTCGGCAAACCTCTACCTGTTCAATAAAGAGTACCTGTTAACCAGTTATAACGGTGCCTGGGCGAGGGAGATGCAACCCGTGGAGACCCCCCTGCGTCAAGGGATGCACACCATCGAGAGCCGATTGGGCACGAGGGAACACCTACTTACCTCTCCCAACTTCACGCTGGCGTTGGATGGGCAGGCGACCGAAACGACCGGAACCGTGATGATGGGGCAACTGGCCTGGAATGGGAATTTCGCGCTGCAGTTTGAAACGGATGTCTATAAAAACTTACATATCGTTGCAGGAATCAACCCCTATCAATCCTCTTATCACCTTAAGCCAAACGTGGCATTCGAAACGCCTCCCTTCGTCTACACCCTCTCATTTGAAGGGAAAGGGAGAGCGAGCCGTAACTTGCATGCTTGGCTAAGGGATCATACCTTGTTGGATGGACACGGGGAGCGGTTGACGCTGCTTAACAACTGGGAGGCTACCTATTTTGGCTTTAACCAAGAGAGGCTGGTAAGCCTCTTTGAAGGAGCCAAAGAGCTTGGCGTGGACATGTTCCTGTTAGACGATGGCTGGTTCGCCAATAAATATCCCCGAAACAGGGATAACGCGGGCTTAGGGGACTGGCAGGTGAATCGCGCGAAACTGCCTGACGGTGTTCCCTTCCTGGTGCGCGAGGCCGAGAAGCAAGGCATCAAGTTTGGTATATGGATTGAGCCGGAGATGGTGAATCCCAAGAGCGAGCTGTATGAGCAACATCCCGATTGGGTCATCAAACAGGAGCAGAGACCGGAGATCTACTTCCGGAACCAGCTGGTACTCGATTTGGCCAACCCTGAAGTGCAAGACTTCGTTTTTGGCGTGGTGGATGACCTGCTTACCGAGAACCCCACGCTGGCGTTCATGAAGTGGGACTGTAACGCCCCCGTTTTCAATGGTCACTCGAACTACCTGGAACGAGAAAATATTCCCCAATCTCACCTGTACGTGGAGTACTCCAGGGGGCTGCAGAATGTGTTGAAGCGGATACGGGAAAAATACCCCAAGGTCCCCATGATGCTCTGTTCCGGGGGCGGGGGGCGCTCGGATTACAACCTGTTGCGCTATTTCACTGAGTTTTGGTTGAGTGATAATACGGATCCGCTGGAGCGGGTGTTCATGCAGTGGGACTACTCCCATTACTACCCCGCGATTGCCATGTGCAATCACGTGACCAATTGGAGTGATAAGCCGCTCAAGTACCGTATTGATGTGGCGTCGATGGGCAAGCTGGGTTTCGATATTCGAACGTACGAGCTCAGTGAAAGGGATATGACGCTTGCCAGGCAAGCCGTGCACAACTACCACGAGTACAAAGACCTCGTGTGGCATGGTGAGATGTACAGGTTGGCAAGCCCGTATGAACATGACCTCGCGTCCCTGATGTATGTGAACGAGGCGAAGACAGAGGGAGTTATTTTCAATTACCTCACCAACTGGAGATACCTGGCTGAACCTTCCCTCCGCCCGGTCAAGTTGCAGGGATTGGACGGTGATAAGTTGTACCGGTTGACGGAAATCAACCTCTACGAGGGCACCAACACGTCCATTAACGGACAAAAAACATATAGCGGTGAGTTCCTGATGAACGTGGGCTTTAATCCATTGGTGTCCAGCTACAGGAGCAGCGTGGTAGTGAGGGTGGAGGCGGTTTTTTGAAAATCGTCTCTAAATCCAAGTGGGTGGCAATCGCTATAACGAACGATTGGAGTAACCATCGACCGACAAGAAAATGGGCATGTAATGAAAAAACGCCCGCCGAAACGGCGGGCGTT
Organism: Petrimonas sp.; assembly: GCA_012839475.1. Lineage (GTDB taxonomy): Bacteria > Bacteroidota > Bacteroidia > Bacteroidales > Dysgonomonadaceae > Proteiniphilum. The sequence goes on along the minus strand of DUNG01000031.1, from coordinate 31,569 downwards.
TACTTTGGCAGATAGTGTTTCACGTTAAGTCGGGATGAGAAGATTCGAACTTCCGACCCCTCGCCCCCCAGACGAGTACTCTAAACCGGACTGAGCTACATCCCGAAAAACACGCATGCAAAAGTATTACTTAATTTTGAATTATGCAAATTTACGCTTTAAAAATAGGATTGCGCGGATTTAATGTAAGTTCAAGCATGAAAAAAAGGAAAAAGAGGTGAAAAGGTTTTTTTTTTACCAAAAAAATGCGAACTTTGTGAAATAAGTAGTGTTATAACTAAAAAGTATATTCATCAATTTAATTTTAAACATATGAAGAAGATTTTCACACTGATTACTGCACTGTTTGTGCTGTCGTTCGCGAGCTTCGCACAAGAAGGTACTCGCCAGATAAAAGAGCCTGAGAAAACGGTATTTAAGCCGCACGCGTTCTTGCAGCTACAAGGCGGTGCCGCTTACACCCTGGGTGAAGCCGAGTTTACAGACTTGATTTCACCTGCCGCGTCATTGCAGATCGGGTATCGTTTTTCGCCCGTTTTCGCGATGCGCTTAGGTGGTACGGGCTGGATAGGTAAAGGGGGATGGGTTGCACCTTCCCAATTGTACGAGTTTAACTACGTGGAAGGAAGTTTGGACTTCATGGTCGACTTGGCATCCGCCTTCGGAGGATTTAACCCCAGTCGCGTGGTAACGCCTTATATCTTTTTAGGCGGTGGTGGTGCGTACGGGTTTAACAACGACGAAGCACAATCCTTGAATACAGGGGGGTATAACTTAGAGCTGCTCTGGGAAGACAGCAAGATATTCTGGGCCGCTCGAGGTGGACTGGGATTTGATTTTCGTCTTGGAGATGCTGTGAGCCTGATGCTGGAGGGGAACGTGAACATGCTGCCGGATGATTTCAATTCGAAAAACGCGAATCATCCCGACTGGCAGTTTAACGCGCTGGCAGGTATCAAGATTAACCTGGGCAAGAGTGTGGAAAGAACCCCACCCGTTTATTACGAGCCGCAACCGGAACCCGCGCCAGCACCCAGACCCGCGCCAGCACCCAGACCCGCGCCCGCGCCCGCACCGGTAGTTAAAGAGATGCCGGAGCTGCCCAGCATACACTTCGCGTTTGATAGCGACGTGGTGGATACGCAAAAGTACGCTACGGAATTGGCTACCATCGTTTCGGTGCTGAAGGAGTTCTCGAACGAGAATGTGGATGTGATTGGGTATACCGACCACCACGGTCCCGATGCGTACAACGATGGCCTCTCCCTGAGAAGAGCAGAAGCGGTTAAGAAGTACCTCGTGGAGCAAGGTATCAGCGCTTCACGCTTGAATACCTCCGGCGAGGGTAAAGACCCGAAAACGGAAGGACAAGATAGACTTACCATCAAGGCTCGTCGCGTAGAGGTGAGCAAGTAATTTTTATTATAGTAACTCGGTAAGTGAATGGAGTAGGAGGAAAACAAACCAGTTTTCTTCCTACTTTTATATTGATCTGTTGCATCTTGAGTTTGCCCAATCAAGCTCAATGCCTACATTCACGTGGCTTTTGAGCGTTTGTGTACCAAGTGTATGTAAGTCAGTTGCAACTGCAGGAGGAGGGAAAATGGACGAACGATGGGTTGCTAACATTATTATGTAAATATGACACGCTGGATTTGTAGGTTTGTTGTGGCTTTGTTGGCCATTTCCGCGTTGCATGTTTCCTGCAAGCGGGGAGATGTTTTTAAGATCGAGGGGCAGTTGGAAGGGATAGAGGGAGATACCCTCTACCTGGAGCATAGGGGACTGGCGGGCATCGTGAAGCTTGACTCCGTGGTATTGAAAGGGAATGGTCATTTTTTCATGAAGCAACCGGCTCCCCTGAATCCAGAGTTTTACCAGTTGCGGATTGGAGAACAGGTGGCCCTGTTTGCGGTTGATTCTACGGAGACATTGCGGGTGACCGCGAACGGGAATGACCTCTACCACTCGTTCAAGGTGGCCGATTCGCCTTCGAATGACCGACTGAGGCGGGTGGATGAGCACACCGTGCAGGCTACTCATGCAATCGAGGAGTTAAAAGCCCGACACGAAGCCAAGGAGATAGATGATAACGCGTTCATTGAACAGCTCGAGACCCTGCTTAATGAGTACAAGGAGGAGGCGTCGAAGATTATCCTGGGAAATCCCTCGAGCGCGGCGGCTTACTACGCGGTATTTCAAAAAATAGGCGATTACCTGGTCTTTGACCCGTATGACAGGCGTGATTACGCGATGTTTGGCGCGGTGGCCACATCGTGGAGCCGTTATTACCCGGAAACAGAGCGGACGAAACACCTTTACGATTTCGCGATGAACGCGTTGCGAACCCGTAGGCAACATGAACAACAGAACGCGCTGCTGGAGAATATCCCTGTTGTTGAAGTGCCGGGGTTACCGGATATCGAGCTGAAAGGGGTTAATGGTGAACGGGTATCCCTCTCTTCGCTCAAGGGGAAAACGGTGTTACTCGACTTCGTGGTTTACGACGCGGAGTTCTCACCAGGACATAACATGAGGCTGAATACACTCTACGAGCGATACAGGAGCAGGGGGATAGAGATCTACCAGGTATCGTTCGACCCGGATGAGCACTTCTGGAAAACCTCGGCCGCCAACCTGCCGTGGATCACGGTGAGAGACCCGGCAGCGATGAACGCCGCCTTACTCTCCACCTACAACGTGAGTGTTATCCCAACTACCTTCGTGATCAACCGAGAGGGGGACCTTGTGAAACGCGTGGAAGATTATGAGCAACTGACGGCCGCGATCGAAGAGGTGCTGTAGAGCTTTAGTTGCTGATAAACGCAAGTGAGACAATGCTATGGACTGTAGCGACCACGAAAGTTGGGTTAAGAAAAAACGGGTGAAAATAATTTGCGGAATTGGAATAAAGTATTACCTTTGTGACTAGTACATCATGGAAAAGGAGGAGTTCCGATCTGATTCAAAGAGGTCGGAATTCTTTTTCTTTTGTTGCCGTTTAAGCTTTTAAAGAGAAGACTTCGCATCATATTGGCCTTATGGCTTGAAATAATCGAATGTGATATGTAAGCGGCTGAAATATGGCGTGATAAATCAAAAAGGGCGTGTGAATCAACCGAGGGTGAAAACAAAAAAGGAGGAATGAAATGGCTGTTACCTATATGACCGAAGAGGGACTTCGGAACTTGCAAGAAGAGCTGATCGATTTGGAATCGGTTCAGCGACCCGCGATATCGCGCCAGATAGCCGAGGCGAGAGACAAGGGTGATTTGTCGGAGAATGCGGAGTATGACGCCGCCAAGGAGGCGCAGGGCTTGCTGGAGGCGAAGATAGCGCGGCTGAAGGAGTTGATCGCGACGGCGAGGTTAATCGATGAAAGCAGGATCGGGACCGACGAGGTCAAAATCATGAACAGGGTCACCATCAAGAACGTGAAGACGAAGAAGCAGATGACCTATACGTTGGTCTCGGAGAGTGAGGCTGACCTCAAGAGTGGGAAGATCGCGGTGAATACGCCTATCGCGCAAGGGCTTCTGGGTAAGAAAGTGGGCGATGTGGCGGAGATTCAGGTGCCCTCGGGCGTTCTAACGTTCGAAGTGATGGAAATATCTATATAAGGGATGGAGAAATAATATGGCAACGATATTCAGTAAAATAATAGCTGGGGAGATCCCCTCTTATAAAGTGGCGGAGGACGAGCGTTTCTTTGCGTTTCTTGATATTAACCCCGTGGCCAAAGGGCATACCCTGGTCGTTCCCAAGCAGGAAACCGATTACCTGTTCGACCTGGATGACGAGTGGCTCTCTGGCTTGGCGCTCTTCTCGAAGAAGGTGGCGACGGCCGTGAAGAAGGCCGTGCCTTGCAAGCGGGTGGGGGTGCTGGTGATGGGGCTGGAGGTGCCGCATGCCCACGTTCATCTAATACCGATACAAAATGAGGGGGACTTGAACCCCGCCAAGCCGAAGCTGTCACTCACTGAAGAGGAGTTTAAAAAGATAGCGGGTGACATTCAATTCTTTTTCATACCTTAACGGCTTATGACGTGGCTTTTCAGTTGGCCTACGTTGGGTATTCCAAGCCATGTTAACACCTTGATGACACAAAGGTTTTCCCGGTTGTCTTTGCAGGTCGTACTGCATTGCCTGTAACGTATTATCACTCTCTTACAATGGCATGCTATTTGCTAAAGAGAGGTAGAGACCATTTAGATTCTACGATATGATGATACGAAAAGGAGAGATTGGGGTATCTACGAGCAACATTTTCCCCATAATCAAGAAGTTTTTATACAGCGACCACGAGATATTCGTACGAGAAATCGTGTCGAACGCGGTGGATGCGACCCAGAAAATGAAGACGCTGGCCGACGTGGGCGACTACCAAGGCGAGTTGGGCGATCTGGCTGTTAGAGTCGCCATCGACAAGGAGAAGAGAACAGTGACCGTTTCCGATAGGGGTATCGGGATGACTGCCGATGAGGTGGACAAGTATATTAACCAGATTGCCCTTTCGTCGGCCAACGATTTCCTTGAACAGTATAAGGAGAACGCGAACGCGATTATCGGCCACTTTGGGCTAGGTTTCTACTCGTCGTTCATGGTGTCTAAGAGGGTGGAGATTATCACTAAATCATACCAGGAAGAGGTGCCGGCTGTGAAGTGGGCTTGTGATGGCTCGCCGGAGTTCACCATGGAGGAGGTGGAGAAGTCGGACCGGGGTACCGATATCGTGCTGTATATTGATGAGGAGCACGAGGAGTACCTGGAGGAGGCCAAAATAGAGGCGCTACTGAACAAGTACTGTAAGTTCTTGCCGGTTCCCATTGTCTTCGGAAAGAAGAAGGAGTGGAAAGAGGGCAAGATGGTCGACACGGATGAGGACAACGTGATCAACCACACCGAGCCGCTCTGGAAGAAGCAGCCGGCGGGGCTCAAGGATGAGGATTACCTGCAGTTCTATCGCGACCTGTACCCCCACTCGTTCACGGAGGAGCCGATGTTTTGGATCCACCTGAACGTGGATTACCCGTTTCACCTCACTGGCATCCTCTACTTTCCCAAGATCAAAAGCAACTTAGACCTGCAACGCGATAAGATACAGCTCTACTGCAACCAGGTATTCGTGACCGACTCGGTAGAAGGAATCGTCCCCGAATTCCTAATGCTGCTGCATGGGGTAATCGATTCGCCCGATATACCGCTTAACGTTTCTCGTTCCTACCTGCAGAGTGACAACAACGTCAAAAAAATATCGAACCATATCACCAAGAAGGTGGCAGATAGGCTGGAGGAGCTTTTCAAGAAGGATCGTGCGCTGTATGAAGAGAAGTGGGAGAGCCTGAAGCTGTTCGTGGAGTACGGGATGCTTACCGAGGAGCGGTTCGTGGACCGGGCGATGAAGTTCACGCTGTTGAAAAACAGCGAGGGTAATTACTTCACGCTGGATGAGTATAAGACGCTGGTGGAAGCCAGCCAAGAGAACAAGGAGGGCGAACTGGTCTTCCTTTATTCCGACAACCTGGAGGAGCAGCACGCTCCCGTGAGCGCGGCTAAGGAGAAAGGATACGATGTGTTACTGATGGACGGCCAGTTGGACGTGCATTGGATGGGACTGCTGGAGCGGAAGAGGGAGAAGATGCGCTTCGTGAGGGTCGATAGCAACACGGTGGAGCACCTCATTGAGAAGGGTGAGGCGACCACGGTGGAGTTGACCGACGAGCAGCAGGAGATCCTGGGTGATGCGGTGAAAGCGGTACTTCCACCCATCGAGAAGACGGAGTTCAGCGTGGAGTTCAAGGCACTGGGTGAGCAGGGTGTTCCCGTGCAAATCACCAGGAACGAATTCTCCAGGCGGATGAAGGAGATGGCGGCCATGCAACAGCAGATGGCGTTCTACGGGGAGATGCCCGATATGTGCCAGGTGGTGCTGAACGTGGATGACCCGAGGTTGAAAGCGTGGATCGCCGAAAATGAGAACTTGAAAAAAGAGGAGGTCGTGGAAAAAGCGAAAACCGATGACCGGTTGAAACAGATGGTCGACCTGGCGCTACTTTCCAGCGGTATGCTGAAGGGAGAGGCGCTGAGCGATTTCGTGAAACGTAACTTCGAGACAATATGAATAACAATAAAGCGTACGATGCAACCTACTCTCCCTTTAGGTCGTTCACCCGGGAGGAGTGGAAGAAACTGGAGGAGCATCCCATGTTCCCGATTACCGGCATCGACCTTACCAAGCTGCAGGCTATGAATGAGCCATTGACCATGGAGGAGGTGGAGGATATCTACATCCCCTTGGTCCGGCTGCTGCAGATTCACATTGCCCACTACCGTAACCTGCACGATGAGCGGGATCGCTTCTTTCAGAACGCGAGCAAGCCGATTCCCTACATCATCGGGATAGCGGGGAGTGTGGCTGCCGGCAAGAGCACCACGGCACGGGTACTACAGAAGCTCTTGTCGATGACTCCCGGTCAGCCCCGTGTAGAACTGATTACCACCGATGGCTTCTTGTATTCTAACAAGGAGTTGGAGCGTCGGGGAATCTTCAACAAGAAGGGATTTCCCGAGAGCTACGATGCAAGACGATTGGTTGGCTTTCTCGCTGGCGTTAAGTCGGGGCGCGACGTGCTGGAGGTGCCGGTATATTCGCACCTCGCTTATGACGTGCTGGAAGGCAAGAAGCAGGTAATCGACCGCCCTGATATTTTAATCGTGGAGGGAATCAACGTGTTACAGGTGCCGATGAGCAAGAGGCCGAGGCGGCAGGTGTTCGTGTCTGACTTCTTCGATTTTTCCATCTACGTTGACGCGAGCGAGAAAGACCTGAGGGAATGGTACCTGCAGCGGTTCGAGAAGCTACAGCAGACCGCCTTTCAAGACCCGGAATCCTATTTTCACCCCTACGCCTCTCATCCGATGGAGGAGCTGTTAGCACTTGCCAACCAGGTGTGGGACGAGATCAACCTGCCCAACCTGACCCAGAATATCTTGCCGACCCGATTCAGGGCCGATCTGATCCTGGAGAAGGGAGAGTGCCATTTTGTCAGAGGAGTCCGTATCCGGAAGATTTAATGTCATCAGCTTTATTAACACAAATTAATCGTTTTTACGGGGGATGGAACTGTTTCTTTCAAATATATCTGCATATATTTGCATAACAACAATCGACATTTAACACAACACGCTTAACGTCATCGCTTATGAAGACAAAAATAGCTTTCGAGAAACAACTACTTAGTTTACAGGATAACATGTTTAACTTCGCGTTATCGCTCACGGCTGACCGGGAAGAGGCGAAAGACCTGCTGCAGGAGACCACGCTTCGTGTACTGGACAACCGGGAGAAGTATTACGAGAACGTGAACTTCAAAGGATGGGTCTTCACCATCATGCACAATATATTCGTGAATAACTACCGGAAGTTAGTCAGAAGCCAAACCATTGTAGATAGAACGGAAAACCTGTACCACCTAAACCTGCCGCAAGATTCGGGGTTCGATACACCCGATGGGGCATATACCATCAAAGAGATTAACAAGGCCATCAATAGCTTCACGGATGAGTATAAGGTGCCTTTCTCCATGCACGTTTTAGGTTACAAGTACGAGGAGATAGCCCGTCACCTGGGGCTGCCCCTTGGGACGGTAAAGAGCCGCATCTTCTTTGCCAGGAAACGGTTGCAAGAGATGCTAAAGGATTTCAGGTACTACGCGGAATAATTCATTTATTTATTTTCTTCTTTCAGTGCGAAGACCTCGCAAATATTTGCAATAAGTGAGAGCAAACGCAAAGCTTGCTTTGACTTTGCCGAACGCGGCAAATATCTACGGAGTGAAATTTGCGTCAGTCAAGCCTGAAAGAAGAAAAAGATATCAAATCACCAGAAAGTTCAGTTACGAAACGCTTTTTGAATCCTTCTCTTTCAAAGGAATGGTGAACCGCTTGGGGTTTTTCACCTTCTCCTTCATCAACGCCAGGTCGAGCACCTCGCGTACGTCGTCCACGTAGTGGAATCGAAGTCCCTTCACGTATTCGGGCTTAATCTCATCCACATCTTTCCTGTTCTCCTTGCTGAGGATAATATCCTTGATACCGGCCCGCTTGGCCGCGAGGATCTTTTCACGTATACCACCCACGGGTAAAACTTTGCCCCGGAGGGTGATCTCGCCAGTCATGGCCATGTTGGGGCGTACCTTTCGTTGGGTGTAGATGGAGGCGAGCGAGGTGATCATGGTAATCCCGGCCGATGGTCCATCCTTGGGAATGGCTCCCTCGGGGACGTGGATATGCGTGTTCCAATGCTCAAATACTTCGGGATTGATGCCCAGCTCCTCCGCGTGTGAGTGGATGTACTCCATGGCGAGCATGGCCGACTCTTTCATCACCTCCCCCAGGTTGCCGGTTATGGTGAGCTTCGATCCCTTGCCGCGGCTCACGGAACTCTCCACGAAGAGTATCTCCCCGCCAACGGCAGTCCATGCCAATCCCGTCACTACCCCGGCGTACTCGTTGCCCTGGTAGCGATCTTTACTGTACTCCTCAACGCCCAGGTAATCCCTGAGATCGCCCACCTTTAATGATTTGGGATAGGATTCCCCGGTCGCTATCTTACGGGCTACGCGGCGCATCACCTTGGCGATCTTCTTGTTGAGTTCACGCACGCCCGACTCGCGGGTGTAATGTTCCACCATCCGCTGCAGGGTGGGTTTGGGTATTTTGAATGCACCCTTCGCGATCCCATGGTTTTCCAACTCCTTAGGTACCAGGTGTCTATGGGCGATCTCCACCTTCTCTTCGGTGATGTAACCGCCCACGTTAATCAGCTCCATCCTGTCGAGCAGGGGCTGAGGTACCGCGCTCAGGTTGTTCGCCGTGGCGATGAAGAGCACCTTCGAAAGGTCGTACGGTATGGCTAGGTAGTTGTCGTGAAACGCCGAGTTCTGTTCCGGGTCGAGCACCTCAAGCAGCGCGGAGGAGGGATCCCCCCGGAAGTTGCTGCCGATTTTATCTACCTCGTCCAACACGAACACCGGGTTAGATGATCCGGCCTTTTGCAGGCTGTGGATAATCCGCCCGGGTATGGCACCGATATAAGTGCGGCGGTGACCCCGTATCTCGGCCTCGTCATGCAGGCCTCCTAATGATATACGCACGTACTTGCGGTTGAGCGCTTCGGCGATCGATTTCCCCAGGGAGGTTTTGCCGACCCCCGGGGGGCCGTAGAGGCAGAGGATGGGCGACTTAAGGTCACCCTTCAGCTTCAAGACAGCCAGGTGCTCGATAACCCGCTCCTTCACTTTCTCCATGCCGAAGTGGTCCCGGTCCAGTATCTTCTGGGCATTCGCCAGGTTGAAGTTGTCCTGGGTATATTCGCCCCAGGGAAGCTCCAGGATGGTTTGGAGGTAGCCGTACTGTACCGAGTAGTCGGGCGATTGCGGGTTAAGCCGCTCCAGCTTGGTAACCTCCTTCTCGAACGTCTCGGCCACCTCGGCACTCCACTTTTTCTGCTTCGCCTTCTCCCGGAACTCGTCAATCTCTATTTGTTGGGCGTTGCCCCCCAACTCCTCCTGAATGGTCCTGATCTGCTGTTGCAAGAAGTACTCCTTCTGTTGCTGATTGAGGTCTTCGCGGGTCTTCATCTGGATGTTCAGCTTGAGCTCCAGTACTTGCGCTTCGCGGTTCAAGATCATCAGCAGGCGGTAGGCCTGCTCTTTCTCGTCGTTGATGCTCAGCAACTCCTGTTTTTCGCGGCTGTTTATCGGGAGGTTGGTGGCACTGTAGCTGATCAGCATACCGGAGAAGGCCTCGCTACGGAGGGTGTTCAGCAGCTCTTTCGGTGGATCCCCCAGCAGGTGAAACATGTGCAACATGGCGTCGCGGATGGAGTCGAGGATAGCGTTGAACTCCTTGTCGTCCCTCGATGCCGGGATCGACTCCCGGATCTTGTAGGTAGCGGTAATGAAAGGCTCCTCACGTGTGATTTCGAGCCACTCGAAACGCTGTTTGGCTTGAACGATAATGCTGTAGTTGTTGTCGCCCAACTCGATAACGCGGATCACCTCCGCGATAACCCCGATACGGTATAGATCCTCCCTGCCGGGATCCTCCACGTCGGTATCCTTTTGACAAACGAGGCCGATGTAGCGCTGTTTACTACCCAATGATTTCACCAGGTCGATCGATTTCCTTCTGCCCACCGAGATGGGTGTGGTACTGCCCGGAAAGACGATGGTGTTTCGCAAGGGAAGTATGGGAAGCGTCTCCTGAAGGAACGATTCGTCAATATCGGTATTGCCCTCAATGAAGTCACTGCCGATGAACGAGATGATCTCTCCCGTCGGTTCGTTGTCGCTGTATGTATCTTTTTTAAATGGGTTCATTTTCATACGATTATTTTATCTATGCTTTTTAGCGTATGAAACCTATAATGTTTTAATCATGTCGGTTTCATAACGTACTTGGTTTTCCAAACGCGTGTTCGTGTAGCTAACGTTGGGGTTCTTCTTCCAAGGGGTGGCACTTCCCTTTTAAACGTGAAAGTAGCCATGTTTGTTTGAAGCATAATATCTATCTCAAAATCCATGCCAAAGGGAGATGAGTGCACTTTCCCGTTTTTACCTCCTGTTGATTTGCCAAGTTGAACTTACAGCGGGGCAATATTGTTTTTTTATGTACGTTTTTTCATCTATTTTTGTAGGAGAAAAATAATTTCACGGGAAACAGACAGGTTGGAGCTGTACCCCTAAAACACGAGACAATGAAAAGAGTTGTATGGCTAAGCTTAATGATAGTTGCTGCCACGCTGTTCGCCTGGGGGGCGGATACGGTTCAGGTGAAGCAGACCCGGATTCCTATCTTGATTGACCGGGTGGATAACGTGCTCTTTTACCTCCGCGTTGATGCACAAGAGACGAAGGCGTTGAACGAGATAGTCCTACGCTTTGCAGACCAAGTGAACCTCAACGAGGTGGAGGCGGTAAAGCTCTATTATAGTGGAACGGAAGCGCCACAACGCGCTGGCCAACTACACTACTCGCCGGTACAACAGTACGTGTCGAGCCACGCGCAGGGAAAGACGCGGTGCGCTAACCCCTCCTACTCACTTAAGGTGGAGGAGGTGATCGCTCCGGTGAGCGAGGTGATTTTCTCGCCGGATTATAAGTTGTTTCCTGGTATCAACTACTTCTGGGTGAGCCTGCAGATGATACCGAACGCGTCGCTCCTCTCGACCATCGATGTGGAGTTGACCTCGGTGAAGCTGGACGGGCAAGAGGCGCCGCTGGCGTTTGCCACGGAAAGGGCAACGCATCGGATGGGCATCGGCGTGCGCCATGCAGGTGATGATGGTTCCGCCTCGTACCGTATACCGGGGCTGGTTACCTCTAAAAAAGGTAGCCTGTTGGGTGTGTACGATGTGCGATACAATAGCAGCGTTGACCTGCAAGAGTACGTCGATGTAGGTCTGAGCCGGAGTACCGATAAGGGGCAGACCTGGGAGAAAATGCGGTTGCCGCTCAGTTTCGGTGAGCACGGGGGGATGCCTAAGGCACAGAACGGGGTAGGCGACCCGGCCATCTTGGTGGACGACGTGACCGGGGCAATATGGGTGATCGCCGCCTGGACCCACGGTATGGGGAACGGGCGCGCGTGGGTGAACTCGATGGATGGCAACGGCAAGGAGACCACCGCGCAGCTGATGTTGGCGAAGAGCACGGACGACGGTCGGACCTGGTCGGCACCCATCAACATCACCGGGCAGGTGAAGGATCCCTCGTGGAACTTCCTGCTGCAGGGGCCGGGCATGGGAATCACCATGGCCGATGGTACGCTGGTTTTCCCCATCCAGTTTATCGACGCGGAGCGTATACCACACGCCGGTGTTATGTATAGCAAGGACCGTGGGGAGAGCTGGACCATCCATGAGCCGGCCCGCTCCAACACCACCGAGGCGCAGGTGGCCGAGCTGGAGCCCGGGGTGTTGATGCTGAACATGCGGGATAACCGGGGTGGTAGCCGGGCAGTCGCCGTGACGAGCGATCTTGGGAAAACGTGGACCGAGCACCCGTCGTCGAGAAGCGTCCTGCAAGAACCGGTTTGCATGGCTAGCCTTATCGCTGTTAAGGCGGAGGACAACGTGCTGGGAAGAGATATTTTGCTCTTCTCTAACCCGAACTCTACCACGAGCCGCCACTTGATTACCATCAAGGCGAGCTTAGATGGCGGACTCACCTTCCCAAACGAGTACCAGGTGTTGCTGGACGAGGATTCGGGCTGGGGATACTCTTGCTTGACGATGATTGACAGGGAGACGGTGGGTATCCTCTACGAGAGCAGCGTGGCGCATATGACCTTTCAAGCGGTTAAACTGACCGATATCGTGAAGTGACCGGGAATCCCGAAAAAGTGCGAATCGTTGCCGTGGGAACGTTTGCACGTCTACAATTGTATTATCACAACTATTAATAAAAGGGAAAAGTGAAAGAGACCATTACCATTAAAGATAAGCAGTTCGAGTTGTTTATCGAGCAGCAGGTGATAGAGGAGGAAATCAAGCGGGTAGCCAGGCAGATTAATGCCGATCTTGATGGGAAAGATCCCTTATTCGTTGCCGTTCTGAACGGGGCCTTCATGTTCGCGGGGGAGCTGATGAAAGAGGTAGCCATCCCCTGCGAAATCACGTTCGTCCGGCTGGCTTCGTACCAAGGGACGGAGACCACCCATCAGGTGCAGGAGGTATTGGGATTGAACGAAAGCATCAAGGGGCGCGTGGTGGTAATCGTAGAGGACATCGTGGATAGTGGAAACACGATGGTTGCCCTGATCGCCGAGCTGATGAAGTTAGAACCCGCCGAGGTGAGGATTGCCACCCTGCTCTTCAAGCCGGCCGCATTGAGGCAGAAGCTCTCTCCCGATTACGTGGCGCTTGAGATACCGAACGATTTTATCGTGGGATACGGGCTGGACTACGACGGGTACGGGAGGAACATTAAGGATATTTACAAGGTTAAATGAGGTGAGGTACGATGAGCGACAAGATTTCAAGGTACGAGAGTAAGATTGACGAGGCGGTAAGAAAGGTGTTAGAGGGCGAACAACCCCGCACGTTGTTCGAACCTGTCCGCTATATCCTGGGGTTAGGAGGCAAGAGGCTTCGTCCGTTGTTGGTGCTGCTATCGGTGGACCTGTTTGACGGGGATCCCGCGATGGCCCTGTCCCCGGCTGTGGCTATCGAGATATTTCATAACTTTTCGCTGGTGCATGACGATTTGATGGATCGGGCTGCGATACGAAGGGGGCATCCCACGGTGCATGAGAAATGGGGTACCAACGTGGCTATTCTCTCTGGTGACGCGATGGTGTTCGAGGCTTACAGGCAACTCGCGCAAGTCCCATCAAGGTTCTTGCCTGCCGTGATGGAGCTCTTCACGACCACCGCGTTGGAGGTTTGCAAGGGGCAGCAGCACGATATGGATTTTGAACGACGCGACCAGGTTGCCGAGGAGGAGTACCTCGAAATGATTCGGCTGAAAACGGCCGTACTCATCGGGTGCTCTCTTAAGATGGGAGCTATCCTAGCCGAAACATCGGCGGAGAATGCCAACGTGCTCTACGGGTATGGTGAGAACATGGGCCTCGCTTTTCAGCTGAGGGACGACCTGCTGGACGTGTACGGCGACCCGCGAACCTTCGGGAAGCGGGTTGGGGGAGATATTCTTTGTAACAAGAAGACCTACTTGCTCATCAAGGCGTTGGAGAACGCCAACCCCATGCAACGACAAGAGCTCAACAGGTGGTTGAGCGCGGAGGAGTATCAACCGGAAGCGAAAATCGAGGCGATTAAGCAGGTGTACGATGAGCTTAACCTTAAGGCTGTTGTAGAAAAGCTTATCCAACGCTATTACCATGCATCGTTGGAGTGCCTCGCGTTGGTGCAAGTGTCGGATGACCGCAAACAGCTGTTGGCCGACCTGGCTGAGGGACTCATGTACCGGGAGAAGTAGCGGGATGGGTAGTGATTGTGTTGACACGCACGCTCACCTCTTCGTGGAGGCGTTCCACGATGATGTAGAGGCGGTAGTGGCCCGGGCGAAGGAGGCCGGTGTGAGGAAAGTGCTGTTGCCCAATATTGATGAGGACTCTATCAACGAGCTTAAGCAGCTGGTAATCCGCCATCCTGGTTTCCTTCACCCCATGATGGGGCTACACCCCACCAGCGTTACCAAGGGGTGGCGAAAACAGTTGGATAGGGTGTACGACGAGTTGACGGGGCACCCCCCGTTCGCCGAAACTACATGCGGAGGTGCGGACAGGGGAGGTACGGAAGGGGGTGGCACGGACGTCGGAAGCGCAGGCCGGGGAGGCGCAGGCTACATGGCCGTGGGCGAAGTGGGTATCGACCTCTATTGGGATGATTCGTTGAAGCGGGAGCAGATCGCCGCGTTCGAGCAACAGCTGGAGTGGAGCCGGGAGTTGAACCTACCGCTCTCCATCCACTTTAGGAACGCGACGCGGGAGGTGGTGGAAAGTATCCGGCGGGTGGGCGAAAGCTCGCTCCGGGGGGTGTTCCACAGCTTTGGAGGCGACCGGGAGGAGCTGGAGCTAATCCTCTCGTTGAAGAATTTCATGGTGGGGGTGAACGGTGTGGTGACCTTTAAAAACTCCGGGCTGGCCGGCACGTTGCAGTATTGCCCCCGCGATAGGGTAGTAGCGGAGACCGATTCGCCCTACCTGGCACCCGTACCCTACCGGGGTAAGCGGAACGAGCCCGCCTACTTGCCGTACGTGATTCGTGCCATCGCGGAAGCATGGGCGGTGGACGCGGCAACCGTGGCGGGGATCACGACCCGCAACGCCGTCGCTCTTTTTGGAGTATAACTTCCCTCCTGTCTGCCGATTTAACGCGGAAGGGCATTCCGCGAATCTTTGATTGTCGCTGTTCCTGTTTACTCGAGTTAACTCGTTTTCCAGTCGGTTTAACGAGAACAGGGCGAGAAAATGGCCTTCACGGTAGTTTTTTTGCGATAAATTGATTACTTTTGTCGTTCGAGTAGTAAATAGATCAGGAGAGGTGCTCGAGTGGTTGAAGAGGCACGCCTGGAAAGCGTGTATACGCCAAAAGTGTATCGCGGGTTCGAATCCCGCTCTCTCCGCAAAAGATATTGACCATTAATTTGTTGTGAAAAACGCGTACATTTACTCCTTGCATGGTTATGGCGTTTGTTTGATATGGTAGACCTGAGAGGGAAATACATTCTGCTTGGTGCGACGTTGCTGTTTGGCGCGGTGTTGCTGCTTGTAAACGCTTGCCAACGGGATGATGACGGGGAGGCAGATGAGGCCTACAAACGGAGTTTCTCGTCGAAGCTGTACGCCGTGCAAAACAACGAGGACTCGTTGAATTTCCTCCTGAACGAGTGCTTAGAGCGTGGCGATGACGCTGGCGCGATCATTGCCTACCGGCAGCTGGGTAAGTACCAGCGCGATAATGCCCGTTTCTCCGATGCCATCGCCTCGCACCAAGAGGGTCTCAACCTGGCGTTGAAGGTGCGGGACACGTTAGAGACCGTGCAAGCGCTCAATAACCTGGGAACCGATTTCCGCCGTATTGGCGTGTTGGCGGAAGCTAGTAGTTACCATTACCAGGCCCTTTCCTACTCCGAGGCCTACTCCAAGGTCAATGAACCCGGCACGGGTATGAAGAACCGGGTGGTGTCGCTCAACGGGTTGGGCAACATTAGCCTTACCCTTGGCTACCTCGACGAGGCGGAGAAATATTTTCGGGCCGCGCTGAAAGACGAGGTCACCCTTTCGAGCACCCTGGGACAGGCTATCAACTACGCCAACATCGGGGCCATCTTCGAACTTCGTCAACAGTATGATTCGGCGAGGGTTTACTACGAGCGCTCGATGGAACAGAACGTGTTGGCCAAATCCGACATGGGTATCGGGCTTTGCCATATCCACTTCGGCGACTTGCATGCCATCGAGGGGCAATACGACCAGGCGAAGGAGGAGTACGCGAAAGCGTTAGCGCTGATGCAGGATATATCCGACTCGTGGCACTGGCTCGTGGCCGGCTTGGCCATCGCCGAGGTTAGCTTGCAGACTAACGACCTGGTGGAGTTTAAGAGGTATATCCGGGAGACCGAGCAGGTGGCCCGGGAGATTCAATCGCTCGAGCACCTGGCTAAGGCACACGGGCTCTGGCACGACTACTACTTGCTGCAAGGCGACCATGCCAACGCCATGTCACACTACAAGCGTAGCGTTGCCATGCGCGACAGCATCCAGGGCGTGCAGCGGAGCAACGTCTACCTCGATATGCGGGTGAACTACGAGCGCGACCGCAACGAGCGGTTAGTCGCTCGTATCGAGGCCGAAGCCGCCGCCAGGGAGAGTCGCCGCACCTACATCTCGTACGTGCTCATTGCTATCATATTGATCGGGGGTAGCGTCATGGCGGTACTCTACTACGCGTACAAGGAGCGAAGCAGGAGTAACAAGCTCTTGAAGGAGATGGAGCGTACCCGTTCCGATTTCTTCACCAATATCACCCACGAGATACGTACGCCCCTCACCGTTATCCAGGGTCTTAACAAACGGTTGCAAGAGCACGACTCCATCACCGAGAAGGAGAGGGTGGCCTACAGAAAAGCCATTGATCGTCAGAGCAACAACCTGCTAAGCATGGTAAATCAGCTGCTAAACGTGACTAAGGTGGGTAGCGGGAGCGATAAACCGGAGTGGCGGCATGGAAATATCGTTCCTTACCTGCGTATGGTTGCCGAGACGTTCCGGCTGCACGCCAAAGCCAACTACCTCGACCTGATCTTCTACACCGATCTGGAGTCGCTCAACATGGATTTCGTGCCGTTCTACGTGGATCGAATCGTGAGCAACCTGCTTTCCAACGCCATCAAGCACTCCAATCCTGGTGACAAGATACACCTTATCTTCACCCGGCGAAGAGGGGGCAACGAGGTTATCCTGCGCGTCACCGATATGGGCGAGGGGATTCCCCCGGAAGATTTGGAACGCATTTTCGAGATGTTTTACCAGAGCAGGGGTTCGCGGTACACGGGTGGCAGCGGGATAGGTCTCGCGTTCGTGCAGCTCATGGTGGAGCGAATGGGTGGCACGGTGGAAGTCGAGAGCGAACTGGGTAAAGGTGCCACGTTCACGGTTACCTTACCTGTCAAGAACGCCACTCTCCCGTTCGTCGTTCCGCTCGAGCCGCCTGCTCCCCTCCAACCGGGCAGGTCGGTTACCAGGCGAACAGCGGATAGTTTGGTCATCGGGGAAAGCATTGCTACCGGTGATGATTGGGGCGACGTGGATGCTGGTGAGGAGGTTGACGGCTCCACGGCTGTTCGCCCCTTGATCCTGGTGGTTGAGGACAACAAAGATGTGGCGATGTACGTGAAATCGCTGCTAAAGGAAAGCTACCGGGTATTGACGGCGCGTGATGGGCAAGAGGGTATCGAACTGGCAGAAGCCAACATACCTGACCTGGTCGTTACCGACATCATGATGCCGGTGAAAGATGGTTACCAGCTCTGTCAAGAGATGCAGGCCAGTCGCCTGCTTAATCACGTGCCCATCATTATGCTCACTGCCAAGGTAGGCGATGAGGATAAGTTGAAAGGGTTGAGCTGCGGCGTCCACTCCTACCTGAAAAAACCCTTCTACCCCGAGGAGCTTACGTTCTTGATCGCCAATATCCTCGATAGCCGCGAGCGGCTCAAGGAGAAATATACAAACGCGGTTATCAAACAGGTGAAAGACGATACGCTGAAGTCCGATGAAAACATGCTTTTCCTGCAAACCGTTACCGACCTTATCTATTCGGCCATCGCCGACCCCAACCTATCCATTTTCTTCTTGGCCGAGGAGATGGCCATGAGTCCTTCCCAATTGAACCGCAAGATGAATGGCATCACCGGCTACTCCACCATTTCGTACGTGTTAAAGGTGAAGTTGCACAAGGCCCGGAGGATGCTCGCCGAAACCAGTTCAAAGATAGCTGACGTATCAGAGGCCTGTGGTTTCCAAGACTCCAGCTATTTCTCCCGGGCGTTCAAGAAGGAGTTCGGCTTCACCCCCTCGCAAATCCAGCGAAGGCCCGAGGTTAAGAATGACACGTTAGCTGAATAATTTTTACCTTTTCTGACCAATATACCCCTTTTTAAAAATTAGGACACGGAGTGTCTTGAAAAACAGGCTTTTGGGCGCAAATAACGCGTGAAAAGTCCTAATCGCATCAAATGTTAACGCGTGAAAAGTCCCACAACACGCGTGAAAAGTCCTACAATTTCATGTTCCGCTGCCTTAAATTTGTGGTAGTGTGTTTTAGGAGTGAGGGCAGGGTATTGCATCGCGAGACTTCGAGGTGGAGTATAATTGATGGATAAACATAATAATATTGAAAAAATGGATGCAAAAAAAATAAAACTGGGGAAATTGACCGCGATAGCGGTCTGCCTCACGGTAATCATGTTCGCCTCGTGCGAAAAAGAGCTGCTCGACCTGAGCGGAACGGTAACCATTAGCCCGGTCGCTGATGTTTTCGTGGGCGATGAACTTACCGCTACTTACAGCGGTGACGAGACGGTCACTTGGCAGTGGAACAGGGACGGTACGGCCATTAGCGGCGCGACCAACGCCACCTACACGCCAACCGAGGAGGGGAGTTATACCGTTACCGCGAACGCCGCCGGCTACAACAGCAAGACAAGCGCGGCCGTTGAAGTTACCCTTGACCCCCGTTCACCTTACTTCGCGACATGGGTATTTGAAGATGGGGAGTTTATAACATTTTCCGCCAATGAAGCACATGTGGTTTGGTCTGATGAATCATGGTACAAAGTAACCCCGCTAACCTGGACAGCGGTAACCAATACCAATCCTGAAACAAAAGAGGATTACCCAACAGGCTATAAGATAGCAGGTGTCTGTACGGAAGCAGAAAATAGCTGGACAGTAGGAGATTCCTATGGAGATGATTGGGCGTTCTTTCTCCACAAGGATGGGAATTCCATGATAGAGCAAGCAGATGATAATTATTGGTGCAACCCCATGATCAAGAAAGGCTCGAAAACCAAGCTAACTGGCAAGCGGCTATCCAGTGGTTTGGACAAGGTGTCAACAGGTGGTGCCCGTAGAAGGAAATGAAACAGACGTTGAACAGAAACAGGGAAATTATATACAAGAAGCGGTAATACACGACCGCGTTAAACACGATAAATGATTTATTAACCATTTAAAATTTACGAGTATGAACACTTTAATTGACAATTTCAAGCAAGTAGTAACGGGCAAGTATGCCGATTTTACAGGTAGGGCCGACCGGAAAGAGTATTGGCTTTTCGTATTGGCCATGATCGTGATTAGTTTGGTGCTGGGGTTGTTCACCACCCTTTTCGCCAAAGTTAAGTTGCTCTACATCCTATTCGCGATACTATACGGGGCGGTATCTTTGGCGCTGTTGATCCCCTCGTTGGCCGTGACCGTGCGGCGGTTACACGATATAGGCAAGGGCGGCGGGTGGATATTCATCAGCCTGATACCGTTTATCGGTGCGATCTGGCTTTTAATTCTGGTGATCATGAAGGGGGAACCTGACGAGAACCGTTTTGGGAAGCCGGTAGAGTAACCCATGCTTATTTTTAATAATTCAAAAATTTTCAAGCAATGAATCTTACATGTTTCAAACATGTAAGATTCTATTTACTGAAAAAAATCAAATAATCGTATGAAACGAGCATGAAAACTGTGTTCACACAAGAACATGATTAAAGCGAGTTCCATACACCGAAACAAAAAAATTAAATAATCGTATGAAAAAAAGAAGTATAAAAAGCAGTTGGTTCATCGTGTTGTTTACGGCGATGATGTTAGTGGTGGCCGCGTGTAGCGGCGAAGAAGGACCGATGGGACCCGCGGGACCCCAAGGCGAACAGGGAGTTAAAGGCGAGCAGGGACCCGCGGGACCCCAAGGCGAACAGGGAGCCAAGGGAGACCAAGGTGCCCCCGGTAACGCGAACGTGAAGTTCTTCGGATGGCATCCTTTCCCTGAAGCATCGGAATGGCAGGGATACGGTGACGCGAAATACTTTAGGGTAAAACATGAAGACTTTAACCTGTCGAAGGAAAGTATAAATAGCATTTATTGTGGGTATTGCGTGATATTGGTTTATGTAGTAGACGAGGCTAAAGATTATATGTTTCCCCTTCCATTTATAATGGGTGCAAAAACCTTTTCACATTTTGGAGTAGGCAAAAAGAGCCTCAATTTTATCTATAAAGCTGACAATTCGGGAGAGGGATATTTTCACTTGGACATTGAGCTGCATCCGCTGGACAGCAACCCTATATATGCCTATAAAGGTAAGTATATGTATCGGGTAATATTTATTGGCGTTGGCAGCGATAAGATGCGCAGCACGTCTTCGGCTCAAGAGCTGGAAAAAGAGCTGCGGGCACTCTCTTACGAGGAGGTGTGTGAACGCTACGGTATCGAGCCGTAAGGTGGCTCCGTGAAAATTCAGCCGCACGGCATTTTAAAAGACAGTTCAACTTTTCATTGTGCAAATCACACATTTTCAAATTTCCAAACTATGGCAATATTTAAAAAATTAAGGGCGGAGTTCATCGATATTATCGAGTGGACCGATGAGACGAGCGACACCATGATTTGGCGCTTCCCGCGCTATCAGTCGGAAATCAAGAACGGTGCGCAGCTCACCGTGCGCGAAACGCAGGTGGCCGTGCTGGTGAACGAGGGGCAGTTTGCCGACGTGTTTCAGCCGGGGCGGTACGAGCTCACCACCGCCAACATGCCCATTTTGACCACCATCAGGGGATGGAAGTACGGGTTTAACTCGCCCTTCAAGGTGGATGTTTACTTCGTGAACACCAAGCAGTTCCTCAACCAACGCTGGGGTACGGCGAACCCCATCATGATGCGTGACCCGGAATTTGGTCCCATCCGCATGCGGGCGTTCGGCTCCTACAACTTCCGGGTGCAGCCCGATCCCATCCCCTTTATCCGTAACGTGGCGGGAACCAGCGGTGATTTCACCACGGAAGGTATCAGCGAGCAGCTGCGCAACTTCGTGATCACCAAGTTCACCGACTACCTGGGCGAATCGAAGATAGCGGCACTCGACCTGGCGGCTAACCTCAACGAGTTCTCGGATGAGCTCACGCTGGCCCTTAAAGATGACTTCGCCGAGTACGGGATCGAGCTCACCCGCTTCCTGGTAGAGAACATATCGCTGCCCGAAGCGGTGGAAGAGGCGTTAGACAGGCGTACCAGCATGGGCGTTATCGGTAACATGACCGCCTACACCCAACTGCAGTTCGCCGATTCGCTGAAAGACGCGGCCAACAATCCCGCGGGGGGCGGACATTTGGCGGGTGATGCCATGGGTGCGGGCATTGGCCTGGCCATGGCGGGACAGATGGCGCAGCAGATGGTGAACCCGCAAGGTGGACAGTTCAACCCCAACGCGCCGCAGCAAGGAGGAGCCACGCCGCCACCCATCCCGCCGCAAGTCATGTACCACGTGGCCGTTGGTGGCGTGCAGCAGGGGCCGTTCCCCGAAGCGCAGCTGCAACAGATGGTTCAGCAGGGGCAGCTTACCCCCGACACGTTGGTCTGGACGCAAGGAATGCCCGCTTGGGCTGCCGCGAACAGCGTACCTGCGATCGCGCGGTTTTTTGGAGCGGTACCTCCGCCGTTATAGAAATACAACCTCGGTAGCCGTTGATTCAGATGCAACGGCTGCCGAACAGTGTTATGTTTTTTCACTTCAAGATTCCATACACCGAAATAAAAGAATCGTATGAAACGAGCATGAAAACTGTGTTCATACAAGAACATGATTAAAGCGAGTTCCATACACCGAAATGTAAAAGAGTAAAAGAATCGTATGAAAACAAAATTAATCACGCTGTTGCTAGTATTTACTTGCTTCGTGAACTACGCCGAGGCGCAGTCTTTGGATATGCTTAAACGTAAGGTAAGGAGTCAAGCGAAACAAGAGACCACCCGGGCGATACGGAAAACCGTTGGTGCGGGCGTTCCTAAATCGATAGAGCTGGGTTCGATCCCCGTTACGTTAGAAGAGTTCGACGCCAAGTATAACGCGATAGCCACGACACCGGAAGGAGCCATTGCCATGTTCTTGGCGGCAATGGACATCTACGCGCGAAACGAAGAGTTGGGTAAGCACTGTTTCGGCCTGTGCTTGCATCCCGAAAACCGCAACGGCGACCTGCCCAACAACCACTTCCTAAGCTTTATGCGCTCGCGTTTTCATGAGGGTGACGGGCAGCCGTGGATAGCCCGTTCCTACTTCGAAGGAGCCAAGCCCGAGAACGGCTACACCCCAAAAGAGCCCCTCACGTTGAAAATGAAAAGCCGTGCCAATGACGACGATTACCTGACCAGCATGGATGCCGATGTGGAAAAGCGCTGGCTACAATCATCGGGTGCCGATAGCGAGCGCGCCGTTCAGGTGCTTCGCGTTCGTGGCGAAGAGCTGTACTACATGTTCGAATATGGCGGGTTACCTTCACAAGTACGCAAACCGAGAGGATAGGGGAGGGAAGTCCGACTTATAAACTTAACAACTTTCAACTTTTGACTTGATAACTATCAACTTGTAATTATCAACTTGTAACTATGAACGAGATAAAACAACCCGTGACCGATGTGTTGCAGACCAAGTGTCGCGGTTGCGGTGGAATGACGGAGTTCTCGCCCAAGGACCAGACCCTCAAGTGCGTCTATTGTGGCTCTTCCACCGAGCTGGACCTCACGCCGGTAAAAGTAAAGGAGAACGACTTCGAGTATTGGGCCGCGCGTAGCGATGAAGACCTGGCGTCTGAGAGCATAGAGGCTACCGAGGTCAGGTGCAAGCAGTGCGGCGCCGTTACCACCCTACCTCCTGAGCGGGCATCGAGCAACTGCGCATTTTGCGGCACGCCGCTTATCCTCAACGAGGCGGTGATCAACCGGTTCTGGCAGCCCAACTACATCTTGCCGTTCAAGGTGGATGGGCGGGAGTGTAACGGGATATTCCAGAAGTGGTTGGGCAAGAAGTGGTTCCTGCCCAGTCAGCTGAAAAAGGGGAACGTGCAGACGGAACGCTTTAAGGGCATCTACATGCCTTTCTGGACCTACGACGCCGATACCTCAACGAACTACCGGGGCGAACGGGGTATTAACCGCACGGTTACCTCGCGCAACGCCAAAGGCGAAGAGGTGAAGAGAACGGTGACCGACTGGTACGACGTGTCGGGGCGGGTGAACCTGCATTTCAACGACATCGTGGTGCCCGCTTCCGATAGTCTGCCGCCCAAGATCATGAACCGGCTCACCAACTGGGATCAGATGAACTGCGTGCCTTATCGCCAGGAGTTCCTGGCGGGATTTATGACCAATATTTATAATATCGATTTTCGCGAAGGGGTTCACGTGGCGAAAGATAAGATGGAGCAGGTGATCGAAGACAACATCAAAAGCGATATCGGTGGTGATAAACAACGCATCCGGAGTAAAGATGTGTTTTACCAGAACCTGATGTTCAAGTTGCTGCTGTTACCGGTATGGGTCAGTGCGTTTCGCTATAACGGCAGGCTCTACCAGTTCGTGGTGAATGGCCGTACCGGGCAGGTTACGGGTGAGTACCCGAAAGATACGATGAAGATCGTGATGCTCGTTGCGGCAATAATAGCGGTTATCGCGGCATTGATACTGATATTCGGGTAGAGGGCTCTTTTCGTGACGAATGAAAAGGTAGTAAGTAAGAAAAAATATGGAGGATACGTATGAGTAATCGAATGGTATCGCTTTTTTTCCTGTTTCTTATCCTGTTGCTTTTGGGTGCATTTGTTTGGGGCACCTACAACCGGTTGGTGAAGCGGGAAGAGGCGGTGAAAGAGGCATGGTCGCAGGTAGAGAACCAGTACCAGCGCCGGGCCGACCTGGTGATGAACCTGGTGGAGACCGTGAAAGGGTATGCCGAGCATGAGCGGGAGACCCTGTCGCGGGTTGTAGAGGCACGGGCCGAGGCCACGCGGATGATGGTGGACGCTGAAAACCTGGATGCCGAATCGCTGGAAGCGTTTGGCAAGGCGCAGGAAGAGCTATCGGCCACGCTATCGCGGCTGATGATGGTGATTGAGCAGTATCCCGACCTGAAGGCCAATGAGAACTTCATCATGCTGCAGGGGCAACTCGAAGGCACGGAAAACCGCATCGCTTTCGAGCGGAAAGAGTTCAACGAGAGGGTAAACAGGTACAACGTCTGTCGGCGCCGGTTCCCGAGGAACCTTGTAGCCAGGCTGCTTGGTTTTAAACGACAACCTTACTTCGAAGCCGGGAGCGGCACGGGAACGGTGCCTGAGGTGCAATTTTAAAATACCTAAACAATGATAATGAAAACATCAACGCTTAAATGTATTGGCGTGTTCTCGCTTCTATTTATCGTCGCGGGTTTGCAGGCTCAAAACCGGTACCGGGTGGAGGATGTTCCCAACGTGCAGCTGCAGGACTATACCCGTTACGTGAGTGACCCGGAAAACGCCTTGGATATGGCCGATGTCATGTGGTTGGATGAAAGGCTGGCGCGGCTGCGCGATTCGCTTATCGTGGAAACCGCGATCGTGGTGCTCCCAGCGATCGATAGGCAGTACGGCTCGGCGAAGGAGTTCGCCACCGAGCTGTTCAACAGTTGGGGCATTGGCGACAGGGAGAGCCATAACGGGCTGCTTATCCTGCTCCTCACGGCCGATGGCGAGCGTGAAATAGTTTTTGAAACCGGCTACGGCACGGAGAAGGTGCTGACCGATGGCTTTTGTAAGCTTATCCAGGTCCAAAAGATGGTTCCCTTTCTCAAAGAGGGAGCGTACGGGGAGGGACTCATCGTTGGGGTGGAGGAGGTGGAGAAGATATTCAACGGCACCTCCGAATTTCAGGTAAAGAAACCTCTCTTGAGCAATAACGAGAAACTGGCCTTGATCTGGCTGGTAGGTGGGTTAATTATCATCTTTCTCGTGGAGTGGATACGCAAGAAACGGATAGTGGCGAGCGATGATCCTTTCGTGAATGCCGCGAAGTACCAGTCGCTTTCGGGTATCGGTTGCCTTATGGCCACCCTCTTTTTCCCTTCCTACTTTCTCTACATGCTATACAAAGCGATAGCCAAAAAGGAGGATATGCCGCGTCTCAATTGTGAAAAGTGTGGTGCCAAAGGCAAGGTAGTACTGAAGTATAAGCCCCAAGTGGAGCAGAAAGCCATTCCCGGCCAGGATGGGCTGAAGCGGTATCACTTTATATGCAAAGCGTGCAACCATGGCTATAAGGTATTGGTGCCCTACAAGTACGTGGCGCCACAGACCTCATCGGGTGGTGGTAGCAGCTTTAGCAGTGGCAGTAGTAGCAGTAGTAGCTCTCGAGGCGGTTCGTGGGGAGGCGGTCGCAGCGGAGGCGGTGGTGCCTCAACGAAGTTTTAAACAGTAACTAAAACACGCGAAAATTCAATATTATCAAGATAATTAAAATCATCAGAAGAAGATAGAAACGGAATAATTAAACCTCATAAAATTTTAAAAGTATGAAACCGACATGATTAAAATAATCATTAAACACCCTTGGGAATGATTATTTTAAACATCAAAGGTTCCATACACCGAAACAAAAAAATAAAATAATCGTATGAAAAAGGTATTTATCGGCGTGATATGCGCTATGCTGCTTCTCTGCACGGCTGTACAGGCGCAACAGAAAGAGAAAGTAATCCTCGATACCGATATGGTAGAGGTATTTGACGATGGCATCACCATGATGATGCTGGCCAAGGCGCCCAACATAGACCTGTTGGGGGTAACCGTGGTGGTAGGTAACACGTGGGTAAACGAGGGGATAGCCTACGGTATACGGCAACTGGAAGTGATTGGCAGATCCGATATACCGGTGGTCCCCGGTATTCGTCAGCCGTTGTATCCCGACCGGTTCGAAACCATTAAAAACGAGCGCGTCCTGTTCGGTATTGGTGACGCGTACGTGGGGGCGGCCGGCTACCCCGAGCCCAAGACGTGGGAATCGGTCTACCTGCAGAAGTACGGCAGCGAACCCACGGTGAAGCCGCTGGATATGAAGGCGGTGAACTTCATCATCGAGCAGGTAATGCAGAACCCCAACGAGATAACCATCATCGCCATCGGAACCTGCGTGAACCTGGCCACCGCCGTGCGTATAGCACCCGAGATCGTTCCGCTTATCAAGCGGGTGATCTACATGGGAGGCTCTTTCTTTAAACCGGGCAATACCACGCCCACGGCCGAGTTCAACTGGTGGATGGACCCGGATGCCGCCAAGATATGCGTGCGTACGCCTTTCAAGGAGCAGGTTATCGTGGGGCTCGACGTGTGCGAGACCATGCCGTTCCGCAAAGACAAGTACGAGGAGATCATCTCCATTACCAACAACCCGGAGCTGAAGAACATGCTCAACCGTAACTTCCTGAAGACGCTCTATATCGAGGATCCCAACTACGTGCATTACATCTGGGACGTGATAGCCGGTGCCATCATGATTGATCCCACGCTCATTACCGGAGAGGTTACCCGCTACGTGGACGTGAACTCGCAATTTGGGTTCTCTTACGGTCAATCCCTGGTGTTCGACGGGAACCAACCGGTGGGAAGTCAGCTGGCCCGTATCATCCTTACTGTCGACAGCGACCGCGTGTGGAAAATGGTAGAAGATTACTGCAGTAAGTTTTAATAAGCATAAAGCAATCAGGTTATTAAGTTTTAAAGTTAAAAACGTCAATTAGGCAAGATAAAATCAGAATAGGTTCGACGATTAAAAAAAGCATGAATATGAAAAAGAGTATTTTACTAATTATCGCACTGGCAACAACATTGCTGTTTGCCTGCTCATCTTGTGAGAAGAGTACTGACAACGGTCAAGACCCCATGGAAAATGGAAACGAACAGCCCTCTAACGGCAACGTGGTAGACAACGACCCCATCACCGGTAAGGTAACGGGAACCTACACCGTGCCCACTCAAAAATCGACCGATGGTGGCACGGTAACGGTAAGCCGCACGCCCCGCTCGGTTGAGAAATTCAAGGAGCTGCGCGGGCAAATCGCCAAGGAGCCTCACGGCGCGGCCGCCTGTTTCGTGGTGGCGCTCCACATGTTCATGGAGAACCCCACGGTGGGCGAAGAGTGCTTGGCCCTATCGGTAACCCCCAGTCAGCGCGACGCCAAGAATCCCAAGCGGCTGGCATCGGTCCGGCAGATTGTTTACGACCGGTTCTACAAGAAAGATTCGGGTGCCAATATCTACTCGCCGTGGATCCCGTATTGTTACATCGAGGGGTTCCAGGTTGCCCCCGGCTGGAAAAAGCCCAACCCGCCCTACAAGATGATCTTCGGGCACAACCCAGGGCAAGACAACATCGACCAGTCGGCCAGCGGCACCTTCCATGGCTACTCCATTCCCATGACCATCGATGCTTTCAATAACACCACCAGCACCCAGAGCCGCCACAGGAACATCACGGCCGTCAAGGTCAAGGGTGAGGAGCAGTACGTGTTGATAGATTTTGATAATTTAATTAACACCGCCTCCTACAAGAGGCCTTGATTACTAAAATACAGGTTATGAAAGTAACAGTAAATAAAACCGAGATAGAGATTTTTCAAGGCGCGACGGTAGGTGACGCCATCCGCGCCTACTACTCGTTTCACGGGCAACGGGTACCTTCGCCCCTGCCCGAAGCGGAAGACGCCTACGGCAACCGCGTGGCGCACGATGGGGCTCTAACGGAGGGGAGTCGGCTGACGGTTAATGTAAGTTTTCCCGACTAAACGTGGCCATGCTTTCGCCTAAAAGTAGAAAGAAGAGGTGAAAAGCACTTGAAATTTTAATACATGGAGGTATAACATGAAAAAGACAATACTATTAAGCTTGCTCGCGCTGCTGGCCCTTGCAGGATGCGGGTCTAGCAAAAGCGGTTCGGTTAAAACGGTTTCAGAAAAGGCGGTGGCCGACAGGGAAGTCATCCTGCTGGCGGTAAACGATATGCACGCTGCCATAGACAATTTCCCGCGCTTTGCGTTCATGGTGGATAGCCTGCGCGCGCTCTACCCCGATATGCTGTTGGTAACGGCGGGCGACAACCAGACGGGAAACCCCATTAACGATCAGTTTCAGGAGAAGGGATGGCCCATGATCGAGTTGATGAACACCGTGGGGTTCGACCTCTCGGCGGTGGGCAATCACGAGTTCGACGTGGGGGTTAATAACCTTGAGAAACACACCCGAGATGCTCGTTTCGATTTCTTGTGCGCCAACTTGACACCACCCGAGGGGATGCAGCTTGATATCAGGCCGTACAAGGTTATCACCTTGCCCAACGGTATTAGGGTGGTGTTCACCTCGGTACTGCACCTCAATAACGGTGGCATTCCCGACACGCACCCCGACAACGTGAAAGGATTTTCGTTCCACCCGCCGCTGGAAACGGCCAAAACGCTTGTCCACCTGTGCGATAGTGGCGACCTGTTCGTCATGCTCAACCATTTTGGTTTCGAGGGCGACGTGGAGGTGGCGAAAGCGATGCCCCCGGGCACGGTACACCTTATTATCGGCGGCCACTCGCACACTAAGGTAGAGAAAGAGCAAATACATAACGGCATCATGATCACCCAAGCCGAGAACAAGCTGAAGTACGCCACGCTCATCCGCCTAACCGTCCGCCCCGACGGGCAAGTCGCTCGCTCCATGCAACTGCTCCCGGTGGGCAAGGTGGGCAGCGAGAGGGCCGATATCCGCGCCATGGTCGATGAGTATAATAACAACCCGATGTTGAGGGAGAAGATCGCCGAAGCCACAGAAGCCTTTACTTCTTACGAGCAGGTGGGTTACCTGATGGTGGATGGCGTTAGGGGGGCGACGGGGGCCGATATCGCGCTGACGAACCCGGGCGGTGTACGTATCGACCACCTGCCCAAGGGCGATGTGAGCGTGCTTGATGTCTACTCGATGGACCCGTTCGGTAACGACGTGGTGCTGTTCAAGCTCACGGGTAACGAAATACGCGCGTTGATGCTTAGCGCTTTCGAGTTGGACGAGCATCAGCCCATCTACCCATCGGGAATGCATACCCGCTACCTTCTGGCGGACGATGGTACCCTAAAGGATGTGTTGCTGCTCACCACCGCGGGCGACAAGCTCGATATGGACAGGGTATACACCGTGGCCATGAACAGTTACATGGCATCGGTGTACCGGTACGAGCATCAAGATCCGGGCACATCGCTTTTCCGCCCCTCGGCCGAGAGCATCATCGGCTACCTGCGCGAGCTACAAAAGATTCCCTCTTACCAGGAGGAGAAAAGGGTGTTTGTTAACAATGTGCAACTGAACTGAAAGTATAAAATATAGGAAGAAAAACTTAAAAGCAAAGGAAGATATGAAACGAATTTTTACAACCCTCGCGCTGGCGGCGGTGATCATCTTCGCCGGCTGCACCGATTTAGATGACGTGTACCGTCAGTTAGACGAGCAAGAGAAGGAGCTGGCTACCGTGAGGGCGTTGCTAAACGCCATGACCAACAAGGTTAGCGTGGTATCCTACAAGGAGCTGCCGGACGGAAGCGGCTACGAGCTAACCATGAGCGACGGTACCAAGATCACCCTGAAGCACGGCGCCAAGGGTAACCAGGGTGAACGCGGTGTCAAGGGCCAACAAGGCGAGGACGGGCAAGATGCCAGCGCTGACCTCACCATCACCGAGACCGACGATACAGTTATCATCGTTTACAAGGGCGTCACCTACACCATCTCCAAGAGTGTACCGCTTCCCTCCATGACTTTTACCACCGCCAAGGCTCCGGGAGGAAAGCTTAGGTTATTGATTGCTGCAGCGGAAGTTGACCGAGCCGACGTGTGGATAGACCTAAATAATAACGGCAACGAGGATGATGGCGAGGCGGTCACCGTGTTTGGCAGTGAAGTGGATTACCCCCTTGACGCGCAAACCGTTACCATTTATGGCAAGGTAACGGAGTTAGACTGTGGCAGTAATCAACTCACCGCGCTCGAGGTGGGCAATAATACTGCGTTGGAGTCGCTGCGCTGCTTATTTAACCGGATCACCGCACTTGATGTAAGTAGCAATACCGCCTTGGTGGAGTTATCCTGTCAGTATAACGATCTCACCTCGCTCAACGTGGACAATAATACCGCGTTAAAGGTGTTGTCGTGTAACTATAATCAACTCACCACGCTTAACGTGGACAACAATACCGCGTTGGAGTCGCTGTCGTGTAACTATAATCAACTCAACAAGCTTGATGTAAGCAACAATACCGCGTTGAGGTTCCTGTGGTGCTCCGACAATAATATATCCGGTAGCAACATGGACGTGTTAGTGAACGGCCTGCCCGATCGCACCGGTAAAGAAGCGGGTGTTTTCATGGCAATTGCCCCGAGTTCCCCCGACGAGGGGAACACCCTCGCGCTCGACCAGGCGCAGGTGGCCACGGGTAAAAACTGGAGGGTGCTGGATGATTTTGGCAACCCCTACACACCGCCAGGCGATACCCCCCCGGGAGACGTCCTCAACCCGCTTAGCCTCGTTGCCAAGTACAACGTGAACACCGCGGGCGATGGTTTCGTGACCAGCCTGACTGCCTGCAACGTGAGCGGCTACTTCACCTTCGGCGATGCTGTTTCCAAGTTCAGCGATATCACCATAGGCGGCAAGCAGTACCACCTGCCGAGCATCGAGGAGTGGCGCTCTATCGTGCCGGAGGACTGGAAGCATGTTCAATTCACAAACACGAACTCCTATAACGATATTGGCGAGACCGTGACGGTACAAGGCACGAGCATCGCGATGACGAGCGACTTCCGCACCGGTGTAAGCGGCGTCTCCTACGCGCTCCGTTACAAGGGTACCGATATGGTCTCCGCCTGGAGGTACGAGTTCATCGAGAACGGGAACGACACCCATATGAAAATAACCTCGCGCAGCCTGAAGGGACAAACGGTCGTGACCGTGGATGAAATCGCGAAACCGGCGTTTTGGAGTGCCAACGGCGAAAACGACGTGATCCGCCACTTCCCCGCCAGCGGCTATACCGCCGGGAGTACGCTCTACAGTGTCGGCACGTACGGCTACTTCTGGTCGTCATCGCCGTACAACAGCAGCATCGGCGTGTGGTGCATGAGCTTCTACAGCAACGATGCGAGCTCGAACGGCTTCAACGTTAGCTACAACGGCAGTTCCGTGCGCTTGTTCGCGTCGGGAGATTAAGGAATGAATTATAAGTTTATCAAGCTACAAAATATAATGGATTTAGATAAAAACAAATAAAATGAAAAGAATTTTTACCATAATCACGTTGCTTGCGACGATCATGTTCGCCGGCTGTACTGACTTAGACGACATTTACAGCAGGTTGGATGACCAAAAGGAGGAACTTGCCAACATCAAGTCGTTGGCAAACGCGATGGCCAACAAGCTTAGCGTGGTCT
>DUNG01000030.1 GCA_012839475.1 Petrimonas sp. | reverse complement strand
CTGAGCTGTAAGCATGGATGGGAATAAAAATGAGAAAGTTCGCCCTTTTTTTAATTGGTTTTGAGATTCTATTCCCATCCATGCTTACAGCTCAGAATTTAAACCAAAAACTGGGTCTCTTTGAAAACAGTTCCGATGTAGGAAGTGTGAAGCATGTTGGAAAAGCTACTTACGATTCATCTTCACAACAATATGAGTTGCAAGGTTCGGGAACGAATATTTGGTTCGATAGTGATGAGTTTCATTACTTATGGAAGAGGTTGAAAGGCGATTTTATTCTGACTGCTCAAGTGGAGTTCGTGGGAGATGGTGTTGAGCCCCACAGAAAGGTTGGATGGATGGTGCGTGAATCGTTGGCGGCAGATGCTTCGCACGTGAGCGCCGTTGTGCATGGCGATGGCCTTGCCTCGCTACAATATCGCCCCGAAACCAAAGCCGAAACGGGGGAAAAGAAGATGCGGGTCGAGGGTCCCGATGTGATTCGTTTAACGCGTGAAGGTCATATTTACACCATGTCCGTCGCCCGATGGGGCGAAACGTTCGTGTCGGAAAAGGTGGTTAGCTGCACTTTACCTGACGAAGTTTACGTGGGTTTGTTTATTTCGTCACACAATGCCGATGTGTCGGAAAAAGCCATTTTCAAAAATGTGCGTATTGAAATTCCATTTGCTGAAGGGAAGGTGGCTTATCGTGATTACTTGGGGAGTAACCTTGAGATTATGGATGTTTTTACCGGAGAACGCCAGGTTTTGCGTCAATTCCCCAACTCCGTACAGGCCCCAAACTGGACTCCTGACGGGAGGACACTTATTTACAACAGTGAAGGATTGTTGTACAATTACGATCTGGCTAGCGGAGAAATATCTATTCTGAACACCGGTACAGTTAATGCGAATAACAATGACCATGTACTCTCATTCGACGGTAAACAGATGGGAATCAGTAGTAACCATAGTGAAAAAGATAATTATCAATCGGTGATCTATCATGTTCCCATTGAAGGAGGAGAGCCTCGGCGCGTTACGGATAAAAGTCCTTCCTATTTGCATGGCTGGTCGCCCGACGGGCAGTACTTAACCTATACTGCCGGGCGGAATGGCGATTACGATATTTACGTGATTTCGAAAGAGGGGGGAGAAGAGATTCAATTAACCACGGCACCGGGAGTTGACGATGGGCCGGAATACACGCCTGATGGCAAATATATTTATTTTAATTCCGTTCGCACTGGTATGATGCAAATATGGCGCATGAAACCCGATGGCGCCGAGCAGGAGCAAGTAACTTTCGACAATCTGAACAACTGGTTTCCACATATTTCACCCGATGGGAAGTGGATTGTTTTCCTCACTTTCAACAACGATGTCGCCCCCAGTGACCATCCGTTTTATAAACAGGTCTATTTGCGCATGATGCCCATATCTGGGGGTGAGCCAAAGGTTATCGCTTACCTCTACGGTGGACAAGGAACCATCAATGTGCCCTCTTGGTCACCCGATAGCCGGAAAATCAGCTTCGTGAGTAATTCGGATCTGCTTCGCTAATTGATGATACATTTTATTACCTGTAAAGTCAAGTAACCTATTAACTTAATATTATCGTAACAACTTGTTATTTTCTTTGCAATAAATTCAGAAATTGTAAAGAAAAATGTTTTTGCAACTGTTGAAGCACCACTGGCTTAAGGGCGTTCGTTCCCCCGGATTTCATAAAAATTTGCTTGTGAATATCTTCGTGGGTTTGGTAGCGCTCTATTTCATCGCGCTCTTTATAGTTATTGGCTTCTTTCTCCCTGAAATATTGGAAGAGATAGCTCCCGAAATAGATCCCGCGCACGTTTTCAACGGAACGCTCCTTTTTATCGCAATGGTAATATTGTTCGCTCGGTTTTTATTTCAGCCGTTAAGCACCATCCATATACAAAGTTATCAACATTTCCCTATTAAGCGGGGTAAGCTTATCAACTACTTGTTGGTGAAACCGCTGCTCAATCCGATTAATTACCTTTCGCTCTGCTTCGCTATACCTTTCGCGGTCAGCGGAATGGCTCCCACGTTTGGAGCGGGGGGTGCGTTTAGGTTTGCATGGATTACCGTTTTCTTGGTCTGGTTCAATACGTTGTTCGCCTCTTTCTTGAAACGAAAACTTGGCGTCAATATCGTTGTGATACTTACATTTATCGTTCTTTTAGCGGGATTGGGTGCGTTGGAATATTTTAAAATCTTCTCTTTGTTTACCCTATCCGCTCAACTCTTTAACCTCCTTATTGGTAGCCCTTTCGGGTGGATAGCGGTTTTGGTTTTCAGTTCAATCGCCTATTTCTTGAACAGGTGGTTTTTTGCCCGAAACTATTACCCCGAATCGTTTGAGAAGACGGCGAAAAAAGAGAATATCGATAAACAAAGCTTTAGCTTCATGGAGCGTTTCGGGAACATTGGAGATCTGCTTTCGCTTCAAATGAAACTTATTCTTCGCCACAAACGGACAAAGGGTGCGCTTTACATGACCCTGTTTTTCTTGTTTTACGGGTTAATTTTTTACCCGTTTGAGGTGTATAGAAAACCAGGTTATTTGATGTTTACCGCCATTTTCATAACGGCCATCGGGATGATCATGTTCGGGCAATGGATTATCAATTGGAATGGTACCCATTTTGATTTTTTGATGACCAAGAAGATCTCTACCCGAACCTACATCCGTATGAATTATTTTTTTCTATTGTCGTTATCCGTTGTCTCCTTTATTCTCACAACCCCTTATTTTTTCTTCGGGAGAGAGATTGTAATTTATCACCTTGTCGCCATTTTGTACAACATCGGGATAAATACACATGTCTATCTTTTTGGCGCGACCTATAGTGCAAAGCGGTTGGAGCTGGCACAAGGCTCGGCAATGAATATGCAAGGGGTTGGATACAAAAATTTTATCGTGATAATACCCCTGTTAGTCGTTCCGATGCTGTTGATTGGTATTTTCAGTCTATTTTCCGCGACGAATATCGCGTTAACTGTTTTAGCGATTATAGGATTGTTGGGAATTGTTTTCACAAAGCAGTTACTTGAAGTAACCGAAAAACAGTTCCTGAAAAGGAAATATCTACTCTGCGAAAACTTCCGAATGAAAGAGTAATCTCAACGTGAGATGGGTGATTTTGGGTTTGAGTCCTCTACATTTTTAATTTCTTCAACATAACATACAATGTGACATTTAACGCAACATCATGATACAGGCAACGAACTTAACGAAAGTGTACGGTGGGATAACCGTTCTCGATATTCCGCACATCTCCATCGCTAACGGAGAAAGTTTCGGGTTGGTGGGGAACAACGGCGCTGGGAAAACCACCTTTTTCCGGTTAATCCTCGACCTGATCGCGGCTTCATCTGGTGAAGTACTCATAGAAGGCGAGAAAGTGGTCCGCCGCGACGAGTGGAAATCGAAAGTCGGCTCTTTCCTCGACGAGGGTTTTTTAATCGACTTCCTCACCCCTGACGAATATTTCAACTTCACGGGAAAAATTTACGGCAGATCGGAAGGGGATATGGCCGCTTTTTTGAAATCAATGCAGGGGTTGTTCAATGACGAGATCATGGGTAAAGGCAAATTGATACGTGACTTGTCAAAGGGGAATCAGAAGAAGGTGGGCATCGCGGCTGCCCTTCTGCCCGACCCTCAAGTTTTAATCCTCGACGAGCCGTTTACCGCCCTAGACCCGACTTCGCAAATCCGACTGAAACGTATGCTAAACGAACTGCAGGCGGCGAGAAACATGACCATGCTTATCTCGAGCCACGACTTGAATCACGTTACCGAGGTGTGTAGCCGCATAGTTGTGCTGGATAAAGGCGTTGTAGTCCGCGATATTGAGACCAATGAAGATACGTTGAAGGAGCTTGAAAGTTACTTCGCGGTTTAAGTTGCTCAAAGGATGATTAATTGATTGCCGTGATGTAGCGGTGCAGGCTCCAAGGAGATTTTGCCTGCGCTTGATAGCGCCCTGCGATTAGCCCGCCGGCATGTAGCGGGACAGGTTCTTGAAAATGGAGTGCCAAAGCGGTAGTGGCTGGTCAAATTGGGTGAGGTCCACCTCCCAAAAGGAGTCCTTGTCGAAGAAGTAAAGCATCTCCCCGTTGATGAACAGCTCTTCCGACGCTTTGATAGTGCCTACTGGTGCGGCAGAGTCGTCGATTACGGTGAAATCCATACCGTTGTTCAATAGCAGCGTGAAGCGACCGTTGCCAGTCATCTCGTGATACAGGTCGGCTTTGTCGTACACCCTTACTATATCCAGATCATCGGTCAGGACAAAAAGCCTCCCTTTTGAGGTCGTGATGAAGTTATGGTTTGGATAATCAGACGAGAGTTCCCTGAAACGGGGCTGTTTCACTTTGCCGTCTCCCCTCCTGTTTTTATTCCCATGGCTAACTTCGCCCTCTTTGCTGTTTTCTCTTCCATTTCCTTGCCCGTTCTCTTTCCCATTTCCAATCCCTTTTCCGTTCATTTCCTCACCCCTTTCCCCTTGCAAATACATCCCGGAATGGATGAACTGGTCCAGGGACTCCCCGTCGTGTAACGCCAATGGTTTTTCAGTTAGCTTGGAGCCATCGCTTAGCGAGAAGGCGGCGATTCTTCCTTCGAAAGCCACGAACAGCTGATCGTTTACCGCCTGGAAGGTGTGGATGAACTCGTTATTTTGGGTGATGGTCTCCAGGAACAGCCGCTTCCCGCTTTGCAGCTCGAACGCTGCGAAGTAGGGGGTTCCCTTAGTAGTGAACCCGCGGTTGTATAGCGCGTGCCCCCGGTTGATCATGAAAATTCGGGAGCCGATCAGGAAGATGGATGACTTCGAAGTTTTCTTTTCCGGCAAGGGGGTGGACCACTGTACCTTCCCCGACCTGTCCACCTTGGTTATTCGGTCTTTAGAGGCGAGGATGATATTTTCATGGGGGTCGATGAGCATGTTCGACACCATATCGGAATAGGCGTTGGGTTCGTTTTGCCAGAAGTAGACGTCAAACAGCAAGGCAAAGATGACGTTGATGGCGTTGAAGCCTATCATTTTCCCGATCTCCTTGTGGGAGGTGCTGGCCTTGTATCTCCACCCCCGGCCGTTGGTCAGGTTGATGGCGTGGATACCGTCCACCGATATCAGCAAGGTATTGTCGTTCAGCATGTAGGCATCGTCCCATCCGGACTGTCGGTTAACCTTTTTCTTCCATAGCTCCTTGCCGGTCGTTAAATCGACTGCCGTCAATGTATTGGAGAGCGACTGGAGCGGGTAGCCAACCCCAATCTGCAACATCGGGTCGATAAAGTAGAACTCGTTCCGATTCTTCCACATCACCTCCCCGGTTTCGGGGTGGAGGCGGTGGTTCGTTTTCCTTTCGGCATGAAAGCAGTACTCTCCCATCAGTTTTGTCTCGGAGGAGTTGAAGTTCGTGGGTCTCGACCATTCCACGCGTTTCGTTTTCATGTCGACCATGTTCAGACTACCCCTGTTCCTGAAGGAGCCCTCCCTATGGCCGGGCTCTTTCAACTCGAGCAGCAGGTTATTCGAATAGCCATCCCAATGCCATTTGAACAGCTTGCCGTTAACCACGTGGCGTGTTGCCGCCACGGGAAGCCCGGTCGTGTAGGAGGTGCCGATCGTTGAATCGTTCGCGGCAAAAAGCGAAGCAGTGGAAGGTTCGTCCTGATCCGACGATCTACCGGCCGGCATATCACTTTTGGGAAATGGACGTTCGGCAGAACATCCGGGTGTACCGACCGACGTTTCGACCAGTGAATCATTCATGGGAAGTTTCACGGCGGACGTTTGCCCGTTTACCAAGGTGGAAAAGCAGAGCGATAGCACGATGAGACCCCAAAACCTCCTTGGCCAGGTTTTCGAGAGAAGGGTTAGTCGTTTACTCGACATACGGAAGTGTGGTTAGTTTCTAATAAAATGGTGGTTTACCTGTTTAAAAACACATGGCGTAAACCCGAAGGCAAAGGTAGGGCATTAGATTCAATCCGGCAACTTTTGTTCCAGTGAGCAGCGATGTTTTTACTTTTATTGATATCGAAAGAGTACCCAATGATTGGTGCTTGTGGCTGACATGAATGGAAGCTATTCGATTACGGGAGATAATCAGCCACTTTTTGTTGACTATTGCAATGTTGCAAAAAGTAATTTAGGGCAGATTCTATTATAAAGTGCAACACGTGGGTTTTTCCGCGTTTCCCAATAAATTACTACCTTTGCCCATTCTTTTTATATCACTTGGCTTTCGTTAGTGGCTTTGTGGCAGTTAAGGCATTTGTGGCTATGAAGCCTAAGCCGTTGCAGGGGCGGAAGTTGGGTAATATTCGATGTAAAATCAACGATAATGAGCAAGAAATTTCCTGAGTACAGCCAGTTAGACCTTCCGGGTGTTAACCGGGAGATGTTGAAGGAGTGGGACGAGAAGGGTGTTTTCAAGCAGAGCCTGGAGATACGTGAAGGCAATACCCCGTACGTCTTTTACGAGGGGCCGCCCTCGGCTAACGGTATGCCGGGGATTCACCACGTGATAGCGCGCGCCATCAAGGATATTTTTTGCCGTTACAAGACGATGAAGGGGTACCTGGTGCACCGGAAGGCCGGCTGGGATACACATGGGCTTCCCGTGGAGCTGGCGGTGGAAAAGACGCTGGGCATTACCAAGGAGGATATCGGGAAGAAAGTTTCCGTGGAGGAGTACAACAAGGCGTGCCGTTCCGAGGTGATGAAGTACACCAAGGAGTGGGAAGACCTTACCCGAATAATGGGCTACTGGGTGGATATGAGCGACCCCTACATCACCTACGATAACCGCTACATCGAGACTCTCTGGTACCTGATTAAAGAGTTGTATGACAAGGGGTACCTCTATAAAGGGTACACCATCCAGCCCTACTCACCTGCCGCGGGAACGGGCCTCAGCACGCACGAGCTGAACCAGCCGGGGTGCTATCGCGATGTGAAAGATACATCCTGCACGGCCCAATTCAAGATCAAGGACCCACTGCCGGAGTGGGCGACCTTTGGTGAGCCCTTCTTCCTGGCATGGACCACCACGCCCTGGACGCTGCCGTCGAACGTGCTGCTGGCAGTAGGCCCTAAAGTGGAGTACGCGGCGGTACAGACTTTTAACCCCTACACCGGTAAGCCGATGACGGCTGTCCTTGCTAAGGACCTGCTGGAGGTTTATTTCTCCCCCAAAAACGGGAAACTGAAGCTTGAGGATTACCAGCCCGGGGACAGAAAGATCCCTTTCAAAGTGATCGACAAGATATGGAACGGAGCCGAGCTGGCCGGAATTGAATACGAGCAGTTGATGCCGTGGGTGAAGGCCTCGGACAACGCTTTCAAAGTGGTTACCGGCGACTTCGTGACCACCGAGGAGGGAACCGGTATCGTGCATATCGCACCCACGTTCGGGGCGGATGACGCGAGGGTGGGGAAAGAGAATGACGTGCCGGGTCTCACGCTGACTGATAAGGAGGGACATGTTCGTCCCATGGTTGATTTGACCGGGAAGTTTTTTCGATTGGAAGACCTGGATGCTGCATTCGTCCGTGAGCGGGTGAACGTGGAGCTGTACAAAGAATATGCTGGGCGCTTCGTGAAAAACGAGTTCGACGAGTCACTGACCGATGACGATGCGACCCTCGACGTGGACCTGTCGGTGATGCTGAAGCTGCAAAACAGGGCGTTCCGCATCGAGAAATACGAGCACAGCTACCCGCACTGCTGGCGCACCGATATGCCGGTACTTTACTACCCGCTGGATAGCTGGTTCATTCGGACCACTGCCTGCCGGGATAAAATGATCGAGCTTAACAATACCATCAACTGGAAGCCCACATCCACAGGTACTGGCCGCTTTGGCAAGTGGCTGGAGAACCTGCAGGACTGGAACCTGAGCCGGAGTCGCTACTGGGGTACACCCCTGCCTATTTGGCGCACAGAGGACGGCCAGGAGGAGCGCTGCATCGGTTCGGTGAAAGAGCTCTACCAGGAGATGAAAAAAGCCCTTGATGCCGGGGTGATGAAAGAGCTACCCTGGAAAGGGTTGAACCTGGATGATTATAAAGAGTTGGAGTATGATGAGATCGACCTCCACCGCCCCTACGTGGACGAGATCGTGCTGCTGTCCGATAGTGGAAAACCGATGTATCGTGAGCTTGACCTGATTGACGTCTGGTTCGATAGCGGGGCGATGCCGTTCGCCCAGGTCTTCTACCCGCACATACCGGAAGATGAGTTTCAAAAGGTGTTCCCGGCAGATTTTATCGCGGAGGGGGTAGACCAGACCCGCGGGTGGTTCTACACGCTCCACGCGATAGCCTCCATGGTGAAGGGGAGCGTTGCCTTTAAAAACGTGGTCTCTAACGGGCTGGTGCTCGATAAGAATGGCAACAAAATGTCGAAGAGGCTGGGGAACGCAGTCGATCCCTTCAAGACCATCAAGGAGTACGGCTCCGACCCACTGCGTTGGTATATGATCACCAACGCGTCGCCGTGGGATAACCTCAAGTTCGATATTGATGGGGTAGAAGAGGCGAGGAGGAAGTTTTTCGGTACGCTCTACAATACCTACTCGTTCTTCGCGCTGTACGCCAACGTGGACGACTTCAGGAATCAATATCCGTCCATCAGCCTGGAGAAGCGGCCGGAGATCGACCGCTGGATCATTTCGGCGTTGAACTCGTTGGTGAAGGAGGTGGACGAGGGGATGGACGCGTACGAACCAACCAAGGCGGGTCGTGCGATTACCGATTTCGTGAACGACCAGCTGAGCAACTGGTACGTGCGGCTGAGCAGAAAGCGCTTCTGGGGTGGGGGGATGACCAAGGATAAGCTGTCGGCCTATCAAACGCTTTACGAGTGCCTGGTGACGGTAGCCAAATTGATGGCCCCCATCGCTCCCTTCTACGCCGATAGGCTCTACCTCGATTTAATGATGCCCGTAGTTCAAGGGGAACGGCGTGAGTCGGTACACCTGACCGATTTCCCCAAGTGGGATGAAAGCGTGATCGACAAGCAGCTCGAAGAGCGGATGTACCTCGCGCAAACGGCCTCCTCCATCGTGCTGTCACTGCGCCGAAAGGTGAACATCAAGGTGAGGCAGCCCCTCGCCAAGATGATGATCCCCGTGGCCGATGAAGAGCAGAAGGGGAACGTGCAGGCGGTGGAGCAGCTGATCTTAAGCGAGGTGAACGTGAAGGAGATGCTGTTCGTGGACTCCGCGAACGAGATGCTGGTGAAGCGGGTGAAGCCCGACTTCAAGAAGCTGGGTCCCCGTTACGGCAAGATCATGAAAAGGCTGGCCGCCCAGATACAGGCGATGGAGAGCCGCGAGATTCAAGAGCTGGAGAGAGAAGGAACCTTCACCCTGGTGGTGGACGGGCAAGAGGCGGTTATCGCGTTGGACGACGTGGAGATCTTCTCGGAAGATGTGCCGGGATGGCTGGTAGGTAACGAGGGACGACTCACGGTGGCCCTGGACATCACCCTCACCGACGAGCTCCAAAAAGAGGGGCTCGCCCGCGAGCTGGTCAACCGGATTCAAAATTTACGGAAGACGAAGGGGTTCGAGATTACCGATCGGATCACCGTATGGCTGAGTGCCACCCCAACCCTCGATGAGGCGGTCAAGGAGAACGCCGAGTATATCCAAAGCCAAGTACTGGCTGACGAGATACGTATCGTGAGCGAGACGTTGGATGGAACGTTAACTGTATCGGATGCAACGTCAGGTGAAGTGTTGGGTGAGATGTCGGGTGTAACTTCATGTAAGGCGGGAGATGAACCGTTTGAAGACCGGGTTGAGATCGAGGAACTGTCTCTTGGGCTCACCATTCGAAAAAACAGTTGAGAAGTATTCGTTTTATACCTATCTTTGCAGGAAAATAATTTCACTTTCGCGGGTTGCCTTACGGCGATTTCTACTTTCAAAGTGAAAGAATATGAAAAAACAGGGGGTAAACCACGAAAGTTGACAAAAATGGTTGCTATGAGAGAGAAAACAAGGTATTCAGAGGAGGAATTGGAAGAGTTCCGTGCCATCATACACGAGAAACTGCGGATAGCCCGACAGGAGTACGAGAATTACCGTGCCGCCGTGACCAATACCGACGGGAACGACATTGTCGATACATCACCCACATATAAGGTGCTGGAAGAGGGTGCTTCCACGCTCTCGAAAGAGGAGGCTGGAAGGCTGGCACAACGGCAGATGAAGTTTATCCAGAACCTGCAGGCCGCGCTGGTGCGTATCGAGAACGGTACCTACGGCATATGCCGCGAAACCGGTAAGCTGATTCCCAAGGAGCGGCTCCGTGCTGTGCCGCATGCGACCCTCAGCATTGAGGCCAAAACGAGGAAGAAGAAGAGGTGATAAACCGATGAAAAGCAGAAAAAGCAAGTCGTTAGTTGCTCTCGCGGTTGTCTTCCTCGTGCTGATCGTTGACCAGCTCTCTAAGATATGGGTAAAAACCCACATGGAACTTGGGGAGGTAATCCATATCACCAACTGGTTCAAGATCTACTTCGTGGAGAATAACGGGATGGCCTTCGGCATTGAAGCGGGGGGCAAGCTCTTCTTGTCGCTGTTTCGTATCGTGGCCGTCGTTTTCATCGCGTACTATATCCATAAGTTGGTAAAGGAGAACTTTAAGACCGGCTTTATAGCATGTGTTTCGCTTATCTTGGCGGGTGCGTTTGGCAACATCATCGACAGCGTGTTTTACGGTGTGATATTCGAGGCCAGCTACCCGGGTCATGTTGCTTCACTGGTGCCTTGGGGTGAGGGTTACTCTTCCCTGTTACACGGTAAGGTGGTGGATATGCTTTACTTCCCGCTGTTTAGCGGAACTTACCCCGAGTGGCTACCCTTCGTGGGCGGACAGGAGTTTCACTTTTTTCGGTTTATCTTTAACGTGGCCGACTCCTGCATTACCGTGGGGGTAATCCTGTTGCTGCTTTTCTATCGCAAGACGTTGTCCTACTCGCTGTTATCCAAGAAGGAGCGTGAAAAACATGACAGAGAGCAGATAGCCAAGACAGACGCTGACACCAAGATAACTACCAAGGCTAGTGTTGATGTCAAGGCAAACGTCAAGGCCAATACCAACACCAAAGCCGATGGGCAGGTAAATGAAAACAGAAACGC
The DNA here is from genome assembly GCA_012839475.1 of Petrimonas sp. Lineage (GTDB taxonomy): Bacteria > Bacteroidota > Bacteroidia > Bacteroidales > Dysgonomonadaceae > Proteiniphilum. The sequence continues at coordinate 10,137 of DUNG01000030.1, read as the reverse complement.
TAACGCTAATGTAAAAGCGAGTGAAGAGTAAATTGGTATACCCGTTGCTGCTCCTCGCCGCGAGCCTGCTGATCACCTCTTGCTTCAGGCCCAAGGAGGTGTTGAGCAGGAAAAAGATGGAACGGTTGATGTACGATGTCTACATCGCCGAGGCCACCATAGAGAATGATTACCAGGGGTTTGACACGCCCGAGAAAAAAGAGGCTTATATCAATCGGGTTTTCGAGCAACACAACGTATCGCAAGCGAGATGGGACTCCTCATTGGCATGGTATTCCGACCGAATTGATCTTTACCTGAGGATGAACGATTCCGTGAAGGCGCGGTTAAAGCGAGCCCAAGGGGAGATCGATGCGCTGATGGCGTTAGAATCCCAGCGACCTACTTTTCACGACCCATCACTCTACTCCGAGTCCTATATTCCCCTCCACTACTCTTTCACTTCGCACGGTATACGAAGCGGGTTTCGTTTTCGCTTAGATTCGACCGAAATTGCTTCAACAATCCCCGAAGACACGTTCCTGTTCACCTTTCACGTCATCGGGATACCCCCGGCATACCCTGAGCCGCCAATGGCTACCCTCACTTTGACTTACGGCGATACCACGCTTTACCACTCCTTGCGGTTAACAGAGAACAGGAGCTACCGTGTTGATGCCTCAAAGCAAATTGATAACGATACGATTAAGCAGATTAGCGGTTTCGTTAACCTGCAAACCCCCGCGGGAATGATCCCGCACATTCAATTACATGACATTTACCTCGGGAACTTGCGCCCCGAGGATGATACTGCGCTGGTCGATTCCTTAGTAGTCGATTCCCTGGTTGTCGGCTCCTTGAAAATCGACTCCCTGATTACCGATTCTCTGGTAACCGACATTATATTATCTGATTCTCTGATAATTGATTCCGTGTCAATTGATTTAGAAGAGGGATCGCTTCATCGTGACCCAGCCGAAATCACTACCGCTGATACGATGGCGATTACCCCTTTGAATTCCGATGCTCTTTAGCCCGAAGTCATTCAATCCGATGCGGTTTTGTAAGCGATAACGCACTTTATGTCAAGATAAATTGTTATATTCGCGAAGGGTTAAGAATAGGGTAGAAACAATCCAAGGAATAATCAATAAGTAATCATTAATATATCATTATTTAACATCAGATGAAGAAAAGAGTTTACACGTTTGGAAACGGTGCTGCCGAAGGGCGGGCCGACATGAGGAATCTACTTGGCGGAAAGGGTGCGAACCTCGCTGAAATGAACCATATCGGGGTACCCGTGCCTCCCGGGTTCACGATCACCACAGAGGTGTGCTCGGAGTACAACGAACAGGGAAAAGAGTATGTGGTCAGCGTGCTAAAGGACGAGGTGGAGAAGGCGATCAATTTGATCGAGGAGCTTACCGGTACTAAGTTCGGTGACAACGAAAATCCATGTCTGGTCTCGGTTCGTTCCGGTGCACGGGTGTCGATGCCCGGTATGATGGACACCGTGCTGAACCTGGGATTGAACGATGGCGCCGTGGAAGGTATTGCCAAGAAGTCGGGTAACGAGCGCTTCGCGTGGGACTCCTACCGCCGTTTCGTGCAGATGTACGGTGACGTGGTGCTGGGAATGAAACCGCATAGCAAGGAGGATATCGATCCGTTCGAGGAGATCATGGACGAGATGAAAGAGGCCAAAGGGGTGGAGTCGGATACTGACTTGACTACCGACGACTTGAAAGAGCTGGTGAAGCGCTTCAAGGTCGCCGTTAAGGAGAAGACGGGACACGAGTTCCCGGTCGACCCGTGGGAACAGCTCTGGGGATCTATCTGCGCGGTGTTCGACAGTTGGATGAACGAGCGCGCCGTTTTATACCGGAAGATGAACGATTTCCCCGAGGAGTGGGGTACCGCGGTAAACGTCCAGGCCATGGTCTACGGGAACATGGGCGAAACTTCCGCTACCGGAGTGGCGTTCACGCGCGACTCCGCCACGGGCGAAGATATATTTAACGGTGAGTACCTGGTCAACGCGCAAGGCGAAGACGTGGTAGCCGGCGTGCGGACTCCCCAGCAGATCACGACCGAGGGGGCGCGCCGTTGGGCCAAGTTGCAGGGTGTATCGGAAGAGGAACGGGTTGAGAAGTACCCGTCGCTAGAAGAGGTGATGCCCGAGTGCGCGAAAGAGCTCATCGAGATACAACAGAACCTGGAGAACTACTTCAAAGATATGCAGGATCTCGAGTTCACCATACAGGACGGTAAGCTGTGGATACTGCAAACCCGTGGCGGCAAGCGCACGGGTGCCGCGATGGTTAAGATCGCCATGGACATGCTGCACGAAGGGCTTATCGACGAGAAAACTGCTCTGATGCGGTGCGAGGCTGAGAAACTGGATGAGCTACTGCACCCCATATTCGATAAGGAGGCGCTTGCCAAGGTAACACCTATCACTACTGGTTTGCCGGCATCGCCCGGTGCGGCTTCGGGACAGGCGGTTTTCCATGCCGATGAGGCGGAGCAGTGGTTCAACGAGGGCAAGAAGGTAATCCTCTGCCGTATCGAAACCTCGCCCGAGGACCTAAGGGGTATGGCTTCTGCCGAGGGTATCCTAACTGCCCGCGGAGGTATGACATCGCACGCGGCGGTTGTAGCTCGGGGTATGGGCAAGTGCTGCGTTTCGGCTGCCAACAACGTTGTGATTGATTATCGTGATCGTTGTATGACCGTGAACGGGAAGCTGATCAAGCAAGGCGATTGGATCTCTCTTGACGGTTCAACGGGAAGTGTTTACGCGGGATCGCTCCCCACGCAGGATGCTGAGCTGGATGCTGATTTTACCGAGCTGATGAAGCTCGCGGACAAGTATACCCGCATGAACGTGCGTACCAACGCCGATACGCCGAGAGAGGCCAAGGTGGCCCGCGATTTCGGTGCCACTGGTATCGGGCTGTGCCGTACGGAACATATGTTTTTTGAGGACGATAAGATCCTTCCCATGCGGGAGATGATCCTTGCCAAGGATGAGGAGGGTAGACGCGTAGCATTGGCTAAGTTGCTCCCGCTTCAGAAGAAAGACTTCGTTGGTATTTTCAGGGCGATGGATGGCCTGCCCGTAACGGTACGTCTCCTCGACCCACCCCTGCACGAGTTCGTTCCCCACGATGAGAAGGGACAGAAGGAGATGGCAGAGGTGATGGGTATCTCGTTCAAGGAGGTTCACGAGCGGGTAGAAGGACTCATGGAGTCGAACCCGATGCTGGGACTTCGCGGATGCCGACTGGGTAACCTCTATCCCGAGATAACCGAGATGCAGACCCGCGCCATCATCGAAGCAGCCCTTGAGCTGAAGGCCGAGGGGGTGAAGGCGATGCCTGAGATCATGGTACCGCTCACCGGTATCGTGGACGAGTTTAAGGCACAAAAAGAGATCATCAAGCAGACCATCCAGAAGGTGTTTGCCGAGAAGAACGACACTATCGAGTACCAGATCGGTACCATGATAGAGATTCCGCGTGCTTGCCTCACGGCTGACAACATCGCGAAAGAGGCAGATTTCTTCTCGTTTGGCACGAATGACCTCACCCAGATGACCTTCGGGTATAGTCGTGACGACGTGGCCAAGTTCCTGCCGATGTACATCGACAAGGGCTTCTTGAAGCACGACCCGTTCGCGGTGATCGACGAGGTGGGTGTTGGCCCGCTGGTGGACATGGCCGTCGAGAAAGGACGTGCAGCGAAGCCGTCACTCAAGTGCGGCATCTGTGGCGAGCACGGTGGAGACCCCACGTCGGTTAAGTTCTGTCACAGGGTGGGTCTCGACTACGTCTCCTGTTCTCCCTACCGGGTACCCATTGCCCGGTTGGCGGCAGCGCAGGCGGTCATTGAAGGATAACTTTTCCTGATCATTTATTCACGAGCGAAGGCACCTCCCGCGGGGGTGCCTTCGTTGGTTATAGCTATTATTAACCCTGCTGGCTTGATTTCTTCGTGAAGCTTATGGTGCTGGCTTCGCAGGTTATAACTACTTTTAACCCCCCACCCGTTTGGCTGTTAAGGGGAATATCACTACTTTTACGTTTTGAACGCATCAAAAAAGAGTCTATGAATCATCGTATGAATCGTCCCGCTATATTATCACCGTCACCTTATGTGGATCCCCTGTCGACGAGTTCTGTCTTTGTTAGTCCCGTGAGCAGGCGCTCCGTGTCAGGTCGTCCCGTTATTGTTCGTGTCGTGGATAGTCGCTCCCAGTTTGAACGTTCCGCTTCGGTTCGTTCCAGGTCCGCCCGTTTCGGCTCTACCCGTTCCCTGTTCACACGCCTTATCTCTTTCGCCTTCCTCCTGCTATTATCTGCGCCATACATGATGGCGCAAAACAACGTGATCGACGAGATCGCCTGGGTGGTAGGTGATGAGGCCATCCTCAAGTCGGAAGTGGAAGAGTATAGGAAAGATATTCTTATGCAAAACCAACGTCTCGAAGGGGATCCCTACTGTTTCATACCCGAGCAGCTGGCCATCCGGAAGCTGTTCTTAGACCAGGCTAAGTTAGACAGTATCGAAGTGCAGGATGTCATGGTGAATCGTGAAATGGAGTTTCAGATAAACAATTACATATCGAGCATAGGATCGGTTGAGCGGCTAGAGGAGTACTTTGGAAAGAGTCTCGCGGCCATACGCGAAGATATGCGTGAGCAGATGCGTGAGCAGATGCTTATCGAGGGGGTACAGCAAAAACATTTTGGTAACGTTCAGTTGACTCCTTCCGAGATACGGAAGTTTTACAACAGTATCCCCATGGATAGTCTTCCCTTTATCCCTACCACGATGCAGGTGCAGATTATCACCGTGGAGCCAGAGATACCGTTGTCGGAAACCGATAAGGTGAAGGCGCGGTTGAGGGAATTCACGGAACAGGTTAATAGTGGTGAGCGTGAGTTTTCGACCTTGGCATTGATCCACTCCGAGGACCCATCGGCCGTGCAGGGAGGGGAGTTGGGGTTCGCCCCGCGGACCAACTACGTGCCGGAGTTTGCTAGCGTGGCGTTTGCGCTGAATGATCCGAAGAAGGTATCTAACGTGGTGGAGACAGAGTACGGCTTTCACATCATTCAGCTTATCGAGCGAAGGGGTGAGATGGCTAACCTACGCCACATCCTGCTGAAACCGAAAATCCCCCAGGAGTCGCTTGACACCGCGATTATCCGCTTGGACTCTATCCGAGTCGCCATCGTTGATAAAAAAATCACGTTCGATGATGCGGCCACCTACCTTTCGGCCGATAAGGATACCCGCAACAACAAGGGGATCATGGTGAACAACGTGCCGCGGAGTAGCAACGCCGGAACTTCCCGTTTCGCGCTGAACGAGTTGAACCAGGATATAGCCAAGGTGGCCGGCGAGATGAAGGCTGGTGAGATATCACAACCATTCATTATGATCAACGACAAGGGAAGGCAGGTAGCGGCCATGGTGAAGGTCTCGGAGAGAAACGAAGGTCACCGGGCAAACATCAACAACGACTACCAGATCATCAAGCAGATGGCGGAGGCCAAGCGGCAACAACAGATGGTGGACGAGTGGCTCAAAAAGAAAATTGAACAGACCTACGTGCGCATTGACCCCGATTGGAGGAGTTGTGAATTTCAATACGACGGTTGGGTACGATGAGAAGGGGGGCTTCATATTTGTTACAAGAAAGCACGCTGTTGTTAGGTGTGCTTTTTGTTATTATGGCTACCGTCAAGGCGCAACAACCTCCCGATAACACGCCCGAGGGCGTGGTACGGATCGTCGAGATGAAGGAGGCCCACCTTGGCTTCAAACGGGAGGGCTTCGATGCCATGATTTTTTCGGGCGACGTTATATTCTATCACGATGGTGCTTACATGTATTGCGATAGCGCCTACCTCTACCAGGAGACCAACTCGTTTGAGGCGTTCAGCAACGTGATGATGGAGCAGGGCGACACCATCTTTGTCTATGGCGATTACCTGCACTACGATGGTAACACCAAGCTTGCTCGCCTGCGCGACAACATCCGCATGGAGGACCAAACGATGACGCTTTTCACCGATAGCTTGGATTATGATAGGGTATCGAATCTGGGATACTATTTTGATGGTGGTATGATCGTTGACGAGGAGAACGAGCTCACCTCCTACTGGGGCCAGTATGCGCCAGATACCAAAGAGGCGCTCTTTAGCGATAGCGTGAAGCTGGTGAACGAGGATTATACCATCTACTCCGACACGCTGAAGTACAATACCGAGACGAAAATCGCCGATATCCTGGGTCCCTCCCGCATCGTGTCTGATAGCGGGTACATACACACCAATCGCGGCTGGTATAACACGGTTACCGAGGATTCTAGACTGCTCGACCGCTCGAGGGTTTACAGCAATGACGGCACCAAGATCTTGATTGGCGACACGATTTACTACAACCGGTTAACGGGAGACGGGGAGGTGTTTGGGGCCATGTACCTCGAAGATCAGGAACGAAAGGCTATACTCAGGGGTAATTACGGTTTTTACAACGAGAAGACCGAGTTCGGTCTTGCTACCGATTCCGCGTACGCTGTTGATTTTTCCCAACAGGATAGTCTCTTCCTGCATGGGGATACGTTGATGATGAGTACCGATTCGATCTACCGGGATATAAAGGCTTTTTACGGGGTTCGTATATATCGTTCCGACCTTCAGGCGATTAGTGACTCGGTGCACTACTCCTCTCGCGATTCCATGATTTACATGCGGGGTGACCCCGTTTTGTGGAACGAGAACAACCAGGTCTTGGGTGAAATGATTGATATATACCTAAACGACTCTACCGTGGAGAAAGCGCATGTTCGGGATTACGCGTTGGCCATTCAGGATAGGAGAGAGGAGAAGCAATACAACCAGTTGACCGGCAAGGACATGACGGCTTTTTTCAGGGATGGGGCTATTTACCACGTATTGGTGGAGGGGAGCGTTGAATCGCTCTACTACGTTGTGGAACAAGATAGCACCATGATCGGGCTGAATCGAATGGAGAGTCCCTATTTTACCATCGATATTGAAAATGAGCAGATCACCAAGCTAAAAGGGTGGCCCACGGTGAAGGGGACGACTACCCCCCTCTCCCTGTTGACTCCGGAAGAGCTCACGCTTAAGGGGTTTGCCTGGCTGGATTACCTGCGACCGATGGGGCCAGATGATATATTCCGTGATAACCGGCGTCACGGTTCCGATATCGTGGAGCCCCCCAAGCGATTCCAACGAGAAGATATAACGTTGTAACGGAGGGTCTTATGCCAAATTTCGTTCATTTTTGCTTGTCTGTATCATCGATTAACAACTTGTAAACAGGATCTATGCCAGATATCATTCATCTTTTACCCGATTCTATTGCAAATCAAATTGCGGCCGGTGAGGTGATTCAACGTCCCGCCTCGGTGGTGAAGGAGCTGGTGGAGAATGCGCTGGACGCCGGTGCTACTCGTGTTACGGTGCATATCAAGGGGGCTGGGCGTACCTTGATTCAAGTAATCGACGATGGCAAGGGCATGTCGCCCACCGATGCCCGCATGGCGTTCGAGCGGCACGCCACTTCAAAGATACGGGAGGCGGCGGACCTCTTTTCGCTTACCACCATGGGGTTCCGGGGTGAGGCGTTACCTTCCATCGCGGCTATTGCGCAGGTGGAGGTGAAGAGCCGGAGGGCAGAGGATGAGCTGGGTACCCTGCTGGTAATATCAGGCTCCAAAGTGGAGAAGCAGGAGGTGGTCGCCTGCGCGGTGGGTACCTCCATATCGGTGAAGAATATCTTTTACAACGTGCCGGCACGCCGGAAGTTCTTGAAGTCGAACGAGACCGAGCGGCGTCATATCTTCACTGAGGTAGAGCGCGTGGCGCTGGTCCACCCCGACATCGAGTTCACCCTGGTGGAGAACGACCTGGAAACACTATTCTTACCCAAGACAGGGTTAAGGCAACGGATCGTGCAGATGGAGGGGAAACATGTTAACCAGCAGTTGATTGAGATCGAAGAGGAGACCACGTTGGGGAAAATTCATGGTTATGTTTCAAGTCCCGAGTTCGCTAAAAAAACGAGGGCGAGTCAATTCTTCTTCGTCAACAATCGTTTTATCCGGCACCCTTACTTCCACAAGGCGGTGTTGGTGGCGTTTGAGAACCTGATCGCCGCAAACGAGAAACCTACCTATTTTATCTACTTTCAGGTGGATCCCGATGCGATTGACGTGAACATCCATCCCACTAAAACCGAGGTCAAGTTTGAGAACGAGCAGGCCCTGTGGCAAATACTGATGGTTACCGTGAAGGAGGCCCTGGGACGATTCAACGCGGTTCCGAGTATCGATTTCGATACTGACGACGCACCCGATATCCCCATCTTTGATCCCTCTCGTCCCACCTCGATGCCCAAGGTGAACGTGAATCCCGATTACAACCCGTTTCGAGATCCCGTTTCCGGTGATCATTCCCGTAGTGGTCGGCCATTTGGGTACCAAGCTTCCGACCATCCCTTTAGTGATCAATTTCCCGCTGGCCACCCTTCCGGGCACCGTTTTCCCGGTGACCACCCTTTTACACCTAAATCGTTGGATTGGGAGAGGCTCTATGATGGGTTCGAGCGGGAAGGAGCATCCCTTGGTTTTTCAAGTGGAGAAATGGATGTTGAGGGTGGCGCTTCACAAGAGGTGCCGGAAACGGAGTTTTTCCCGGAACATTACCAGTACAAGCAAAAGTATATCCTCACCTCTGTGAAATCGGGGCTGATGATCATTGATCAGCATAGGGCGCATGTCCGTATCCTTTTTGATCGTTACCTTGAGCAGATCCAGAGCAGGAGAGGGGTGTCACAACGCGTGCTCTTTCCCGAGGTATTGGAGCTTTCCGCGGCGGAGGAGGGTGCTTTCCCTGCCGTGAAGGACGATTTGGAGGCACTTGGCTTTGAGTTGAGCGAAATGGGTAACCGAAGTTACGCCATTCAGGGGGTACCTTCTGAGATTGCTAATGGCGACTTTACGGAAATGATCAAGGGAATGATTCACAATAGCATAGAGACCGGTAGCGATGTAAAAACGGTCATCCAGGAATCGATTGCCCTGTCGCTGGCCAACATGACGGCTATCCCCCGCGGCAGGATCCTTACCTCGGAAGAGATGTTGCTGATGGTGAGTCAACTGTTCGCGTGCAAAACACCCAACTACACCCCCGATGGTCGTGTGGTGGTTTGCGTTGTGTCTGACAAAGAGATCGAGCGAAAAATGAGTTAAATCCTTTCAGCATTCTTAAATGCTTCACTAAAGGTTCATAAAGCACGCGAAAATGTTTTTCCCAACTCTAAGTTGTTCAAAGACAGTTTAAAATATTTTTCAATGACCCCTGAAATGGCAAAGTGGGAGCAGACAAAAAGAAAATCAAGCAGCTTGAAAGAGAGCCTCTTTTTCAAGGTCTCCCTTTTGTGGCTTGGTTTACTTTTGTTTACCGGTTGTGCGGACCAAGTGACTCGACAGACAATCCCTTATGCGCCTGTCAATATTCATATCGACCTGAATGGTTTGGATCACACATTAAGGAATCCCCTCGCCTACAAAGTTTTTACCGAAAAGGATAGACGGACCGACGATGAACGTTTCGGGTATAGCGGGGTGCTGGTTACTTCCAACGCTGACGGAACTATCTTGTACGCGTATGATCTTTGCTGTCCTCACGAGAATAAAAGGGAGGTTCGGGTCGTTCCCGAGGATAACGGTACGGCTACTTGTTCTACTTGTGGCACCGTTTACGTAACCCTCTATGGATTGGGTACCCCTGAGAAAGGACCTTCCACCCAACCGTTACGGTATTATCGCATAACTTCAACCGCACCCGGTGTGTATCGTGTGGTGAACTAGCATTCCCCATCTACTGGTTTTTTTGAAAAAACTTCATCGATTCCTTTGAAAAGCGGCGAAACATGTCTACATTTGCAATCGCGAAATAAAAAGCCTCGCTGCGGACGTAGCTCAGTTGGTAGAGCACGACCTTGCCCCAAAAGGCAATGGAAGCGACCTTGGCAAGGTGTTTTGAAATAATCGCGGACGTAGCTCAGTTGGTAGAGCACGACCTTGCCCCAAAAGGAAATGGAAGCGACCTT
>DUNG01000042.1 GCA_012839475.1 Petrimonas sp. | reverse complement strand
TACTCGGTTTCAATCTTATTCTTCCACATTCACTGTCACGCCGGATTTAAATTCCACAGTGAACTTGTCCTCGATCGCCTGGTTCACCACAGTTACCTGTTACTTTTTGATGGGCAAAGTTACCGAATCAAGAATTCTTTAATAAAATACTACGCGTAAAATTCCCCGAGTGAACTGTTGCAAAAGATAGTTGCAAAAACCGGGAAAAATTGCTTGCAAAAAACACAGGGTCTATCGGCAACTTATTGGTTAAGGGTTACAACTTGCGTTTACTTCCCCAATGGGTTTTAAGCTAGCAGGATTGTTTACTAAAATATAGAAGATATGAACTAATGTATGAATTTTGTTTGGAATTATCTGTCTAATAGAAAGGAGAGATTGTCGTGGACTCCATTTTAGACTTGTGTAAACCAAGGCCCGAGATCCTGGCTGGTACTTTTAATCCAGAAGTGTTTACAGCAGCACTTAGCCCCATTATTGAATTTTATCGCGGCAATAAAGGCATTGTAGATAATCCCTATACTGATGCAAGGTTTTTTTTCGAGGAGGCTACCTATCCTACCCAGGGGCTCTGTTCTGTTTTAGCAGAAGTGTTTGGACGCCTGGCCGGCGATCTGACTGTTCCGGCTATACATCGCTTGGAAACTGCTTTTGGTGGCGGGAAAACCCATGCCCTTATCGCTGCTGCCCATATCGCTTACAAGGGAACAGAACTTCAGGATGTTACCGCTAATATTCTACCCCGTAAATATCTTCCCGAACCTGGTTCCATCTCCGTTGTCGGTATAGGCGGTGAAGAAATTGAAGTGCACAAGCCCAGGGGCGAAGCGTTGGTACCCTATACCCTTTGGGGTGAGATTGCTTATCAGATAGGTGGCGAGGAGCTCTACCGTGAAGTGGAGGCAGACGTCAGCTCCTATGCAGCACCTGGAAAAACCTATTTTGAAAAAGTATTTGATGGTCGCAGGGTTTTGATCATGCTGGATGAGCTTGCTCAATACGCGGCACGCCTAGAGGCGGCACGGCCTGATGGGGCCAGCCAGCTGGCGGCTTTTTTAATGGCGTTACACGGTTACGCCCGCAATCACGCCGGTATTGCTATCCTGCTTACCCTGGCCAGTGCTACGGACGCTTTTAACAAACAGACGCAGCGCTTAGCGGAGCTTGTCAGCCAGGTGCGCGGTGATGAGGTCAGTGAGGATGATGCCCTGGGTATTGGCGAGAAAGCTGTTCGAGGGGTGACCAGCGTCGTAGCTCGGGATGCGGTGCAAATTATCCCCGTGCAGGCCAGTGAGATCTCTTCTGTACTGGCCAAGCGCTTGTTTGTTTTTGTGGATCGGGATAAAGCCCATGCTGTGGTTGATGAGTATATGGAAATGTACACCCGCAATTCCGCCTTCCTGCCAGAAGAGGCGACCAGTACTTATTTCAAGGATAGGATGTTGGCAAGCTATCCCTTTCACCCTACTTTGGTGGATTTTTTGAATAATAAACTGGCTGATGCCGAGAACTTTCAGGGTACCCGGGGGGTGCTTAGGGTTCTTGCCCTAGTAGTACGTAGTTTATGGGAAAAACAGCAGCAAGTTCCGATGATCCACACCTGTCATCTAGATCTACGCGCGGAGCGGGTAGTCAATGAAATTTTAGGGCGGACCGGAAGCTCCGACTTGCTTTTTATTCTCAATGCTGATGTGGGCGGGGTAGATACCGGCACCTTGGAGGGTGGCCTCAGTAATGCCGAAATGGCTGACCGTAAAAATCCTCATCCCCAGGGCTATCCGCTCTACGAATATACCTGGAAAACCGTTTTTTTGCAGAGCCTGGTTGGCCGGGAAGAGGGTATCGAATCGAAAATACTGGGGATCACTGAACCGGAAGCTTTATTCTCTGTCTCTTTTCCGGGGTTGACTCCCCCTCAGGTGCGCAAAGCCCTGGAAGCAATCAGTGAAACGGCTTTTTATCTGCGTTTTGAGCAGGGTAAATATTACGCCAATGAAAATCCTACCATCAACAGCGTACTGGCCCGCATCCGTAAAACAGTGCAGGGCGATCAAATTGAAAATCTGCTGCAAACGGCAGCACGTAAAATAATAATTGAAGATCAAGGGCCCTTCCATGTGGAACACGATGTTACCCAACCGGAGCATCTTCCTGATGATAAGAATAAACCTGTGTTGGGGGTTGTTTCTCTGGCAGCTGAAACTATTGATCTAGAGGCTATGGTGACCACTAAAGGGTTAAACAGGCCTCGGGAGCGGCAAAACCTGATCCTGCTACTGGTGCCGGAGACGGTTACCGTTAGGAGCCTGACTCAGCAGCAGGTTGTCAATAGCGAAGATGCGAAAATCAGAGAAGCGCGGCACTGGATCCAGGATCTGGCCCGCCAGGTAAAAGCGATGCGGATTTTGGCTGAGAAACCACAGAGTTACGGTGTGAATCCGCAACGCATACAGGAAGAAGGTTTCCGAAACCGACATGCCGAGCGGGAACAGGCGTTGGATACTGCCGTTGCAAGCGTTTACACCAGCTTATACTACCCCTCTGCCGAGGGTCATGTTGTGCGCAGGGAGATCAAAACCGGCGGCGGAGAAGGCGGTGCTCCTTTTATTGAACAGATTCGTAAAATCCTCATCACAGATGGAAAGCTCCTTACCGGCGAAAGCACGACCCAGGCGGACCTGTTGAGCCTGAACAAACTTATTTTCAGCACAACAGATACCGTCACGCTGGAGCAGCTGTGGACAAACTTCTGCTGTAAGCGGAGTTGGCCGGTGTTGGAGAGCTACAGCGCCTTTGAGCAGATTGTCAGGGCAGGAGTTCAAAAGGGGAGCTGGTACGTCTTTCGTATGGGTAGCGAAGAGAAGATTAAGCCGGAAGAGCTGTATCACCAGGATAACATAGTTCCCCTGAGTGTTACCTTACCGGCCAAAGGCTACAGCCTGATAACCCCTCAGGGGGCAAAGCAGCGCGGTTGGACGGAGACGGACAGGGTAGACCCGGCGAAAATACGCGCCGGCATAAGCCGGATAATTGCCCAAAAGGGTTTATCTACGGTGGAGAGTATCGCCAACGAGGTTGTAGAGCAATATGGAGAAGTAGGAACACAGGAAATTCAAGAGACTGTGTCCTCCCTGGTAAAAGAAGACCGTCTGTATGCTTGCCAGGGTTCCCCGGAGCAGGAGGAGAAACCCGACCTGATCTCCGGTGCTGCTGCTGTTCTCTATACCGCTCAGCCGGATGATGTGATTATTACTCCGGCAGAGGCTGCCCGGCGGGGCTGGATAACTGCTGAACGCCCCAGTTTAGATCTTATGGGGAAAGAAGGAGCTAAAAAGCTCTTGCCCCTTTTAGGCCGGCTGGGCAGCCTTTACAACAAGGGTGCCCAGTCTGTCATCGATTATCTAGAGCTGGTAGACCTGTGTCTGCCCGGGGGAGGCTTGCTTACCCTTCGCCTTGAAGAAGTGCCTCCGGAATCCATGAAAACCCTGGACGAACTTTTTGAGGTCCTGGACGGGCTCATCGATAAAGAGGAAAGTGCCGAGGCTTTTCTGAAAATTACAGATCCGGATGAAAAATGTCTTTTGATCCGGGAACTCCAAAAAGAATAAACGAGGTATGGTGATGACAGAAAAGAAAGCAAAAAAAAGCGCTACTTTAAACCAGGAGTATGTAACGCGAATAAAACCCCTGCTGAAGCAATCTCCCTGGGTTTTGCGCATTACCGAACATAAGGGTAAGCCTGTTCCTGTGATGGTGATTAAGGGTCGTTTTTCTCTGGACGGTGATCAGAAAAACGGAGGGAAAGAGCCGGGTAACTCTGTACTCAAGGAACAGGGGATGCTCTACGGGCAGTCCCAGCGTCGCTGTCTCCCGGTGGTGCGCGCTATCATAGGGCGTGTCTGTGACCGCGCCGGAATCCCCCTTGAACTGCAGCGCTTTTTAAACGGTGACCGCATTACTTTTCGGGGCAATCTTCCTTTAGACGAAGAGGCCGGTGCCAAGCTATCGCTTATTTTTAAACTTCAAGAACGGGTGCAGGACATGGATCGCACTGAGCTTCTGGCCTGGCGCGTAGAGCGCTTCAGCCGGGAGGAGGCCATCTACTGGCTGACGCGGGCAACCCAGTACGGCGCTACTGCCAGCCGCTGGGCGCAGGCCGGGATGCGGACCATGCTGGGGGGGCAGCCCGGGGATAAGGATCTTCAGCGGATGTTGGAGCAGCTGCGAAGGTAGAAAAGGAGGGGCACTGCATTTTGGTCCAAAATAACAATAAGGATCTTCGATTTATTGAAGCGGGATTCCCCTGCCACCAGGTAGGGGCCGAGACGCAAAGGGAACGGGATACAGGAAGGGCTCCGCCAATCAATCGACTTCATGTCTGGTGGGCCAGGCGCCCTCTGACACCCAGCCGTGCCGCTGTCCTGGGCTCTCTCTTACCGGCTGATACGGACCCAGACTGGTTTTTGCGCCAGCTCGGGATAGAAAAGGTGCAGGCTCTGGTTAACGGTGAGCAGTGGACGCTTACCGGCCGGCTTCTTGAAAAAGTGGAAACAGGTGAGGATGGAAGGGAGTGGCTGTTGGTAAACAATGACATTTTGAGAGCATTGGAAAAGGAACAAAACCGGCGAGGTAAGAATTTGGAGATTATTCAGGAGCTTTGTGATAAGGATCCTGAGTTGTCCAACCACCCGGTTATTATTCGCTGGAAAGAGGAGTCCCGTCTTTTTCCAAACCCTTTGCCTCAAATTGATAATCATATGCCGGTGCAAAGAGTGACAGCCGATCCGGCACACATAAATGAACGTATTCAATTTCGCAAGCTAAAACATATACAAAATATAGCTGGGAAAAATTTTAAATGGGACAATGAAGATCTTTACGGATATAATCGCGCTTTTATGCACTGTCCATCTATTACAACAGAGCGGCTAACAATACTTGACCCCACAGCCGGAGGTGGATCGATTCCTTTTGAGGCTTTACGTCTGGGACACCAAGTAATTGCCAATGAACTTAATCCAGTTGCGGCTGTAATATTATATGCAACTTTGAATTATCCGGCTTGCTATGGTAAAGACTTGATAAAGTGTATTGAGCAATGGGGGAAAAAGCTTATTAAAGTTCATAGTGATAAGATGTGGGATCTTTTCCCAGATGGGTTGCCTTTGCCAAGTTCCGAACGGTGTTTACTTGAAAAGCGCCTGAGTGAATTTCCTGATTTGGTTCAAAACCATGATAAAGAGGAGATAATGGATTATCTCTACGCCTGCCAGGTAACCTGTCCTCACTGCGGCGGTGAAGCTCCTCTGCTGAATACCTGCTGGTTGTCTAAGACGGGGGAGAAATGGGGGGTGCAGATTATCCC
>DUNG01000029.1 GCA_012839475.1 Petrimonas sp. | reverse complement strand
CCGTGCTTCAGGATGATTTTGCTCCCGTCGCTCATGGTGAGCTCGTAGCCGCTCTTGTCGTCCAGCTCCTTGTAGGAGACCACGCTAACCTTGTTGGCGACGGGAGCAAAATCATCCTCAAGCACGGCGCCAAAGGTGAGCGGGGCGAGCAAGGTGAACAAGGCGAGCAGGGTGAACAGGGCGAACAGGGTGAGCAGGGTGCACCCGGACAAGACGGCGACGCCAACCTCACCATTACCGAAGTGGGCAACGTTATTGTCATTGTTTACAGAGGCGTTACCTACACGCTGCCCAAAGGTGAAGCACCTGTCACGATGACCCTGACCACCGCGAAAAACGTGGGAGAAAAAATAACACTACGGATTAACGCCGCCCCTGCCGACCAACCCGATATATGGATAGACCTCAACAATAACGGCAACAAGGATGATGGCGAGGCGGTCACCGTGTTTGGCAGTGATGCAAATTATAATGTAGATTACTTCCTTGGTGCGCAAACCGTAATCGTTTACGGGAAGGTAACGTATCTGTCCTGCTTCAACAACCAACTTACCTCGCTTGATGTAAGCAACAACACCGCGTTGGAGGATCTGAGCTGCTTCGACAATCAACTCACCTCGCTTGATGTGAGGCACAACACCGCGCTGACGAGGCTAAACTGTTGCAAAAACGAACTCTCAGCGCTTGATGTGCGCAAGAATACCGCCTTGAAGATACTGGCGTGTGACCGAAACCAGCTTATCACGCTTGATGTGAGCAAAAATACCGCGTTGACGAAACTGTACTGCTTCACCAACCAGCTCACCACGCTTGATGTGAGCAACAACACTGCATTGAAGTTGCTGCAATGTGGTAACAACCCTCTCAAAGCACTTGACGTGCGTGAAAATACCGAGTTGACGCAGCTGAACTGCGACCGAAACCAGCTCACCACGCTTGATGTAAGTAAGAATACCGAGTTGACGGGTTTGAGCTGTGGTGACAACCCTCTCAAGGCGCTTGACGTGACCCATAACTTGGCGTTGACGTGGTTGTACTGCAACAACAACCAACTCACCACGCTTGATGTAAGCAAGAATACCGAGTTGACGGGACTGTGCTGCTTTGACAACCAACTTACCTCGCTTGATATAAGCAACAATACCGCGTTGAAGGAACTGTACTGCTTCGACAATAAAATATCCGGCGATAACATGACGGCGCTGGTCAATAGCCTGCCCGACCGCGACGGTAAAGAAGAGGGAGTATTTTGGGTAATCGCCAAGGATTCCGACACCGAGCAGAACGTTATCACCGCCACGCAGGCGGCAGTAGCCAGGGATAGGAACTGGCCGGTACGGGATAGCGAAGGCAACCCCTACCCGGGCAGCGATTAAAGCAGCCACTCTCCTTTTAAGCTAAGGGGAGTATCCCGTGAAACGGGAGGAGCGGTTATGAAAAATTGAAGATTTAAAAACAACAAAGGGGCAACCCGCGACAAATAAAAACAAAAAGCAATGAAAAAAATTTTAATAACCATTACGCTGGCAGCACTGATCGTTATTGCCGGCTGTACCGATTTAGACGACATTTACCGTCAGCTGGACGAGCAGAAGACGGAGCTCGCCACCGTGAAGCAACTGATAAACGCCATGACCAACAAGGTTAGCGTGGTCTCCTACAAGGAGCTGGACGACAAGAGCGGTTACGAACTTACCATGAGCGACGGGAGCAAAATCATCCTCAAGCACGGCGCCAAAGGTGAGCGGGGCGAGCAAGGTGAACAAGGCGAGCAGGGTGAACAGGGCGAACAGGGCGAACAGGGCGAACAGGGTGCACCCGGACAAGACGGCGACGCCAACCTCACCATTACCGAAGTTGGCGACGTTATTATCATTGTTTACAGAGGCGTTACCTACACGCTGCCCAAAGGTGAAGCATCTGTCATGATAGCCCTCATCACCGCTAAAAACGTGGGAGAAAAAATAACATTATATATTAAAGCCGCCCCTGCCGACCAACCCGATATATGGATAGACCTTAACAATAACGGCATAAAAGATAACGGTGAAGCCGTTAACACTTTTGGTAGCTATGTGGAATACCTTCTTGGTGCGCAAACCGTAACCGTTTACGGTAAGGTAAGCATACTGCACTGCCCAAACAACCAACTCACCTCGCTTTATGTGAGCAACAATACCGCGTTGACGGAGCTGTTCTGCAACAACAACCAACTCACCTCGCTTGATGTAAACCACAACATCGAGTTGAGAAAGCTGTACTGCCACTACAACCAACTCACCTCGCTTGATGTGAGCAAGAATACCATGTTGACGAATCTGTTCTGCAACAAAAACCAACTTACCTCGCTTGATGTGAGGCACAACACCGAGTTGACGAGTTTGAGCTGTGGTTTCAACCCTCTCAAGGTGCTTGACGTGAGCCATAACAAGGCGTTGACGTTTCTGAACTGCAACATAGGCCAACTCACCTCGCTTGATGTAAACCACAACATCGCGTTGAGAGAGCTGTACTGTGCCGGCAACCAATTCATTTCGCTTGATATAAGCCACAACACCGAGTTGACGAATCTGTTCTGCCACGGTAACCAACTCACCTCGCTTGATGTAAGCAAAAATACCATGTTGACAAAGCTGTTCTGCAACAGCAACCAACTTACCTCGCTTGACGTAAGCAAGAACACTGCGTTGAAGGATTTGGACTGTAGTGACAACCCTCTCAAGGCGCTTGATGTGATGCACAATACCGCGTTGACGGAGCTGAAATGCTATCAAAACCAACTCACCACGCTTGACGTAAGCAAGAATACCGCGTTGACAAGACTGGAATGCTTTGACAACCGGCTCACCACGCTTGATGTAAGCAAGAATACCGAGTTGACGGGACTGTGCTGCTTCGACAACCAACTTACCTCGCTTGATGTAAGCAACAATACCGCGTTGACATGGCTTATCTGCTATAACAATAAAATATCCGGCGACAAGATGACCGCGCTGGTCAACAGCCTGCCCACGCGTACGGCAGGTAATGAAGGAAGTCTAAAGGTAATCAACCTCACAAATTCCAATGAAGAAAACAAATGCACCACCGCGCAAGTAGGCATCGCCACCGGTAAAAATTGGAAGGTAATGGACAGTGAAGACAACCCCTATCCAGGCAGCGATTAAGGCAGCCACCGCGGGGCGGTTAGCTGTTAGCTTTTGGCTATTGGCTGTTAGCTATTGGCTCTCCCGCTATGCGGGATTTCCGCTTCGCTTCAACGGGCTTTTGGCTTTGGTCCATCTTGACGGTAAGCCGATGTTTATTGAGCACCGGGTAAAAGATAAAAGTATAAAGTTATACAGTAAAAAGTGAACCGTGAAGATGTTGATAACTTGATGTTTATTAGTGCTTTAACGGTTCAATGTGTAATGGTTCAAAAAACATTTTAGAAAGCTATAAAAAAAGGGAGGCAATCAAAAAATGAGACGTGGCAGTATTGGAGTAATAAGTGGCATTGTTATTCTTTGCGTGATTTTTTTCGCGACAGCCTTACTGGTTAATTTAGTCGGGGAAGGATGTTCTACTCGCGAAGAGGCGAAATTGGAGCCTAAGCTACAACGTTATGCAAATAGTAACGAGTTGCCAAACAGTACGGCTCAAGATGCTGAACTTAGATATCGTGTAGAAGATGTGCCAAACGTGCAACTGCAAGATGCATCTCGCTTTACCAGCGACCCTAATCATCTGATCGCGGAGCGTAGTCGCATCGCGATAGATAGTATCGCCGCCGTAATACGCGACACGTTCGACGTGGAGGTGGCGGTGGTGGTGTTGCCAAATTTCGATGATAACCAATACGCTACAGCCCGCGATTTTGGCAATCAACTATTCAATACATGGGGCATTGGCAATAAAGAGACAGACCAGGGATTGCTTATCTTGCTTGTCTTGGAAGAAGGCAATAGAGAGATAGCTTTCGAAACGGGGTACGGACTTGAGGCTACACTTCCGGATGGAATTTGTAAGCGAATCCAAACAAAAATAATGCTGCCTTATTTGGCCGAAGCTGAGTATGGCGAGGCACTGGAAGAGGGACTTAAAGCTGTACAGAAGGTGCTTGCAGATTCGAGTGATGAGGAGATTTTTGGTACCACCGCTACAAGTAGTAGCGATGATGGGGATGCCCTGTTGGGGTTCGCTATTTGGACACTGTTTGGGCTGGCTTTTTTAGGTTTTAATCATTTTCGGAGAAGGGCAGCAGTAAAAAAAGGCGAAAACGCTTATCAGAAGCAAATTTTTTACAGACGAATTAACCCTTTGAGCCTAATAGGATATTATATTTTTTTCCCGTATCTCATTATCCCTTACGCTCTATTTTTTAATATCCCTTGGCGTAGGAGATTGCGTAAGAGTTTAGTTTGCGAATCTTGCAACTCAATAGGTGCGATGAAACGCGAGAAAGGATCGAAGGTAGTTCAAATAGCTACAAGTAAAGCCGATGGAATCAGGCGCTACACTTTTACTTGCAAAAGGTGTGGGCATCAGCATTTTGAAGATATAAAAATTCCCTACGTACCACCCTATGTAAGTAGTGGAGATTCGGATTATAGTTCTTCAAGCTACGACAGCTCATCAAGTAGTTCATCGAGCAGTGGAGGCTCTTGGGGCGGTGGCAGTAGCGGTGGCGGTGGAGCCAGCACAAGGTTTTAAAGATATGTATAAATAAAAAGTATAAAATATGAAGACAAAATTATTGTTGTTTTTAATCGCGGCACTTATGCCGATAACGCTTACAGCGTGCCATTCAGGCAAAAAAAGCGACACGGGAACACCCGTGGAGAAAGCGTTTTACTTAGGGGGACTGAAGTATGAAACCTGGGTGAAACTAAGTATCGGAACGGATGGAAAGGTGTCCGGGACCGTTGCGTCAAACGAGTACTTTGTAGATGGAGAGACAGTCTCATTCACGGGTGTGATCACGGACGGGTTGATAGAGGTGACGTTTAACGGCGAGCCACCCGTGGTGGGTGATAACTCGGAGTGGACCGATAAGCCGTGGCGCATCGAGGAGAGGGAGGGCAAGGAGGTGCTGATCATTCCATTTCACGCGAAGAGTTACGAAACCTTTGAATGGAGAGATATGGAATACGAGTTTGAAGCGATAGATGCCACGCTCTGCTATGAAGATGAATCGCGTCGCATCATCGGTTTCTGGAAAGAAGATTACGACGGATTTATCATCCGCTTGGAGGCGAAGCAAGAGGGGGTGAAATCGTTCACGGTTCATGACGCCACGGCGTTCGAGTGTCTGATAGGTGATTTACTGGTGCTAAGCAACGGCACAAGCAACGTGCGGATGTTAGGTGTGTACGACCTGAACACGTGCTACAAACTATTTGAAATTGAAGAAAACTTCATGGGTGAGATAACGCCCGACGACGATCAGACCGGGTTTACATTTTACAGGTACACCGAAGAGATGCCGCTCGTTAGATGGTACGCTACCGCGGGCGAATGGCGCGAAGTGAACATAGTACCGGCTGAGCTGTTTAACGCCGATTTTGAAAAGAAGGTTGAAGAGGTTAGTGCCCATCTTTTTAACGGGATGCAATTGGCGGCACTACAGAAAACACGGGTAAGCATCGAGAGTAGAGAGGTAACTTACCTGGACGAGTATAAATGGAGCTATATTGAATAATTTGTGCTTTGTCTGGCTTACGGTTATTATGATGGTGTAGAGTTTCTGGTTGATGACAGAAAAATTGGGATTCCCGATAAAGATGGCAGCTATTGAAAAACTTTTAATGATATAATAACAATGAAGGTGTATTCAATTCCTTTAACATTACTGATAACCATTCTTTTCGTTACTGGCTGTAACGGACAGAATAAAACGAGCCGGAACCTCGCGCCTGTCAACAAGTTAACAGCAGAAGAGAAAGAGAATGGGGCTATGAACTATCAAGTGAAAATGCTCACTGGAGAGGAGCGGAGGAAAATTGAACAAATCCTCAAGAAAGAGAGGGAAGCGGGAAATATAGAACTCTCCAACTACGCCGGTCAAATTCATCGCTTCCTGTTTGTCTCTTACAAAGTTAAAAAGGCATTCATTGTGCTCGACGAGGACCCATCGGCACACCATTATAGTGCCATTATCGACACCGGGAGCGGTGCAATTTTGCCCAATTCCGAAAAGACGCTCGCGCGTATTTTTCAGGCGATAGATCTTTTCAACAACCGGGAACTCCCCGACAAAGATATCGTAAGTCTCATTTCGAGGGTTCTTTACGGGGGGAATCTGCTTACCGAAAACTTTCAGCTGTTTGACGAGGCGGAACTTCCGGTCATCAAACGCGGTAAAAAGTTTATCAAGTGCACCGCGTACCTAAGGACCTCCGACAGTGGTATGACGAAACCCTATGTCGTGAAACAGACGATAACGATTGATGATAAATTCAACATTACCTATGATTAATAATCTTATGAAAACAAAACTTATGATGATAACATGTACCATCCTTTCCTGCTTTGGGTGCACTATGGCACAGAAAAAAGAGTTGACCTCGGTAAGCTTCGACTACTCGGTTGAGCGTATTGATTACCGCCTCGCGGTAACGGTTGAAAAAACCGGCGACACTTTCAGTGGTTCCTTTCAAGAGAGACCAATGCAAAAGCCCGAAACATTCACGCTCACGGGAGACGATTTTGACGCGTTGACAGAGATAGTTGCGCGGATGGGAAAGCCGGCAAAAAAGCGCGACAAACCTGCTTCTGACGAATCGAGGGAGGGAACCTTTACCGTTGTTTTCAACCGCGAAGGAAAAGATATAGTGCATCAATACGAGATAGGTAAATTTTCAACCGAAGGGGAAACTAACCTGAAAAATGAAGCCATCGACCTTATAAAAAGATGGATTGACCGACACAAGAGGAAAGGCGAAATCAGAATAGGTTGGACAAGAGCCCTTCCTGTCCACTTAAGCTTTTCTGTTCATGCTGAGCCGGCCGATTTGGTGGAATACCTGGGTGAGTTTGTTGAACAGAGAAACCAAAGAGACGGTATGTCTGGTGGCGGCGAATCGGGAACGCATCGCTGGAAAGTGTTGAAACCGGGCGTGGTAACCGTCTGGAGTGAAGAGTCTCACTACCATTATACAGCGGAAGAGTTGACCAAAGAGTTTGAGCCATGTTGCTGCTTTATCATCGATGAAAACCTCAACGTGCATTACTCGGAAGAGGAGACGAAAGCGGCAAAGAAGAGATTTAAATCCAGGTCGTCCGGCCGGGAGCTTCCAATTTTAAACTATTAAAAATATGAGAACAACAATTTACCTGTTATCCATCGTTTTACTATTTGCTTCCTGTGCCGGAAGACAACAAGGCAAAGCTGAACCGCAACGCTTTGTAAATGCACACCCCGATAGTCCAACAGCCAAATTGGCAAAAATAGTATTGGAAGATAAAACCGTGGCAGATATGTTCCTGTTACTACCTGATGAAGCGTTTGATGGCGCGTACCCACCGGTATTACGACGGAAGATGATGGAGCAACCCGATGAAACCCACGTGATTCAAGAGGGGGAGGAAACCTATTGTGGTTGCGCGATCTTTGTTGAGGGGGGAAACGTGATTTGGGCCAATTGTGAATCCTCCTTCCCGGAATTCCAGGTATATTTATGGCATCTATCCGGCAACAAGAGGCTGGTTACGGTGGTTGACCGCTATGGCCCTTCCGAAGATATAGCCGAAATAACGGCATATTGGTATAAAGAGGGTACACTGGAAAAAGATGACAATCTTTTTGCCTTTGTAAACGACGACTCGCACTATGCGGTAGGCGTTTTTTACGACCTGGAGAAAGTGCCGGAAGAAGTGGCTAAACACGCAGAAGAAATTTTTTATCCCACCCCTTTTCTTGAATACGATTTTGATGTTTCTTCAAACGGTGAAATATCCATCAAAGCCTATTACGACAATCCTTACGAGTACAACCATTATGACATACTGGAGCCACTTAACAACTATTGCTTGCAATTTAAAAGGGTGGATGGGAAATGGGCAAAAAAAAGGATAAAAAAGTAAAAACGACAGACCGAATTTCAAATCGTTACAGATAATTAATAAGCTTATGCATGCAACAAAGTTATTTATAGCCACGATGGCCCTATCTGTTTTTACCTTAGCATACGGACAAACGTACCCGGGTGGACAGTCTCAAGATGTGGAAAAGTGGGTGCGGGAAATCCGGCAAGAGTACAACCTTGTGAAATCGCGAATATCCACTTTGGAAAAGGATGGATACGCCGGTGAATTATTTTGCCTGCACGCGATTAACAACAAGTATGGAAAATCATATCCCGCGGTAGGAGAGTACCGGGCGGAAACTTTTTTTTATTACGAGTTGGAAGCCAATTTCCCACCGCGCTTGCGTATGGTTGTCGAGACCACTGTCTCGGCGGGTAATAAAGCCTATTTTGAAGCGCTTTACAATGAGAGCGGCGAGGTTCTGTTCCTTTTTGAACAGAGCTCGTACGATAACAATAGGGCAAAACGGCTCTATTATAGCGAAGGTAAAATAATCCGCTACAGCGAAAATAACGTGGAAAAAAGACTCGACACGATGTCGGATGAGACCCTTGATGAGGTTATCTGGACATCTCGCGCGGCAACCGCTCATAAAACCCGATTTGATCTTTTCTACGAAGCGGAATAGAGAAAACATAATAATATGAGAACAGCAATTTATTTTTCACCCATATTGCTTTTTGCCTTGCTGATAACATCTTGCACCGGAAAACAGCGGGGCGGTTCCGGAGATGGAAACAACAAACAGGCCGCTGAACTCACGTTCGACTCCATCAAGCTACAAGAGGTGAATAAACTTGAAGCCGTGGAAGAACCCCAACCGGTAAACTACAACGATTTTCCCGTTGCTTACGTGAAAAACGGGGCATTGCACCTTTTTAATCCCGAAACGGATACCATAGTACCGTTCTCCGAGGAGACAGATTCGGTTTTCAACTGCGTCTATTCAGACCGGGACGCGATGTTCTATTACACGGTTTCACGACAGGGGATACTCGTGATGAAGAAGGTGGATTTAAGCGCTATTCCCGTGCAACCTGCGCTGCTTTTTAACTTGAACAAGGCCACGGAAAAGTTTTTCACGGAAACGTATGGAGAAAAAGCCAAGCTGAGCTTTGTAAATAACAACCTCGTGCTGCAAAATGATTTCATATGGGATTATTACGATTTCACAAACTTTCTGAACTACTCGTTAGAGAATGGGACGTTGGAAACCATCAATTACCGGCAGTTCGAGGAAAGATACAAGTACCACCCCGTTAGTGGTGAAGAACCTAAAAGAGGATACCACTCCGTTTATGAGAAAGCGAAACAATTGGACCTGCAGCCGGATGATTACATGGATGATGATTTTGAAATAGAGTTCGATTTTACCGGGGCATCGGCCGACGGTTCAAAAGTGGTTTTCGCGATTATACTTGGATTCGGCGACCTGCCTCACGGCCCCTATTGCGTTGCCAACGCAGACGGCACGATGATGCAGCTGTTGGAGAATACAGATTTGGGGTCGGCCTTCAAACCGCTTTGGTGCAATAACAACGCGGTGTTCCTGCGCTCCTATGACTCCGAAACCGAGAAACGTGAGTGGGGAGAGGGTAAATGGATTATTGAACTTTGTTACACCCGGGCCGATGATAATGCTATCATGCCAATCGATCGAGATGTGGATTACTACGCGGTAAGAAAAATACACCCGATGCAATAACGATAGAACAGGTAACAGGTAACGGGTTAACGAGTAAAGGGGCAACAAACGACAAACGACGAACAACAAATAACAAACAACGTATGAGGAGAATAATTTACCTATTGGTTTTAGCCCTGCTGATAACATCCTGCAGCGGGAAACAGCGGGGCGGTTCTAACGATGGAAACAACAAACAAGCCGTTGAACTCACGTTCGACTCCATCGTGGTGGAGGAGACAATCCTGCTTTTCCCCGACAGGTCTATCGACGATGCACCTGGCGCCACGTTGAATATCAGCTTTACCTATCCCGCCACTTTCGGCACGGGAGAACAACTGCAAAAGCTGCAGGCCGTTTTCTACGCGATGGTGCTGGGAGAGGAGTATGTCGATGCCGCGTCACCGCATGAGGCGGTACAGGCATACGCGACCCAGTACGCCGATTTTTACCGCGATGACCTGCAGGATATGTACGAAAACGAGCTGGAGGAAGTGCTTGTCGATAACCCGAACGCCCTGCATTACGGACGAGACGCCAAAAACAAGATTGTTTTTGCCAACGAAAACCTGGTAAGCTTTACCTGTTTCTATTGGGAGTACACAGGCGGAGCACATGGGTACGCCCCTGAATTCCATCACAGCGTGAACCTCCAAACCTTGGAACCCGTAACGCTTGACCAGGTGTTGAACAGCGGCTACCAAGCACCCCTTACAGGGATTATCAAGGAGAAACTGTTACGGGTGATGGAGGAGAAAGTCAAGGATATATTCGATGATCCCATTGACGATAACCAGCTAAAATCCTTTTTTAACGATTATGATGCGATTGAGGCGAACGACAATTTCATGCTTACCGAAACAGGCATGACGTTCACCTATAACCCTTATGATGTCGCGGCTTACGCCTCCGGGCTGTTTGAAGTAGAGATACCCTATGGCGAAATCGCGCACCTGCTTAACCGCGAAGCGTTCGAGGAACTTTTCCCTGATAAAGACTAGTAGGTAGAGGTGAAGAATCGCCATCATGAATAGTGCCATAAGACTGTCACTGAGCACCTTTGAGGGTAATTGTTTTAAACATCAAAATAATAATCGTATGCAAACGGAAAGATTCATGTTATTGTTATTGGGTTGCTCCCTGCTTTTCATCGTATCGGCATGGGATGGCATGGCGCAAACCCTTCCCGTGGGGGATCTGACGCCTTATGTTTTGCCGGATCCTTCATTGAAAAAGAGCAGCAGCTCAGTAATCACGTTAAAACAGCTGAGCGTTAAGCAAAATGAGATTATAGATGAGGGTAATTGGTTTTACTCCAACGAGTTGATGATTCCTCTATACTTACACCCTGATCAAGGGACGAATACCTCGAGAATGGCACCTTATAGACTTTCTTCCAAGGTGCCTTTGGTGATAGGAGACTTGAAGCTGATAAAGGGAATTAATGATGCAAACGGGAATATTTACCTGTATGGCACCTCTCATTTAGATGTTCGCTACATGGTGATAACCGATAGCCAAGATTCGAAGGTGTTGCATTTCCTGGATTTTGGGAACTACTTGGGTGTAGGTAAAACCGGTTTTGATGATTGGTTAATGTCCATTAGATGGGCGGCCATCGAGGATAACATACTGTATGTTTCAAACACGCATCCCACTTACGCGGAAACCACGAACGGGATAAACGCGTTTATTACCGCCATCGATCTGTCCGACTATCAGGCGTTGTGGCGTAGCGATTACCTGGTATCCAACGCTTATAACTTTGAAATCATTGGCGATAACATCGTTTGCGGGTACGGTTTTACAAACGAGCCTGACTTTATTTACATCCTCGATAAATATACCGGCAAAAAGCTCCATACCATAAAGGTGGCCACCGGGCCCGATTATATTATTCGTAAAGACGATAAACTCTACGTGCGCACGTATAACCGAGATTATCTTTTCGGGATAGAGGGTCATCGCTGACATTGATTTCATTATTATTGCAACGGTGAGATTATTTTTTCACATGCTAAAAATTTTAATCATAAATTCCTAACACCATTTTAATATTTACAATTATGAAGCAACTTTTTTTGACAATCAGCATCACCCTGTTCGCGCTATGTGCGGCAGGTAACGTGCAAGCACAACACGAGTTCCGCAATGCAAGCGGTAATCAAATAGGTAAAGTGCAATCGGATGGCACTGTGCGGGATGCCTCGGGCAAACAGCTGGGGAAGTTTGAATCGAGTGGCACCGTGCGCAACGCGGCGGGGAATCAGCTGGGTAAAATTGAATCCAACGGCACCGTTCGCAACGCGGCGGGCAACCAACTGGGCAAGATTGAATCCAACGGTACCGTGCGCAACGCGGCGGGAAACCAGCTGGGTAAGGTGGGAAACGATGGTACCGTGCGTAACGCGGCGGGAAACCAGCTGGGGAAGGCCAAAGGAAACAACATGCAGATTATAGCCGCGTCCTATTTCTTCTTTTTCTTTAATAAATAGCACATTCTGGAAAATCTTTTCTGCTAAAGGATGCTCAAAAAACTCGCTGATGTTCAGTTAGCTGTAATGTGTTAAAGGCGGGTTTTCGGGCTTTCGGAGCGGGTTTATTAATAAAAAACTTGATATATAGATGCTTTGCACAATTTATGCAAAGCATCTATATTTTTGAGCCCTTGGCAATCTCTTTTAAAAATTCCGAAACCGATACTATTGACCCCTATTGGGTAAAGTACTTTGAAAAATTGGGCGAACCCGTTCCTGAATTTGAACCGGAAACAAATCCCGCCGATAAATATTTGGTATAATTATCGGTATATTTTTACCAAAAACTGGTCTATTTTGGATACTTGTGCGAAATAGACCACCAATCCACTTTACTTTCTTCCCATAGCATAGTATTTTTATCAAACATTATAGGCATGTTGTTAATTCTGTTCCTTCCACCATCATGAGACATGGAGATTTTTAGACAGGGAAAAAGGATTTGACAACCTTTTCAATGAAAGAGAAGAGATGAAATTTTCAGGTAATAAGTTCAACCCATAAAATATTAACCAAAAAGTTCAATCCGTTAAAAATAATAACTATGAAGAGGTTTTTTGCAACAATCACGCTTGTAGCGATGATTCTTATTGTTGGTTGTACCGACTTGGATGATCTTTGGAGTGAGATTGATTCCCTGAAAAAACAAAATAAGGAGCAAGCTGACAAGCTCATCGAGTTCGAGGCGTGGTTGAGGAGTGTGGAGCAGTTAACGAATACTGCTAACTCAGATATCAATACCATCAGGATGCTGATAGATGCCCTGAATAATAAGGTGAGCGTGGTCTCTTATAATGAGCTGGCCGACAAGAGCGGCTATGAGCTTTCTATGAGCGACGGTAGCAAGATCACCTTGAAGCACGGTGAGAAGGGAGATAAAGGTGATACAGGTGATACAGGTGATAAGGGTGATAATGTCGTTATCGGAACGGAACCATTTGGTCCCGACGACCGTCTCTATTGGACTATTAACGGTGAGTGGCTACTTGATGCCTACGGTAACAAAATACCTGCCACGGGCCCAAAGGGTGAGCAAGGCATACAAGGAAACCAAGGCGAAATAGGGGACCCCGGGCTTACTCCCACTTTGCGGATTAATACTGCCGGTCATTGGGAAATGAGCCTCGACAACGGCATCACATGGCAAGAGGTGAAAGATGAGAGCGGAAATCCCGTGAAAGCTATTGGCCCCAAAGGCGATAAAGGCGATAAAGGCGATAAAGGCAATAAAGGCAATAAGGGTGATCAAGGTGAGCAAGGAATCCAAGGCGAGCAAGGTCCCGTGGGCCCGCAAGGTCCTGCAGGAGAAATTCCCGACTTGCAAATAGTAGAAACCGCCGATGCCATTATTATTACCTTTAATGGCACAGACTATGTTATTCCCAAGGGCGCCCTGTTTGACATGGATAAACTTATCGGCAAGTGGAGCATGACGAAAATTCAAGAATCCGATGGTAGTGACGGATGGATAGATAAATCTTCCTGGCAGAACTATTGGATGCATTTTATGGATGCTGCTAACGGGTCATGTCCAGGTGAAATGTATGAACCGTTTGTTTATACCCTGAACGGTGGGAATAAATTAAACGTAAGCGAAATCACATGGCAGGAAGATTCTACCCTCTTTAACATAGACAACTTTACCATCATCAACCTAAACGAAAACGATTTGGTCTTGGAATTCGTTCACGATGGCCAAAGAATGCGTCAATATTATACCCGCGGCGTTCCCCCTAATCCGCTCAAGTTTGTCACCAAGTACAACTTAAACCCGGACGCTGGTTTAGTGTCGGGCACTCGTTTCGTGACGGACTCGACCGCCTGCGACGTGAGCGGCTACTTCGATCACGATGGCCTTTCCATCTTCGTAGACTTATTACATGTTTATACTACATCCTACTACCTGCCGAGCGCAGAGGAGTGGCGATCCATTATGCCGGGTAACACCGATTATGTGAAATTTCTTACCTTTTTTGTGACGTTTTCTTCTGAAGTTGCCGAGACCGTGATGGTACAAGGTAAAAGCATCACGATGAAAAGCGACTTTCTGGCTTTTTCTGGTATCTTAGGTAGAGAAGTTTACGCGATCCGCTACAAGGGAACCAGCATGGTGTCAGCCTGGAAGTACGAGTACATCGAAGACGGGAACAATACTCATATGAAGATAACTTCGCGCAGCTTTTACGGGAAAACGCTCCCGAATATATGGAATATTCGTGATGAATTTAAGAAAAATGATGAGAACGAAGTGATCCGCTACTTCCCCGCCAGCGGCTATATTGACACCGATGGAGTGACTCAAAATAGGGGTACTAATGGCTATTTTTGGTCCTCTACGCCGATTGGCAACAACCTCGCGTGCGGTATGAGCTTTAGCAGTGACAAGGCATACTCGAACTACATCGACAAGGCCAGCCATAAATATAGTATACGCCTATTTGTAATAGGAGATTAGATGGATTGAATTTGATTCGTCATGTTGCCGAATTTTCGCGGCATTTGATTAGGGTTGGGCTTATGTCCTAACCCTTTTTTGTGTCGGGTGTGGTTTTACTTCTTTCAGGGTGCCAGTCCCTTTGCACGTCGATTGCTCAACCAACTCATCACGTTGGCCGGGGGACGTTTCGCGAGCAGCTCTTGCTTCATGAAATCCATGTAGGGTGCCACGTGGGTGAAAAAACGGTAGTACCCTTCACAGAGGTAGTTCAGCCCCTCGTTTCCCTGTTTGTCCTTGATGAACCGGTTCTTGGGGCACTCCCCGTGGCAGGCGAAGAGCATGTCACACTCCAAGCACTGTTGGGGCAGGGCGTCCTGCTTGTCGTTGCCGAACTTTTGCTGCTCCGGCGAGTACATCATGGCGGTGAGCGTCTGGGTGTAGATATTGCCGAGGCGATACTCGGGAAAAACGAAGTGGTCACAGGAGTAGACATCGCCGTTGAACTCCATCACGCCGGCGTGACCGCACCGTCTGGCCAATGTGCAGACCCCCGGCTGTTCGCCGACCCAGTTGGCCAAAGTGGAGTCGAATAGCTGGATAAATATTTTACCCACGTCCTGCTTGACCCACTCGTCGAAGATGGCACAAAGAAATTGACCCCATTTCCGAGCAGGGACGGTGAAGGGGGCTAATTCCGCTTCATCTTCCGACTCTTTAGCCGTCGCCAACCGGGGCCCCTCGTGTCGTGCGCCATCGCACCCGTTGCCGGCACTTCCGGCCAATCCTTTCCCCGTCGACTGCTGACTCACGGGAGGGGCTTTCCGGATTCGCTCCACGATGGGGGTGAACTGCACGAACTGGCAACCGATCTCCTTGAAAAAGCGGTAAAACTCCAGCGGGTAGTCCACGTTGTAGTCGTTCACCACCGCCATGCAGTTGTACTCCACCCCATGCTTTTGCAGCAGCTCTATTCCCTTCATTACCCGGTAGAAAGAGGGGCGCCCCATCTTGTCGCGCCGGTACTCGTCGTGAAAATCTTGCGGGCCATCAATCGAGATGCCCACCAGGAAGTTGTTCTCCTTGAAGAAGGCACACCACTCGTCGTTGAGCAAGGTGCCGTTGGTCTGGATGGAGTTGTCAATCTGTCGCCCTCTCGCGTACCTCTTCTGCAGTTCCAAAGCCCTCTTGTAGAACGAGATGGGACGCATCAGCGTCTCTCCACCGTGCCAGGTGAAGAGCACCTGGGGCATGGTTTGTGACTCGATATACTGCCGGGTGAACCGCTCGAGAAGCTCGTCGCTCATTACCAGGCTTTTCTGGCTGTAGAGATGCTCTTTCTCCAGGTAGTAGCAGTAGTCGCACGCGAGGTTGCACTTGGAGCCTACCGGCTTGAGCATGACATACATGGGTCTGGCAAACGGGGCGTAGGTTGACATGTTCATTTAAAATTTAACGGG
Source organism: Petrimonas sp. (assembly GCA_012839475.1). Lineage (GTDB taxonomy): Bacteria > Bacteroidota > Bacteroidia > Bacteroidales > Dysgonomonadaceae > Proteiniphilum. The sequence goes on along the minus strand of DUNG01000029.1, from coordinate 99,021 downwards.
AGGTGTGAAACGAAAGGGAAGGGAAGATATGGCACGTTATTTTAAGCGATGAAAACAGCGAAAAAATATAAACAAAAAAAGGGTAAGCTTACTATATCGCGCCGCTACAACCAAATACCCTTGCTTCGGTCAGGACCTGGGGGATTCAATGGGAGCTGGCCGTATAGGACTTACCCAACTGCAAATATACGGTTTATTTTTTTAGCGGCAAAACGCTGCACCCGCTTTTTAGGGTTTTCCGTACCATTTTCTCTTTTCCCTCACCTTTTTCTCTTTTCCCTCCCCCTTTTCTCGTTTCCCTCACCCCCCCTTTTCCTGTTGCCCCCCCCTCCTTTCCCTTTTCGACTAAAAACCTTTTCTGCTTTTCCGCTTGGATAAAGCCTTTTTTTCATCTACTTTTGTATGGGATAGGGGGTCGATTCGATGGGAATCGCCCTTGCGCCTTTCCCCGGCTATCTCGAGTTAAGGGAAAGCCAATTTGGGAGAAGGGCAGTCGAACGAAACAAAATTAATGGGAGAAAAATGTAAAACAGTTGAGTATGGACATTGTAGACCGATTTATCAAGTATGCTCGTATCGATACGCAATCGGACGAGAACAGTACGCAAACCCCAAGCACGCCAAAGCAGTTTAACCTGGCGAAAGAGGTTGAACAAGAGGCCTTCGAGATGGGACTCGTCGATATTAGCCTCGACAACAACTGCTACTTCATGGCGACCTTGCCGGCCAATACCCGGGAAGAGGTGCCGGTCATCGGCTTTATCGCCCACTTCGACACGAGTCCCGATATGAATGGCACAGATGTGAACCCGAGGATCGTGAGGGAGTACGACGGGAAGGATGTCGTGCTTAACGAGGAGCAGGAGGTGGTGTTGTCGCCCGACGAATTCCCCGAACTGCTTAACCACGTGGGGGAGGATATCATCGTGACCGACGGCACCACGCTGCTGGGGGCGGATGATAAAGCCGGTATCGCGGCGATCATGAACGCAATGCAGTACTTGATTGATCACCCGGAAATAAAGCACGGGAAGATCCGTATCGGTTTCACGCCGGATGAGGAGATCGGACGGGGTGCCAATAAGTTCGACGTGCAGAAGTTTGGTGCCGAGTGGGCCTACACGATAGACGGCAGCGAAGTGGGTGAGCTGGAGTACGAGAACTTCAACGCGGCCGCGGCCAAGGTGAAGATTCAAGGACGAAATGTCCACCCCGGCTACGCGAAGAACAAGATGGTGAACGCGCTTCACCTGGCGAACGAGCTGGCCGCGATGCTGCCCGAGGATGAACGTCCCGAGCATACCGAGGGGTACGAGGGATTCTTCCACTTGATATCAATGGGGGGTACCGTGGATGAGGCGGAGATTGCTTATATTATCCGGGATCATGACCGCGATAAGTTTGAGCAACGCAAACAGTTGATGCAGGATGCCGTGGCCCGGATGAACCGGAAGTATGGCGACCGGCTTACCCTGGAGATGAACGACCAGTATTACAACATGAGGGAGAAGGTGGAGCCGGTGACGCACGTCATCGACTACGCGTACCGTGCCATGGAGGAGGTGGGGGTGAAACCCAACATCAAGCCCATTCGCGGGGGGACGGACGGTTCCAAGCTCTCCTTCATGGGACTGCCTTGCCCCAATATCTTCGCGGGAGGGATGAACTTCCACGGCAGGTACGAGTTTCTGCCTATCCCCTCGATGAAAAAGTCATCGGAGGTAATCGTGAAGATCGCGGAACTGGTCGCGAAAGATGCGGAGCAGGTCGCGAAAGATGCTGAGGGTAGCGCTTGATAATTGAAAATTATAAATCAAAAATAATATAATCGTATGAAAACAACACCGTTTACTGATTTGCATATCTCATTGGGTGCCAAGATGCACGAGTTTGGCGGGTACAACATGCCCATCGAGTACACCGGCATCATGGATGAGCACCTGGCCGTGGTGAACAGCGTGGGGGTATTTGACGTGTCGCACATGGGCGAGATCTGGGTGAAAGGACCCCACGCGCTGGAGTTCCTGCAGCGGGTGACCAGCAACGATGCGTCGGTCATCCCGGTGGGGAAGGCGCAATATACCTCGTTCACGAACGAGGAGGGGGGTATCGTGGACGACTTCATCGTTTACCATTACGAGCCCGAGAAGTACATGATGGTGGTGAACGCTTCCAATATTCAGAAGGATTGGGAGTGGTGTAACCGCTGGAACAGCATGGGGGCCGAGCTGGAGAACGCTTCCGACCATATGGCATTGCTGGCTGTTCAAGGGCCTAACGCGATGGCGACGATGCAAAAGCTGACCGAGGTGGATCTCGCTTCGATCCCTTACTACAGTTTCGTGACCGCACCGTTCGCGGGGGCAAAGGAGGTGATCATCTCCAATACCGGTTACACCGGGGCGGGAGGGTTCGAACTCTACTTCTATCCCGAGGAGGGGCTGAAGATCTGGAACGCCTTGTTCCAGGCGGGTGAGGAGTTCGGCATCAAGCCCATTGGGCTGGGTGCGCGCGACACGCTACGCCTCGAGATGGGGTTCTGTCTTTACGGGAACGAGCTGAATGAAACCACCACACCTCTCCAGGCCGGCCTGGGGTGGATTACCAAGTTTGCGGATAACAAGCCCTTCGTAGGCCGGGAGGCGCTGGAGAAAGAGAAGGCGCAAGGTGTCAAGCGCAAGCTCTGCTGCTTCGAGATGATCGACCGGGGCATACCCCGACAAGGGTACGAGATCGCGTACCAGGATGAGGTGGTCGGGGAGGTGACCTCAGGCACCATGTCGCCCACGCTCAAAATTGGAATCGGGATGGGGTACGTGACGCCGGAGTTCGCGAAGCCGGGCACCGATATCGAGATAAAAGTACGCAACCGCTCCCTGAAGGCGAAGGTGGTGAAACCCCCATTCAGGAAGTAGAATTGATTAGTGTATTGATTTCAGGAACATCGATATGAAGGCAGATGAAAGAGATATGAAAAACACCCGTTATATTGCAGTGTGTGATACATGTAAGAGGATCACGGCAGTATCTAAAAAACTGTTTATCCTTTTCGCCAGTATGGCGATTGTCCTTGGGTGCAGCACGGTCAGCAACAAGCCGGAGGGCTCAGGAACGACGTTCGCGAAAGATGCGCTCGCGCCTTTTATTGAAAGCGGGCAGCTTCCGGGTGCGATAAACGTCTTTTACAAGGATGGCTTGGAGGAGGTTGCCTGCGTTGGTTATGCCGACGTTGCGGCGAAGCGTCCGATCACGATGAACGATGTTTATATGCAGTGCTCGCAGACAAAGGGATTCTGCGGCGTAACCATTGCCATGCTCATCGAGGAAGGCAAGATCGCCCTTGACGATCCTGTTTCGAAGTATCTGCCGGAATTCAAGGAGCTCTGGGTACTCGAATCTACCACGGATAGTGTGAAGACACTTGTCAAGGCGAAGAACGCGCTCACCATCCGCATGGTCATGAACCACACCGGCGGTTTCCCGTTTGAGATTAGTGCAAAGCAGGGCAACATCAAGGGTGGCGGATGGTCTGGCGGTGCGCCGCTTCGGCAGACGGCGGCCATCGCGGCGGCGTCTCCGCTGCTTTTCGAACCCGGAACGCAGGAGCTGTATTCCAATACCGGTATCGATATCGGTGCGGCCATCGTGGAGGTGGTGACCGGTACGCGTTGGGAAGACTTCCTCAAGGAGCGTGTACTCGATCCGCTCGGCATGACATCCAGCTCGTTCTGGCCGACAGACAAGCAGCTTGAGAGGCAGGTGGAGATGTACGACTGCGTGAAGGATGCGCCCGCGAAGTACCGCTTAGAGAATGAAATGCAGCAGCGGCCCTATAACGGTGCCAATGTCTTCGCATCGGCGGGTGCGGGGCTCTGGACGACCGCGAACGACCAGCTCAAATTCTACAAGATGCTCATGAACCTCGGCCTGGGAGAGAACGGCGTGAGGATTCTTAAGGAGGAGACCGTTAAGGAGCTACTCGCGAAATCAACGCGCCCGAAAGGGATGGGCGGTTATTCTCTCGGACTTACCGCGCCGGAAGAGGATACGGAGGACTCATGGTTCGGCCATGGCGGCGCGTGGGGCACCAACTGCATGGTCAACTGGCACCGCAAAGAGCTGAAGCTGTGGGCTGTGCAGCTCTGTGGCGAGCCGCGTCCCTGGGATTCGGCCCGTTTGGAGGCGGAGGAAAAATTCTTCGAATACGCCATCGATAACGCCCGTGCCGACGCTTTTACCGGCCGTGTCAACTAAGGAGTGAAGCGGGCAAAGTCTCAGGGCGAGGAAATATCTATTGATAAATCTCCTTCTTCCCCGCGAGCAGCGTGTTCTTCAATAACGAGACGATGGTCATGGGACCTACGCCACCGGGAACTGGGGTGATGTAGGAGGCTTTGGGTGCCACCTCGTCGAACTTCACGTCGCCGGTCAGCTTGAAACCCGACTTCGTTTTGTCGCTCGGCACGCGGGTGGTACCCACGTCGATAACCACCACGCCCTCTTTCACCATGTCGCCGGTTAAAAATTCGGGCACGCCGAGGGCCGCGATGATGATGTCGGCTTGCAACGTGATCTCCTTGATATTGGGCGTGCGGCTGTGGCAAACGGTCACCGTGCAGTCGCCCGGGTAGGCCTTCTGCATCATCAGCATGGCGGCCGGCTTGCCCACGATGTTACTGCGACCCAGGATGACACAGTGCTTCCCGCGGGTCTCGATCTCGTACCGCTTGAGTAGCTCCATGATGCCGGACGGGGTGGCCGAAAGGAAGCAGGGCATGCCCAGGGACATGCGGCCCACGTTCACGGGGTGGAAGCCATCCACGTCCTTGCGGTGATCGATCGCCTCGGTGACCTTGGTTTCTGAGATATGCTTGGGGAGAGGCAACTGGACGATGAACCCGTCAATATCGGGGTCGTGGTTCAGTTGATTCACCCGGTCGAGCAGCTCCTCTTCGGTAACATCCTCTTCGTAGCGGATGAGGGTGGAGTTAAAACCCACCTCCTCGCACGACTTTACCTTGTTGGCCACGTAGGTTTCGCTGCCACCATCGTGTCCCACCAATATAGCTGCCAGGTGTGGCGTCTTGCCGCCGGCCTCCTTTATTCGGGCGACCTCCTCCGCGATCTCCTTTTTTATCTGGGCGGATATGGCCCTTCCGTCAATGATTTTCATGTTGGTTCTCAATTATGGGTTGGTATTATATACTTACCTTCTCCGCCGGGCTTTTCTCATGGCCTGACGGGCTCCACCGGTGGTCATCATCCGCATCATCTTACGGGTTTCATCGAACTGTTTCAAGAGCTGGTTTACCTCCTGCACGGTGGTGCCGCTACCCCGGGCGATGCGGGCGCGCCGGCTCCCGTTGATGATATCCGGGTTGCCGCGCTCCTGGGGGGTCATGGAGCGAATGATCGCCTCGATCCCCTTGAACGCGTCGTCATCAATATCGAGGTCCTTGATCTGCCTGCCCACCCCGGGAATCATCGAGGCCAGGTCTTTCAGGTTCCCCATCTTCTTCACCTGTTGGATCTGCGTGTAAAAGTCGTTGAAGTCGAACTGGTTCTTAGCGATCTTCTTCTGCAAGCGCCTAGCCTCCTCTTCATCGTACTGCTCCTGGGCTTTTTCCACGAGTGAAACGATGTCGCCCATGCCCAGGATACGGTCGGCCATCCGTTCGGGGTGGAACACGTCGATGGCGTCCAGCTTCTCGCCCGTCCCCACGAACTTGATGGGCTTGTTGACGACCGAGCGGATAGAGAGTGCCGCCCCACCGCGGGTGTCACCGTCGAGCTTGGTTAGCACCACCCCATCGAAATCAAGTCGCTCGTTGAACTCCTTGGCCGTGTTCACCGCGTCTTGACCGGTCATGGCGTCCACCACGAAGAGCGTCTCTTGCGGGTTGACCGCCTTTTTAATCGACTCGATCTCGTTCATCATCTCCTCGTCGATCGCGAGGCGACCGGCGGTGTCAATGATGACCAGGTCCCTGCCGTAGTTGCGGGCATGTTGAACGGCGTTCCGGGCGATTTTGACCGGGTCTTTGTTCTCCTCTTCCGCGTAAACGGGTACGCCAATCTGCTCACCCAGCACTTTCAACTGTTCGATGGCAGCGGGACGGTAGACGTCGGCGGCGACCAGCAACGGGTTCTTGCCCCGCTTGCTCTTAAGCATGTTGGCCAGCTTACCGGAGAAGGTGGTCTTACCTGACCCCTGGAGACCCGACATGAGGATAACGGCGGGACTTCCCTTGATATTGAACTCCGCCGCGGTGCCCCCCATCAGGATGGCCAGCTCGTCGTGGACGATCTTCACCATCATCTGCTCCGGCCTCACGGCGTTGAGCACGTCCTGACCCAACGCCTTCGCCTTCACGGTCTCCGTGAACTCCTTGGCCGTCTTGTAGTTGACGTCAGCATCCAGCAAGGCCCGTCTTACCTCTTTCAACGTTTCGGCCACGTTGATCTCAGTAATCCTCCCTTGCCCTTTTAATATCTTGAAGGAGCGTTCTAACCTTTCACTTAAATTTTCAAACATGATGTCGCTGTAATTATCGCCCTGTTCAAATCCCTTTAGCTTAATCTGCCCAAGATTAATCGTTCTCTATTTGGGTTTTCCTGATCCAAGGGCTTGTTGTATGAAACGCCCCGCGCACCTTTTCATTAGCGGGCGTACCATGATGGCGTACAAAGATAATAAAAATATCCTTTATACCGCTGTCGTTTTTTTATCGCTTGCGCGTGAGCAAGGTAAATAGCGGGTGCAATATTACAGAAAGTGTTTGTAAAACATCACAAAACAAAAAATGAAACATTTATGGCAAAAGTGTTGCAAAATGAAAATTTATGCCTATTTTTATTACAACTAAACTGGTGGAAATGCTGGAATCATTGTGGAGGCGTATGAAGCCGGTAAGATAATGTAAAACAAAATTAAAATAATCGTATGAAAAACTGGTTGTCTCTTTTAGTTGTGCTGGTTACCCTTGTTGGATGTTCTACCCGAAGTGCTGAAAATTCAAAGCCTGATTCCAATATGGTGGTGCTGGCCTATGTTACTTCCTGGAGTCAAATCATGCCCGATCCGGCGTATGTTACACACATTAATTACGCGTTCGGGCATGTAAACAATGAATTTAACGGTATCCGTGTTGATAATGAAGAGCGGCTTACGTCGATCGTTGGATTGAAAAGGGAAAAGCCGTCGTTGAAGGTTATGCTCTCTATAGGCGGGTGGGGGAGTGGCCGTTTCAGTGAAATGGCGGCCGATGAAGAAAACCGCAAAGCATTTGCCGCTGATTGTGGCCGGGTGGTGGAACAGTTCGGTTTAGACGGTATCGATATGGATTGGGAATACCCGACCAGCTCATCGGCCAATATCTCATCTTCCCCAGATGACACGCAGAATTTCACGTTACTGATGCGTGATATACGGGAGGTGATTGGCAAAGATAAGTTGCTGACCTTCGCTTCAGTTAACAGCGCGAAATATGTTGATTTCGTGGCGGTTGAACCTTACGTGGATTTCGTGAACATCATGACGTACGATATGGCCCTCCCCCCGTTTCACCACTCGGGCCTTTACCGTTCCCATTTAACCAGACGCTTTTCGGTGGAAGAATCAGTGGAAGCACATGTGAATGCCGGTATACCAATAGATAGGCTTACATTGGGCATTCCTTTTTATGGCAGGGGAAGTGATGGGGTGCCTAACTTCGTGGATTATAAGGATATTGTTAAGTTAACCGGTTACACGATCAATTGGGATGATGTGGCTAAGGCCCCCTACTTAACCGATGCTGATGGCAAACTTGTATTCACGTATGAAACGCCTCGGTCAATAGCGTTAAAATGCGCGTTTTTACGTGAAAAGGGAATGTTGGGTGCCATGTATTGGGATTACAATGGCGATGATGCGCAAGGAACGCTCCGGAAGGCGGTTTATGATGGCGTTATCGGCAACTAATATCACGTTAAAGAGTATTGTCATGAAGAAAATAAATCGCCGCGACTTTTTAGGTTATACCGGCTCTGTTCTTGCATTCACGGTAATACCGAGAAGGGCTTTGGGAGGCCCCGGCTTTGTTGCACCGAATGACAAGATCAATCTTGGCCTTATTGGAGTAGGCACTCAACAGTTGGGAGAATTGACAAGGCTCATCCCTGATGAAAGAGTCCAGGTTGTTTCTGTTTGTGATCCAAACAAGTATCCAATCGGATATCTCCAGTGGTCTGCAGATAACGGCTTAAAAAAGAACATTCGCGATTTAATCGGCGATGCAGGCTGGGGAGGAGATGTGAACGTTACCGCGGGGAGAGAGTGTGGACAGGACTTCATCAATAAATATTACGCGAAGACGAAGGGGATAGGGGGTTATAACGGGTGTACCGCTTATGCTGATTTCCGTGAAATGCTTGAGAAGGAAAACGGGATTGACGCCGTTAAAATAGTGGTTCCCGATCATGCCTATCCCGCGATAATTATTCATTCACTCCGGAAAAAAAGACATGTCGTTGCCCATAAACCCCTTGGTGTTCGCGTTCATGAGGTAAGAGCTGTTATCAACGAAGCCAGGAAACATCCTGACATCGTTACCCACCTGCTTGCATGGTCGCCAATACATGAGCGGTATGAAACGGTGAAAAAGTGGATCGATGATGGGGTGATAGGAGAATTAAGGGAGATCCATAACTGGTCATTCCGACCCGTGTGGCAACAGTGGCAAAGTTATTTTACCGAGTATCCCGAAATTCCTAAAGGGTTTGATTGGGACCTATGGCTGGGTGCGTGGCCTAATCGACCTTACCATCCAGGTTACACGCATACGAATTATCGTGGATGGTATGATTTTGGAGCGGGGAGTATCGCCGATATGGGCATTTATAGTTTGTTGCCCCTGTTTAGAACTTTTGGAATAGATGCCCCTCCCTATTCGATAGATGCAATGGGTACCACCACCAGAACGGTGGGTGAAAAAGGTGAGATGATCGGGGTCACGAATGACGTGGCATTCCCACTGTCTTCTGTAATCAGGTGGAAGTTCGATCAGACAACGGGAACAACTCCCTTCGATCTGTTCTGGTACGATGGCGGAATGCGTCCTTCAATACCTCCTGAAATAGAAATGGATAATAAAGAACTGGATAGTGAGGGAATGATGTTCGTAGGAGACGAAGGGAAAATCATTGGTGGTTTCTTGTGTGAAAATCCGGTCATCATACCGGAAGCGAGGATGATCTCTGTAACGGGCTCAAAAAACTCACCGGAAAGTACCCATCAACAAGTTAACGCTACGGACGTGTGGATTGAATCGATTCGAAGTGGAGAACAGTCGCCCGGAAGTTTCGCGAATGCCGCGGCTGTACTTGAGACAGCCCAGCTAGCATCCGTTGCATTGAGGGCGAGGCGTAAAGTGCTTTATGATTACAAAAACATGAAAGTCACGAATATATCCGAAGCCAACAACTACCTGGGTCGCTCTGAATACAGGGAGGGATGGGAGATTTAACGTGACAAGTGGTGAGGTAACTGAGTGTTTGTTTATAAAAGATTGTGAAAATGAAACATGTAACTCGTCGTGGTTTTATTGGCAAATCACTTGCAATTGGAGTGGGTAGTGTGATAGCACCCTCATTTTTAAGAACCGAGACCGCTCAGGCTGCTCCGAAAGCGGTGTGGATTGGCAAGAACGATATCTCTCTTGCTCAATGGGCATTAGTAGATGAGATTCATAGTGGGAAATGGACCAACCTGGATTTTCCCAGGATAGCCCGAGAGGATTTTGGAATTAATGGTATTGAGTTCGTGAATACCCTTTTCGGGGTGCCCACGTTTAACTACCTGAATGAGCTGAAAAAGAACGCCGATGATTATGGTGTTCAGATGGTGTTGATAATGGTTGACGCGGAGGGTGAAACATGTACCCCCTCGAAGGAAGAGCGGAAGCAAACGGTTATAAACCATCGCAAATGGATCGATATAGCGCAGTACCTAGGCTGTCACGCTATTCGAACAAACTGTATTGGTGAGCAAGGTGTCTCCAAAACAGAAGCATTGAAATGGTCTGCCGAAACGTACAACATGATGCTCGAGTACGCGATTCCAGCCAATATCAGTATCTTAATTGAAAATCATGGCGGCGTCTCTAACGATGCCGATTGGTTGGTGTCGCTGATGAAGGAGGTGAATAGCAAGTATTTTGGAGTTCTACCCGACTGGCGGCAACCGGGAGGTGACTTTGACAATGTTGATTTCCTTCGGAAAACCCTCCCCTATTCCGGGGGGATGTCTTTCAGGAACCAACCGACTGATGCGTTAACAGAAGAAATGATAAAAATGACCTATGATTCGGGTTATAGGGGCTGGTACGGGATTGAATCGAGCGGAAGAGAGAATGTGATTAAAAGTAAAGAGTTGTTGTTGAAGTATTTGCCAATGTAGAGGCGGACAAACCCGGCGGACAGAGGATGACTTCAAGAGAGTGTTGCGATATTTTGTCACAATGGTGAACAAGGACGCAAGCCTATAAAGAGGTGTAATCGTGCTTTGACTAAGGGACTTTTTAAAAAACAGGTAAGCGCCTATTTTAATTGTAAGGTGAAGATGTAGTTGATAAAATGCACTTTTTTGCTTAAATTCGTAGTCTAATGTTTTAAAATCAGTTATTATGAATCGATTTATTATGTTACTTTCAATTTCTTTGATGGCATCGTGGGTGTCTGGACAGGATATCCAACTGCCCGCCCCCGACCGAACCGGGGGGAAACCTTTAATGCAAGCGTTGAATGAGCGTCAATCAAACCGTTCTTTCCAGGATAAATCGCTGACACAACAACAGCTGTCGGACCTGCTGTGGGCGGCCAACGGATTTAACCGCGATGATAAGCGGACGGCACCTACGGCGAATAACCGGCAAGAACTGGAGCTGTACGCGGTGACAAAGGAGGGTGTCTTCTTTTACGATGCGAAAAACAACCTTTTGAAGGAAGTTAAAAAGGGGGATTATCGCGCTCAAGCGGGCATGCAGGACTTCGTGGCCGAGGCGGCGCTGAACCTGATTTTCGTCTCCGATATGGAGAAAGCATCGAGTCGGGATTTCGCGTTGATCGATTGTGGCTTCGTGTCACAAAATGTTTACCTCTACTGCGCATCGGAAGGATTGGGTACGGTGGTTCGTGGGTTCTTCGATAAGAAAGTGTTAAGCGAACTACTCGAGCTTCCCTCCAGCCAGGAGGTGCTGTTGACGCAGTCAGTGGGCTATGTCAAGTAGGTGTACGACCTTTTTCCAGGGCGGCCTTTCCAAGGTCGCCCTTTTTCTGTCTGCCCTTTTTATACTCCCTCACTTCTTCTCTCCCCTTTTTTCTGCGAACACGACAGGTCATGCGTTAGAAACGACGGAGCAGGCATCGGTATTGCCTGAAAATCTGACCTGCGAGTACCTGGTGAACCCTGTAGGACTTGATGTGGCGACTCCCCGCTTCAGCTGGACGTTAACGGCGACCCATTCCAAGGCGTTCGGCCAGCGGCAGACCGCTTACCGGGTGCTAGTGAGCCGTTCTTTGATGGAGCTACGTGGCGAGATAGGCAACGCGTGGGATTCCGGCTGGGTCGAGTCCGACCAGATGCAGCTGATCGAGTACAGTGGTGAGCCGCTGCAATCCGACAGGGATTACTACTGGAAGGTGGCTGTTAAGGACGAGACGGGTAACATCTCCTGCTTCAGCGAGGTGGCGAAGTGGAGCACCGGCCTCTTTTCGGCCGAGGAGTGGACCGCTACATGGATTGGCACGGATGAAGCGTACAACCCGGCGGAGGGTCCCAATAAAATGCAGGACCCGTGGTTTAGAAAGACGTTCGACCTGGCTAAGAAACCGGGCAGGGCTACCCTGTTCGTCGCCTCGGTGGGGTACCACGAAGTGTACGTGAACGGGAAAAGAATAGGTGACCACGTGCTGGCGCCGGCGGTGACAGACCATACACAACGGGCACGCTACATCGCTTACGATATCGCTCCAGCGCTGACGCGGGGCAAAAACGTGATCGCCCTCTGGCTGGGAACGTCGTGGTCTATCTTCGCCCCTTACGCGACGCCCGATAAGCTGCGGACGCCACTGGTGGCCGCGCAAGCGGATATATACGGTAAGGGTGGTGAATTGCTTACGCGAGTGATAACCGACGGATCGTGGAAGAGGCACCCGAGCCCCAACCGATTGATGGGTAACTGGGGGTTTGGCGTGGGCGGCTACGGGGGTGAGATATGGGATGCCAACCGGGAGGTAGAGGGCTGGAACTTGGCAGCTTTTGATGACAGTGACTGGAAGGATGCCTCGACCCACAACCCTAACCTGACCGTGTCGGGACAAAGGGTGGAGATCAACGCGCTGCTCGACGAGATAACGCCCATCGCCATTGAGATGCGACCCGATGGTAGCTACCGGGTGGATATGGGGGTGAACTTCGCGGGATGGACACGCGTGCCGGTAAAGGCGAACCCCGGCGATACCGTTCGCTTCCTCTTCTCGGAGAGGGAACAAGATGAGATGACGTTTGGTCTGTGGAATGAATACGTGGTGGGACCGACCGGCGAGGGGGTCTTCGAGAACCGGTTTAACTATAGCTCGGGGAGATGGATCACCGTGAAAGGGGCGACGGCAGTACCCGAGAAGGAGGCAATTAAAGGGTGGCTGGTGCGTACCGACTTCACGAACGCCTCACGGTTCGAGTGCTCCGACCCGCTGCAGAACTGGATCTACAACACCGTGATATGGACGTTCGAGAACCTGGCGCTCGGTGGGTTTATCGTGGATTGCCCACAACGGGAGCGCTTTGGCTACGGTGGTGACGCGCATGCGACCTCCGAGACGGGATTGTTGAATTATAAGCTGGGTGCCTTCTATTCCAAGTGGTTAGAGGACTGGAGGGATGTACAGGGAACAGAGCCGATGGTGGGGAACATGAACGACCCGGAATGGGCCCGAAAGCAGGAGGGCAGCGGGCGCTACATGGGGGGCGGCATGCTGCCCCAAACCGCGCCGACCTACCACGGGGGCGGGGGTCCCGCGTGGGGTGGGATCGTGGTGACGCTCCCCTGGTTCCTATATGAGTACTACGGCGATACTCGGGTTCTCCGTGAGAACCTACCGATGATAACGGGGTGGCTGGAGTTTCTGGATAGCCACGTGGAAGAGGACCTGCTGAAACGGTATGGTGGCACGTGGGACTTTTTGGGCGACTGGCTTTGGCCGGGAGCGACCGCCCAGGGGATGAACAACTACTCCGACGAGACGGTTTTCTTTAACAACTGTTACCGGGTCAATAACTTGAGGACGGCGGCGAAGATTGCCGATGTGCTGGGCGAAACCGCACTGGCCGAGAAGTGGGAAGAGCAGGCGAACCGCTCCTCCCAGGCAATCCATGCCCGCTACTGGCACGTGGAGGACAACAATTACTCCGATCGCTCAATGCGGAGCCTGGCCGCGGCGCTCTATGGCGACGTGATGCCGCCGGAGCTGCGGGGCAAGGTGTTGGACCGGTTGGCGGAAGAGATACTCGTGAACAAGAATGGACATATCGACGTGGGGATTACCGGTGGTGCGATGCTCTTCAAGGTGCTGCGAGAGGAGGAGCGTGACGACCTGATCTACGCCATGACGTCGCAAACAACCTACCCGAGCTGGGGCTTGATGCGCGATAGCGGGGCGACCACCATATGGGAGATGTGGGAGAAAGATCTGCCGGGTCACTCCCTTCTGCATAGTTCGTACCTCTACCCGGGCGCATGGTACATCGACGGGGTGGCAGGCATACGCCGGACAGCCCCGGGGTTCAAGTCGTTCGACATACGGGTGCCCCGCTTGCCGGAAAACTCCATCGATTGGGTGAAAGCCTCCTACGACTCACCGGCTGGTCCTATCTATACCTCCTGGATGAGGGAGAATGGGGTGCTGGAACTGAAGGTGACGGTGCCGCCAAACTGTGAGGCGACCGTCCACTTCCCCGCGGAAGAGGGTAGGGAGGTGACAGAAGCGTCGGGATACGCCAAAGCAGAGGGCGAAATAGCGGGGTACGCCCTGTTTAAGGTGGCCGCGGGCAGTTACCGCTTCTCCAACGGCATTTAAAACGGGACTCGAACGACAAAACGACAAGGATATATGGCAACTGTAACTACTATTCAAGCTCTTTTTGATTGATTGGAGTGGTAGAAGTTAAAAATGGTTACCTTTGTGTGCTGTTTAAAAAACGAGATGCAATGAAGACGAGACCACTTCAGACGTTTGTTTACCTCTCTATCGGGGTGGCGGTGGTTACCATCCTGCTCAAGTTTCAGGCATACCGCGTGACTGGCTCCATGGGGTTGCTGTCGGATGCCCTGGAGTCGCTCGTAAACCTCTTCGCGGCTATCTTCGCGCTGATCATGCTCAATTTGTCGAGGAAACCGGCCGACAAGAAACACGGGTTTGGCCATGGCAAGGCGGAGTATTTCTCCAGCGCGACGGAGGGGGCGTTGATCCTAATCGCCGCTTTCTCCATTATCTGGACGGCCGCCCCGAGACTAATCGACCCGCAACCCATCGAGAATGTGAACGTGGGACTGATTTACTCACTCGCCGCCGCGGGGGTTAACCTGTTGGTGGGGGCTATCTTGGTAAAGAACGGGAAGAAACGGAACTCGCTACTCTTGGAGGCGGACGGGAGGCACCTGCTCACGGATGTGTTCACCACCCTGGGGGTGGTCGTGGGGGTCGTGATCGTGAGCTACACCGGCTGGTACATTCTTGACCCGATTATCGCTATCGCCGTCGCCATCTATATTCTCTATTCCGGGTACAAGCTGATAAGCCGATCGGCCAACAAGCTGATGGATGCCGCTATCCCCGAGGAGGAGGTGGCACGCATCGTGGCCTACCTGGACTCCTTGAAACAGGAGCAGGTCGAGTATCACTCCCTGCTAACCCGGATGGCGGGACAGCGGAGGTTTATCTCGATACACCTGCTTGTCCCGGGGGAGTGGAGCGTGCAAAAAGGGCACGAATACGCGGATCGAATAGAGGAGACCATCGTGAAGATGTTCGATGAGCCGGTGACCGTGCAGACGCACCTGGAGCCGGTGGAAGATCCCGCCTCGATGCGCGATATCGGCCTTGATCGCCAGTAGCGAGGGTTTTTAAGGGGAGCTCTTTCGCGACGGCGATAGGCAGGACGAGCCTGCTTTCACGTGTGGCACTGTTTTTGCCCCCACTTTGTTCTATGGATAAACGAATCTTTAGGCTGGCCCTGCCCAATATCATCACGAATGTAACGGTTCCGCTGCTGGGGATTATCGATATCGCCATCGCGGGTCGGTTGGGCTCGGCGGTCTATATCGGTGCCATCGCACTGGGTTCCAGTATATTTAACATGATCTACTGGAATTTCGGGTTCCTCCGGATGAGCTCCAGCGGGTTCGCTTCACAAGCGTACGGCGCGAGAGACTTGCCGGAGGTGATGAACGTGTTCGCCCGATCGCTCGCCATTGGCTTGGGTAGCGGAGTCGCGATCGTCTTACTGCAGTACCCCATCGGCGCGCTCGCGTTCAAACTGGTGCAGTCGGGCCCCGAGTCGATCCAGCATGTGAAGACCTACTTTCGCTTCGTGGTGTGGGGGGCGCCGGCGGTGCTGGGCCTGTACGCGTTCAAGGGGTGGTTTATCGGCATGCAGAATGCCCGTACTCCCATGGTCATCGCCATCTTTAACAACGTGCTCAACATCGTGTTGAGCCTTCTCTTCGTCTATGGCTTCGGGATGAAGATCGACGGCATTGCGTTGGGGACCATGCTGTCGCAGTGGGTGTCGCTGCTGGTGGCAGCCGCGTTCTGGTGGCGGTACTATCGGCGGTTAGTGAAGTACTTCCGCAAGGAGTCCATTTGGGATAAGCAGGCCATGCGCAACTACTTTCGGGTGAACAGCGATATCTTCGTGCGTACCCTCCTGCTCTCCCTGGTGACCACCTTCTTTACCTTCGCTTCCTCGGCGATGGGTGAGACCATCCTGGCGGTGAACGCTCTGCTCATGCAGTTCTTCATGCTCTTCTCTTACTTCATGGATGGATTTGCCTACGCGGGCGAAGCGCTGACCGGTAGATATGTGGGAGCTAAGAACGAGGAGTACCTGCGCTGGATGATTCGCCGGATTTTCTTTTGGGGGACGGTGGTGAGCCTCGCCGCGGTGTTGATCTACGCGCTCTTCCCCGATCTTATCCTCCGCGTGATGACCAACGACCTCTCGATCATCGACCATGCCAAGGGGTACATGTTCTGGACATTGCTCATCCCCATCACGGGGTTCGCGGCTTTCCTTTGGGATGGCATCTTCATCGGGGCTACTGCATCGAAGGAGATGCGCAACGCAATGCTGTTGTCATCACTCCTCTTCTTTGCCGCTTATTTCACGTTGACTCCCGTTTGGGGGAATAACGGCCTCTGGTTCTCCTTTATCCTCTACCTACTCGCCAGGGGGGTGGTGCAAACTTTCTGGGCAAAGAGGGCGTTAACGCTTGACCCCGCGTAATTCAGTAGAATTTTCGCGTAAGCCGAATGCAGGACTTAGCTTGCCAATGCTTTGTTGAGGCGAGCAAATATCAGCGAAGCGAGCATTAAAGCTGAAGGGAGGCTCGTTTCACGCCGTTTTTAGTTTTTATGGCAATAAATCGATATGCCGCCGGAAAGTGTCGACCAACGAGCCTCCCTTCAAGTGTTTAAAAAGGTCTTTTCGAGCGGAGTCACGCGACACAACTAATCGATAAATTCGTACTCTTTGGCCTTCTGGAGACCCATGGTAGAGTAATATGAGCCGATGTTTCCCTTGATCTTTACCTTTTTATTGAAGTTCGCGGGGTTGCCCTTTAGGTTAAGGTCATTTCTAATCGCTCCCGCAGGGAGCTGAACCGGTATAACCTTCTCTTTATCGGTTTCGTTTTGACTGTCGGCCAGTGCCAGATTAGTGTCAGAGGCACCCGTGCTCCCGGGGACAAAACTGTTAATCGTGCTACTAGAGAAGTAGCCGACGATATAGCCTTCCACCCAAACTTCTGTGTCGCCCTGGCTCGCTTGCGTCTCCGCCACGGTGTAGGGATCTTTTTTCGATCCTTTAATCACGGGTGGCTTCTCCTCCGTGCGGTTGGCGGTCACGGCGACCGAGGGGCCTTCAACCCAAGGGGTAATCGTTCCCTCAGCCGTGATGGCTGTCTCATCCGTGAAGAGGATCACGTTGTACGTGTATTTCGTGGCGGGTTGGAACTCGTTGATCTCCAGGGCCTCGCTTAACGAGAAGTTATATACCTCCACATCGTCGCCAATCACGAACCAGAGTTTTACCCCGCTCAAGTCAGCTTGGGGCAGCAGGATAGCCTCTGCGAACGTTCCCCCGCTGCCCATTCGGAAGTAGATGTCTCCCTGTTTCGTGGGGGACGATAGCGTGCCGGTGGTTAGGTCGAACGTGGCCTCCATGCTGACGTTGCTGATTATCACGCTGAGTTCGCTCAGGTTCATCGATTTGCCAGGCTCGATGTTCAACACCACCTTTGCCAATTGATGGGTGAACTGCATGGCAACGTTCGGGTTTTTCTCGTTCAGCCGGCGTGCGTTATTGGAGTATAGCAGATCGATCCGGGCTTGGGAGTTCTGATCGTTAACGTTAACGGGGTAGCTGTGATCGGATAGATCTTCTCGGTAGGGGTAGTAACCGATGAAATCGACGTCCGAGCCGTTGAACGGAAATGCGATTTCATCTTTCTCGCTGGCCGGTGCGAACGAAGAGCTACCCGTGGTTGTGTATTTCACGTTACCTCTAAGGACTGAGGAGCTTAGTGAACCCCCTGACGGGATCATGTAAACGCCGATGGCATCACCTTTCTCCCAGGAGGAGTTGGAGACGCGGGTTCGCATCCCCTCTATTTCAGCAGAGAGCTCGATGGGGCGACCCCTCAGCGCGGGATCAATCACATCGCCTTCGCACGCTAAGAGGGCCAGGAATAAAAGGGATATTAACAGTTTATGTTTCATGATAATACAGATAATAAGTTGATAGTAAATAGCATGTTGTGGAAAATCATGTAAGGCTACTCAACTTTCGTAAGTCGGGCCTAAAACAACAAAATACTCGAACGCAAAAGTTCAGTAAAGTTACAAGCATAAAACAGTGGCCTGTCGAGCGTTTATAACGGACAAGTGGCCGATGTAATCGGTGACAAAGCCTCCTACGGTAAGGTAAGGAAAAAACATGAAACGCGCAACTTTCCACGGCTGTTTTTCATGAGCATTTGGTGGAACTATTCCAGGACCATAACCCCCTGGCACTGTGTTTTTTGCATTGCACGTGGCTACTCACTTCGACTTTTTACCCCAGTAGGTTGCGTTCAAGTTTTTTTCGGTGCCCGCGTATACCAGCGTTGCACGACGGGGTGTGGTTTCCCAATCGACTTCTCGTTCAACGCACACGATCACGTTGCCCAACGTGAGTTGTTTTTTCGTCTCGTTATAGCTCCAGTTGCCCGAGAGTGTTCCCGATAGGGTGCCGTTCGCGTGTAGGGTTAGGGAGGTGGCTCGGTTTTGTTGCCCGTAGCTATATTCAAGTTTAATATGTTCCCACGTTCCTACCAGTGAATCCTTGGTTATTGTGCCGTAATCAGGTACGGCACCATACCGTTCGGGTAACGCGATGGGCCATAAGTTGTCTGGTTCATCTGCTGATGCCGGGCACCAGACAAGGCGACGCACGTGCCCCATCATGATGGCGTTGGAGTAGGCGTTTCCACCCACGTTAACGGGTAGTCGCCCTTGCGACGCGTAGAACCATTCGTTGCTACCTTCCTTTTGAAAGATGGCGCAATGTGATAAGCCTACCCACCCGTGGCTATGGTTGAATTTGTAGGGGTGGGTGACGATAGGGTAGGCATCACCTCGTCCATCGGTGAAGTTGCGCCCGGTGATGTCAAGGTAAGGTCCCTCAATACGGGAACTCCTTACCACGCGCGTGTTGTAGGGTACGTCCAGGGCATCGTAAGCCATAAACAGGTAGTAATACCCATTTTTGTAGATTATTTCGGGTGCCTCGCTGGCTTGCCAACGAGATGAGGATGCGCGTGTCCCGATTCTCACACCATACCGCTTCGTGAGCTCGGCCGCGTTATCGGCATAGGGTTCACCAAGCTCGTCACGTGGCTTACCGGTGACTCCATCTACTTCCATCAGGGCGAAGCCGCTATGCCACGAACCGTATGCCAGGAAGTGTTTCCCCTCGGGCGTTACGATGTAGGTAGGGTCGATGGCGTTGTAATAGAAGTAGCCGTTCCAGTCCGATGGACTGCTACGGCTGAAATCTTTGCCCCGGTCGGAAGAGGAGGTTGTGACGAAACCTTTATCGATCCAATTGGCCCCGGCGGGGTCGGTTGATTCGCACATGCCGATGAATGCGCGTTCCGTCCAACTTCCATCAAAATTGGTTGTGGTATTGGCTTTGCCGGTTTTAATGTAGTTGTCGATAATGATGGAGTAGTACATGCGCAAGATCTCTTGCCCCCCCACGTTGATCCGACGTACAACCGGTGCCCAGTGGCCGTAACGTATTTGGTTCTCGGGAATCGCGTTGAGACCCATACGCGAGCGGATGGCGTTCAGCGAATCGGCAACCCATGATGGGGTCTCGTAAAACGGGCCGCCCACCCACTCCCAATTAACTAGGTCGGTTGAACGCTTTCCTTGAAAGTGGCCATGTCCCTCGTGCTCGTTCCCGTAGGAGGCGTCGGTACCGTACATGTAGTAATACCCGTTGTAGTAAGCTACCGTAGGGTCGTGCACGTTGGCCAGGTTCCATTGGTTCCTCTTAGACCAGGAGGCGATGGGCGAGTAGTCGTCGGCGTAGCCCGGGGGGCTCCATTTCTTTTCGGGTTGTGGTTTATCGTTTTCCCCGTTAAGGTCGATAACTTCCTTTTCGCACCCCGCTATCAACAGGACGATTAACCCAATGAAAAAAATGGATGCCTTTGTTTGTCTCATACTTTTTATTAAATGAATGAGCAGGCGTTAAATATAGCAGAAAATTTCCTATTTCACAACGGGACGTATGTTCCATTTCTCCCTGAAAGCCGGACCGTTATCTTCGTTCTTGTTTGCCGAGTTGCCCACGAGGTTGGGGTTGGCGTTCAAGGTGGATTGATGGATTGGGAAATATTCGTGCCCCTTGTAATAGTATTGGAAGGAGGAGGCCGTAGCCGTTTCCGCGGTGAGCTCCTCGGTCGACGCCGTGCCATCGAGCCTGTAATAGCCATGCTCGATCAATTGGTTCAGGCGATCTTCACTGTAGAAGAAACCCCAGCGGATTAAATCGATCCCGCGCCCGTTTTCGCACCCGAACTCTTTAGGACGTTCAACGTTCGCGATCTGCTCGAACAGCGCGTCGGCGGTTGGGAAATCCGCAACCTTGAGGTCTTCCAGTGCAACGCGCCTGCGTACTTGGTTGATGTAATCGATGGCCGTCTGCGTGGGTCCGTTGATCTCGTTCTCACACTCTGCCGCGCGTAGCAAGACGTCGCTATACCGCATAAGGCGGAGGTTGATACCGCAATGCAGCCCGTTGGTGATACTGCTGTAAATGTTGTTCCTCGCGTTGGTGAACTTCGCGATGGATATTCCTCCTTGGGCGTTGTTCGATAGGGGCGTTTTGGTTATTTCATTTTGGTAGATAATGTTACACCGAGGGTCGCCATTTGGGTAAGCGGCTGTTTTCTGACCGGTGTAGGTGCTGTACTCCTCTTCGTATGTGACCAGTGTCCAATACAAGCGGGGATCGAGGCGCCCATCGGTCGAGTTCTCTTTTCTGAAAAGGTTGTACAGCCAAGGTGAGCCAGCAAGGTCGCCCCAGCTTCCCAGCTCTTGGGACGCGTAATTACTCTCTACCGCGTGACCCTGGGTGGCTTGAGAGCTGATGTTTACCGGTGTCCACTCTTCGTCGGTACCTCCCGTGCCGTAGTCCATGAACTGCACCTCAAAGAGGCTCTCCGGGTTGTTTTCATAAGCGGAACCCTCTTTAAAGTTGTCGCCATAATCGGCCATGAGCTCGTAACGGCCGTACTTACCGGCGATGATATCTTTCAGCACCGTGTACGCTTCTTCAAATTTATGGCGGAACATCAGCGCACGTGCCATGTAGCCGGCAGCAGCGCCGCATGTGGCACGTCCCTGTGCCCACTCACCCCCTTTGTCGCGTGAGGGAAGCATCTCCATCGCTTTCGTCAAGTCCAGTTCTATTTGGTCGAACACCTCGTCTTGCGTGTTGTTAGACGCGTACATGGTGTTGATGTCAGAATAGGACGCGTAGTCGGTGATCAGGGGTACCGTTTGGTAATAGGTAGAGAGGTGGTAATAAGCTA
Organism: Petrimonas sp.; assembly: GCA_012839475.1. Taxonomy (GTDB): domain Bacteria; phylum Bacteroidota; class Bacteroidia; order Bacteroidales; family Dysgonomonadaceae; genus Proteiniphilum. The sequence continues at coordinate 77,620 of DUNG01000029.1, read as the reverse complement.
ACGACCTGAGGAAGAGTGCCTGCCCCGCGATCTGGTTATACGAGTCAGTCGACATCTTTACTTCGTCTACTTTCGACAGCACGAAGTTCGTGCGGTTTACTACATGATACCAGTCGCGCCATATCCATTGGTCGCCTATCTCGATGGTACCCGGTGAGTTCAGGTTGTCGTACTCCAGGTACCACTGTTGTGATGAGTTCCATACCTCATCGCCACGCACGGCGTCCATCGTGTAACCCACCCTGGCGAAGGTGCCTTCTAACCGGATGCGGTTATAACACGCGATGATGGCCTCGTTAAGTTCAGATTCCGTGTTGCCGAAATCGTAGGTCGTCTGATTGTTTGGGTTTACCACGTTGAGTGCATCGTTGCAAGCTGTAAAGCCTGTCACGAGGAGCCCTAGTATAAAGAGTATGTTATAACGTTTCATGCGGAAATTGTTTAGGTTGTTAGAATGAAAAGTTTGCACCAACCATGAAGGTTCTAGGGGTTGGGTACGAAGAGTAGTTATAGCCCGGGGTGAACGTACCTCCGGCAAAATCGATGTTGTATCCCCGGTATTTGCTGAGCGTGGCTAAATTTTGTCCCGAAACGTACACGCGTACGTTGTTCACGTGACCTTTAAACCAGTTGTCGGGGAAGTTGTAGCCTAGCGAGACGTTGGCGATCTTCAGGTAGTTCCCGTTTTGCAGGTAACGTTTGCTGAACATATCGTTGGTAATGGATCCGGTGGATTTATACGCTACGCGGGGTACGTTGGTATTCACGTTCTCCGGTGTCCACGCGTTCAGCATTTCAACGCTTTTGTTCAGCATCCCGTACGAGCTTCGTAAGGTGATGTCAACGAAATCGACCACCTTGAACCCGGCAGCTCCGTAGGTCGATAGGCTCAAGTCGAAACCTTTCCATTCCACGCGTGCGCTCAATCCAAAGTGAACTTTTGGTATTCCGCTACCCAGGTAGGTCCGGTCTTCGTTGGTAATCTCCCCGTCGTTGTTGATGTCGGCGTACGCCACGTCGCCCGGTTGAGCTCCCGGCTGATTGATGTACAACCCCTCAGCGTTGACGCGGTTGTCGATCTCTGCTTGCGATTGGAAGATACCCTCGTAGACATACCCGTAGAACGAGCCCACTTCACGACCCACTTCCGTGCGGCAGAATCCGTCGGTACGCGGTTCACCCGAAACCCCGAGCTTTGTCACTTTGTTCGTTAAGGTGGATAGGTTAGCGGAGATATCGTACTTGAGGGCGTTGTGGCGGTTGCGGTAGGTCAGCTGGTACTCGAATCCCGAGTTTTCCATCGTGGCCGCGTTCATCGTGACCGTTGCGTTGGTTGCCCCCGCGTTGGCCGGTACTGCCACGCTATAGAGCAGGTCTTCCGATATGGATTTGTACCAATCGACCGTGAATTCCAGTTGGTTGTTAAACATCCCGAGGTCGATGCCAACATCGAGCATCTTCTTCTTTTCCCATCGGATGGCGGTGTTGACGTAGTTCGATATGGCCGAGCCGGTTACCTTGTTATTCCCAAAGCTGTAGGTGTAGTTGCCCCTTGCCATCACATCCATGTATTGGTATTCACCAATGTTCTCGTTTCCAAGCTCCCCGTAGCTGCCTCTAACTTTCAGCAGGTTGATGGTGGCTGGATCCACGTTAAAGAACTCTTCCCGTTCGATGCGCCACCCGGCCGATACCGAGGGGAACCATCCCCAGCGGTCGTTGGATGAGAGGCGGCTTGAGCCGTCCCGACGTACCGTGGCCGAGAGGAGATATTTCTCGTCGAAGTTGTAATTCAAGCGGCCAATATAGGATGCCAGCACGTGTTCACTTTCATAGCTGTTCGAGGAGGTTTCCTCCGCGTTGTTTACTTGCAAGTAGTAAGGCTCAGGTAGGTTTACCCCTTTTCCGGTGAGCGTGTGGTAGAGTTCCCGCTGGAAGGTTTGTCCCACGACCACGTTCACGTGATTTCGCCCAACTCTGCCGTCGTACGTCAGGAGGTTCTCGACTAGTGCATCGCTGTAATTGCGGTAGCCTTGTGATAGCGTCTCGTTGCTTTTGGATAGGTAGTTTGTCGTGCTCTGGATAAATGCGGGCACGAACGTGAAATCCTTGGCAAAGGTTTTGCTGTACGACAAGTTAAGTTTATAGTCGAGCGTGTGATTATCTTGTTTGCGGCCCACCATGTCCATGAGGTCCACATTAACCGAGCCCGAGGCCACTAGCCGGTCAACCACCGTGTTCCTTTCTAAAAGAGAGTTGGTGAGCAGCACGTTGGTAACCCGCAAGTCACCATGAACATCGTCGTAATAGGTGCCGAAGCCGTAAGAGTCATACGTGTATTGCGATGCCGCTGGGATTTTGTCATCCAGTATCCAGGTGGACTCGTCATACGCCTTGATGGTTGGGGGCAGTAGCAGTGCGGAAGCCATCACGGGGTATTGGGCACCATACAGTCCCTGCACGTACTCGTTCGCGTTGCTAAGGGCCATGTTGTCTTGGTCGCTGTGGCTATACACGACGTTTGTTTGAATCTTTACGAATTTAACGTCCATAGTGTTGTTCACACGTGCCGTGTACCGCTCGAAGTTTGGACCGGCACCCATCATGGTTCCCTCCTGATTGTAATAGTCTAACCCGATGTTGTAAGTGTTGTTGTTGCCTCCTCCCGACAGGTTGACGTTGTGATTCTGTCGGATACCCGTTTTGAACGACTCGTTAAACCAGTTGGTGTTTACCTCGTTGGGGTCGATGTATTTCTCACTGGCAGGGTCGTACCCGGCGGGTGCCTCCATGTTGCTGTTGTGGTAAGCCATGGTGGTGTAGAGGCCGTATTGATGAGCGTCCATCACATCGTAAACGCCTTTTTGAACCCGGTCGGTACCAAAGTAGCCACTGTAATCTATCTTCATGGGCTTATTCTTTGCCCCCTGTTTCGTGGTGATGATCACGACGCCGTTGGCCGCGCGGGAGCCGTAAATGGCCGCGGCGGAAGCGTCTTTAAGCACCTGAATCGTCTCAATGTCGTTGGGTGAGAAGTCACGGATGGTCGTCCCCATGGGTACGCCATCTATCACGTACAGTGGTGCGGTACTTCCAAACGACCCGAAGCCGCGGATACGAACCGTGGGGTTGGCACCGGGCTGGCCGTCGGTCGTGATTTGAACGCCGGGAACCTTCCCCTCGAGCATGGTTGAAATGTTGGAGTGAGAGACCTTTCTCAGCTCTTCCGTGTTGATAATGGCGACCGATCCCGTGAGGTCTACTTTTCGTTGCGTGCCGTAGCCGATGACTACCAATTGGTCTAATTCCGTGGTTTCCGGTATCAACATGATGTTGCCCAGTTCCGTTTTCCCTTCCACGTTCATTTCAAGGCTCGTGTACCCAACAAACGAAAAGACGAGGGTAGCCTCTGCCGGAACAGAAAGGGAGAAGGTTCCGTCAAAGTTGGTCACGGTTCCCAGCGCGGTTCCCTTTTGTTGCACGGTTGCACCGGGAAGCGGTTCGCCCAATTCGTCTGTAACTGTACCTTTTACCGTTATCTCGCGCTCTTGCGTCACTTGTGCCGGATGGGCGTTCATGCCGGTTTTCGCGTGGGTTGCCGTTGTTAAGAGCAGGCATCCCAGTAGGATTGTTAATGGATATTTCATACGATTAATTTATTCTTTTACATTTCAGTGTATGGAACTCGCTTCAATCATTGTCATGGGTGTAAATGATTTACATGCTCGTTTCATACGATATTTCATCTTTGTTTCGTTAAATGATTACTACGTAAGCTCCCTCGATGACTAGTGCGAAGTTCAGGTCGTCGCTATCCACCGTAATGCCTTCGTACTTTTGGAAATGCGTCTCACCGTTAACGTGCGTAACGGTATATACCACGTCGGCAGTATCGTTACCATGGTTAGTGACGGTGATAACTACCTTGGAGCCGTTTATATTTGAAGCGAACGTGTCAAAATTCCAGTCAGACGATAGGGTGGCCGTGGAGTATCCGGTGCCCCACCCGAAGTTGTCCATGCGCACCACGGCGTACTCCGTCAAATCGGCCTTGCGAAGGATAACGCAAGGGCTGTGGTAATTGTTTAGGTTGTTGGAGTAGCAATACATGGTAAGCGTTTGGCTGGTCCCCGTCGCTACGGCGTACTCGTCAGAGAATTCAGACCACCAGCCGGTGGAGAAGTCATTTTTACCCACTTGAGCGCTCCCCTTTACAAGGGTAACTGGGCAGGTAACGCTAACCGTGCTCGTGCTTCCCACGTACGAAATCTTCGCGCTTTGCACTCCCTCCAGTGCCGGGATCTTGCTGAACTGGAGGGTGGCGTTAGGCACCACGCCAGTCGTTCCATCGGAGTAGGTTCCGGTTACCACGAGACCCCTCGTGTTGAAAATGATGGAGTCGCCGCTGAAGAAATAATACTCGGTGATGTTTGGTAGAGTGGTGACCTCCAGGCTGACCACGGGGTTGGTGACCTCCAGCGTGTAGAAAGTGGAAACGGGCGGCCCGTAAGCACCTTGCTTGCTCTTGCCGTAGGCTACTATCACGGTTTTTTTACCGAGGGTAGACATGTCGGGGATGACCGTGAAGGAGAGTTCATCAAACCCAACCGTTTCTGAAGAGCCGTCGGCATACGTAACGGTTGCCGTCGCATCTCCCCAGAAGTCCTCGTTGCCAAACTCAACGAACTCGGGTGCCCCTTCCACGACAATAGAAACGGGTTCAACATCCTCCACGACCGTGACCTTGGAAGGGATCAGGTAGGCCTTTTTCATTTCGAAATAACTCGCATCCGTCACCAAGAAGGCCACGATATTGGCCGTGGCCGATACGGGTTGTTGGTACGTTAGTATCAGTTCCACACCGTTCGTGCCGATGGCCGTGGCCGTTACAAACACGTTCCCGGTGGCCGAGTGGTCCACCTTGAGGGTGACGCGGGCCCCCTGCATGGTTGTCTTGAAGTCGTCCCATATATCGCCGTCCCCATTCAGGTCGGGGTAGTTATGGGCTATTAGGGCGGCATCATAGGGATACCCTTGGTTCACCATACCGCCTCCCCACCCGTAAGCGTCTGAACGCAGCACGAAGTACTCCTTGTAGTCGGTATCATCACGGTCTGCCACTTCGTTCGTGACCACGAGATTCCAGTTGTTCCAGTTGTTCACGCCCGAGGAGTGGTTCACGAACTCCAAGACCAGGAGCTTGTTCGCGGGGATAACGAAGTAATCTGAGAAGGCCCCCCACCAGCCGGAACTGTTATCTTCAGCGCCAATTATCGCCGAGACGATATCAATGTAGACGGTGTCGCCCGTTGATATCTTGGCCTTTTCGGCCGCAATGGCATCGATCCTGCTTTGCAGGTCCATCGGCGCATCGATGCTGTACGTTTCCAGTCCCTCGCACCCAGCCAGGGTCACTATTGCCCAGATGGTTACGAGCCATGTGCGCCACGTTATTTTTGTCATTCTCATACTGTTTTTATTTTTCATTACATAATACGATACCTATTTATTATTCCCTATACACGGTTTAGCGCGATGATTTACCGAAAGGCAACCGTTTCCAGGTAAGCTAACGAAACGGGGTCATGATAAACCGCACGCTTTAATAACTACAAAGATTTGAATAGTTACGTTAACATGGGTGGACAAAAGGTGAAACATGGTGGAGAAACGAGCACCCCTCGTTTTTTAACCATTTTATTACCTGTTTCACAGGTACACGGTTTGGCGCGCCAATTTGCTTCCTTTTAGCCGGTTAACAGCTTGCTTGGCGTGATGTTGAACTGCTTGCTGAAGCATCGGGTGAAGTATTTCGGATCGTTGAATCCGACCTCGTACGCGATGTCGGCCACGTTTTTGTTTTTCGTGTTCCTGTTTTTCAGGATGATCTTGTACGCGAGGTTCAGCCTGTATATCCTGATGAACTCGCCCGTGGATTTACCGCTTAGCGCTTTTAGCTTCTTGTTCAATAAGGATTTACTCACTCCCACGCTATCCGCGAAGTCGCTCACCTCGAAGTAGGAGTTTTGAAAGTTGGCTTCTATCACCCTCATTACCCGTTCCATGAATTTTTTATCGTTCGACTCTTCGCTTATCTCCAACGTGTCGACCGACATGTCGTTAACAAACCGCCGCTGGTACCTCTCTCGTGTTTCCAGCATGTTCCGAACGCGGGCGACTAACATCTTCTCATCGAAGGGTTTCACGATATATGAGTCCACTCCCAACCGGTAGCTGTCGGTACGTGTCTTTTCCGATGTTTTAGCGGTGAGCATTAGAAAGGGAATGTGCGATAGGGTGAAGTTTTCTTTCACCTTTTTCGACAGTTGTAACCCATCCATTTCGGGCATCATTAAATCGCTGATGATGAAATCCACGTGGTAGTGTTCCAGGATCTCAAGCGCTTCCACCCCGTTGTTAGCCTCCAGCGTGTTGTAATAGGGCGATAGCACCGAGCAGATGTAGCGGCACATGTCCCGGTTGTCTTCCACCACAAGGAAGGTAAGCCTCTCTTTTTGCCACTCCTTTAGGTTTTGCTCTTTGAGCACGTTCTTGACCGGCTCATGTCCTGTAGCCGTTTTCGGGGTGAGGGAGTGTGGGTTCTCCTCGTGGAGGGGTAGGATGACGCGGAAAGAGACGCCCGCCTTGCGGTTGTTTTTAACTCCAATTGTTCCCCCAAGGGTTTCCACGATCTGCTTGGTTAAATAGAGCCCGATGCCGGTACCGCTTTGTCCATTTACGGGATACCTCGGGTGGTTTTTGGACTGGTAAAAACGCCTGAAAACTTTTTCTTTCTCCTCTTCGGGAATACCCACGCCGTTGTCTTTAACGGAGAGGTAGAGCTTGTTCTCATTGGTCGTGGCATCTTTGAACGACTTCACATAGACGATAATTTCTCCTCCGTTTGGCGTGTATTTGATCGCGTTGGAAATCAGGTTGATCATTACCTTGCGTAAGCCTTCTTCATCGTAATGGAAAACGGGGTTTACCAGGTGGTACCTCTTGAGCAATCGGATTTCCCTGTCGTTGGTTTGAAAATCGAACGAGGAGATGATGGACTCCATGAAATCCACGAAGTTACCCCTTGTGTAGGCTATCTCAAGCCTGTTGGATTCAATCTTGCGAAAATCCATCAGTTGGTTAATTAGCGTAAGCAGGTACTTGGAGTTCCTTTCGGCGAAACTCAGCTGTTCAATAACGTACGGGTTGGTGCTTATTTTAAGCGCCCTTTCTATAGGACCAATAATTAAGGTGATCGGGGTACGAAGTTCATGCGAAACGTTGGTGAAAAAGTCGAGGCGTTCAGCGGTCATTTTCCGCATTTTTCGGGACATTTTAATCAGCTGCTCCTTCTGTTGGGTTATCTTCTCGTTCCGCGTTTTTAATTGACGGTTTCGTTGTGAAAGTTCGTTTTTTTGAACCGTAAGCGTGTTTTTCTGCTTGTTAATCTCCTTTGTACGCTCCTCCACTACTTTTTCCAGGGCTTTCTGTTGGTGTTCGTATGCCCTGATGCGCCAGTGGTACAGCAGGGTCATGGCTAGGATTAGCAGGATGATAACCAGGGATAGGAACCACCCGGTTTTGTAGAAATGGGGTTTTACCTTGATTGTGATTTGGGTGACCTCGCCCGCGTCTACTTGACTTTTGGGTACATATTTAACTTGGAACTGGTAATTGCCGGCAGGAAGGTTCATGTAGGTAGCCGAATGCCCGTTTTTATCAAGCTCTATCCAGTTGTCGTCGTAGCCAATAAGGCGGTACGCGTATACATAGTTGCTTGTGGTACGGTAATTGAGCGCGGAGAAATCGATCGAGAACGACCTCGTTTTTTCATGCAGTAGGATCTCTTCGGTTACCGAGATATCTTTTTTAAGTACCTTGCCAGGGTATGCTTTTTCATTGTTCACGTGGAAATCGGTTAACGTGACCCGGTAGCGCGTATCGTGTCGCTTGATTATTTCCGGATTGACCTCCACTAAACCATCCAGGGTCCCAAAGTAGAGCAAACCGCTCTTCGCTTTGCAGTAGGCGTTCCAGTAAAATTGGTTAGATACAAGCCCATCTTCCTTGTAGTAATTGGTGAAGCGGTTGTTTGTTTTGTCATAACAAGAGAGACCGTTAAGGGTGCTTATCCAAAGGTTGCCCAGGTCGTCCTCCAGCAATCCCTTGACATTGTTGTTAGCCAGCCCGTTAGAGGTGGTGTACGCCTCGAAAACTTGCGATCCATCTTCCCGTGTCACCCGCTTGTATATGCCAAAACCGTCACTCCCTAGCCATAACGTGCCATCGGTATCTTCGAGTATGCTGGTAATCCTATCTACCAGCTTCGATTGGGGGTTGTCGAGCTTGTACTTCAGGTGTACGTAGGAAAAAAACGGCTGCTGTTGTCGATGCAAGTCAATGACGTATACCCCTTCCGCACACCCCAACCATAGCCGGTTATCGCTGTCGATGGTCGATCCGATAATGCCGTTGATATGATTTGATTGCTGATCGCTGAAAGGTACTTGAAGGCTGTCTCTGGCTATGTCGTAAAAGAAGAGTCCTTGGTTGGTCCCGATCCACATGCCGTTGTTGCGCTTATCGTACGTGAGCGCCCCTATGAAATTGATAGGCAGCTGGGGGTATTGTGTTGAATGAATGTATGCTACAGGCAACTTTTCGGGATGGGTCATGTCGAGCAGGGTAACGCCAAACCCCCATGTGCCGACCCACAAGCGCTGATTGGCGTCCATGCTCAAGGCGCTTACCGAGTTGTGGCTCAGCCTTGCCGGTGATGAGGTTGTGAAGTGGACAAAGGTGTCTGCTCCTTTTCCTTTTCGGTTTAACCCACCCTCTACCGTTCCAATCCAGAGGTTCTCCGCCTCGTCTTCAAAAATGACGTTTACCGGGTTCCTGGAGATGCTGTTCGGCTCACTTTCGTTGTAGACGTAGTTCTTGATGAAGGCGTTTTTAGGGGCAAGCTTATTGATGCCGCCCGTCTCGGTTCCCACCCAAAGGATCCCATCATCAAACAACATGGAATTAATAAAGTTGCTGTTTAATCCAAGTCCTTCTGATGAGTTCTCTTGGGTTATCGGGTCAAAGTCATCGCTGGAAGGGTTGTAGATGTTGATCCCTTTTAGCGTGCCGGCAATCAATTGCTTGCTATCGGTTACAACCAGTTCAGACACGTAATCGTGAGACAAGGAGCGTGGGTTATCCTCTTGACTCCTATACACCTTGAGTGCGTCTTCATTCCTGTAATACCGATACAGCCCGCGGTCTGTTCCCATCCAAACTTCGTTCTCTTTCAGTAGGAATTTCATGACCATCGTTTTCGTTTCGAACCTCAGTTTATCTGAGACAGGAAAGGCTTCAAGTCGGTTCTCACCCGATGGGAGCAGCTTGTAGATTTCATTTTGGAAGCCCGCCCAAACGTTCCCGTCGTTATCAACGTCTGTCAGCGCCACGAAGAGCTCAGATTGAAGGTTTTCATCGGTTTTAAATATGCCCCGAATCGAACCGTCACCGTTGAGACAAATCTTGTAAATATGGCTGGAATACAGCCAGATATCGCCTTTCACATCTTTCGCGATATTGATGACCGGGTTGTACAGGAAAGGCCATTGAAGCGAGTCGATGTCAGTAAACAAGTCTGTCTTCCGGTTGTCGATCAAATGCAGGATATCCAATCCACCTTCCGAGGCGATCCACAATCGATTGAAATCATCTTCACAAACCTTGTGGATGAAGTTCCCTTTCAACGCCACTGGTGTCGTGTTCATGGTGTAATGGAGCAAGGTGTGGCCGTCGTAGCGGGATAGTCCACCCCCTGTTGAAAACCAAAGAAAGCCGGTGTCGTCCTTGTAGATGTCGTCTATGTAGTTGTGCATCAATCCATCATCCATCGTTATAAGGCGTATGCCATAGCTGTCACGGGATACTTTTTGAGCCCTTGAGCCGATGGAATGGAGTAGAAGGATGGTCATTAAATAAAAAACAGCGCGTCTCATAATTATTCACTCGATATGACAAAAGTAACCCAATTATTGCATTAAACAGGCTAAAAAATGGACGGTTTTTTGGAGGGGCATTTTTGTCCACCTTCCGTGTTCGTTTTTCCACCTTTTTTTTAAAAAATAGTGTTATGTTTGTCAGTAGGTAATCATTAAAGGTTCACTAAAGTTAGACTATTTCTCGCCACGGCATAATCCAAGTGAACTTGTCTTCTGCTCGTTTGGCTTGACGAAATAGTTCATTAAAATAGACTATTTCTCGCCACGGCATAATCCAAGTGAACTTGTCTTCTGCTCGTTTGGCTTGACGAAATAGTTCCATACACTGAAATGTAAAAAAGTTAAAAATTGTATGAAAAATTACACTTGTTCTCCCCTGTGCCTCTTCGTTTCCATTGTCCTCTCCTTGGTAGCGTGTTCCTGCAAGCAAAAGCAGCCGTACCCGATTTTTGAGGAGGTGACCAACCCATGGGTCGACGATTACACTCACCTCTCATCCATGGAGCATTACAAGGAATGGGGAACCTATAACGTGCATGATCCCGCGATTAAAAAATTTGGTGACTATTACTACCTCTATTCCACTGACGCTATTTTCGCGGAAAACAGGGAGGAGGCCAAAGCTAAAAATGTGCCCCTTAGGTACATTCAGGTAAGAAAGTCGCTAGATCTTGTTAACTGGGAGTTCGTGGGGTGGGCCTTCCCCGAGATACCGGAGGAGGCCGTCGAGTGGGTTCGCTCCCGTAACGAGGGAAGAGGGGCCACCAACATTTGGGCGCCCTACGTGATGAAGCAGGGCGACGTGTACCGGCTTTACTTCAGCGTATCGGCTTTCGGGAAAAAAACATCTTGGATAGGGTTGGCGGAATCCGATTCGCCAGAGGGTCCCTGGGTACAAAAGGGGGCGGTGGTGAAATCTAGTAACGATACCCCGATGAACGCTATAGACCCCAGTGTTATCGAGGATGTGGACAACGGGAAGCTATGGATGCATTACGGCTCCTATTTTGGCGGCTTGTATTGCGTGGAGCTTGACCCCGCAACCGGTTTGACAAAGGAAAAAGGCGACCTGGGTCATTTAATAGCGAGGCGGGCCAATTACCGGAAGGATAACCTGGAAGCGCCCGAAATCATCTATAACCCCGAACGGAAAGAGTATTACCTGTTTGTTTCGTATGATCCGCTGATGACCACCTACAACGTGCGCGTTGGGCGATCCGATAAGCCGGAGGGACCTTTTCGCGATTTTTTCGGCAAGAACCTAAGCGATACCACCAACAATTTTCCCGTAATAGTGGCTCCTTACAAGTTCGCAAACCATCCCGGGTGGGCTGGTACAGGACATTGTGGGGTGCTGGCCAGGGACGATGGCAGGTACTTTATGGTGCACCAGGGCCGTTTATCGCCGGGTAACCACCTGATGGTGCTGCACGTGAGAGAGCTGTTTTTCACACCCGACGGGTGGCCCGTCGCCTCGCCGCAACGCTTTGCCGGTGAGGAGAGATATCAGGTGGGAAAGGAGCTGATTCCCGGAAAATGGGAGTTAATCCGGATCGCGGAGTCCGTGCATGAACGTCGCCTTGAAGCGGGACAGGTATTGTGGGGCGAGGGAAGTTTAAACGAGGCAGAGTGGAACCGCTCGTTCATGGTGGAACTACTTGAAGATGGAACTGCCGGTGACGATGGTTTTTGGCACTTCGATGAAGCGAAACAGTCACTTACCTTGTCTATTGGTGATGAAACCATGGAGGATGTGATCGTCTTTACAGGGCACGACTGGGAAAACCAGGTTCAAACCGTTCTGCTTTCCGGGTTGGATCGCAATGGCCGCTCGTTGTGGGGTAAACGGGTAGAGTAAGGGTAATTGAGTTCAGTTCAATTATTAACGTGTAAACGGCAGCACTAGGTTGTTGCCGTTTTTAAATTATTTTGTTAGCTTTGTAGACAGCTCCACTGTCGCGTTACGCAAGTCCCTTGATGGGATAAGCCTATTCATTGGTTGGGCGACTTGGGAGCTGAGGTTGGATGAATTATCAATAATCACACGTTTCAACAGGTGAAACGTGAAAATAACAGTCGTATGAGAAAAATAGCTGCCTTATTACTTGTTTCTATTTGGTCCTGCATGGCCCTGTTTTCGCAGAGTATTCCCGATTGGGAGAATCCGGAGGTTTTCGCCGTCAACAAAGAAGATGCGCGGGCCACGTCTATTCCTTATCCCTCGGAAGAGTTAGCGATTGAAGACGATTACGCTTCGTCCCCATTTTACCACTCCTTGAATGGCAATTGGAAGTTCTATTGGGTCCCTAAAGTGGCCGACGTGCCAGAGGGTTTCTACGAAGAGAGTTACGATGCGAGTGGCTGGGTTGAGATGCCTGTGCCCGGTAACTGGGAGTTTAACGGTTACGGTGTGCCCATATACGTGAGTGCCGGTTTCGGCTTTAGATCGTCACCGCCGCGTATCGATCGGGAAGATTCACCCACCGGTGCTTACCGCCATGAGTTTACGATCCCCGACAGCTGGGAGGGGAGGCGCGTGTTCCTCCACTTTGAAGCGGGTACGAACTCCATGTACGTTTGGGTGAACGGCCAAAAAGTGGGGTACACGCAGAACTCCAAGAGTCCGGCTGAGTTCGATATCACCCCCTATATCCGAAAAGGGAAGAACATGCTGGCCTGTGAAGTGCATAAGTTTAGCGACGGTTCCTACCTGGAGGACCAGGATATGTGGCGTTTAGGTGGCATCAATCGCAACGTTTACCTTTACAGCACCGATCAGTCTCGGCTGCTTGATTTCTTTGCTCACCCCGATCTTGATAAAAACTACAGGAACGGGAGGTTTAGCGTGGAGGTTACGGTGAAGAACTACGCGAGCCAACGGCAAAACCACTCGGTAGAGGTCTCCCTGTTGGACAAATCGGGCAAGAAGGTGTTCTCTCGTAGGGCATCGGCTAACGTGCCGGGCGGTGGGACGACCGAGGTTGCCCTCTCGGGGAACGTGTCCAATCCCCTGAAATGGACCGCTGAGACGCCCCATCTGTACACGATGCTTATTACCCTGAAAAATAACCGGGGAGAGCTTATCGAAGCGACCTCCCACAAGGTGGGGTTCCGTAAAATTGAGATCACGGATGGACAGCTGTTCATTAACGGGAAGAAGGTCTTCTTCAAAGGGGTGAACCTGCATGAGTTCAATTATCGCACCGGACAAGTGGTCACGCGGGAGGTGATGATGCGCAACCTGCAACTTATGAAGGAGCTTAACATTAACGCGGTCCGTACCTCGCACTACCCACAACCCCCACTATGGTACAAGCTGTGTGACGAGTACGGTATCTACCTGGTTGATGAGGCTAATATGGAGTCGCACGGGCTGGGTTACGGGCCTGATAACGTGGCCAACTTCCCGGAGTGGCATGCGCAGCACATGGATCGGGTTATACGACTCGTGGAGCGCGACAAAAACCACCCGTCGGTTATCTTTTGGTCTCTCGGTAACGAGGCCAGCAACGGGAAGGCCTTTTTTGATATGTACGATTGGGCCAAGGCACGCGATAGCAGTCGCCCCGTGCAGTATGAGCAGGCGTACCAGATAGACCGTAACAGCGATATCATCTGCCACATGTATCCCTCGTGGGAGAACATGAAGCGCGACGCGGTGAAAGACCTGGGTAGACCCTACATCATGTGCGAGTACGCGCATGCAATGGGTAATAGCATGGGGAACTTTCAGGAGTATTGGGACCTGATGCGTTCCAGTAAAAACATGCAGGGTGGCTTCATCTGGGAATGGTACAACCACGGTTATCCTGCCCACGATGAGCAGGGTCGTTTCTACTGGGCTTACGGCGGTGATCTGAAGGGTTATGACAGGAGGAGCAGTGGCAACTTCTGCATGGATGGTATCATTAGTCCCGATCAGAACTACGTACCCCACACCTATATCGTTAAGAAGGTATACCAGGATATACTGTTCGAGGCGAGCGACCTTGAGAATGGGGTGATCACGGTTGTAAACGACTATAAATTTACCGACCTCACGCCCGAGAGCCACTCGTATAAATGGGTACTATTGAAAAACGGAGAGGCGTTCGCCGAGGGTTCCTTTAACCTCTCCCTCAAGGCAGATAGTCGTAAAGAGGTGAAGCTGAATCTGCCCGCTATCACGAAAGAGGAGGGGGTGGAGTACTACTTACAGCTGTTTGCTTACAGTAACCGGGAGACCGAGCTACTCCCCGCGGGGTTTGAGGTGGCCAAAGGGGAGTTTGCACTCGGCCATGGTGAGTACTTCACCGCTGTAAAGCGAGAGGGGACACTCTCCGTTGAGCAAGGGGAAGGTAGAACGGTGGTCAACGCGGGTGGCCTCTCTTACGAGTTCGCTACACGGGACGGGCAAGGGTTGATAAGCATGCAGCAAAAGGGACAAAACGTGTTCCGGGAGTTGCCGAGCCTGAACTTCTGGAGGGCGCTTACCGATAACGAGTACGGTGAGAGGATGCAATATAGCGCCCGCGTATGGGAATCGGCCGGCTACAATACCCTCTACAGCTACAAAGGGTCGAGAGAGACCGCCGATGGTTTTATCGCTGAGTACGAAGTTAAGCCGCGAGGGATCGAGGCAAAGGTTCATCTCACCTATACCGTGAATAGAGACGGTAGCCTTACCGTATCGGCGTGTTACACCGCGCTCTCCGACGACCTTCCAGAGATGGTGCGGTTTGGCATGATGATGACGCTTCCTGTGAACTACGACCGCTTCACGTGGTATGGACGTGGCCCGGGCGAGAGTTACGTGGACCGCAAAGATGATGCCTTCATGGGCGTTTGGAGTGGCAAGGTTGGTGAGCAGGCTTTCGCGTATTACCGTCCGCAAGAGACCGGGAACAAGATGGATGTCCGATGGTTAACGCTCGAAAATGAGAATGGCAACGTGATTCGTGTGGAAGGTGCCCAACCGCTATCCGTGAGCGCTACCCATAACAAACCCGAGGACTTGGATCCGGGCGTGACCAAGAAGCAGCAGCACGCGTCGGACGTGTTACCCCGTAACGAGGTGGTTCTGTGTGTGGACCTGTTCCAGCGTGGCGTGGGTGGCTTGCACTCATGGGGTGCCAAGCCGCTGGACGCTTATCGGTTCATGGATAAGGAGTACGCGTACAGTTATACCATCAGCGTTAATCCTTAACCATGCCTGCGAAACGTTCGAGGTACTCCGTTGGGTACATGTTGAGCGGTGGATTAGTTAATTGATGATCCTTATCATATGGGAGGATTTCATATATGGAATAAGGCGAATTCATGAGGTGAAAGAAAGTGACTTATGAACTGTAAAACTTATCTCTATTTAACCCTGTTGATAGTGGTTCTATCCTGTTGTGGTTTCACCCCAGCGGATAAGAACCAGAACAGGTACGCCTCCTTTTCACCCGGGGAGGTGTGGGAAGACGATCAAGGGGTGGCAATCAACGCGCATGGTGGAGGTATACTGTACTACCAGGACACCTACTACTGGTTTGGTGAGCATAAAGGCGAAAGGTCAAACGCCGCGTTCGTGGGGGTAACCTGCTACTCCTCCACAGACCTCTATAACTGGAGGAACGAGGGGGTAGCGCTTTCGGTGAGTGACAATCCCGAGAGCCCCATCGTGAAAGGGTCTACCATTGAGCGGCCAAAAGTGATTTATAACGCTAAAACGGGAAAGTTCGTGATGTACTTTCACCTGGAGCTGATAGGGCGAGGGTATGAGGCGGCTCACGTAGGTGTGGCGGTTAGCGATCAAGTCACGGGTCCTTACCGGTTGGTCAAGCATGGACGTGTAAATGCGGGTATTTGGCCCATGAACATGACAGAGGAGCAGAGGAACTCCAACGTGAAACATACCGATTTCGAGCAGTGGTGGACCCCCGAATGGATGGCGGCCATAAAGGATGGATTGCTGGTTCGTCGCGATTTCGAGGGGGGACAGATGTCACGTGATATGACGCTGTTCGTGGATGATGACGGCAAAGCGTATCACATCTACGCCTCCGAAGAAAACCTCACGCTTCAGATAGCGGAGTTAACGGATGATTACCTTGATTACACCGGGAACTACGTGCGGGTGGAGCCCGGAGGACACAATGAGGCCCCCGCTATCTTTAAAAAGGGGGGGCGTTACTTCATGATCACGTCGGGATGCACGGGATGGGATCCGAATGCGGCTCGCTTGTTAACGGCCGAACGAGTTATGGGGACATGGACGCTTCACCCGAATCCAGCCAGGGGAGAAGATGCCGATCTGACCTTTCAATCGCAGAGTACCTTTGTTATTCCGGTGCAGGGAAAGAGGGACGCGTTTATATTCATGGCTGACCGTTGGCGCCCCCGAAGGCCTATCGATGGCAGGTATATCTGGCTCCCCATTCTTTTTGAGGATGGGATGCCCGTGCTCAAGTGGTTTGACGAATGGGATTTGAGTATATTTAATAATAAATAATCGTATGAATCGTATGAATCGTATGAATCCAATAGACAGTAACAAAAGCGCGCGTAAGCATATTCAGTTATTGGCTGTTTTGCTGTTGACCTGTTTTGCCCCTTCGATGAGGGCGCAGGTCTCCTTCGGGTCACCGGAGAAGATCAACGACGACTGGAGGTTTACGCTTAACGATGTGCAGGATGGACAAGCGGTTGAGTTGGACCATGCCCGCTGGCAACGTGTCATGTTGCCTCACGACTGGAGTGTGAAGGGGCAGTTAAGCCCCACTTTGGCTAGCTGCACCGGTTACCTGCCGGGTGGTATAGGTTGGTATCGCAAGGATATCCATATCCCCGCGGACAAACAGGGGCAGAGGGTCTACCTCTATTTCGAGGGGGTCTACAACCGTAGCGAGGTGTTTCTCAACGGGCAATCGTTGGGTAAACGTCCTAACGGCTACCTTTCGTTTATGTTTGATGCCACGCCCCACGTGAAGTATGGTGAGGATAACGTGATTGCCGTGAGGGTAGATCATAGCCAGTACGCCGATTCGCGCTGGTACACCGGTTCGGGTATATACCGCGACGTGTGGCTGGTGTACGCCAGCCCGGTACATATCGCGCAATGGGGTGTGTACGCCTACCCCGAAGAGGTGAAGAGCGGCTACAGGTTAAACGTGGAGGTTGAGGTGACCAACCGCGAGGAGGTTCCCGCCTCCCTGACGGTACTTAATGAATTGTTTTCGCCCGATGGGAAGCTGGTCGCGAAAGAGAGCAAGAAGATGACGGCGCAACCAGGTGACGGGAACAGGGTAACGACTGCCTTGCGCGTTAAAAAACCGCTGCTCTGGTCTCTTGACGCCCCCAACCTGTACGAGCTAAGGACTACCGTGTTAAAAGGTAAGACGGAGGTTGACCGGGCAACTACCCGCACCGGCTTCAGAACTTTCACGTTCGACCCGGATAAGGGTTTCGCGCTAAACGGGGAGTGGATGAAGATGAAGGGGGTATGCATCCATCATGATGCGGGCGTACTCGGCTCAGCAGTTCCCAAGGCGGTGTGGCAGAGACGACTGCAGACCCTGAAGGAGATCGGGGTGAACGCCATACGGACAAGCCATAACCCGCAGGCGCCCGACCTGTACGAGCTGTGCGATGAGATGGGGATGCTGGTAATCAACGAGATGTACGACGAGTGGGTATTTCCCAAGCGCAAGTGGTTAGAGGGGTGGAACGTGGGTACACCCGGCTACCAGGGGTCGTACGATATCTTCAAGGAGTGGAGCGAACTGGATTTGGCCGATTTGGTAAGGCGAGACCGAAACCATATCTCGGTGTTTGCTTGGAGTATTGGTAACGAGGTGGACTACCCGAACGACCCTTACTCGCATCCCATCCTCGGGGGAGAGAAAGCGGGGTTCACGCAGGCCTCCTACGGGGGGTATAACCCTGACGCACCCAACGCGATGGAGTTGGGAGAGATCGCGAAGCGACTGGTTAACGTGGTGAAGCAGTATGACCGCTCTCGTCCCGTGACGGCGGGATTGGCTGGCGTGGCCATGTCGAACGAGACGGAATACCCGGGAGCGCTGGATATTGCCGGTTACAACTACACCGAAGACAAGTATGATAGCGACCACCAAAAGTACCCCGACCGGGTGATTTACGGCAGCGAAAACAGGCACGATATGGGCGCTTGGAAAGCGACCCGCGATAAAGAATTTATTTTTGGACAATTTCTCTGGACGGGAATCGATTACCTAGGCGAGTCGGGTAGGTGGCCCACCCGGGGATTCTACTCGGGATTACTCGACTTCGGTGGCTTCATCAAACCGAGGGGCTATTTCAGGCAGTCGCTCTGGTCAGGTGAGCCGATGGCCTACCTGGGAACCTATCCCACGCCCGGGAGGGGTGCCAGGAGCCAGTCGAGGGACGTGCTATCGCAAACCGAAGCGGGAAGCGCAGGCGGCTACGTGGAGAGGGTTCCCTCGATGGACGCATGGTCCATCTGGAACTACCAAGAGGGGCAGTCCATCCGGGTGGTCTGTTATACCAACGCGGCTAAGGCAAAGCTATTGCTCAACGGTCAAGAGGTGGGGGAAACAAAAGAGTATGACGACAATACCGGTATCATTTTTTGGGATATCCCCTATCGTGCCGGGAAGCTGGAGGTGGTGGGCATGGATAGGGATAACCAGCCCGTCTCTGGATACACCATACAGACATCGGGTCGCCCCTATGCGCTAAAAGTGGTTCAGGCAGAAGAACAGATTGATAAAGAGCGGGGATTGGCCCACGTGGTGGTGCAAGTAGTGGATGAAAACGGCGTTCCGGTGATGATATCAGACGACGAGGTCACCTGCCGCGTTTCCGGTCCCGCCAGGCTGCTTGGTTTAGAGGCAAGCAACAACACCGATATGAGTGATTATACCGATAACAAACATCGTGTGTATCATGGGCGTATCCTGGCCTACGTGGAGGCGACGGGGGAAGAGGGAGAAATAGAGGTTGAATTCACCGCTCCCTGGCTAAAACCGGTATCGGTTTCCCTAAAGGCAAAATAGAAGATTCAAAGCGAAAAGGTGCGGCTATACATTACATGTAGGATAAAAGTGACAAGAAATGAAGAGACGATGGATTAGCACAGTGCTGGTTTTGTGCTGTGCTGCATTTGCCATGGTAACAAAAGCCGAGCAGGAGTACGTGGGCTACCTGTTTACCTACTTTCACGGAAACGATAAGCAGGGTGAACAGATCTGTTTCGCGGTAAGCCTGGACGGTTACAATTACCGGGCGCTGAATAACGATAAGCCGGTAATCGTATCCGGAGCGATAAGCGAAACGGGTGGAGTACGTGATCCACATATCCTGCGCACTCGAGATGGTGAGACGTTTTACATGGTGGTAACCGATATGGTATCGGCTAATGGCTGGGATTCAAACCGGGGGATGGTTCTGCTAAAATCGAACGATCTGGTGAACTGGACCTCGTCGGCCATTAACATTCAGAAAAAATACCCTGGGCAGGAGCAGCTCAAACGGGTGTGGGCTCCCCAGACCATATATGACCCACACGCCAATAAGTATATGGTTTACTGGTCGATGCAGTATGGGGATGGGCCGGATATCATCTACTATGCCTATGCGAACGAAGCGTTTACCGATCTAGAAGGCGAGCCTAAGCAGCTTTTCTTCCCAAAAGACGGAAAGGCGTGTATTGATGGCGATATTGTCTATAAAAATGGGATATTTCACCTGTTTTATAAAACCGAGGGTCATGGCAACGGGATTAAGAAGGCTATGACCGATAACCTGACCTCGGGGTGTTGGATAGAGCAACCGGACTACAAGCAGCAGACGCACCACTCCGTGGAAGGATCCACCGTCGTGAAACTGATCGGTGAAGAGAAGTACCTGTTGCTCTATGACGTGTACGGCAGGGGGGAGTACCAGTTCTGTGAAAGCGTGGACCTTGATACCTTTAAGGTAATTGACCATAAGGTGAGCATGGACTTTAAGCCGAGACACGGGAGCGTGATCCCCATCACCCAAAAAGAGCTGGAAGCTGTTACCGCCAAATGGGGTTTACCCGAATGGTGAATGTATAACAATGATTATAAAATAAAAATATTTTCATCATTATGAAGAAAGTTTGGATTACCTTGTTGACCGCGATTCTTTTTCAGTTCGTTAGCGCAGGCGATTACGCGGTTTTGAGCCCGGATGGCAACCTTAAGGTCAACGTCTCCTTGCAGGGGGGTATCCTGCATTACAACGTTTACTACAAGGGAAAAGTTATCCTGGAGGATTCCCCGTTGGGCATGGTTACTAATGTGAGCGACTTTAGTCGTGACCTGCAGTTCGTTGAGAAGACGGAACGGGCGATACGGGAGACCTATAGCCTTAAAACCGTCAAGCAGAGTCACGTGGAATACGTGGCCAACGAGGTGGTGGGTACCTATCAGACGCCTAAGGGAGAGGTGATGCGGGTTGTATTTAGAGTGAGTGATAACGACCTGGCGTTCAAGTATTCCCTTGAGCAGAACGGGGAGACGGCACGCTGTGTCATCGAGAAAGAGCTTACTGGCTTCAAGTTCCCGACCTTTACCACGACCTTTTTAACCCCACAAGCCACCCCCATGATCGGGTGGATGAGGACTAAGCCCAGCTACGAGGAGGGTTACGTCCCGGATGAACCGGTAGGAACCCCTTCGAGGTACGGGATAGGGTACACCTTCCCCGGGCTATTCAGGGTGGGTGATAACGGCTGGGCACTTGTTTCCGAAACCGGGGTGGGCAGCCTCTACTGCGGTTCGAAGTTGAGCGAAGGTACCGCCGAGGGACTCTACACGATCGCTTTCCCCGAAGAGGGAGAGAATAACGGTATCGGGAGTGCACAACCGGGTATCTCGTTGCCTGGTGAAACGCCGTGGCGTACCCTTACCGTGGGAGATAACCTGAAGCCCATCGTGGAGACAACCGTGGCATTCGACGTGGTAGAGCCTCTTTACGAGCCGTCAATCGATTACCGGTTTGGACGCTCCACGTGGAGCTGGTTACTGTGGCAGGATGGTAGCATTAATTACGAGGACCAGAAAACCTATATCGATCTTTCGGCTGAGCTGGGCTATGAGCTGGTACTCATCGATAACTGGTGGATCAGCCGGATTGGTCGTGAAAAGGTGGAAGAGCTGGCGCGGTACGCCGCTTCAAAGAACGTGGGGATATCCCTGTGGTATAACTCCAACGGTTACTGGAGCGACGCCCCACAGCACCCGAAAAATAGGATGAATACCTCGGTGGCTCGTAAAAAAGAGATGGCATGGCTAAAAAGTATCGGTGCGAAAGGAATCAAGGTCGACTTTTTCGGTGGCGACAAACAGGAGACCATGAAGTTGTACGAAGATATCCTGGCCGATGCCAACGACCATGGCCTGGCGGTAATCTTCCATGGTTGCACGTTGCCGAGGGGGTGGGAACGAATGTACCCTAACTTCGCGGGCAGTGAGGCGGTGTTGGCCTCCGAGAACTTGATTTTCAACCAACGCGCTAACGATACCGAAGCGTATAACGCGACGTTACATCCTTTTATTCGTAACAGCGTGGGCTCTATGGATTTTGGCCCCGTGTTGCTTAATAAGCGACACAACCGGGGCAACGATGGAGGGACAACGCGCAAGACGACGGAGATATTCCAATTGGCAACGGTCGTGCTCTTCCAGTCACCGATTCAGAACTTCGGTATCACCCCCAACAACCTGACCGACTACCCGTCATTCGTGATCGATTTCATGAAGGAGATACCCACGCTTTGGAACGAAACACGGTATATTGATGGTTACCCCGGGAAGTATGCCGTTATAGCAAGGCGAAGCGGTGAACGCTGGTATGTAGCCGCGATCAACGCGGAGAAGGAGGTGAAAGAGTTGTCGGTTACATTGCCCATGTTCGCCGGTAAGGAGGTGGCACTCTATTCAGATCGCAACGATCGGTCACCCCAGCTAAATCGGGTAGTAGTGAGCGGCGATGGGAAGGTGACCTTGAAGATTCAGCCTGAAGGGGGAACGATACTCACCCATTAAGCGAAAAACGCCACGAGCGGAATCACGATCAGTATCACGTCCAGGATTACGCGGTGTTACTCGTTGGTTTTCCGTTATCGACAGTCACCAACGCACCGTGTGGTTACCACGAGAGCGCGAGTTGGCTTGTGGTGACGTGGAGGATTTTTGCATATAAATGGAGGATAAATGTTTCTTTTGGATACGAGGTGTTGATAATAAGTGTAATTTTGTACAGTAGGGGAACCTCTTGTGAGAATAAATGTGTAACTTTGTAAAAGTTGAATTTAATAAAATAAATAGGCTATGAAGAGAGTAAAAATGTTAGCAATGCTTGTGGTTTTGATGGCAATGGGAGCTTCCGCGACTGCTCAAAACCGACTGATTATCGAGGCGGATAGAGGTGAGTATACCATTAACCGCCATATCTACGGTCATTTTTCAGAACACCTTGGTCGTTGTATCTACGGTGGGTACTGGGTTGGAGAAGGTTCCGATATACCCAATACCCGGGGGATACGGAACGACGTTGTGCAGGCGCTGAAAGATATACGTATCCCTAACCTTCGCTGGCCCGGGGGATGTTTTGCAGATGAGTACCACTGGATGGATGGAATAGGTCCCAGGGCGGAGCGTCCTAAAATGATCAATACACACTGGGGTGGGGTGGTGGAAGATAATAGCTTTGGCACGCATGAGTTCTTAGACCTGTGCGAACAGCTGGGCACGGAGCCCTATATCAGCGCGAACGTGGGCAGCGGTACCGTGGAGGAGTTGTCAAAGTGGATTGAGTACGTCACCTTCGATGGGGAGAGCCCGATGGCGAACCTGCGCCGTAAGAACGGACGCGATGAGCCGTGGAAGGTGAAGTTTTGGGGTATAGGTAACGAGAACTGGGGGTGCGGTGGCAACATGACGGCCGACTACTACTCCGATATCTATCGCCATTATGCCACGTATGCCCGTAATTACGGCAATAACCGCCTATACAAGATCGCTTGTGGCGCCAACAGCGGGGACTATTACTGGACGGAGACCGTGATGAAGAACGTTGGTAATCAGATGCAGGGCCTATCGCTGCATTATTACACGGTGCCGAAGGATTGGAGCGATAAAGGGTCGGCAACGAATTTCGACGAGCAGGAGTACTTCACCACCATCGAAAAGACGCTCCATATGAAGGAACTGATTGCTAAGCATAGCGAAATCATGGATCGGTACGATCCCCAAAAGCGAATCGGGATGATTATCGACGAGTGGGGCACGTGGTATAACGTAGAGCCCGGAACCAACCCCGGTTTCCTGTATCAGCAAAACACACTGCGCGATGCGATTGTGGCCGGTATCAACTTGAACCTGTTCAACGCACGTTGCGATCGCATTCAGATGGCTAACCTGGCGCAGACGGTGAATGTGCTGCAGTCAGTGGTGCTGACCGATGAAGCGAAGATGGTACTAACTCCCACCTACTGGGTCTTTTACCTCTACAAGGTGCATCAGGACGCCACCCTACTGCCAATTTCGCTTACGAGCGCGAAGTACCGGCAAGGGAACAGGGAGATCGACGCGGTAAGTGTCTCTGCTTCAAAGGATGCAGATGGGAAAATCCATATCACGCTGGTCAATATCGATCCAAATAACGAGCAACGCGTAGAGACGCGGCTGATGGGCGCATCGGCTAAGAAAGTGAGTGGAAAAATACTTACTTCCGGTAAAATCAACGATCACAATACCTTCGATGAGCCGTCTAAGGTGACGGTAAAGGATTTCAACGGGGCCACTCTGAATCGCGATGATTTAACGGTGACGCTGCCCCCCAAGTCGGTAGTGCTGGTTGAACTGCAATAACCGACCGCAATGTCTCGCCGCCCCTCGGGGCGGCGAGTTTAACAATGAGTTGAACATGAATAACCGGGAGAAAAAGTACAATGGGTATAGAAAAGTTAAAAAAACGGGTCTTTAAGGCTAACCTGGACTTAGTGAAACAGGGCTTGGTGATTTTCACCTGGGGTAACGTGAGCGGGATCGACCGCGAGAAAGGCCTTGTGGTTATTAAACCCTCCGGCGTCTCTTACGATGAGATGAAAGCGGAGGACATGGTGGTCGTAGACCTGAACGGGAACCGAGTAGATGGTAAGTATAAGCCATCATCAGACACGGCTACACACCTGGAGCTATACAAGGCCTTTTCTGAGATCGGGGGGGTGGTACACACGCACTCCACCTTTGCAACAGCGTGGGCGCAAGCCGGTCGGGATATCCCCAATATCGGTACCACGCACGCCGATTACTTTAGCGATGCAATTCCCTGTACCCGTGATATGACTGAAGCAGAGGTGAACGGGGAGTATGAGAAAGAGACCGGGAAGGTAATCGTTGAACGCTTCAGGGAGATTAACCCGGTACATGTTCCCGGTGTGCTGGTCAAGAATCATGGTCCCTTTTCATGGGGAAAGGATGCGGATGAGGCGGTCTATAACGCCGTTGTGATGGAACAGGTGGCCAAGATGGCTTACATCGCCTACCAGGTCAACCCAGACCTCACGATGAACAGGTCGCTAATTCAAAAGCACTTCCTTCGGAAACATGGGCCGGGGGCCTATTACGGGCAGTAGTGAAAATGTGTTACGGGATCAATAGTGGCCTGAAAATCAACGCTGTTTGTACAAGGTCAACAACATATTACATCAATTATTAATCATAAAAATAAATCAATAGTATGCCATTTAAAAATCAAGAGGTATGGTTCGTTACAGGGGCGCAGCTCTTGTACGGCGGCGATGCGGTAGTAACCGTTAACGCCCATTCGGAAGAGATAGTAAAGGGGTTGAACGAGTCGGGTCTGCTGCCCGTGAAGGTCGTTTATAAAGGGACGGCTAACTCGGCACCCGAAGTGGAGACAGTGTTCAAGGATGCCAATAACCACGCGGCTTGTATTGGCGTGATCACGTGGATGCATACTTTCTCGCCCGCGAAAATGTGGATCAGGGGATTACAGAATTTCAGGAAGCCGCTGATGCATTTGCACACGCAATACAACAAGGAGATCCCTTGGAGCGAGATCGATATGGACTTCATGAACCTGAACCAATCGGCTCATGGGGACCGTGAGTTTGGGCATATCACCAGTCGCCTGCGGATGCCCAGGAAGGTGGTGGTCGGTTACTGGAAAGAGGAGGAGACACAAAAGAAAATCGCTTCCTGGATGCGGGTATGCGCCGGATGGGCGGATGCGCAAGGGATGTTGGTCATCCGTTTTGGTGACAACATGAACAACGTGGCCGTAACCGATGGCGACAAGGTGGAGGCTGAGATTCGTTTGGGCTACCACGTGGATAACGCGCCCATCGCGACACTTGTTCCGTACGTGGAGGCGGTAACCAAGGAGGAGATCGACGCATTGATAGAAGAGTACGAAGCATTGTACGATTTCGCCGACGACTGCAAGCGGGGACAAGAGAAGCACTCGTTTGTTCGAGACGCCGCCGCCCAGGAGATTGGGTTGCGCCGGTTCCTTCAGGAGAGGGGAGCTAAGGCCTTTACCACCAACTTCAACGAGCTAGAAGGTATGAAGCAGCTGATGGGATTCGCCTCCCAGCGGTTGATGGCCGAAGGCTACGGGTTCGGTGCCGAAGGGGACTGGAAAACCGCTGCCCTGGTACGTACCATGTGGGTGATGGGACAAGGACTGCCCGGGGGACAATCGTTCCTGGAAGATTACACGCTGAACTTCGATGGGGAGAATAGTACCATCTTGCAATCGCATATGCTGGAAATAAACCCCGATATCACGGGAACGAAACCGCGCATCGAGGTGCATTTCTTGGGCATTGGTGATGCCCGTACCTGTGCTCGTTTGGTATTCCAAGCGCATGAAGGGGAAGGTGTTGCCGCGACCATCGTGGATATGGGGAACCGCTTCCGCATGATCGTGAACGAGGTGGAAGTAAAGAAGCCGAAACCACTACCCAAGCTTCCCGTGGCCTGCGCGTTGTGGAAACCGATGCCCAACTTCGAGGTTGGAGCAGGCGCATGGATACTGGCTGGAGGTACGCACCATACCAGTTTCTCCTATTCAGTAACGACAGAGATGCTGGAGGATTACGCGGAAATCGCGGACATCGAA
Organism: Petrimonas sp.; assembly: GCA_012839475.1. Lineage (GTDB taxonomy): Bacteria > Bacteroidota > Bacteroidia > Bacteroidales > Dysgonomonadaceae > Proteiniphilum. The sequence continues at coordinate 51,479 of DUNG01000029.1, read as the reverse complement.
CTGCTTATCATCGATAAAGATACCACCATCCGTGGCTTCAGGAAGGAACTGCGCGATAACGAAGTCTATTACATGTTGAATAAAGCACTGCGCTAAAAGTAACAATCAAGAGGAGAACGATGGATAAATACGTTATAGGATTAGATTACGGATCGGACTCGTGCCGTGCCGTTATAGTTAATGCGTTGAACGGGGAGGAGATCGCTACCGCGGTCACCTACTACCCCCGTTGGACGGAAGGGAAATATTGCGACCCGTTCGCGAATCAGTACCGCCAACATCCGCTCGATTACATCGAGGTATTGGAAGAGTGCATTCGTGAAGCCCTGTCGAAGGCGCCGAAGGGTACCGCCGAGAAGGTGGTAGGTATGGGGTTCGATACTACTGGCTCCACGCCGGTGTTCACCGATAGCGAGGGGACGCCACTGGCGCTGCTACCCGAGTTCGCTGAAAACCCGAACGCCATGTTCGTGCTGTGGAAAGACCATACGGCTGTACAAGAGGCGGCCGAAATAAACGAACTGGCAAAAAAGTGGGACGTCGACTACACGGCGTATGAGGGGGGAATCTACTCCTCCGAGTGGGTTTGGGCCAAGATGCTGCATATCTTGCGAGAAGATGAGCAGGTACGCGACGCGGCCTACTCGTGGACAGAACATTGCGATTGGTTGCCTGCCTTGCTGACCGGTAACACGAAGCCGGAGACGATGCTTCGGAGCCGCTGCGCGGCTGGACATAAGGCCATGTGGCACCCCTCGTGGGGAGGACTGCCCCCAGAGGAGTTCCTGACAGCCCTCGATCCGCTGCTGGCAGGCTTCCGCGATCGTTTGTACACGGAAACCTACCCGAGCGATGTAAAGGTGGGGAACCTTACCGAGGAGTGGGCGGAACGCCTGGGATTGACTACTAACGTGGCGGTGGCCGTGGGTGCGTTCGACTGCCATATGGGTGCCGTGGGGGTAGAGGTCAAGCCGGGCGATTTCGTGCGGGTAATTGGTACCTCAACGTGCGATATCATGGCTGTCCCATACGAGGAGATTGGCGACAAGTTGATACCTGGTATTTGCGGGCAGGTGGATGGCTCGGTCATTCCCGGGATGATTGGCCTGGAGGCGGGACAATCGGCCTTTGGCGATGTCTACGCGTGGTTCAGGGGAGTCCTGGAGTGGCCGCTTAAAGAGTTGGTCGGGAAGTCGGACCTACTGGATGCTGAAACCAAGGAGAAGCTTATCGAGGAGGCATCCGAAGCCATCATCCCCGAGCTGACCAAGGAGGCAGAGAACGTACCGGTGGGCGAAAGTACGATACTGGCGACCGACTGGATGAACGGGCGGCGTACGCCCGATGCGAACCAGATGGTGAAAGGTACTATCACGGGTTTAACGCTGGGTTCTTCTGCACCCTTGATCTTCCGCGCGTTGGTGGAGGCTACCGCTTACGGGTCTAAGGCCATCGTGGATCGGTTCCTCGAAAACGGGATCGAGATTAAAGAGATCATCGGGATCGGTGGTATCTCGTTGAAATCGCCCTTCGTGATGCAGACGATGTCAGACGTGCTTGGTATGCCGATTAAGGTGGCGAAAACTGAGCAGTCGTGTGCCTTTGGTGCCGCCATGTTCGCCGCCGTGGTGGCGGGTGTGTACGGTAAAGTGGAAGAGGCCCAAAGCGCGATGGGACAAGGGTTCGCCTTTGAGTATCATCCGATCGCGGAAAACCACGATAGGTACCAAGCCATCTACGAGCGCTATGTCAAGTTGGGCACGTTTACCGAGGCTGAATTTTCTGAATAAATAATAGAATCTTATTAAAGTAATCATCGTATGAATTGGAATGCACATGAGTTTATCTGGTTGGACTGGATTGTCCTTCTGGTAGGGATTGCGCTGGTGATTTGGGCCGTTTGGCGTTCAGTGAAAAGACACAAACTCGCGCAGCAGGGTGCCGATAGCTCGGACTACTTGTTCGGAAAAGGGGAACCCTGGTTTATCATCGGGGCGGCCATATTTGCCGCGAACATCGGCTCGGAACATCTTGTGGGGTTAGCAGGAACGGGTGCGAAATCGGGTGTGAGTATGGCTCACTGGGAGATGCACGGATGGATGATCCTTATCTTGGGATGGCTGTTCGTGCCCTTTTACCAGTTGATGAGTAAAAAGATGGGGAAAATCATCACGATGCCCGATTTCCTCAAGTACCGTTACACGGATCGAACTGGCTCCTGGCTGTCGATCATCACGCTCGTTGCGTACATTTTCACCAAGGTGAGTGTCACCGCGTTTACCGGGGGTATCTTCATGGAGAGCCTCTTTGGCTTACCTTTTTGGTACGGTGCCATTGGGTTAATCGTGTTAACCGGGCTCTTTACCGTTTTTGGGGGGATGAAGGGAGTAATGACGCTCTCGGCTATCCAAACTCCAATCCTGATCGTGGGTTCGTTCCTCGTTCTCTTCTTGGGTCTTGCCGCGCTTGGAGCCGGAAGCGTTGTGGATGGATGGAACGCTATGATGGCGCATGTCCAGACGTTGAACGTGGGAGAGGATGGCGTCGCGTATGGCACCAATCACCTGTTCCATTTCAACAAGAACGATCCGTTGTACAGTGAGTACCCCGGGGTTTGGGTGTTCATCGGGGCATCGATCATCGGGTTTTGGTACTGGTGTACCGACCAGCATATCGTGCAACGTGTTATGGGTCAAAGGAAAGGTGAACCCAGCGACCAGGTGATGAAGCGGGCCCGTCGGGGAACCATTGCTGCCGGTTATCTTAAGATTTTGCCGGTCTTCATGTTCCTGATACCGGGTATGGTGGCCTCCGCGATGGTGGCACGACCCGAGACCGGGTTCACGTTGGGTAACCCGGATATGGCCTTCGGGACGATGGTGAAGTTCGTGCTCCCTGCCGGTGTGAAAGGACTGGTTACGATTGGTTTTATCTCCGCCCTGGTTGCCTCTTTGGCCGCATTCTTCAACTCTTGCGCCACGCTCTTCACAGAGGATTTCTATAAGCCGAAGTTTAAAGACAAGAGCGAGGCCACTTACGTTCTGGTTGGTCGGATCGCGACCATGGTTGTGGTGGTGCTCGGTATTGTTTGGGTACCCGTTATGATGAGTCTCGGCAACCTGTACGATTACCTACAAAATATACAATCGCTGCTCGCTCCCGCCATGGTGGCCGTGTTCGCAATGGGTATCTTCTCCAAGAGGATTACGCCCAAGGCAGGTGAGGTGGGCTTGATAGGCGGCTTTATCGTTGGTATGTTGCGGTTGGTGACCAATATCTTCACCAATAACGGTAAAGATGTGATGACCGGATGGTTCTGGGATAATACCACCTGGTTCTGGCAAACGAACTGGCTTATCTTTGAAGTCTGGTTACTGGTGTTTATCATACTGATGATGGTCGTGGTATCGTTCTTCACGCCGAAACCATCGGCTAAACAGGTCGAAGCGATTACCTTCACGAAAGATTACAGGGGACTTATCCGTAAGAGCTGGACCGCTTGGGACGTGGTCGCTTCGTTAGGTGTTGTCCTTCTTTGTGTATTATTCTACATCTACTTCTGGTAAGAAATGCGTTCGTTGAAAATCCTTTTTCTTTTCATCGTCCTGCTGTTAAATGCTCCGTTGCTGAAGGCGAATGAGCCCGATTCGGCTTACCTCTTCGCGTATGGCGATGGGATTGGAAGCGGGCTCTACTTCGCGTGGAGCATCGACCAGCTAAGTTGGCACCCCATAGGGCATAACCATACTTTTTTAAGGTCAGACTACGGCAGGTGGGGATCACAGAAAAGGATGTACGACCCGTTTCTGTTACAAGCACCTGATGGGCGATGGTTTTGCACCTGGTCATTGAACGACCAGGATGGAGCCATCGCCCTCACGGTGTCCACCGACCTGATTTACTGGAAACCCCAGTCGTACCCGGTGTTGATGCCGCTTGGAAACTGTTTACGACCGGAACTCACTTTTGATCCTGTAAAGGAGGAGTACCGCGTTACCTGGCATAGCGACAGACAGCAACAGGGGGTGTACCTGAGCGTAACGGGAGACTTTCGGAACTACACGCCGGCGACTTTAGCAGAGCGGTTCGAAACCGGGAGAACAGCGGCCGTTATCAACGGGGTGGAACGTTGGGGGACCGCTCATCAGGTGGCGTGGAGCGTGATAGATGGACTGCAAAAGGCCTATCAGGTCGCTGCGCACAAAAACCGCATGAATGGGGAACGGGTGGCAATGGATCCGGCCCTGTTCAGAGATCGGGTTGAGGTTTCAATCACCCCTGTTTTACAGGAGAAGAAGTCGATTAGCGATGAGCTAATCGGTATTTTTTACGAGGATATCAACTACGCGGCCGACGGGGGGCTATACGCTGAACTGGTTCAAAACAGGGGATTCGAATATGCGCCGAGCGATAAGTTAGGTGCGGATGAAAACTGGAACAGCTTCTACGCGTGGTCCACCGTGAACGGAAAGCCGTTCACGGTCGATACGGTGAACCCCATTCACCCGAACAACAAGCATTACGCGGTGCTGGATATCGATAATGAAAGCGTGGCGCTCGTCAACGAGGGATTCAACGGGATCGCCGTTAAGGCGGGTGATAAATATGACTTCTCGCTGTTCGCACGCTCGCCCGAGAAAAAACGGGGGAGGATAACGGTTCGGTTAACCGGTACCAATGGTGAGGTGCTGGGAGAGGCTACCACGCGAAGGATGAGTGGTGAATGGAGGAAGCTCGAAGCGGTAATCACGGCCACGGGTACGGCAGCCAACGCTCGATTGGAGGTGGTGCCCCAGCAGACTGGAAGGGTAGAGCTGGATATGATCTCCCTATTCCCCCAAAAAACGTTCAAGGGGCGTAAAAATGGGCTGAGAGCCGATCTGGCACAAGCACTAGCCGATATGAAACCCCGTTTCGTACGTTTCCCGGGTGGATGCGTGGCGCATGGCGATGGAATTGGGAACATCTACCGGTGGGAAAACACCATTGGTCCGTTAGAGGCACGGAAGCCGCAACGCAACCAATGGGGATACCACCAGTCGGCTGGATTAGGGTACTTCGAGTATTTCCAGTTTTGTGAAGATATTGGCGCTGAGGCTATCCCGGTGGTTGCTGCCGGCGTGCCGTGCCAAAACTCGGCCCATCACGGTTATCCGATTGGTGGGCAGCAGGGCGGTATACCGATGGACGAGATGGGCGACTACGTGCAAACCATTTTAGACCTTATCGAGTACGCTAACGGTGATAAACGCTCCGAGTGGGGTAGGAAACGGGCCGAAGCCGGTCACCCGGAGCCGTTCAACCTCAAGTATATCGGGATAGGCAATGAAGACTTGATCTCAGACCTGTTCGTGGAACGATTCACGATGATTCATGATGCGATCAAGGAGAAGTATCCCGAAATTATCGTGATTGGAACGGCAGGACCATTCAGTGAAGGGGCAGACTACGTGGAGGGGTGGAACCTGGCTACGGAGTTGGGACTTACGTTGGTAGACGAACACTACTACCAATCCCCCGGGTGGTACCTTAATAACCAGGAGTACTACGATCGCTACGATCGCTCCAAGGCGAAGGTCTACCTGGGTGAGTACGCCGCGCATGTTCCCAATCGCCATAATAACCTGGAGACGGCGCTCTGCGAAGCGTTGCACCTGATTAACGTGGAACGGAATGGGGATATAGTGGTGATGACCTCTTACGCCCCTTTATTGGCCAAGGAGGGGTTCACGCAATGGAATCCCGATTTAATCTATTTCACCAACACGGAGGTGAAGCTTACCGTGGGTTACCACGTGCAGAAGCTATTTGGACATCATTCGGGCAACGAGTACGTACCCGCTGTGCTAACCTTTTCGGATGGACGGGAAGATGTGAAGAAGCGGGTAGCAGTATCTATCGTGGCGGACGAGGTGAGTGGTGACCTGATCGTTAAGTTGATTAACCTGTTGCCGGTACCGGTTTCTGTTACCATTGACCTTTCTGAATTGGGAATCAATGGGCAGCATACATCCACCTTAACGGTGTTGACGGGTGAGCTGAATGACAGGACAGTTACCCCCAAGGAGTCTCCTTTAATGGTTTCCGGGCAGTTTGCACATGAGTTACCACCCTACTCTTTATCGATAATCCGAGTTAACAGATAGCCGAACCAATAAATTGATTACTTGGGTTGTGGTATAACCCATATGCGTGCTGGATCGATGGGTAGGCGTATCATAAATTGTAACATATAAAAGTAATTTAAGACGATGATACAGAAGATAATAAAATGTACGTTGCTGGCTGTTTTGCTCTGTTCGCTTATCGCGTGTGAGGGGCAGGGGCAAGATCAGCAGATAGAGTATTTTAAGCTACAGGATGTGACCCTTCTCGATAGCCCATTCAAGCGGGCTCAAGAGTTAAACAAGAAGTACCTCCTGGAGATGGATGCGGATAGGCTTCTGGCACCTTTCCTTAGGGAAGCTGGCCTGCCGCCAAAGGCGGAGAGCTATACGAATTGGGAAAACACAGGGCTGGACGGACATATCGGAGGGCACTACCTCTCCGGGCTCTCGCTGATGTACGCTTCCACCGGTGATGAAGCGATTAAGGAACGGCTCGACTATATGTTGGAGGAGTTAGAGCGATGCCAAGCAGCCCATGGCAACGGCTATATCGGGGGTGTACCCGATGGTAAAGCTTTGTGGGAAGATATAGCTGCCGGTGACATTCGTGGCGGTGGGTTCGACTTGAATGGGAAGTGGGTGCCTCTGTACAACATTCACAAGACCTATGCAGGGTTGAGGGATGCTTACCTCGTCGCCGGTATCGACCAGGCAAAGGAGATGTTGGTCAAGATGGCCGACTGGGCGATATGGCTTGTGGAGGACCTGTCGGAGGAGCAGATGCAGTTGATGCTTAGAAGCGAACACGGGGGGCTAAATGAAACTTTTGCCGATGTGGCAGCCATCACGGGCGATGAGAAGTACCTTGAGTTGGCGAAAAAGTTTTCTCACCACCATGTGTTGAACCCGCTTCTTGATGGTAGGGATGAGCTGACCGGTATGCATGCGAACACGCAAATCCCTAAGGTCCTGGGTTTTAAGAGGATTGCCGATGTGGAGCCGAATGCATCGTGGGATGGGGCAGCCCAGTTTTTCTGGCAAACGGTAGTGGAGAACCGTTCGGTATCGTTAGGAGGGAACAGCGTATCTGAGCATTTCAACCCTGTGGACGACTTCTCGCGCATGATTACCAGTATCGAGGGTACGGAGACCTGTAATACCTACAATATGTTGCGGTTAAGCAAGATGCTTTACCAGACATCGTATGATAAGAAATACATGGATTTTTACGAACGGGCGCTCTACAACCACATTCTTTCAACCCAGCATCCTCAGACGGGAGGGTTTGTTTACTTCACGTCGATGCGCCCTGGTCATTACCGGGTATATTCTCAGCCGCACACTAGCATGTGGTGCTGCGTGGGCTCAGGTATGGAGAGCCACTCGAAATATGGGGAGATGATTTACGCGCACACGAAAAATGAGCTGTATGTTAATCTGTTCATCCCCTCCCAGCTACAGTGGAAGGAGCAGGGAACCGAGATCGTTCAGGAGAATAATTTCCCGTACGAGCCTTCCACACGCATCATGGTAAATCCCACTAAAGCCAAGAAGTTTACCCTTCTGTTGCGCGAACCCAATTGGGTGAGCGAGGAGGGTGTGACGGTGCGAATCAACGGGGAGGTATACCCCCTGGAGAAAAGAGATGGCTATATCGCTATCGAAAGAAAGTGGGAGAGAGGTGACCTGCTGGAGATGGAGATGCCCATGTTGCTTCGAGCGGAGCAGCTGCCAGATGAATCGAACTACTACTCGTTTGTTTATGGGCCGGTGGTACTCGCTGCAAAAACCAATGCCGACGATGTGACGGGCTTGTTTGCCGATGATGGCCGCTGGGCACACGTGGCGCACGGGCAGCAGGTGCCGCTGGAGGAAATGCCGACCATCGTGGGAGAACCTGGCGAGTTGACCTCTTTCCTCTCACCGGTGGATGGTAAGCCGTTGACGTTCCGTATAACGCACTTGCAACCGGAGAAGTACGCTGAGGGCCTGGAGCTGATTCCTTTCTTCGAGCTACACGGGTCGCGCTATATTATCTATTGGCCTCAAGCCACGGAATAAGTGGTACAGTAGCCGATTGGTGAGGGAGAGACTGGAGGCCAAAAATAAATGAATGACTGTATAAAACGTAAAACTCGATAAAATGTTGAAACTGAAAAACCTTTTTTTATGCATGCTTGTTTCGTGCGTGTACATTGCCACCCTATCCGCACAACAGACCACGTACGAAATGGTTGTTAACGCGAAGAAACCGGGTGCGGTTATCCAACCCACCATGTACGGGCTCTTCTTTGAAGACATCAATTTTGGTGCCGATGGAGGCCTCTACGCGGAACTCATCAAGAACCGCTCGTTTGAATTTCCTCAGTCGCTAATGGGCTGGAAAACATTCGGTCAGGTGGATTTGCGGGATGAGGGCGGCCCGTTTGAGCGTAATCCCCATTACGTGAGGCTGAACAATTCAGGGCACGGGCACAAGCATACAGGATTAGAGAACGAAGGGTACAGGGGAATTGGCGTGAAAAAGGATGCCGATTACCGCTTTTCAGTCTGGGCTCGTTCCGTGGACGGTGCCGAGCAGAAGGTTCGGGTGGAGTTAATCGATGCTGATAGCCATCCTTTTCAGCGGCAAGAGGTGACCATCAACTCGAGAGAGTGGAAGAGGTACGAGGTCACCCTCACAGCACCCAAAGAGGAGGAGAAGGCCTCTTTGCGTATTTTCCTTGTATCGGCGGGTCCAGTAGATTTAGAGCATATCTCCCTCTTCCCGAAAGATACCTGGAAGGGTAGGGAAAATGGATTACGTAGGGATTTAGTGGAAGCGTTGGATGAGTTGAATCCCGGGTTATTCCGCTTTCCGGGTGGCTGTATCGTGGAGGGGACCGATCTGGAGACGAGGTATGATTGGAAAAAATCGATTGGCCCGGTTGAGAATCGACCACTGAACGAAAACCGTTGGCACTATACCTTTGCCCATCGCCTCTTTCCCGACTATTTCCAGTCGTACGGGATGGGCTTTTACGAGCTTTTCCTTCTCTCGGAGGACCTGGGGGCCGAACCGCTTCCGGTGGTTAACGCGGGTCTCGCTTGTCAGTACCAAAATGAGGATGAGAGCAGCCACGTGCCTGTAGATGAGCTACAAGAGTACATTCAGGATGCGCTCGATTTGATCGAGTTCGCCAATGGTGATCCAACCACGACGTGGGGTAAGGTAAGGGCAGAGATGGGACACCCCGAGCCGTTCAACATGAAGTATATCGGTATTGGAAACGAGCAGTGGGGACCCGAGTACCCGGCTCGGTTGGTTAAATTCGTAGAGGCAATCAGGGCGGAATACCCTGAGATAAAAATCGTGGGAAGTTCTGGGCCGCAGGCTGAAGGGGAGCAGTTTGAATACCTCTGGCCGGAGATGAAGCGGCTGAAAGTAGACTTGGTGGACGAGCACTATTACCGCCCACCGGAATGGTTCCTAAACCAGGCTACTCGTTACGACTCGTATGACAGGAAAGGTCCCGCGGTGTTCGCGGGCGAGTACGCGAGCCACGCGGAAAGCCGGGATAACAACTTTGAGTCGGCCCTGAGCGAAGCTGCTTTCATGACTGGGCTAGAGCGAAATGCCGATATAGTGCATATGGCTACCTACGCGCCGCTCTTTGCGCATGCGGATGCCTGGCAGTGGAGGCCCGACCTTATCTGGTTCGACAACCTGCTTTGCGTGCGTACGCCCAACTACTACGTACAAAAGCTATACGCCCATAACGCCGGTACTAACGTACTGCCGTTGACCATGAACAAGGAGAGCGTTACGGGGCAGGAGGGGCTTTACGCCTCCGCGGTAATCGACATCAATAAGAGTGAGGTTATCGTGAAGGTGAGCAACGTTTCGGAGCAGGATAAGACGGTTCGGATTCGCATAGAGGGGTTGCGGCGCGGAACCAAGCTGCAACCCGAGGCAGAGGCCATCGTGTTGAAAGGAACACCCGAGATGACGAACACCCTGGAGCATCCGGATGCGATCGTGCCGATTAGCTCTTTCCTTCCCGTTACTGGTATGTTGTTGGACGTTACCGCCGAGGCGGGGTCTTTCAACGTCTATAAGGTGGGTTACACTGGCAATTAGTTGTACGTTTTACCGTCCACTTTTTCGTCGCACCGTTGACCCCGGTGGTTCACACTGCCATTGTTGTATGTTTCGCCGTTAATCCGTACGCCTTTAAGGTGAGCGTCATGTTCCCCCTACTGGCGCTAACGTTGGGGATTTAGTAATTAAAAAAATAAAGCCAACTAGATCATTTCGATATAGTTGGCTTTATCCTGTTTTCCTTTCTTAAGGCATGTTCTTTTTCTCCGTGGTCCAAATGGTCGATTCAGAGAGCTTGTAACGGTCACCTGTAAAAAACTTACCAGCTTCCGTATCCCCTTTAAGCTGCCATTTGTACCATGCGGTTGCTACTTTGGCAAACTCGCCACCGTGCGGCTCACGGTAAGTTCCACCATGCCCTACGTCCATGTTCGCTACAAATACCGGCACGTGATTGATGCGTTTGAAATCATCCATCCCGTTGTTATAGGCAATATCTGTCTCCCCACCAAGCAGGTATAACGTGGGGGAGTGCAGCTTGCTCAAATGATCTTTTGTCACGCTTGGCATTCCCGGCATTCCACCCCCGGAGCGCTCTAAAACACCGCTATTGCAGATCACCGCGGTAGTCACCCTTGGGTCCGGCGCTACCTCAAGGGCTTGAAGGCCCCCACACGACATTCCACTAACGGCGATTTTGTCGGCATCGACCTTCCCGTGGAAAATAGTCGATGGGTTGGCGTTTCCAGCCAATGCCCACTCGATCGCTTCTATTAGTTGTGAAGCAGTTGTACGTTCACGGCTCCTTTCCCCTTCCTCTGGCATGGTGCCTATGGCAATTACCAAAAAACCGTGAGAGGCCACTTCCGATAGAAAGTTGATATGTTCCCATGGAGAACTTGCGCAGGCACCATTTCCCCAGGCGATTACCGGTAGCTTATTTTGCTCCCCAAAAGGCTCAAGGTTTTCTGGTCGGAAAATGGTGTGGGAAGGTAAGGTGGCATCCGTGTACATGACGGCTTTATATTCACCTGTCCCTCCGTCTTCAACTACCCTATGGCCTGTTGAAGTGGTTTTTCTCACCTCTTGGCCGTAAGTTGGGCTAACCATGGCTCCTCCCAACACGCCAATTAGCATTGCGGTGAGGCATAATAAATTCACTCTTTTCATACGATTCATTTTTAATATTTATATAAGTATATCTAATCTTTGGTGTTTAAAACAATCGTCTCCGAGGTAGATTTATGACTGTTTTAATCATTTAGTTTCCATTTCGTTACAGCTTTATGACTGTTTTTTCTCCGGTGTATACCACACGTTGGCTATTTTCTTGATCCCGTTCCATCCCTATTCCTGCTCCTTTTTCCTTTGAAACAACTGTTACATGGAAGGTACGTTCTTGCAACATACCGGGGAAATTACCCTGACGTTTGTCGATGGTTAACCTTCTCCTCTTGTCATCCCAGTTGAAAGTGATGGTTGAGTAGTCTCCCTTCTCGTAGTTGTAGTTGTCATTCTCGTCCTCATAGAGGGTGAAAGAGCCGTTGCTGCCCGGGTAGACCCTTATTTCGAGGTCATCCCAAGGTTTTTCTTCCGCGTACTGCACGTTGGGACCCATTGGGATAATGGAACCGCCCTTCACGTAGAGGGGCATGAGGTCAATGGGCGTTTCGCGTGTAATGGTTTGCCCACCATCATGTGATTCCCCACTCCAGAAATCGACCCATTTCGCGCCAACTGGCAGGTAAAGTTCACGGCTACCGGTACGTGAATAGTCCTCAAGGTTGTTTAGCGTGTACATCGACTCGGTAACGGGTGCTACCAGTAACGATTTACCAAACAGGTATTGGTCGTTCAGATCCAGAACTTTTCTATCCTTTGGGAAATCCATTACAAGCGCTCTCATCATGCTGGATCGGTGGTGCGTTACATCCCACGAAGTGGAGTAGATGTATGGAAGCAACCGGTATCTAAGGCGAATAAACTTCTCGATGGCATCGTACTGCTTTTCTCCTTTTTCACCGAATTGATAGATCTCTCGAGGCGCATCTGCACCATGGGACCGCATCATCGGGGAAAAGGCTCCGAACTGCATCCAACGCACGTAGAGTTCTCTATATTCTGGATCCCGCAGTTTCATCGGGAAATCCCAAAGGAAGAAGCCACCGATGTCACTATTGTAATGCGGTATTCCACAAAGGGTTAGATTGAGTCCCCCCGAAATTTGGGCGCGGAGCGCATTCCACGACGCAACCACGTCGCCCGACCAGACGTTGGCAGCATAGCGTTGCTGTCCCGCGAAGGCCGAGCGGGTGAGGATAAATACCCGTTTATCATTTGTTGTTTCGCGTTGGTTCGTGTAAACCCCTCCAACCGTCACAAGCGGGTAGGCATTGCGTACCTTGCGGAATGAACCCAGGTAGGTTGAATTATTTAAATCTTCTGGTTTCCCGTCCAGATGGTCTGGCTCGGTTGAATCCATCCACCACCCATCTATACCCAGGGAGAGTAACCCGTTGTTCAGGTACTTCCAGTAAATATCCCTAGCTTGCGGGCTGTAGGCATCGTATACCCTCACGCCCGAGGGGTAGTCCGGGTTAGGTGGCCATTTTTCAGAGCCCGATTGTGGCCACGTGGAGAAGTCAAACAGCATTCCTTGTTCATTTAGCTCCCTGTATTGCTTGGTCATTGGACCGAAGGATGACCAGATGGATATAATCATGTGAGCATTTAGGTTATGTATATCATTCACCATCCTGGCTGGGTTAGGAAATTCTGGGTTAAGAAACTCCATGGCATTCCATAGGTAGTTGTTACCCCAATACTGCCAGTCCTGGATAATGCCATCAAGTGGAACACCTAACTCTCTATACCTCCTTACTACGCCCACCGTTTCTTCCTGACTTTTGTACCGTTCTTTGCTCTGCCAGTACCCGTAGGTCCAGAGGGGAAACATCGGCACGTCACCGGTAAGTTCCCGCATTTCAGCGACTACGCCATCAGCGCTTCCCCCGTAGAGAAAGTAGTAGTCTATGCCATCCCCCACCTCCGATACAAAGGAGGTTTCCTCCGGTGTGTCGGCAAATCGTGTGGGTGAATAGTTGTCCCAAAACAGCCCGTATCCCTTAACCGATTGGAAAAAAGGAATGTAGTCATCTGTATTGCCCTGGATCATACGTAGTCTGACGCCCCGTTGATTCATCTTCCCCTGTTGTTGTATTCCCAGTCCATATATCGCCTCATCCTGTTCTAACAAAAATGCTTGCCCCACGCTGAAAGTAGGGTTCCCGTTATCGTTGAACGGGGTAAAAGTGCTACCTGAGGTTTTTTCTGTCAGCAGGGATTCTCCTTTCCTCGTGTGGAACTGCAGTTGCCCATTGACATGGTTAACCGATACGGTCAGTCTATCGCTTTTAAGGGTGATTATATCGCCTTTAGTCCCGTACTTAATAGCCACCTTTTCGGCTTCTTTCACTACCGAAAGGCTCTGCTTCTCGAAATTGTTGCCGGTTGGCCATTTCATGACGCGAACGATAGCGGGCGAGTAGAATTGTACTTCTATCATACAACTATTGGTGGTGATTTTGGCACCCTCAACCGTTTTTTGCCATTCCCCCGCTTGTGTTGAGGGGTAATAGCAGAGCAGTAAAAGCATCAAGCTAATGGGTTTACTGAAAACTTTGATTCGTTTCATACTTGTGATTTTTTGTTGATTTAATACTGTTTACAAATATAAGTATTTTTATTTTCTTAGTAGCGTCATTGATTCATTGGTTATCACGGATCTATATGATTTTTGTTTATGAATTTACATGGTCTACAGGTAGCCATAAAGGTTGGTTTTTTTATGTTCCAATAAGGTCGCTTTCTTATCCAAATCGTAGGCAAATAGATTTTTTTTTGTATTTTTGTATGGAATAGGACAGATAATTGTCAGTTTTTAATGATTGCCTTAATGGTAGGTAGTTTACTTGTATGAAAACCAAATTCGTAGTTGTCACCTTTCTTCTTTCCATTCTCTATACTTATTCCTCGAACGTGAGATTTTACGACATCAACACCATACATGGGATAAGCATGAGGGAGGTGGTATCGATATGCGAGGATGCGAACGGCTTCATATGGGCATCTTCAAAAAGCGGCATATTGAGGGTGACTAATGATAGTTACCACATCTATTACCTGCCGTCTGAATCGCACAATATAATTAACACCAAGCTACTGTACGAAAAGGATTCACTGGTAGCCTTCACCAATAATGGACAGATATTTTACTATAATGCGATTTTCGATCGATTTGACTTGCTAATTGATATTAGGAAACCCCTCAACGATTACCACCTGGTGCTGAATAGGCTTGCTATAGATAATGATGGAACCATATTGATTGCCGCTTCCAATGGCTTGTACACGTACCGGAATCAAACGTTAACCAAAGTAGGAGACGAAAAGTATAGCGTTCTGCATGACTTCGTCTGGTTAGACGAGACGCATCTGCTAATGGCGACTAACAATGGCTTTTGGTTGATGAACACCCGCTCCATGAACGACCGACAAATCTTCCAGTACACGGAAGATAACCATTTAGAGGTAACCCGGTTGTACCATGACCTGCTTGAGGGTAAGGTTTGGGTGGGTACAAGTGATAGTGGCCTGTTTTTATACGACCTGGAACATAACCTGTTAAGCCCCTTATTGTCCCACTCTTTTCCCAAACAGCCTGTTCAAACCTTTGTGGCAAATACAGATACCACGGTGATGGTTGGTATTGACGGGCAGGGAATCTGGGAGTTGAACAACGATGGAACCCGGGTTTTAACCATCTACAAGGAGAATCCTGATAATCCCCACTCCCTCAAGGGAAATGGGGTATACGATATGTACCGATCTGGGGGTCGCATCTGGGTAAGCACGTACACCGGCGGACTCTCCTATTTTGATCAAGGTTCGGCGGCGGTAACGCAAATTACGCACCAGATTAACAACCCCAATTCACTGAGCAACAACAACGTGAATAAAATAGTAGAAGATAGCCGGGGAAACCTATGGTTTGCCACCAATAACGGCGTGAGCCACTGGAATGTATCAACGGGTAACTGGAAAACCTACTATAAGGACTTGAGGGATCAGGCACAGGTTTTCCTTTCGCTGTGCGAAGACCTGAACGGCAACATTTGGGCAGGAACCTACTCTTCAGGGGTTTACCTTCTCGATGGCGATACGGGGAAAGAGATCGCACATTATTCAAGCCAGGATGGGTATTCGGCACTCACGAACGATTACATCTTTGATATTTACATGGACCATCAAGGAGACCTCTGGCTGGGTGGCCCGCTGGATCAGGTTTTCCGCTATGTTGCCAGCGAAAAGCGTTTTGAACCTTATTATCCCTTTCAGCCTGTTTACGCGTTCTCGGAGTTATCGAAAGGTAACCTTCTGTTGGCCTGCACGTATGGCTTGCTGCTTATGGATGCAAGTACGGGAGAAACACGTGTTATCTTGGATGGTTACCTCCTGTATGACCTGGTTGTTGTAGGTGACGATATTTGGATGGCTTCATCCGGGGATGGGCTTTTGAAGTACAACCTGGCAGATGACTCCCTCGAAAAGTTCACCACGAATGAGGGACTCCTTTCCAATTACGTGAACAGTATCCTGCGAGAAGGGGATCACCTTTGGCTAGGAACAGAATCGGGCCTGTGTAAATTTAATATGAAGGAGAAAAACGTGGAGCTATTCACGTCCCTTCCATCCTCCTTCAACGTGTCATTTAACCAGAACGCATCGTTAAAGCTTACAAGTGGCCAGCTCATCTGGGGAACCAGTGACGGGGCATTGATGTTTGAACCGGATGCGATGCTTTTTTCCAGTTCCGAGGGGAGGATCTTTTTCCAGGACCTCGTGATAGCGGGTCGTTCTATTAGAGATAACCCCAGTCTAACCCTCACCACACCCGTGGATAAGCTGCAAAAGATATCCTTGAGGTATGACCAAAACACGATTACCCTGGAAATATTGCCCATTGGAACAACATCGTCCTACTCTTGTAAATTTGCATGGAAAATGGAGGGCGTCGATGAAGATTGGACGCTTCCCACCTCCTCACGAGCCCTCACGTACGCCAGTTTGCCCAGCGGCAACTATTCCTTGGAAATAAGAATGTACGACAACGCCATGAAGCGGGTAATTCATGAGCGGTCGCTGTTTATTCACATTACCCCCCCTTGGTGGAAAACGACCTGGTTTCGCTTGTTGGTATTCATCTTTATAGCGAGCTTGTTTACCCTTGTCCTTCGACTCTACATTAACCGCATTAAACAACAACATGCCGAAGATAAGATTCGGTTTTTCACCAATATGGCTCATGACATCCGCACTTCCGTAACGCTAATAAGCGCACCGATGGAAGAGCTAAACAGAGAAGAAAATTTGTCGAACAGGGGGAGATATTACCTCGAACTGGCAACTGAGCAGACGGGTCGTCTTTCGTCGGTGGTCAATCAACTGCTTGATTTCCAAAAGTTTGACATCGGCAAAGGGCAACTCTTTCTTGTAATGAGCGACCTGGTTAACATTGTAAGCCAGAGGAAAGCGATGTTTGATGCCGCCGCGTTAAAAAAGAACGTGAAGCTTTTGTTCGATACGAACCGTGATTCATACGTAACGGCCATTGATGAGTTGAAAATCGAGAAAGTGGTGGACAACTTGATCTCGAATGCCATCAAGTATTCACACCCGGGGGGTGAGGTGGATATTAACCTTATCTGCGATACCAACCAATGGATGCTGGAGGTTAAGGATCATGGCCTGGGGATTTCAGAAAAAGCGCAGAAAAAACTGTTCAGGGAGTTTTACAGGGGTGATAACACGGTAAACGCGACCATTGTAGGTTCAGGAATAGGGCTTTTGTTGGTAAAAAATTACGTGATGATGCACGAAGGAACTGTATCACTTGAAAGCAAAGAAAATGAGGGCTCCCTATTTCGAGTAACCATACCTTATAAAGAGGTGTCAACAGCTTCACCCTCGTTAACGGGCGTATCTGTTAGTGAGGGGGCAATGGAAGTACCAACAGCCCCGGAGAGGGATTCAATGGCGGAACAGAAAGAGGATGGTGGCCAAAAAGAGAACCTGTTGATCGTGGAGGATAACGAGGAGCTCAAAACTCTCTTGCAGCACTCCTTAGAAGATAGTTACCAAGTCCGTATTGCTGAAGATGGGGAGGTGGCATGGGAAATAATCCGGGAAAAAATGCCCGACCTCATCATTTCAGACGTGATGATGCCCAACATGGATGGGTTTGAACTATGCCGCCTTGTGAAATCAACTTATGAGACCTCCCATATACCAATCATCCTCCTTACTGCCTTGAACGAAAAATCGAACGAGTTGCAGGGATTGGGATTAGGCGCAGATGATTACTTGACCAAACCCTTTGACATGTCGTTGTTGCGGCAGCGCATTCACAATATTATTCAAAACCGAAAGCTTACCCGGGAGAGGGCTATGCGGTTTATCGATGAAGAGACGAGCGCACCCATCTACCTGAACCGACTGGATGACCAGTTTGTTAAAGATGCAGTGACAGTGGTGCGTGAAAACATAGATAACTCGCGGTTTAACAAAGACGAGTTCGCCTCGGCGATGCATGTTAGTTCATCACTCCTCTACAAAAAGCTTAAGTCGTTAACAGACCTCTCACCAACAGACTTCATTAAAAACATCCGGCTGAATTACGCGCTGAAGTTGCTCCAGACAGGAAAGCATACCATTACGGAGGTCAGTGAACTGTGTGGATTTTCCAGCGCGAAGTATTTCAGCACCGCTTTTAAGAACCATTTCGGGAAACCTCCCTCAAAGGTGTGACTTGTTTCACCAATCCACCCACTTCGCGTGGTCTACCTCAGGGTAGGGGTGTATTTCAACCCTGGTATTGGCGTTATGATCCCCCAACAGGAATTTATCGATAAAGGCCTCTACTTCCGGATACTGCTGTTCAGGCAGGAGGCAGTGACCGTGATCTGCCACGATGGAGAACCCGAACCGATCAGGAATTCCAAATGTCTCCCACACCCGTTGCGCCGCCTTGCACGAGACGTATCCTGACTCGTCGGCCAGCCACTCGTAATCGGGGTTCCCCAGGCAAAGCAGTGCACGTGGTGCGACCATAGCCATAAGCTCGTGGTGATCAAAGGGCAACTTGTTCACGTCATTGGAGAAGAGGAATAACTCTTCCATAAACCACACATGGCTGGTTCTGCCCAGTGTCTCTACCTCACCCAGCGTCTCTGAAACACGCCAGGCAGCTGCACCGCCGCCTCCCGATTCCTGCGCGATAGTCAGGGCAATACGTTCGTCGAATGCTGCCGCGTAGAGTGCCATTTTCCCCGCGAAGGAGCAACCAGTGATGGCCAACCTACGTAGATCGATGGGGAGTTGGCTTTGTACGATTTCCAGCCCGTCTATCAGACGGCTTACTCCCCACGACCAGGCACTGTAAGCACCCATGTGAATCAAGTCTGGGTAGAGGCGGTTAATTGGCTCTTCTCCTCTTTTTTGTTGCCAGGCCATCACTTCCATGAAGTTGAACGTTACCTGCGCGATGCCTCGGGAAGAGAAGAGCTCGGGAGGCAAGCTGCCAGACCCCCTGCCGATACCGATCACGGCTGGAAAAGGTCCTTCACCCTCGGGTAGGATTACAGCAGAGGTGAGGGTAAGCGTTTTACCATTTACCGTGATTTGCACCCTTAAGGTGTCGTTTTGGTAGTGGGCGGTAATCGAGTCGGGGCGTTCCGGCTTCTTGCCAATCTCGTAGTGTTGAATCTCCGCGCCAATCTCCATCCTTCGTCGTCCCCAATCCTCAAATCGGGTGGAGCGACCGCTACCATCGGACCAGGCGAAAGGGTCGGGCAGCGTTTCAATTACGGGCAACTCCTCAAATAATGGAAGAGAAACCTCAAACGGTGCAACTGAGTTCTCAACACTATAGACGAGGGGTATCTCTTGGGCTTTCATGTAAAAAGTAGTCGCGAAAAAAACCAGTATAGGCACCGCGATATATCTTAAGTCATTCCTTTTCACGCTATCTGTTTTTTATAAAATTATTGAAGCTAACCGATATTAACACCATGTTTCAGGGTTGCATGTTGTTGTTACCTCATCCTTTCCAAGCCCCCACTGAAAGTATCCTCTCCAACCAACGGAGGTTATGAGTGCTTCCTCCTCAAACGGGTTCGAATGAACCAGCAGGCGAATGGGTCCGCGTGAACCAGCAGGCGAATGGGTCCGCGTGAACCAGTAGGCGTATCAAGGATTGCATGTCACCAGGTCCCACACCCCCCGGTGCGATGTCTGTTAAGACAACGAGCCGGGGTTAAAGTGGTACAAGGTCAATATCTTCTTGACCGATGTCTGCAACGGATACCTGCATCGATACGATAAGGTATACGAGCGACAAAAAGTGTTTTTTATCCTAACGGAACAGAAGGGGAGCGAATTCACGAAGTGAGCGTCGCCAGGTGAGCCACTCGTGGGCAGTTCCCTCTGATTCATAATAGATCACGTTCTCCAGACCTTTTGCCTGTAATGCTTCGGCAAAATTCCTTACCCGTTCGGGTCGTTCTTCGGAACCGATGCTCAAGAACATCAGTTTGATCTTTTGATTGAACTGGTCTGGGTCGTTGTAGATGCCGTCATAAAGCTCATCAATCCGTTCTACCGAGCCAGCACCCCCGCTAAACCCGCCCAGGTAGGCGAATTTGTCGAGGTTGTTCATCACCACCTGAAAGGTGTGCCCTCCCCCCATGGAGAGACCAGCCATAGCACGACTCTCACGGTCCGTTTTCGTGCGGAAAGAGGCATCTATCATCGGTACGATCTCGTTTGCCAGCAGCTCGGGGAAAACGCTCATGGGCCTGATGGGACGCTCGGGACGGGCAGCCTGGGCAGGTTGTTGTGCTGCCGGGGCGCTTGCGCCAGCCAGGAAGGCATTCATCGCGGGATTATCACCGCGGGCCATAGTGGTTGATCCCGGCAGGGTCGCGTAGCCGCGATCCATAACCACGATCATTGGTACCGCCTTGCCTTCGGCAATCAGGTTATCCATGATATTTCCCATTCGTCCCTGGAATACCCAACCGGTCTCATCTTCACCCCCACCATGCTGGAGGTAAAGCACCGGGTAGCGCGTCACGGCATCTTGATCATATTGGGGGGGTGTGTAGACGTAGCACGTTCTCCATGCTTGCGTCATTTCCGACCAATATTTCTTCATGCGGATCTCGCCATGAGGTACATCCTGCGTTTTGTCATATTCTAAACCTTCGGGTATTTCAATGGCACTTACCCATTTACTCATGCCATAGTAGGATTTGGTGGCGGGGTCAGCCACGTAAACGCTATCGATGATAAGCTGGTAGTAGTGGAAGCCCACGGCCTCAGGCTCGGGTGAAACGTAGGTCCAGTGGCCGTCAGCTTCTCGTGTCATGGGGCCACGAAAGCTAATCTGCACCTTTTTAGCGTTGGGTGCGAAAACGCGGAAGTAGGTGTGGCCCTTTTCGTCCACACGAGGCCATTGCACCCCATCGAGGTTATGCTCATTGGGGAAAGATCCTTCCGGGAAGGATTGCGCGAACGTGAACATGGTAAAAAACAATGTCGACGCAAGTAAAAGGGTGATTCTTGTTTTTTTCATACGATTATTTTAATTTTTTACATTTCGGTGTATGGAACCTTGGATGATTAATTAATCATCCAAGGTTCCATTTGAATTAAATCTATAATGAGTTTATCGGGTATACATTTGTACAGGAGATGTTTTTACCATCCCGGGTTTTGCTCCAGGTTGGGATTGATAGAGATCACGTTGTAGGGGTAGGGGAACCATTCATGTTTCCCGGCTTGGAATCCAACCTGCTTACCTGCATTGGGTTCTGAATAGGTGACATACCCCCTGTGCAAGGGCTCATCATCGTTGATGAACGCGTCTTTTAGCGAGGGAATTCGTTTCCCGGCTGTTTTGGCTTTTTCAAATTCTCCCCACCGTTTCATATCAACCCATCGCGACCCTTCCATCCACAATTCGTAGTCTCGCTCTCTTTTAACGTCTTCGAGCGTGAGGGTAGAGCTTACGTAAGCCGATCCGGCACGCTCTTGAACCATCTGAAGGTACTGTAGGCCGTCGTTGTCATTCGTTTTGGCGCAGGCTTCCGCGTACATCAACAACACGTCGGCGTAACGGGTGATGATGAAGTTGTTGAAGCGGTACCAATTGGTTGAACGGTCTTCTTTGATGACGATATGTTTCCTTTGCAGGTATCCGCATTGCCCATACAGGCCGTCGGGATTAACGATTCCCCTTCTTGGATCGGCTAGCTTCTCCTCTTTGGTTAAGTTGTTTATATCGCCATCGTCACTTGGCCACTCAAGCTCGGTAATGAACTCCTCGTAAGTGATGATGGTCGCTTTACGACGGTAAGAGTCACCATCGTTCTCGGCGAAACGGTGCGCAAAGCCCTCTTCAATAGCCAGGCCACCCCACCCTTGATCGGCCTGCATGGTAGGAGAGGCTGCCAGGCGAGAGGAACGCCATCCCCAGAGGTTCATTTCCATCCAGGTTGAGCGTTGAATTTTACCGCCCCAGTCACCGATACTCGCGTTGTTTATGAGGTTTAGTTCAAAGACCTTCTCTTCGTTACCGTCACCGGAGAGGTGGAAGAGGTTCCCAAACTCCTCACCGGGTACCAACGCGTATTTACCCGAGGAGATGACTTTCTTAAGGGCTGTTTTAGCACCCGCGTAGTCGCCCGCGTTGAGGAGCGCCTTTCCTTCTACCGTCCAGGCAAAACCCTTGGTGACCTTTACCGCTCCATCCTTGTCGGTTGTGCTTTTGCGTTCGTCAAGGTATGGAACTGCCTCCGAAGCCTCTTTCGCACACCATTTGAGCAACTCCTCATGCGTGCCTTCAAAGTTCGTGGGTTTGTCTTCCGGGGCAAGCAGGTGATCCACCAGGGGAGGAGTGCCCCATGCAAGGGCAGCCGTCATATGGCACCATGCCCTGATTACCCTCGCCTCGGAAATACAGCGATCCTTTATCGCGCTTTCACCGTACTCGAAGTTGTCGATAACCAGGTTGGCATGATAGATAACAAAGTATAATCGCCTGTATAATTGATATACCACGGAGCTTTGCGAGTCAAATCGAAATTCGTTGATACTGGCGAATTGATCGTTGTCCCCGTAAAACTCGCCGGCTGCCAGCACGTTATCTGCGCAGTAATTGAAGATGATGTTGTAGGGGACGTAAATACCGTCATTGCCTCCAACGTTGGTGATAAAGTTGGCATATAAATTGACCAAGGCAGATTCGGCATCCTCATCGGTGATGTAAAATGAATCGATACTGATCACTCCCTTCTGGGGAATGTCTAGTAGATCCTCGTTACACGCGGAAAAGAGTACCGCGGTAATGATGAAAAGGGGTAATATATATTTTTTCATACGATTATTTATTTATTTGTTTCTGTGTATGGAACCTTGGATGTTGAAAACAATCATTCACTAAAGTTAGACTATTTCTCGCCACGGCATATTCCAAGTGAACTTGTCCTCTGCTCGTATGGCATATCGAAATAGTTCACTGAAGTTAGACTATTTCTCGCCACGGCATATTCCAAGTGAACTTGTCCTCTGCTCGTATGGCATATCGAAATAGTTCCCAAGTATGTGTAATGATTATTTTAATCATGTCGGTTTCACGTGAGTAGTCTGTTTAGTTTAAAATGTGATGTTAACTCCAAACGTTGCCTTCTTTGCCTGTGGGTAGGTACCGTTATCGAAACCTGCACGTTGAGGAGCAGTACTTACCGTGGCCGTTTCCGGGTCAACCCCTGGATAGGAGGTAAAGGTGAAGAAGTCTTCGAGCGATACGTAAAGCCTTAGCTTGTTGATCAGGGCTTTTTTGGTGATTTCTGTCGGAATGGTGTAACCAAGCTGGAGCTGCTTAATCTTGAAATAGGCTCCATTGAACATAGAGGCCGAAGAGCCCCAGAAATGCCAGTCAGACACGACCGCTTTGGGATCAGGCATAGACGCGTTCTTATTGTTGGGCGTCCAGGCATTTTCGTAGTAATACCTAAGCGAGTTACGCATGGGGGTGTCGGCACGGTATAGAACGGTGAAAATATCATTTCCACCCACGCCCGCGCCAAACAGGGTAAAGTCGATGTTCTTGTATGCAAGGTTGATGTTTATCCCGTACGTGTAATCGGGGATTGCTTTACCGAGGTAGGTCATGTCACCATCAGATATTACGTTATCACCGTTTACATCCGTGAGGATGGCTTCACCCGTTTCTGGGTTCACGCCCTCAAACTGGTAGCCCCTGAAATACCATATGGGATATCCCACCTCAAAGGCAGTACGGATGGGGTTGTTCGTGCCATCCACCCCGCCAACAGCCCCTTCCAATCTTGAAATGGTGGGATCGAGGTAGGTGACCTCGTTATGAAGGGTGGAGAAGTTACCGGTAATGGAGTAACTGAAATCACCTACCCGGTCATGCCATGAGGCCTCCAGCTCGAAGCCCCGGTTAAGAACGGATCCCGCGTTGACGGTTGTTTCTGATACACCCATCTCGGGAACCGGGTTGATGTTTACCAGGAGGTCTTTGGTCTTCTTGTCGTAGTAGTCCATGGAGATGCCAAGCCTGTTCTTTAAAAACCTCATCACGATTCCAAAGTCCAGCTGCTCCGAAGTCTCCCATTTGAGGTTCGGGTTGGGCAAACCGGAAGGACTTGAACCGTACGAGGGAGCAGGATCCTCAACACCAAATTGATACCAGGAGCTGTTGTAGGCAATGGTACTGCTGTACCTGTAATTATTGAGCACGTTGATATTACCGTTGAGGCCCCATGATGCGCGGAGCCGTAGGAATGAGAAGGTATCTAAATTGATGTTTTCAGTGAAGAACTTTTCGTTACTCACGTTCCAACCCGTGGAGAACGACGGGAAGTAACCCCACCTGTTCTTTGGCGACAACTTTGACGAGTCAAAGGCGTCGGCACGGAAATTCGCTTGAAAGGTGTACCGGTTGTCAAAAGTGTAGATGAAGCGACCAAAATAGGATATCTGTGTTGATTTACTGGGCAGGTTGCCAAGATTCTTCACCGTTTTTTCTTGCCCGTCCACCACGTTGCTTTTCACGTAGTTTATGTACCGGAAGTTGGGTTCGTATCCTGTTAGTATGTCGGGTCCTTGCGCGCTCGTTGACACGTTATCCGAGTTGTTCTCGATATAAGACATACCGGCCATCCCGGTGATGTTGTGCCGATTGAGGACGACGTTGTAGTTCGCGAAATTTTCAAATTGATAAAATAAGCTGGTGTTAGCATTGGCGGAGATGTTGTAGTTCTCTGTTTTCGCTTGCGGAGTGGCATAATAGGGTGTGCTGTAACTGTGGTAGTTGCTCTGCGCTACCCTATATCCCAAGCGAGAGGTAATCACGAGCCCTTTAATTGGTTTCAGGTTACCAAAGATCATCCCCCGCAGGTTTATCCCAGAGTTTTCAGAGTCCACGCGGTCTCGTTGCAACAGAGGGTTACCGCTATCGTCGGTGATATACTTCGAGGTGGCGTAATATAGCCCGTTATCGGGGTCTTGTAGGATGATCTTTCCTTCATCGTACGCCTGCTTCATGGTCGGTGCGAACTGGTCAGGACTTGAGTAGTACACCGGGGTCAGCGGGTCTAACGTTAATACTGAGTTCATCAACGAGCCGTACTGCGACATATGGGTTACTGATCGCGTTGACCATTTTTCAATCGAGTTGTTTGTACCCACTTCTAACCATGGTTTGATGTTGTAGTCGGCATTGAGCTGAGCAGAGAGACGTTTGTAGACATCTTTGTCTCCCTTCACGATACCGTCGTTGTGGATGTAGTTGATCGAGGTGAAGAAGTTGCCCCGGTCGTTTCCTCCCTGGAATGTTACCGTGTGTTTTTGATTCCAGGATGGGGCGAATACCGCCTTGAACCAGTCGGTGTCCGTGCCATCGTAACGGTTTGCCTTTAACTGCGCTTCAATGGGGAGACCCGACATCTTTTTGTATTCAATGAAATCATGGGCATTGAATATTTGCGGGTGCCGTGCCAGGCTTTGATTGGCAAGGCTCATGTCATAAGAGATGCTGGAGGTACCCCTCGCAGATGCGCCTGATTTGGTGGTGATTAACACGACACCGTTACCGGCTTGAGCGCCGTAAATAGCCGCCGACGCGGCATCTTTTAATATTTCAACTGATTCGATCATCGAGGGATCCAGGTATTGGATGTTGTCAACCAGTAGTCCATCCACGATAAGAAGGGGGCCGATGTTACCCGAGTTGGAGGAGTAACCGCGTACACGAATGGTGGCGCCCTGACCCGGGGCTCCCGAGTTGGTCAGCACCTGCACGCCAGATGCCTTACCTTGTAGTGCCGCTGCCGCGTCTGGAGTGACGATGTTCTCAAGGGCGTCTGATCTAACGGATGAGATTGCCCCGGAAATGTCACTTTTACGCATGGTTCCATAACCAATCACAACCACTTCGTCTAAGTCGGTGATCATCTCAGTCATTACCACATTAATGACTGACTGATTGCCAACAACCAACTCTTGTGTTTCCATTCCGACGAATGAAAACTGTAAAACCGATTCAGGTCCCGCGACAGAAATGCTGTAATTGCCGTCAAGATCTGTGATTACACCCTGTTGTGTTCCTTTCAATAGGATGGTAACGCCAGGAATCGGTTCGCCCTGGTTGTCAGAAACATTGCCTCGTACCTGCACTTGAGCATACGTGGCAATGGTTGAAAAAAGACAGAATAAGAAAAAAATAGTTTTTTTCATAAGGATAAAATTTAACCATTATTTAATATAGAAACTCCATGTGTCAAGCGAATTGCCTGTTTTGTGATTTTAAGTTAAAATGGCTATTTCTTAACACAAAGAGCCCAAAGATACTAAAAAACGTCACTTGTTGCAAGTTTCTTTTAAAACATATCCCCAAGCTACCTGTTTTCGTCCACCAGTTACAAAAAGAAATGCAAAACAAGGTTTTAAAATCTTAATGAAATATTTAAAATATATGATGATTTTATCGATGAATATGGTATCTCCTTCCTGGTTTTGTCTCCAGGTCATATTCGTAGACTCTCTTAATATCGAGTTTGCCGGTAACAGCCTCTTCGCTTATCAGCGGTGCTTTTAGAGCCGCCTTTTCAAACAGAGGGTTTTTATTATCACCCGTGGCCGTCACGAGTCCTTTTCCCTCGAGTGGAACATAGGAGCGGATTCGTAAGTTCCCACCTATCTTAGAGGTGAAGGTGGCCTCTTTCAGTTCACCCTCCTCCCATTCTATATCCACTTCGAATCCACCCCGGGCAACAATGCCCGATACCGAACCTCTCTTCCAATTGCTTGGTAGTGCCGGTAATAGGTGTACGGCTTCATCGTGACTTTGCAGCAACATTTCGGCCACGCCGGCGGTTAAGCCGAAGTTGCCGTCAATCTGGAAGGGTGGATGAGCGGTGAATAGGTTGGGATAGGTCCTCCCGCCCCGGTACTGCCCCTGACCGGCTAAGGTCAGCATGTTCTGGATAATCTTATAGGCATGATCGCCATCGAGTAGGCGCGCCCATAGATTCACCTTCCAGCCAATAGACCAACCCGTTGCTTGATCGCCGCGGTATATGAGCGACTGCCTTGCAGCTTTGAATAGTTCCGGGGTGCTATAGGGGGAAATCTGATTGCCCGGGTAGAGACCATAGAGGTGTGAAACGTGGCGATGTTGATTCACCGGGTCGTCTACATCCTCCAGCCACTCCTGGAGCTGCGCGTATTTCCCTACTTGCATGGGTGGTAGCTGATTGGCCATTGTACGAAGCTGGCGACTATACTCGGGGTCCCTATTCAACAGGTCGTTCGCTTCGGCCGTACGTGTGAAGAGGTCAAAAAGCATCTGGTTGTCCATGGTTGTTCCCGCGGTTACGGGCCCATGCTCGGGCGATACCGATGGACTAACCACCATCCAGCCCGTTTTAGGATGCTTTACTAACGAGCTTAAGAAGAAGTCAGACGCCCCCTTAAGTACCGGGAATTGTTTTGCAAGAAACGCTTTGTCACCCGTGAAAAGATAATGCTCCCACAGGTGTTGACAAAGCCAGGCAGCCCCGGTAGGCCACATACCGGCGGCAGCAAAGTCAACCGGACCGGTTATTCTCCAAATATCGGTGTTGTGGTGCACTACCCATCCATCCGCGTTGTACATCTTCCTGGCTGTCTGTTGCCCCGTCTGGCTTAACTCTTCAATCATTTGGAAGAGCGGTTCATGGTTTTCCGAAAGGTTCGTGTTCTCCGCCGGCCAGTAGTTCATCTCAGCGTTGATGTTCAGCGTGTACTTGCTGTCCCACGCGGGGGTTAAGCTGTTATTCCAAATCCCCTGTAAGTTGGCCGGTTGTCCTCCCGGTTGAGATGAGGAGATAAGCAGGTAGCGACCAAACTGGGTTAACAGGGCGACCATTCCCGGGTCCTGGGTCTCTTTAAAGGAGCTTATCCGCTCGGTAGTGGTGAGGGCGCTGCTAGAGGCGTGTTCCCCAAGGTTGAGCTTAAACCGATGGAACTGTTTGCCGTATAGGTTGCTATGCCTTTTACGAGCGCTGCTGTATCTTTTTTTCATGGCAGCGTCGAGAAGCTTCGTGGCTACTACCGCGGGATCTCCGTCAACGGTTTGATAATCTTTAAAGTTCGTTCCAATAGAGAGGTAGAGGGTGGCCTCTGTAGCGTTGGAAACATGCATCTTCTCGTTGGTTACCAATACATTTCCTCCCGCCTGTTTTACGGCGGTCTGTATTTCGTACTCGATCACCCCGGGGATACCCTCGTGATCACCACCCTTTCCCCTTAATACAAGACGTTCTCCACGGTTGGTGACGCTGTGCTCAGAAGGGTTTTGGTACGAAACGTCGAAGGTGAGACTCCTTTTTTTGTCTGCCGTGAGGCGCATGATAATGACATCATCAGCAAAAGAGGAGAACACCTCCCGCGTGAAGGTGACGCCATTCACGGTGTATCGCGTGGTAGCAACCGCCTTATCAATGTCCAGCTCACGGTAGTAGTTTTGGTACGTTTCGTGTCCATCGAAATGCAACAATAAGCTCCCTGCCGTTTGAAAGGGCATGCCATGAGGCCCTCCGAAGAATGTTTCGTTAATTAACTGATCCGCCTCGCCATACTTCTCCTGAAAGATAAGCTCTTGTACCTTTTCAAGCGATGCGGCCGCTTTGGGGTTATCGTTTCTATGAGGCGAACCTCCCCAAATGGTCTCTTCGTTAAGCTGAATTTCTTCGCTGGCCGGTTTGCCGTATACCATGGCGCCCAACCGCGAGTTACCCAGGGGGAGAGCCTCTTCCCAAACGTTCGCGGGACTATCGTACCAGAGCTTTAACCCCTGGGCCGCGAGCGGATGCGTTAGCAGCAATAGAACCGCTATCAAGTAGGTTGTTGTCGGTTTCATGTTGTGAATTAGTGAAGCTCGTGAATTCGTTATTCGTTTAAAAGCAGTAACATCTGTTCGGCGTATCGTTCGCCTAACTTCTTGTACCCTTCCATTGAAAAATGGAGACGATCTGGTCCTGCTTCGCAGCCAGCCGATGAGATGACCCGGCAGTTGGGAATCGTTTCAGGTAGCGTCCCGATGATCTCGTTCATTGATGCGCAAACCCCCTGTTGGTCGGCATGCACTACTTCGCCCGCGAGAAGCGGAACGGAGTTGGGCGACAGCCCAATATCTTCGAGGAGGGTGTCATACACTTTTTTTACCTTACTCGGCCACTCGCTATCCCCCGTGTTGGATTCCCCCTGGTGCAGCAAGATCCCCTTGATAATCCCCCCCTTTTCTTGGGCGATACGGGCCAGCTCAACCAAACGCTGATAGGGGTTCCCATCGTACTCGTCTACCATGCTCTTTAACCAGTCGGCTGACGTCTCGACGTACTCGCGGAAATTGTCCTTATCAAACAGTTCGATTTTGCAACCGCCTATCGCAACGTTGATAACCCCTACCGCCACCTCATCGGGTAGGGCGGCGGCCATCGCACGTCCGAAAAAGTCGGCGGGGCCAATCCCGGTACGGCAACGAACAAGTGGTGGAGTGGCGCTGTACCACTCACCTTTAACCCGCCCCAGGTTGGGACAATCGACCGCTTGCAACACCAAAAAACGATTATCGGGTGTAAACAGGTCTCCGCCCCTTGCCCTAACGTGACCCTCCATGTTCGACTGACCTAGGCAAAGGTATACATGCAGCTCTTCCGGTTCCACTTGGAAGTTAACCAGGTAGGTTTTTACCACCCCGTTGTAATCAAATGCAACCCGTGCGGTACCCTTTACAGAACTGGCTTGGGTAACGGTGACTTTCACGCTCTTGTCGCTTGAAGAAGCGGCAACAACCGGTATCTCCGTGGTTCCGCTGGGAAGCGTGTAGCTGGTCTCGTAAATATTGTATCCAATAAGCCCATTCCTGTCGGTCGACCTTACCGGTGTTTTTGGCAACTCCACGTTGTTCCCGTTAATCTGGATGAACACCTCTGGAACGATGGGGCGCGTGATCTCTCTGTTTTTCGAACTGAAGCCAAGGCCGATTAAGTCGAAGAGGTCAGTTGATTCTGCCCCTTCCGCTACCAGGAAGATGGCATGCTTCTTTTTCAAGCGATCCACATGCTTTGCCACGTCGATGGTGAATTGGGTAACCTCTTGCTTGGAATTTGCCGGAACCACGATTTCACCGATTTTGGTGCCGCCCCACGGCTCGTTTTCCCAAGGTCCATCCAACCAAACGTTTACCTTAAAGGAGTTGGACGTTTTAGGGGTTAGGAAAAGGTTAAACGCGGTCTTGTTCCTACGTTTGGTCCCCTCGAAAGCCTTTAATCCTTTGGTGTCTTTCTTGAGACCACCAAATCCAAAGTATTTGTAACCGATGATATGCCCGTTTTTCACCTTCTCGATGGGCATGTGGTTGTCCCATATATCCCATGAGTCCTGTTGCGTGCTGATATCGGAGAGGTAGCACGCGTATCCGGCCGAGTAGTATTGGTAGGGATCGAGACCATAGATATGGAACCCTTCCGATGTAACCTCGCCGCCGGTATACTCATGTCCGCTGCTGCTTTTCGCACTCCAGGTACCATCTGCCGAGTATGGATCGTATGCCCTGATTCTAGCCGTTCCTCCTTCGGCTACCGGTTTTTCATCCCAATCGATGACGATGGGTGCCACCATAGGCTGGCGTGCGAAACCATACCCCCTTGGGGGCCTGTGGTAGAATACATACCACTGGTCGTTTATCTTCTCGATACTGCCGTGCGTGTTGTGAGCCGAGTAGCTGGTTTCGATAGCCGATCCATCTCTGTTCACGACGGGGGCACGTGAATCAACCAGCACGCCACCGCTTTTCCATGGACCCAGCGGTGTGTCGCCTACCGCGTACCTTAGGGTAGAGTTAGAGCTCCCTATGCCATACTCGGGTCCCGAGTAGCCACTGAAAACCGTGATATATTTGTTTCCGACCTTACGGATGGAGGAGGCTTCAAAGAAGTTGAAGGTTTTCAAGTCTTGGTCGGGATAAATCTGGGGGTACTCGGTTCCCTCGGGGTCACGTATAACGCCGTACCTTTCGCTCGCGGGGATGAAGTAGCTTATCACCTCGGTGCCCGGTCTAATCGAGTACATGGTGTTTTGATCAAGCTCCGCGGCCAATGAGCGCTGGAATCCCCAGTAGCCGTATGCTCGGAAGCCAATTTCGTAATCCGGGTCATTCGGATCGGTAATGTAGTCGATGTAGATGGCGGGATCAAATCCCAGGATGCTTCCCTCAACGGTTCGCCTGCGGTCTGCCGTGAGGTTGATCGGGGTAAAGGGTCCATCCGGGCGGCTCCCTTTCGCGACCATCGCTTCACGGTTTGGTCCACGGCTATGGGGGTAGAGATAGTACTCTTTGGTTCCATCTTTTCGAATCACCTCCACGAGGTCGGGAGCGTACATCACGTCCCACTGTCCATCTACCTCATGGGTGAAGATGGCTCCCTCGTCACGCCACTTGGAAAGGTCTTCAACGGGTGCCGACCACATCCTGATATCGGGTCCGCAATAGCTCGTGAACCGGAGGTCATGTGAGCCGATAATGTAAGCGCGATACTTACCGGGGTTATCCGGGTCTTCAAAGACACGGGGTTCCCCGTCGGGTAGATGCTCCCACAGCGGCAGGTAAGGGTTTCCCGCACCTTCGTGCACGAACTTTTTCCCGGGGCTGTAGGGCGGGGTAGGGTTGTTTTGCCCTAAAACCACGGCGGTAGTGAATAGAAATAAAACCATGCAGAGCGCGAATAGCTTCTCACTTTTTTTAACAGGCAGTAAATGTTTCATCGGTGTTCAATATTATAGATAAGTATACGTGAATTTTATTTGTCTTGATTAGGTTCCTCCAATCGGTAGTAGTCGAAGTCCGTGTAGCCACCCGTCTCTTTAGTAGCATAGTGGATTAAACCAAACCGGTATCCCATGAAGTGGGGTAGGGTGTAGGCCATCTGTAGCGTGTTGCCGATAGCTACCCAGGTTGCACCGTCTAAGCTATAAAAGAAGTAGGCTTTATCGGCACGCTCCTTGAAGTCGCACTCGATTTTCAGGTGTATCCCGTTTTGGTCAAGGGGAACGGAGGCCACTTCTACCGGCTCATCCCCTTCTCCGTTAATCATCACGATGGTATAACGGTCCTCCTCTTTTTTGACTCCCACGAAGCCATACCTCCGTTGTAGGGCGATCATTCCCGCGTAATCCCCGTTCTTCATGTTGCTGATCTCAACGAAGGTAGATGCGGCGCACTCCGGCCCGAACGTACGCTGCGTTAACGTGTTCCTGGCTTGCAGGGGGGAACTGTCTACCCTCCCGGTGGTTAGTCGAAGGAAGCCCGGGGCATCGGTGAGTGACCAGTAACGGTGGTCCGGGTTGTGATTCCATTGCCACGCGAGTGGGAGTAGTTCATCATCGGGCGCTCGATCGAATTCATCGGAGGTGACGATACCTTGCGCCCCCATCTGACTCTCTACCGGGATATTAAGCGTATCGGGTACCACTCCATCTACACCCAGAACGGGCCAGTCGTCCTCCCACGTCACGGGCATCAAGTACGGGATTCGGCCTACCGACCCGTAATCACGAAACATGTAGGCGTACCAATCTCCCTCGGGGGTGTCGATAATACTACCCTGGGCGATACCCCTATCCCTAAGGACTACCCTACCTTCGTATGGACCGGTTATCTCTTTTGCGCGATGCACGATCACGGTCCGCATATCCCTGGGTGGCCAGGTGATGTTGAACAGGTAGTAGTAGCCGTTGTGCTTGTACATCTGCGATCCCTCGGCAGGTAATCCCACCCTCTCGGAGGCCACTTTGCTCGCATCGGGGATAAGCACCTCATGGAGCCCTCCCTCCTTTATGCCAGACAGGTCGGGCTCAAGCTCCGCGATACGGATATTACCGGCACCGTAGATCATGTACACCTTGCCATCATCGTTAAAGAAGAGGGTGTGGTCATGCAAGACCGGTTCAAACGTGATCTCCTTCCACTCTCCTTCTTCGATGTTATCGGTAATATAAATATGTGTTTTACCTGACGTGGCTGAGAAGGTGCTCACGTAATAGAGTCCATCGTGGTAACGTATACAGCTGGCCCAGGAGCCGGCACCGTAAGCGTTCCTGCCGTTCTCCAAGCGCAACATCTCGTTGTCTGCCAGTGTGTCGTAAGCGTAGCTCACCAGCTCCCAGTTCACGAGGTTGTTCGATTTCATGATAGGGAGCCCGGGGCTCATATGCATGGTGGTACTGCTCATGTAGTAGGTGTCGCCCACGCGCACCATGGCCGCATCCGGAACGTCGGCCCAGATGGTGGGGTTGGTTGGCAAAACCTTATCGTTGCCACTTGATTGGCAACCAATGAACAAGAGAAAAATGAGCAGTAAAAGGGGGGATGTAAAAAGCTGTTTCATCTGTTTATATTTTGTCTGTGAGAAATACGTTTTCGATAACAATTGGTTTGTTTCCCGATGACCAGAACCCGATGATGTAAAGGGTTGCGGGGTTCATCTTAACTTTCTGACCGTTAACGGTTTTATACATATCATGCAGGTCTACCACGACCCGGCGCCCGCTTCCGAAATCGTACAGAGCTGGTTGTGACCAGTAGTTGTTCTCGTCGAACAGACGGAAAGAGACGCTGCATTGGTTGTCGTTACCTAACTCTGCAACAAGGTACTTGTAACCGGAGAGATCCACTCCCTTGTTGTACCACCATCCACCGAATCCCCACTGGCCGGTGATCAAGGTTTTTGTCTCCTCGTCGAACGATCCCTGCTCCCAGATGGAAGGATTGAATAACTCTTGGGTGAGGGGGAAGGTGGTTGCCTTAACCTGCAACTTCACCTCGTGTTGCTCGCCACCCGTGGGGGTATACTTGGCGGTAACTACCGCCGATCCGTCTTTCAGCGCGTGTAATACCCCTTTGTCGTCTACCCGCAGGATCACCTCGTTGGAGATATGGAACTTTGTATCGCGGGTCACGTACCGGCTGGAACCATCCGAAAAGTGTGCCTTAATGATAAGGTAGCGCTCACCGCCGGTCAGTATCTGCAGCTCTTCCTTCATTCCCACGATCTCAAGTTTCTCCAGGGCTGTTGCCGTGGATGAGCCTTGATCAGCGTACTCCTTGAACCAGTGATAGATGGGCCATGGACACGCTTCAGGGTCATTTAAAAAGGTGTAGCTGCCCGGTTTACCCGGAGTATCCATGAATGCGGCCAGGCGATGGCACTCCGTGAAGAGCAACCAGCTCACGTTACCGCTCATATCGATAATGTACTTGAGGTTCGCGCCAAATCCCGGGCCACCTACCGTACCGGTAAAACTTTTGCCCCACGAGGCGTTGTACTTGGCGGGTGCCCAATCCATCTCGGTAATCATTACGGGCGCGAAATCGGCCACCGGCTTGACTTGAGCGTTCCATCCCCGCTGGAAGCTTTCGTAGCCCCCTCCCATGGAACCACCCAGCTCGGGACTTGCCTCCTCGGTATCACTGCCGTACCATCCGGGGTAGGCGTGTACCGCGTAGCCAATGTTGTTCCCTTTTACCGGGTTGCTCGCGAATCCACTGAAGGACGATTGGTAGGCCAACCCGGGCACCCAGATGATGTTGTTCGCTTTGACCCGTATCGTGTCTGTTATTCGCTGGCAAAACTCTTTCATCTTGTCGAAATGCCCCTGGCCGTTGCTTGCGTAGGTACCGTCCGGACCCAATATGTGAATCGGTTCGTTTGCCAGCTCGAACATGATACCCCCGTTGTTCCGGATTTTGGGATGCGCTGAGACGATGCCCCATACTTTTTCCAGGAACCGATTATAATCATCCCCAACGGCGATTTTTTCGGGACTAACGCCAGGTGGCCTGAAGACCACGTATAGTCCCTTACGGTTCGCGTATTCAGCCATCGGGATGAACACTTCGTCCAGGTATTTTATAAATCGGGTTTCCGAGAAACGCTCATGTCCCTCGTACCGAACCGCCTCTATAGAATGGTCGTCGCTCCAGTAGGGATCCATATGCATCCGAACGAAGTTCATCTCCCATCCCGCGTCGAGAATACCGTCGATCAACATCTGGTTGTACCTAAGGCATCCCGCCACGTCGTGGTTGTTCCACGCGTTTTGGTTGAAAAAGGGGCTATAGGTTTGCGCGAAACCATGCAGGTTTACTGGTTGCCCCGCTTCGTTTTGCAGTTGCCTTCCCACCACCTTTAACGCGGGCAATAGGCCAACAGGTTCAGGATCAGGATTAGTTTCAAGGTCTGTAATTACCGGGGGGGGCTGCGGCTCTTCAATTTCAATTACAGGGTTGTCCGAACAGGAAGTTACGAGCATCCCTATTAACGCCAAAAGTATGAAGAGGTACCGCATAATTTGCCCCCCCGCTGTAATATAGAAATGGCACTACTTGCCCGCTAATCCGTCGGCGTACCCTGAGTAAGCATGCTTGCGTAAGCTGCCTCCCTCGGTCCAGAGCCCCACGGGTTGTCCACCCCTCCATGAGGAGCTAGCGGGACTGTCGGTTGGGCACCAGTGGGTGATTCCCGCGCGTTGGTTTGCAGGTACAATCTCGAAGTACTTCTTGAGGATAAACGTGTAGAATTGGCTCATTGCCTTGTGCTGCTCCTGGGTAACGTTGGTTGTGAGTACGGAGTTGCCATCCGCGTCAACCAGTCCCATATCCAGCTCGGTAACTTTCACCAGTTTTCCGGTGGCTGCCATCAATTCGAACATCTTCACGATATGGGTCTCTTTACTGGCTTGAACATCGGGGTTCATGTGGTACGACACGTGCATCTGCGTACCAATCCCATCGATTTTCGTAACGCCATCCGACTCCCATCGATCAATCCACCCGATCAAGCTCTTTAGCTTCCGGTTGTCATCCCAGTCCGATTCTAAATTGAAGTCGTTAACGAACAACTTGATATCGGCGGGACCATGTTCGCGAGCGAATTTCACCGCGAGGCGCACGTAGTTGTCACCCAGGTAGTCACCCCAGTAGAAGTTGTTCTTCTTTTCATCCTCACTGGCAGTCTTTTCCGACCTCAGGTCATATAAACCGTCCCCGTCCTTATCTTCCCCGATAAGGGCCTCATTCACAATATCCCACTCCTTAACGTAACCTTCCGTGGCCTCCATCATCCCCTCAATCCACCTGTTGAGCTCCCATGTCAGCGTATCGGCTTTCTCTTCCGGAGTAAGCGGGATTTTGTTGCCCGACTCCTCGAGTTCCCAGTAGATGTCGTCGAAGTAATAGGTGTTGGCTTCGGGAAGTTCTGCCAAGTTAAAGGCGATGGTTTTCACGCCCCTCGCGTTATCGCCCCCGGCATGGGCGGCACTTATGAAGCCCGTGAACTCATGCTTCTTCCATTCGGTAGTGAACTGAAGTCCTCCAACGAAACTCCAGTGATGGTACTGTCCCGGGTTAAAGTGCGCTTGAGAGCTTGCCGTGGCCTCTTTCTCAGCCCTGTACTTCATGCTAAAACGAATCCGGTCACCCTCCTTTAAAGGTTCCGGGATAGTGACGAAGAACTGGGTGTCCCATGGGTTTGCGGGGTTGTCCCCCGATTTAACTACGATAGCTCTTCCCACGCCATCTGCACCAGTTCCGGGTGCTCCGATAGTGGCCGCTTTGGGACCGACGGTTTCTTCGGTGGCGTAAAAGCTTGATACGTCATCACCTTCTACGTTGCTATTGCTAACGAGGTTGGTCCACCATGTGATGGCGGCCGCCTCCTCGTGGGTTACTTTAACCCATTCGATCTCGTAGGTTCCCACGTAGTGTCCCGATTGTAACATCACGAACGCGTTACTTGCGTTAAGGGTGCTGTTAAGCTCAACGGTTGCCTCTGCCCACTCTTCTGTGATGGGCAACTTGGTGTTTTGTAGATTCCCCCAAGTGCCTAAAGCAATAGTGATTTCACCGGCTGAAGTTCCCTTGATGCGGACTGTTACTTTGTGCCTGGTGTTCTCTTTGATAGAGATGTTATTGGCAACGTGGTATTGCAGTTCCCAGAAGTTTGGCAGGGCTTCCGGGTTCGTGACAACCAGCACCCCATTTTCAACAACGGGTCGCACGGGGCCACCTACCCAACCGGTAAAGGGATCTACCGCGTAATTCACGAATCCATCGACAATTTCGTCGGTGGCACCTTCCTCTATTTCAATCTCTTTGTCTGCCAATAACCCTTCAAGATACTTCTTGTTTTGCTGTGCGTGCCACATAAGGGTATGCCCGTAAATTGAGATGTCTGCCTCTTTCGCGGCGGCGACAAGCTGTGAAACCGTACCAAAGTCCATCGAGCCGTTATTTTGTACAACGGAACCGTACTTCATGGCGTTTCCGGCGGTAATCTGATCGAAGTTGGCGTTGATCAAGCGGTACATCACTCCCTGACCCACGTATTCGCTCGCGGTAACGCCGGCACCCAGCTTGAAAACGGGACTCGTGCTCCTGTTAACATAGGTCTTTAGTGCATCGTACTCGTTGAGGTATTCCATGCCAGCTACTATTTCTGGCTTAGCTACCTCGAAGGGTTCAATTGCATGATCTACGCACGATGCGTTGATGATCAATAGCAATATAAAAACGACTAATCCATGTATTGAATGTTTCATAATCATAGTTTTTCTTAGAATGCCAGTTAATCTTTTAATACCGGGGTGAACCATTCAGCCCTTACTCCCCTGTCGCGAACCACCAGCGTGTCTTTGGTGGACACTTGGATAGCACCATAATCAATCGTGTAATCGAGGTACAGCGCATCCCTCTCTTTTTCGCCCCAGCCGTTTTTCTCACCCCTGGGTACAAATTTTCCACTGCCGGAAACGGTTACGCCCGTTGTTTCTGAAGATACAGTAGCATCGCCCTGACTGTTAAAAGTGATTCTGAGCTCGCTATCGTGAGGGATACCGTTTGCATCCAACAGGGTGTGATCCCAAAGAATGGTGTTGAGCGATTGGGTGCTGATCTTGTCGATTACCTCGTCCTGCTCCTTGTATTCAGCACGACGTTTGATGGTCGCACTCTGCTCGCCACTGATCACGTCCACTCCTCTACGCAGGTAGTTGGCATCGTACTGGTTAATGTATTTCACCGCGTACATCACGTAATCCTTGGGCAGTTGTTCCCAATCCTCGTTCACGGCTCGTCTCGGGTTATCTACCCTTGGGATTCCCGAGAGGATCGTATCCGCGTTCACAACACCGGTCATTACAACCGGTATCACGTAGTTTGTTGAAAGCGCGAGGGGGTCGTTGAAGAAGGCCTCTGTAAGTTGAACCGTTACACCGCCTAAGATTGAACCTTTTTCAATCACTATTTTATCACTTGAAAGTGAATAGTAGTTCTTTGGCATTGGCAGAACGGGAATATCAGGATCTGAATCTTCATCCTTTCTAAAAATCAACTCATCAACCAGCGAATCGTCTACACGTATACTGATCTCGACATCATGCTTGTTTTCGTACACTCCTCCCATGGTGGCCATGATCTGGCATTTGTACTCGTTATCGAGCGTGGTATCGAAAATGTCTTC
This sequence comes from Petrimonas sp., assembly GCA_012839475.1. Lineage (GTDB taxonomy): Bacteria > Bacteroidota > Bacteroidia > Bacteroidales > Dysgonomonadaceae > Proteiniphilum. The sequence goes on along the minus strand of DUNG01000029.1, from coordinate 13,083 downwards.
CCCAAGTACAATGGTTCGTACCGGATTTTGGTAGGCAAAGTATACCGCCGTGTATTCGAAGTCGGGGAATTCCCAACCCCCGTTCTCGCAGGAAGTAAACATTCCGGCCAATATTGCCGACAGTAGCGTTATGATATATATCTTTTTCATCTTCATCTTGTTAATAATTCAACACTGTTTTCCCGATCACGGTTATCGTGCCCATCCTTTGTTCTGTTGAAGGTTGGAGAATTTAATCACCTCATTGTAAGGGATAGGTCCGTGGTACATGTAGTCCTGGTAGTCGCGTACTTCCACTTGATCAAGAATCGTGTGGTTACCCCCCCTGATATTCATTCCCTTTGCCGGTTCGGTAAGGTCTTTTTTCCAGCGGCGCAGGTCCCAGAAGCGGAAGCCTTCGAAGCAAAGCTCTATACGGCGCTCGTTATGAATAAGTTCGCGCATCCTGTCCTTGTCACCCTTTACCGATTCCAGGTATTGGTCAGCTTCGTTTACCCCAATGCCTGCACGTTGACGAATCGCCTTGATCACGTCGTATGCAGAGTAGCCGTTCCCACCGTCGGCAGTGGGGCCCCACGCTTCGTTAGCCGCTTCTGCGTACCCGAGGAATATCTCGGTATACCGGATAAATGGTTTATAATGCCATGCGGTGGTCTCCGAGTTGGGATTCGCGTTCACCTGCATGTTCAACAACTTTTTCAGGTAGTAACCAGTTCGTGTTGAAGTTTCTGTTCTGTTCAACGCGTTGTTATCGGGTCCATCGCTCGCGGTAGTAATGGTGGTGTTTTGGGGACCCGCTTTACTGCCATTATAAATTATGTAGAGTGACAGGCGAGGGTCTCTGTTCTCGTATGGGTTGTTGGGGTTGTACCCACTACCGGGATCCTTGATGGGTAACCCGTTTGCCATCGGGAATGCATCCACCAAGTTCTGGGTGGGGTTCACGCGTCCATTCCCGTACAGGGTAGGTGGATAGTTATTACGCTCCAGCGAAAGGTTGTTTTCCTTATTCCCCCGCCAGAGGATCTCCTTGGGGTTCACTCCTGCCGGCAGGTTCTGGATGAAGCTGCTGTTCTGGTACCACTTGTTACCATCGGGATCGAGCTCTGCTATTGGGTTCGGTCCCAATGAGCTAAGTACGACGGCCATTTGCTTGGCCGCATCGGCCCAGGTAACGTTGGTTCCCTTGTTGTACGCGGGACTGGCTGCCAGTAACATAGCTTGCGCCTTAACGGCCCGTGCGATCTTCGCGTTCATGCGGTTTTTCGCATTATCACCAAAAACACGGGTGTATTGGCCGGTGGTTACCCCTTTACCCCGGTACTTTTGGGGAACTTGATCGCTGGATGTCACTTCGCCGTAATCTTCCGGTAGAAGCAACAATGCCGAGTCCACATCTGCGTAGAGCTGATCCAGGCACTCCTGGAAGGTATTACGCGGTAGGTTAAACTCTGAATCCAGGTTTTCCGGCTCGGTTAAAATGGGTATACCCAGGAGTTGCCCATCGTCGGTCCATCCCGCGTGATGGAGAAGCAGGTGGTACATGTAGAGTGCACGCATGCCAAATGCGTCGCCTTTCATACGATCCCTGAACATTTCTGCTACCAACGGGTCATCCGCCCAGTGCACGTCGTCTACAATAACGAGGAACTGGTTCAGGTATTGCCACGAGGCACGGAGGTTCTGCCACCTGTCCAGCGGGTTGTTATTGGCCCGCCACGACCCGGTGGCCATGGAACGCAAACTGTTGTTCGGGTCGTTCGACACCGCATCGTCGGTGGCCACTTCGGTGAAGGAGTACGAAGCCAGTGGGTTACCTATATAGGTGTGACCGAGTAACCCGACCGCCCACGAGGGCATGTTGTACAAGGCATCGACCTCCTTATGGTTCTCTATCGTGGGCTCGAACATACCATCGCAGCCCGTCTGGATAAAGATAAGTGCAACAAACAGTGCAATTATGGATAATGTATTTCTATACTTCATGATTGAATTGATTTATCGATTGATACCATTAAAACGTACCTATTACACCAATGTTGTAAAAGCGTGTTTGCGGTGCACTTCCCACGTTAAGCTCCAGGTGCTTACGCTCCTTGGAGATGGTCAGCAGGTTGTACCCGCTCGCGTAGATGCTGATACCTTTCACGAATGAACCCTGCAGTGCACTCTTGGGAATATCGTACGTAACTTGTACCTGGGAGAGGTTCAAACGGTTAGCGTCGTAGATCCAGAAGTCGGAGTTACGGAAGTTGTTCTGTCCACTGGTAGTGGTTAACCGCGGATAGGTTGCCGTATGTTTGGTCTCCTCCGTCCACCGATCGCGTACTACTTCCGAGTATTTGTTATCACTTCGTACCCAGTAGTAAGAGCTGTTTTTGAATCCTTTTCCACCGTAGAGGCCATTGGCCATGGCAAAGAAGGTAAAGTCACGCCATTTCGCGGTAAAGTTCAGCCCCAGGCGGAAGGGTGTATCCCAACGTCCCAGGTATACCGCGTCGTTCTCGTCTATCACCCCGTCGTTGTTTTGGTCCTTGTACTTGATGTCGCCAGGTCTTGTTTCACCGAAGAGTTGTTCAGGAGAGTTGTCGATATCGGCCTGGTCTTGGAAGAGCCCGAGATTCTCCAATCCCCACAGGCTGTTCACCGGACGGCCGATCGCGCTCCTGTACTCGTACTCGATTACCTCGTCTCGTCGCGACGCTTTCGTTTCCTGGTACATGCCGCTTACACCTAATGTTAAGTCCACCTCACCCACTTCCTTGTTCAGGTAAACACTGAAATCAAATCCCGAGCGATCATCTATGTTGTAGTTCACGTAAGGGATAATAGATGAGGAGGGGTATCCTACCTGGGTGAAGTAGATCGGGTAGAGCGAGTGTGCGCGTACGATGTTACCGTCCATTGTCCCCGTGAAGTAGTTCAGGTCAAACGTTAACAGTTTGTCCCAAAGGGAACCCCGTAGTCCCAGGTTGACCTCTTTTCTCTTCACGTAGGTTAAGTTGGGGTTGTCGCCACGTTGGAACTCGGTAGCGGCCTCACCCCCGAGGTCGGCCCACGAGTACCATCCACCTCGCTGTAGGATTGATTTGTAGAGGTAGTAGCCCATCTCGTTGTCGCTGGTGGATATATCCATATCCTGACTGATAATCCCTCCAGACACGGTAACCATCAAGTCGTCAAAGGCGCTATCGGCAAAAAAGTCCTCCTTCACCGGGCGCCATCCCAACGTTACCGTGGGTGAGAAGCCCAGGCGATTTCCCTCCGGTAACTTGGTAGAGTAGGGCAACGCCGAGCTGAAGTCCAGGTAATACTTGTGTTGGAAGTTGTAGGAAGCTTGCACTCCCAGGTTGGCGTTGGTCAGCCGGTGGTATTGCCCGCTAATCTGACGTTGCCAGCCGTTGGCCAAAAGCATCGCGAACAGGTTGTGATCCCTGTTAAATGTACGGGTGTAATCCAACTGTGCTGCCACGTTATAGGTATACCGGTACGCGGTATTGGTGATATTCTCATTTCCCGATTTCTCGTCAACGCCAAACTGTTCAAGGCTTGCTATCATCTCTTCTCCCGCGTAGTTTGTCCATGTGGGAGAGAAGGTCGCGTATTGGTTTGAATACCCCTGGTTGTACGTGGAGGCGTAGTCAATACCGTATCGCGCCCGCATAACCAATCCCTGGAGGATTGATTTTAGGTCGAGATCGAAATGGGTGTTGAACTGGAATTGACGGCTCACGAACTTGTTGTCTCCTGCCGCGTACGCGTCAGCGATAGGGTTGGTGGGATTAATCTGCGTTCCTCCCAGGAAGTACTTCCCATCGATGATGTAGTTACTGTTCTCGATTAATCCCCACGACGGGATGTCGTTCTCTTCGAGGTAACTTAACGGGATTAATGGTGCCACCATGTGGGGGCGTAAGGTTGCCGCGTTGGACCACCAGTCCCCCCTTGCCGAGTAGGAGTCGTAATAGGTGACGTTCGCATCGGCTTGCACCTTTAGGATCTCGCTCACGTTGATATCGAGGTTTCCCCGTACGAAGAGGCGACTGGTATAGTCCTTGGCATGATTTGCCAGTTTCAAGAGCGATTTCTCGCGGTAGTATCCCGCGGTAGTATAATACTTTGTTCGGCTGCTTCCCCCGGTAATCTCCGCGATTGCTTCTGAGCGGTTGTAAGCTTTCCGAAGGTACTCGGAAGAGTACATGTCCAGATCGGGATAGCGGTACGGGTTAATCCCGGAGGCCGTCCAGTACACTTCGTTGGGTCTGCCGTCTCGTGGGAAGAAGGACTTGCCGGCTGTTGAGCCAGCATCGTTGTATTCCGCCTCGTTATAAAGCGACATGTACTCTGCTGATCCCAAATATTCAGGGAACGATTTCGGGGTATGCATCCCGGTGTTTGCCCGTATGTTAATGCGACGATCACCCTCGACACCGCGCTTGGTGGTAATTTGCACCACCCCTTTGGCGCCCCGGCTACCATATAATGCCACTGCTGCCGGTCCTTTCAACACGATGATACTTTTTATCTCGGTAGGGAGGACGTTATTGGCGTCTCGAACCATACCATCAATCACCACCAGGTAGTCGTCCATGCCCCATATATTACCACTTACTCCCCCTATCACGTTTTCTAAAAAGTTCAGGCTGTAGGTGGTATAGGCTTTCTCGGTCAACTTCTCCACGTCGATAACCGAAACGCCACCCAGGAGATCCTGTTGGTCGATGGTGCGAAATGCCACTTCGATCTTGTTTTGCTCTGTATCGTTTTGCCAAAAGGGTTCGTTCGCGTACCCCGTCTGGGCATTTATGTTTAATGCGCTGAAAGCAAAAGCGATACAAAATGCGAAGCCAATATATACCTGTTTCATTTTACTCATTTTTAATTGTTCAATTTCTTACCAGCCCGGGTTTTGGTGAAACTCTGGATACATGCTAACATCTTCTGTTTTGAGAGGTAGCCAATAGTGTTTACTGGTGAGTTTACGTTCCACGATTACCTCTTCCTCCCAATCAACCACCTTGTTCTCCTTTGGGTCTACATCCGGATCAAGCGGCTGTGCCCTGTAGAAATTTTGTCTGGTCTTAATGTTATAGGGGTACTCGGTAAGCAAGAGCCAACGGCGTAAATCGTTGAACCGGTGTCCTTCGAACGACAATTCCACGGCGCGCTCGCGAATCAGCTCCTTCATGAATCCTTCCATGTTGGAGGTGTATTTTTCGGCCATACCTTTCACGCCTGCACGTTCGCGGACCCGGTTCACCGCGTCAACAGCTGTTAACGAGGTGTTGGGCGACTTTCCGCTGGGTGATTGGTAACCTTGAGCTGCCGCTTCGGCGTACATCAGGTAGACGTCGGCCAGGCGCAGCCAGGTAAGATGGAAGTGTGTGGCATAGCTATAACCATAGGTAATATCCCACTTATTCGCCCCGAGCGGGATGAACTTGTAGTTCAAGTACCCGGTACGGCTTGTCGTGCGGGGGTCACTCACGTAACTACCCCCCGTGTAGAGGTTCGCAAAACGCCACTGCTCGTCTCTAGGGTTGGTAATGGTTCCCGAAACTACTTTCACACCATCATAAATGATGCTGTTGTAAAAACGCGGGTCGCGGTCCTTCCAGGGATACTCGGGATCGAAACCCGATTCGGGGTCGTCCAGCGGCATGCCGTTGGCCATCCCGTAATAGTTCACGTAGTTCGCCGAGGGCGTGAGAACGATACCGTCTCCCTCGCACATGGCCGAAGGTTGGTATGAGTTCATTTGACGCCAGTATGAATCGGCACCGTATGTTGGGGAACGGATGATTGCTTCCGTGCCACCCGGCATTAACCACCCTTGCTGAATGGTGTAAAAAAGCGACGAGTAGTCTTCGAAGTCAACCAGCGCGTATTGCGTCTGCCCGTTTTCTACCATGCTGAGGAGCTGTCCAAACGCATCAGCCCCCTTTTTGCACATCTCGGCGTCGTAAGTTCGTGGCCCGTTGGCGCCATTGGCCATTAGGGGACTTCCCGCGTAGAGATAGGTCTTCCCGAGCATGGATAGCGCCCATATCTTGTTAGGCCGGAGTTCATTGTTACCACGCGTGTTTCTTCCCACCGTGGTTTCTTCCCAGTCAATCGGCAACAGGTTCGCGGCACGTTGGAAATCGGCCGCCATTTTCTCTGCGTTCTCCCGGTAGCTTTCACGGGGTAGGGTAAGTGGCTCGTCACTGGGTAACACGGTGTCAATGTAGGGTAGACCACCCCAGTATTGCGTGAGCTGGAAGTAGAACCAGCCGCGCATAAAGTAGAGCTGCCCTTCAATAAGGTCTCTCTCCTCTTGGGTCGCTTCGGTTAACTTGCCTTCGGCCAGTGCCTCCAACCCCATGTTCGCGATGCGAATGCCGTGCCATGATCCGCCCCAGATGGATTTTCTGAAGCGGTCTCCACCAACGCTCCAATTGCGGTCTAAGAACGATGCACCATTATTGATATAGTCACGGTAGTTTCCCCGGTCGATGCTGAAACCCATCAGGTATTCACCATTGCCAATGGTTACCACCTCGTCCTCACCCCAGTTGAAAGAGCTTACCCAGTAGTGTTTGGCTAAATCGGGTGTCAGGTGGTACATGCGTTCAACGTACCCCTGGAAGTTTCGGAAGTTCTTGAACGCGTCATCGCCCGCGATTATCGACTCCGGTTCCCTATCCAGGTACTCGGTACACGATACAACACTCAATATAAGAGTGATTATCAGTATATATATAGGTTTTGTCTTCATCATCATATATTTCGGTTATAGAGAAATTCTTAATCCTAAGTTAAAACGTCTCTGCGTGGGATACGATGTGTTTCCACCCGTGTTTGATTCCCGGTCATCCGGCATCTTGGTCCACAGGAACAGGTTATTCCCGTTGACAAACAGCCTTAGGCTATTCAAGCTTATCTTCTGCAACCACTCCCTGTTGGTAAAGGTGTAGGAGAGTTCGGCATATTTCAGACGGATATAGGAGCCATCATGTAAGAAACGTGTCCCGTTGGTGTAACCACTTGGAATGGTTCCCCACCTTGGTAGCGGAACATCCGCGTTGATATCCTCTTTTGACCAGTAGGTTCCCTCGTTGAAAGCGGTGTTTTTAATTCCCCCCAAGCTTTGGAGTCCCACGTAACGGGTCACGTTATTAACCCCGTAGAACTGCATGAAGAAGCTCCACCCACGATAATCTACCCCGAGCTGGGTGTTGACGGTGTTCTCAGGAATACCGGTAAACCCGTAGGGAATTCGGTCAAACGTGGTGATGATCCCGTCTGCATCGAAGTCGAGCAGGTTGTAGTTGCCGGGTAGGCGGGCATCGTCTGACTCATCGTGCGGCGTGGAGCCATAAAGCTCGTCCCAGTTATTGTAGTAACCGTGGTCCACGTGCGCGTAGGTCTGGCCGATTGGCTTGTTGGCCCTTTTTTGGTATTCCGGCAACAAGAGTGGATCGTCCGCGTTGATGATTTTGTTCTGGGCACGGGTGTAGAAGAAGTTACCCCATAGGCGCCAGTGCTCACCTATCGGTTTGTTCCAACGCAGTTCAAACTCGAAACCCTCGTTTTCCACCTCACCCAGGTTGGCGGTAGGAGCAGTAGCCCCGTAATAGGAGGGTACAGCGCGTGACCCACCGGCAAGCAGGATATTGCTTCTATTCTCTTTGAAGTAGTCGATAGTCCCGGAAATTACGCCTCCAAAAATCGCGTAATCAAGCGCTATGTCCAATTTGGTGGCTACTTCCCAGTGGATATTGGGGTTCCCCACTTGTGACTCGTAGTACCATTGGTAGGGGCTTTTCCTGGAGTTCACCCCCGTGAGTCCCTGGTTGAATGCACCACCGTAGCTCCAGGTATCCATGTATAGCCAGCGTCCGCTTACGTTGTCGTCTCCGATCTGGCCGAATGATCCCCTTAATTTCAGCATATCTAGCCAGCGCTGGTTGAGGTTTTTCACGAAGGGCTCTTCCGAAATCATCCATCCAGCGGCACCCGACTGGAAGAAGGCGAAACGGTATTCGGGCGCGAATTTCTCGGACCCGTTGTACGCGCCGTTGTACTCCAGCATGTACCTGCGTGCGTAATCGTACGTGGTACGGAACACCCAGTTCTCCCGGTAGTGCGGTAACTGGCTCCCTGAAGCGTATTGCTCACGGCTAAAGTTACCCATGGCACCCACCGAGTGGTCGCCAAATGTATTGTTGTAGTTGAGTTGAACCGAGTAGTTGGTTCTTCGGTAACCTGCTCCCACGCTTCCTGCCCGGGTCATCCACGCGTTGTTGTTCTGGTAGTCGAACTTGTTGTTCCCGTCTAAGGTCACGTTGGTGAACGTTTCGCCAGTTTCCGGGTCAATCCATTTCTGGGGGTCATCTTCCCAGTCGTTGGTGTCGTCAACCCCCCGTCCCGACTCCTGGAAACTGTTGTCATACGCGAGCATTCCCTGTATCGAGAGTCCTTTGAGCAGGAAACCCAAGTCTTGTCGCAGGGTAAAGTCGGTATGTAGCTGGTCGCTCGTGGTTTGTCCCATCCCGTTCACGCTTAGGTCCAACAGCGAGTTGGTGGTTGCCTGCGAGGGGTTGGGATGGTAGTATCCATACGTGCCGTCGCTGTAACGAGGTCTGAACATATCGGGCGGAATCCCGTAGAAGGCGGCCCACACCAGGTTCTCGTAAGCGAAGAAGTTGGTTCCCTTGGTAACCCCGTGGGATCCCGAGAGGTTAACCCGAAGTGTGGTGGAGTTGGTGATGGTGAAGTCAAGGTTGCTTCTCACGTTGATCCGGTCGTAACCGAACCCGGTTTCGTACCCGCGCCCATTATCAATTTTCTTGTAAATATCACCCTCGTGCGTGTAGTCCAAGCTCGCGAAATATTTCACGAGATTTGTTCCACCCGATACGTTCACGTTGGCATTGTAGGAGGTTGCCACATCCTTCAGGAGCTCGTCCACCCAATCCACGTTGGGGTAGCGTTCAAACTCCTCGAGGTTAGCCGGCCAGCGGTACTTATCAATAATCGCTTGGGGACGGTAGTTGACCCACTGTTGAGGGGCGTATCCCAGTTCATGTTGAATTACCCGGTTACGAAGCTGTAGCGCGTCGTATGAATCCAGCAGTTCCGGTAGCTTTGAGTAGGTCTTTAGCGTAGAGCTCGCGTTGATGTTAACATTTGCTCTTCCCTCTTCTCCCCGTTTCGTGGTAATCAGGACTACACCATTGGCCCCGCGTACACCAAATATGGCTGTCGCGGAAGCGTCCTTCAATACCGAAATGGTGGCCACCGAGTTAATATCAATACCTTTCATTGGGCGTTCCACACCATCCACCAGGATAAGGGGACCGGCTCCGTTCCATGAGGTAACACCACGGATAACAATTTCCGGGTCTTCTTCTCCCGGTCTTCCCGTTGTTGTCATGGTAACAACACCGGGCAGGTTCCCTGTAAGTGCTTGCCCCAGGCTAGATACACCCCCGGTTCGCTCCAGCACCTTGCTGCTGGTCTGCGCGATGGCTCCCACTACGCTCTCCTTTTTTTGTTGCCCGAAGCCAACCACGATCACCTCTTCCAATAACTCGGTGTCCTCTTCGAGGGTGATGGTTAATGTTGTCCTCCCGTTCAACGGAATGGTTTGAGATTTCATACCCACGTATGAAATAAGCAGCGTAGCATCAGGAGACACATTTAAAAGTGTGAATTTACCGTCAATGTCGGTTACGGTCCCGATACCCGTGCCTTGAACCTGCACCGTCACACCGATTAAAGCTTCACCCCTAGTATCGGAGATGGAGCCTGTCACGGTGATGTTCTGGGCAAACAGTGTTAAGGAAAATGCACACATTATCATGAGGCATAATCCTTTTAATGAAATTGAACTTTTTATCTTCATTCTCTAAAACGATTAGATTAAAACTAATTTTCCAATTGCCTTACCTTAATGGTTCGATTTTCTGTATTACGGCTTGACTACCCTTTGCAGTTTAGCCGCTATTGCCTTATTTAAAGATAAGGGGAACAAATTCTTTTAAACACCTGCGCCAGGTGAGGAACTCATGGGCGGTACCGGGTGACTCGTAGTAGATGGTCTTGATTCCGGCATTGTTCAAGCCCTCTGCCAAGCTCCTCGTTCTTTCAGGCCGCTCTTCGGAGCCGATTCCCATAAAGAAAACCTTCACCTTTTCGTTAAACGCCTTGGGGTCTTTAAAGACGCCACCGTAAGCCGTGTCCAGCTGCTCCAGATCGATACGTCCCGCACCACTGAATCCCCCGATGTAAGCGAACTTATCCAGGTTATTCAGGGTGATGTTAAACGTTTGTAAGCCACCCCAAGAAAGCCCGGCCATGGCCCTGCTCTCGCGATCGGTCAGTACCCGATAGCTGCTTTCGATATGCGGAATGATTTCGGTGAGCAGAATGGGGCCGAAGTCGGCACCGAACCGGGCTCTTGCTTCGTTGGGATCTTCTCCAGGACGCACCGCGAAGTTTTCAACATTCCCGTTATCCATTACCACGATCATGGGTGTTGCTTGTCCCTCGGCAATCAGGTTGTCCATGATGAAGTTCATCTTCCCCTGGTTTGCCCAGCTGGTTTCGTTTTCACCCATACCATGTTGTAGGTACAGCACGGGGTATTTTTTGTTTGCCCTTTGGTCGTACTCGGCGGGGGTGTAGACGAAGCATCTACGCCACTCGTTTCGGATGTTCGAGTAGTACCAGCTTTCACTAACTTGACCGCGTGCCACGCCTTCCCGCGGTTTGTAATAGTCTACATTCTTTTCTGGTATTTCGATACCGCTTACCCATTTACCCATACCAAAGAGTGGCTTCCCGTTAGGATCTGCCACGCTCACGCCATCAATGATTACTTGGTAATAGTGGAATCCCACGACCTCAGGCTCTTCGGAGGCGAATGTCCAGAAGCCATCCGCCCCTTTTGTCATCTCACCCCTAAAGCTTATCTCTACCTTGTTCGCATCGGGGGCGTAGATCTTGAAGTAGGTACGACCATCCGCTCCCACCCTTGGGTAATCGGCACCCACGATGTTGTACTCGTTAGGTAAAGAGCCTTCGGGGTATGTTTCCGCGGCCACAGCTGCCCCCGTGGCTTTACTTCCCTCTTGTTGTCCACCTCCACTGGCCAGATCGATAATCCTTTGAACAATCGGTTTGGCGTTGTACTCCCTGTCAAATAGAAGCGGGTAGTCCGTGCGCCCTCTAACCGGGAAGTTGTTTTTCCATGAGTCGCCGTCCGTCACGCCCCACAGCGTTACACGTGTAAGCTTATCACCGCTTTCTATAAAAAGCTTAAAGAAGTCAAGCATCCGCTCTTCCCATGCCAACCTCGCGGAATCGGGCAGCCCATCCCGATACGGGTCGATTTCGTTGCGGTACTCTTCCGTGTCGGCAATATTCGAGCTAACGCGGCGGCCAGGGGTAGGGAGGGCACTGACTTCGAACTCCGTTACCATTACTTTTACCCCCGCGTTGGCGTAAGTGTCAATCGCCGCTTTGTAATCTGCTATCGAAGGATAGTCCATACCCACGTGACCTTGCATTCCAACGCCATCAATGCGGATTCCCCGCTCTCTGAGGGTGTTAATCATCTTCACGATCGCGTTGCGCTTACCCACGTGCCACTCGTTGTAATCGTTGTAGTATAGCTCCGCATCAGGGTCAGCTTCATGCGCGTACTGGAAGGCGAGGGGGATGAACTCTTCGCCCAAGATTTGGTAGAATTTGCTGTTGCGGTACTCGCCGTCGTCAAGAATGGCCTCGTTTACCACATCCCATCCCTTGATGCGCCCCTTATACCTTGTTACAACGGTATTGATGTGGTTGCGCATCCGCTCCTTCAACACCTCGGGTGAAACGTCATTGCCTTCATCGTCAGTAAAGAACCAACGGGGGGCTTGTGAATGCCAGATAAGGGTGTGCCCCGTGATGTGCATGTTGTTTTGTTCACCTAATTCAACGAACTTATCAGCGTCATCAAAGAAGAACTCCCCTTCGTTAGGTTGCAAGTACATGCTCTTCATGCAGTTCTCGGCTACGATGGCAGAGAACTGTTCCTTGACAATCTCCACTCCTTGTACGTCGGTACCATGAACGTGGTTAAGGTTCAGTGCGGTGCCGATGTGGAAGTGTTGGCTTAATGCCTCCTTTAACGTGGAGGGTGTTTTACCCCCTGCAGCTGTTTCGCCACATCCCTGTAAAAACAGGAGTAGACAAAGCGCCATTACTGTTGATACAAACTTCCTCATTTTTCTTTAATTTTTTGTTATATATTATTTTCTCTCTGTTAATTACTCGAAATCGCGGGTAAAAATCACTAGAATTCGCTTCTGTGAAATGCGTTTGCTACACGATAAATTTAATCAATGTAAAGGTAGTATTGTTCATGGGAACCCTGTCCTTTTTTTAAGTATTTAATTCCCAATTATAGATAAAATTAAGGCTTGCCCTATATGAGGCAGTAAGCCTTTCTCTTTACTTCCCGTTGCAGGGATATGGTGGCTTCTTTCACCGGCTCAAGGCATTATGGGGTCATTGTTTCACGGTTTTATTGCATGGAGCGTTTGTAGGGTAACGGGACCCAGTAGGCCAGAGTCAACCGTGTCCCAGGTGTCGTATTTCGCGGGCTGGTACTCGAGGTTCACGATATTGATGTCGTGAAAAATGCGCCACTCCACGCCGCGACGGTCGTAATCGGCGATGCGGTTCGCCGGGAGATTGGTCACCTCGATCTCCAGGGTGTTTGTCCCGTCGCGCAGCAGCACGCCTATGGTCGTTTGGAACGGTGCGGCGAAGAGTGTACCCGCGTCTTGCCCGTTGACTTTGACCCGCGCACTCTCACGGACATCTCCCAACGAAAGCAGGTATTCTGTATCTGGCCTCTTTTGAAGGGGAAACGAGACGTTGTAAACGGCGGTGCCCATGTTCCTTTTAAGGATTTCGTTATCCAGGTGGGTCCATGAGCCGAGCGTGTCCACCTCGAACGAAATAACGCTGGATAAAGGATGGACGCTGCGTTTCGAGGTAAGCGAACCGGAAGTAACCGACGAAACGAGACGTTGTAAACGGCGG
>DUNG01000028.1 GCA_012839475.1 Petrimonas sp. | reverse complement strand
GTCTCGGAACACTCCTCGCGGGAGCCATCGGCGTGAGTAACATCATGCTCGTAACCGTGCGCGAGCGCACCAAGGAGATCGGTATCCGCCGCGCTTTGGGGGCAACACCGAACAATATTATCGGGCAAATCTTAAGTGAAAGTATCGTGCTGACCGTTTTGGCGGGAATTGGCGGAATCATGCTGGGGGTAGGTCTGCTTTCGGCAGTGGGCATGGCATTAAGTCAAGGCGACCAGTTTTTTAAAGACCCGCAAATTAGCTTTTCGATGGCGGCAGGTTCGCTGATTATTCTCATCGTTATCGGGATGCTGGCAGGAGTTATTCCCGCTCAACGCGCCATGATGATAAAACCGGTGGAAGCAATTGGGGAAGAGTAAAAATAAAATAATCCACGTTATTGGTAAGAAAAGTAAATCAACCAAACATGGAGACAATAACCGGAAAAATGAGTTTTTGTAACCAAAACAACGGAATATGCATCTAATAAATAGTAAACAAAAAAAACAATGGTTTTAGCTGGGAATAAAAAAGGCACAACATCGAGCCAATAGCTGAAAGCTAAAAAACAAAAGCAAAAAAATGATTACCCTCACAAACATACACAAGTCCTACTACACCGAAGCCATTTCGTTGCATGTGCTTAAGGGCATCAGCCTCACGATTGAAGCGGGCGAATACGTCTCCATCATGGGTGCATCAGGTTCGGGAAAATCCACGCTGCTCAACATCTTGGGCATTTTGGACACCTACGATTCGGGCGAGTACCGGTTAAACGGAACGCTCATCAAAGACCTGGGCGAAAAACAGGCGGCAAGATACCGCAACGAGATGATCGGGTTCGTGTTTCAATCGTTCAATCTCATCAATTTCAAAAACGCGCTGGAAAATGTGGCACTACCGCTCTATTATAAAAACGTGAGCCGAAAACGGCGCAATATCATCGCGATGGAACATCTTGATAAAATGGGGTTGAAAGATTGGGCGCATCACTTGCCCAACGAGCTTTCGGGTGGACAAAAACAGCGTGTCGCCATCGCCCGTGCGATGATTTCAAACCCAAAGATTATCCTCGCCGATGAGCCGACAGGCGCGTTAGACAGCCAAACCTCCATCGAGGTGATGAGCGTCCTTTCCGATCTAAACAAACAGGGCATCACCCTCATCATCGTTACGCATGAACAGTCGGTGGCCGATACGACCAACCGGATCATCCGGTTAAAAGATGGCATGATTGAAAATGGGGGTTAGCAATTAGCAATTAGCAATTAGTAATCAACTGAAAAAATGAGGGATCAGCTCCAAGAAATATTCACCACCCTACGCAAAAACAAGCTGCGCACCACCCTTACCGGGTTGTCGGTCTCGTGGGGGATTTTCATCCTCATCGTGTTGCTGGGCGCGGGTAACGGGTTGAGAAACGGTGTGATGTCGAATTTTGAACAACGTGCCGTGAACCGTGTCAACCTATGGGCGGGAACGACATCTATGCCGCATAAAGGATTGAAATCGGGACGAAACATCCAGTTCTCTGAACAAGAGGTGTCTGTTATAGAGGACGATATAAGCGAAAGCCGTTTAGTTACCGCTCTATCCGAGAAAACGCAAAGCATCTCCTACGGTACCGAATACGGCTCGTATCAGGTGCGAGGTGTAATGCCAAGCTATGCCGAAATAGAGAAATTGATATTTGAACCCGATGCCGGACGATTTATCAATCAACTCGATTTCGAGCAGAAAAGCAAAGTAATCGTGTTAGATAAAAAAATGGCGGAAGTGCTTTTTAAAGACAAATCGCCATTGGGCGAATATGTAAAGGTGGGGCAACTCATGTTCAAAGTTATCGGCGTGAATTCTAAAAAAGAGCAGTGGGGCGGACCGGTTGCCTATATCCCGTTTTCCACATCACAAGCCATATTCAATCCCGATAAAAAATTCTATGAACTTACTTTTACAGTGGAAGGACTCGAAACGAAAGCAGAAAATGACCGGTTCGATGAAACATTGCGAAACCTTATGGGACGTCGGCTCAATTTTAACCCCACGGATGACCAAGCACTTTGGGTAGAGAATTCACAAGCCGATTACATCGAAACGATGCACATATTTGGCGGGCTCAACATTTTCGTGTCCATCGTGGGGATTTTCACGCTCATCGCCGGGATCGTGGGTGTTAGCAATATCATGCTGGTATCGGTCAAAGAGCGCACACGTGAGATCGGTATTCGCAAAGCCATAGGCGCACCACCTGCATCCATCTTGAGGTCCATTATCCTGGAATCCATTATCATAACCGCCATTTTCGGGTACATTGGCATGTTCTTAGGCATCGGGCTTACCGAATTGATAAACTTTGTTATGGAACAGTCGGCTAACGGAATGCAAGGTTCTGAAGGAGAGGTACAAATGTCGGTATTTAAAAATCCGACCGTGAATATCGGATACGCTCTTTTCGCGACCGTTTTGTTGATAATCTCGGGAGTTATCGCCGGTTATCTACCCGCGAGGAAGGCCGTGAAGATAAAGCCGATAGAGGCGATGAGGCAAGAGTGACACAATGAGCAATGAACAATGAACAATGGGCAATTTTCTTAGGAGCGAGAGCAGAGCTGAACTTGTTCAAGTTTTGCCGAGCGACGACAGAAAAGGCGCGTCAGCGAATTTCTTAGGAGCGAGAGCAGAGCTGAACTTGTTCAAGTTTTGCCGAGCGACGACAAAAAAGGCGCGTTAGCGAATTAGCCATTAAGATTTACAATATAGATAGTACGAAATGCAACAACAGACAAACCTTCATCCGCGACGTAAAAAAGCCCCCTTTTCGAGGAGAATAGGGTTGGCTTTCGATACCGACCGCTGGCAAGAGATATGGATGACCATCACCAGCAACAAGTCTCGCAGTTTCCTCACGGCATTCGGTGTTTTTTGGGGAATACTTATGCTCGTGTTGATGGTAGGGGCAGGGAAAGCGTTAGAAACAGGCATTTTCTCGCAAATAGAAGGGTTTGCAACCAACTCGGTCTTTTTCGCGGCAGAGCGTACAACGGAACCGTACAAAGGTTTTAAAAAAGGGCGTAGTTGGAATATGACCAACAGCGATTTGCCGATTATCCGCCAGCGGGTGGAAGAGTTGCAATATATCTCGCCCGTGCTTTTCGCGGGTGGCAATAACGGTGACAAAAACGTGGTGCGAGGTGATAAGGGGGGTTCTTACTTGGTAAAAGGATGTTATCCCGAGTACGATTTGATCGAAAAAAGCAAGATGCTGTACGGGCGATACGTGAACGATATCGATATCGCCGAGAAACGGAAAGTGTGCGTTATCGGCGAGCGGGTATACGAGGTGCTCTTTCAACGCGAAGAAGATCCTGTAGGGAAGCAGATTCGCGTAAATGGAATCTATTTTCATGTTATCGGGGTGGCTCGAAGTGAAACGGTCGTAAGCCTCGGCGGCAAGACAGCCGAAACCGTTGTGTTGCCGTTCACCACCATGCAACAAGCGTTTAATCAGGGAAACATCATTCACTTTCTGGCAACCACCGCCAAACCAGGGGTAGCCGTGAAAAGTGTTGAAGATAAAATCACCGAAATCTTGAAGCAGCAGCACCAAATTTCGCCGGACGATAAAGAGGCGGTTTTCAGTATGAACATCGAAGAGCAGTACAAAATGTTCTTCTACCTGGGCATCGGGATCGCCGCGCTTATCTGGATTGTAGGTCTCGGAACCCTGCTCGCGGGAGCTATCGGCGTGAGTAACATCATGCTCGTAACCGTGCGCGAGCGCACCAAGGAGATCGGTATCCGTCGCGCGTTGGGGGCAACATCGAACAATATTATCGGGCAAATCTTGAGCGAAAGCGTCGTGCTGACCGTTTTGGCGGGAATCGGTGGAATCATGCTGGGGGTGGGTCTGCTTTCGGCAGTGGGTGTGGCATTAAATCAAGGCGACCAGTTTTTTAAAGACCCGCAAATTAGCTTTTCGATGGCGGTGGGCTCGCTGATTATTCTCATCGTTATCGGGATGCTGGCAGGAGTTATTCCCGCTCAACGCGCCATGGTCATAAAACCGATAGAAGCGATTGCAGAAGAGTAAAACAGTTTCGATTTGGGATTTGGGATTTGGGATTTTAAATTTAGGATGTACGATTTGAACCAACATGAAGTTTTAAACTTTAAAAACATCAAACTATAATTCATAATGAAAAAAGCAGTAAAAACCGCGGGATTAGTCCTCCTGGGACTATTGGTTATCTGGACCTTCGTGTTTCTCTACCAGAAATCGCGTCCGGTACAAAAAGTGTATCAATTTGAGACCGTCACAAAGGGCAGTATTGAAAAGAAAACGGTCGCAACGGGCAAGGTAGAGCCACGTAACGAGATTCTTATCAAGCCGCAAATGTCGGGCATTATCTCCGAAGTATGTAAAGAGGCGGGCGATGTGGTTGTAGCGGGCGATATTATCGCCAAAATTCAGGTTGTACCCGATATGGTAAACCTGAGTGGGGCCGAATCACGCGTTTCGCGTGCGCAACTTGCCGTGGAGCAAAGCAAGATAAATTACGAGCGCGACCGGAAGCTTTACGAAAGCCAAGTGATCTCGAAGGAGGAATTCGAGAAAGTGCAGCTTCAATACAATAACGACCAGGAGGAACTACAAGCAGCCAACGACAACCTGAGCTTGATTAAAACGGGGATGACAAAAACCACCCAAACATCGAGCAACACGTTGGTACGTGCCACCGTGAGCGGCACCATTTTAGATATCCCGGTAAAAGTGGGCAACTCGGTTATCCAGTCCAATAACTTCAACGATGGGACCACGATTGCCACCATCGCCAACCTGAGCGACATGCTTTTCGTGGGTAAAATCGATGAAACCGAAGTCGGCAAACTTGCAACGGGAATGCCGATGGAGATAACCATTGGTGCCATTCAGGACAAGAAAATCCCGGCAATGCTGGAATATGTATCGCCCAAAGCTACCGAAGAGAGCGGAGCCATCCTGTTCGAGATGAAAGCCAACCTGGATATGCCATCCGATCTGTTTATCCGCGCCGGTTACAGCGCGAATGCCGACATTGTTTTGGACAAAAAAAACGATGTGATGATGCTGCCCGAAACCTGTATCGAATTCAGTAACGACTCGGCGTTCGTTTACGTGGTGAAAAACGAAAAAACGCAAGATTTCGACCGCCAACACGTGTTGGTGGGACTATCCGATGGCATCCACATTGAAATCACCGGGGGACTGAAACTGAACGACAGAGTTCGTGGAAATGAAATAATTGAATAGAATAGAAGCAATCAACACGATAAACAATGAGACCTATCATCATCACGCTCTTTCTCACCATCTCCTTGGCAGGAATGGCGCAACAATACACCCTCGAAGAGTGTATAAACATAGCTTTGCAAAACAACCGCACCATAAAGCAGCAGGAACTGAACAGGGCGCAACGCGAAATCGCCTACTCGCGAGCTCGAAGTGACCTGTTGCCTAACCTCAACGCGCAAGCAGGACAAAACTTCACGTTCGGACGCTCTATCGGGATCGACAACACGTACCAAAACACCAACTCGACGCAAACTTCGCTGGGAATAGGTGCAGACATCACCCTTTTCGACGGGTTACGCATGAAGCACAACATTGATGCCAAACGTGCCGACCTGAGCGCGGCGGAAGCCGACGTAGAAAAGTTTAAAGACGAGATTGAGATGAGCGTGGCGACCGCTTTCCTGCAGGTTTTGCTTCAAAAAGAGTTGCTGGAGATCGCCCATGAACAAATCGCCTTAACCAACGAAAACATCCGTCGTCGCAATGAACTGATCAAAAGCGGGAAAATGGCGCAAGGTGAAATTTACGAACTGGAGGCGCAACACGCACGCGAGGAACAAAACAGGGTACAAACCGAAAGCAACCTCAAGTTGGCACTGCTCGATTTGGCACAAATAATGGAGCTAGACGACTTCTCCCGCCTCGATGTATCGGCACCTCCGGTGGAGCAAATCATAAACGATGAGCTACTGTTGTCGCCAACAGATGTTTACCAACAAGCATTGCTCGTTCGACCCGAGATTCGCGCTTCGGAGTATCGCGTACAAAGCAGCGAGAAAGAGGTGCTGATGGCAAAATCGCAGCGCTACCCCTCGTTATCGTTCGGCGCCAACTTCGGTACCGGGTACTATAAAATGAGCGGGCGGCCAAACGACCCCTTCGGTTCACAACTGCGCAACAACATGAGCAACTCGCTCGGCTTCAGCCTGCGCATTCCCATCTTCAACAGGTTCCAGACCCGCGACAACATTCGCTCCGCCCAAATCGCCGTGGAGAACAACCGCATTGAGATGGACAAGGTGAAAATAGAGCTCCGTAAGCGCATCGAGCAGGCATTTCACAACGCGGTGGGTGCTCAAAGCAAGTGGAAGGCTACGCGGAAATCTGAAATATCAAGTCAAGAGGCCTTCCGGTTCGCACAAGAGAAATTCGACAATGACCGCGCCAACGCGTATGAACTATCTCAAGCAAAAAGCAACCTTACGCAAGTGTTGAGCGAACAAGCACAAGCGAAGTACGAGTACGCCTTCCGACTGAAAATAGTAGAAATGCTAAAGGAGTGATTGAACGATTTACCGACAAACATTGAAACATAAAACTTTTAATAAACATAAAGATGAAAACAACAAGAACTTTTTCACTTATCATTGCCCTGTTGACACTAATAGGTTTGCAGACAGCATGTGCACAGAATCGCGGGACGAGCAATCAATCAGAAAAAAGCCCCATTACGAAAAACTTCAACGTGGGCAATTTTTCAGCCATTGAAGCCGGTATTGTAGGGAACATCATCTTTACACAACCAGATGCCACAAGCGTTATAGCCGAAGGCGACAAAGAACTGGTAAACAGATTAATTGTAACCGTGGAAGATGATGAATTAAAACTATCTTTGGAAGATAATTCAAAGATAAAATATAAAAACAGGAAGCCAAGGCTCACGGTCAAGGTAAGCTCGCCCAATCTGTATAAAATTGATTCGGACGGGGTGGGAAACATCTCTCTTGACGGGGTTGTAAAAACGGAAAAACTGCATATTAACTCCGAAGGCGTTGGCAACATTACAGCATCACAACTAGAATGTGACCAATTGACCATTGAATCTGAGGGAGTGGGAAACATTCGCCTGAAAGGGAAAGGACGACTTGCCGAGTACGAATTAAATGGTGTGGGTAATATTGATACCCGCGAGTTTATCGCCGAAGATGTCATTGCCAGCTCGATGGGAATAGGTAATCTAAAATGTTATGCCTCCAAAACCATCGAATTAAACGGCAGTGGCGTGGGAAATATCGTCTATTATGGAGAACCTTACATTAAAGCATTAAACAAGAGCGGCATAGGCTCTATCAAAGCAGGTAAGTAGCACCTCCATATCCATCACGTTTGTTCCCGTATTTCCAGTGATGATGTGCCCGCTTATTTGCCGGAAAAAGTGATAGGAGTCCGAGTTTTGAAGGTCGATAACGGCTCCGGCAGCATCGGTAGGTCCATCGGTGCTATCGGTGCCGGCACAGTGTTAACAGTAACATCTTTACAGCTGCAATTGAATTCAAGTCTTTGATAAAAATCCCGAAAGATTTCCCCGGCCCGTGACAACCGAGTTAACAGATATCGATACTTTTTACTACCTTTGTCCTCTAATATGGGTAACTATTAAAAAAACCTCCTGTTCTTAGACGCAGATGATAGGGCTCTTCAATGAAAGTTTTCCTCCGCTTATGGATGGCGTGGCCTTGACTACCTATAACTACGCCTATTGGCTCCACCAGAATGGGCATCCCGTGAGCGTGGTCACCCCGTTTGCCGACGGGGAGCGATTCGCCGAGCCGTTTCAGGTGTTTCGATATCCGTCTTTTCTTATTCCCAACAGGAAACCATACCGGTGGGGGCTCCCATACCTCAGCACGCCCACCGTGTTCCAAATACACCGGATCCCATTTAAGATTGTTCATGGCCACAGCCCGTTTTCAGCGGGGCGACTGGGGATGAGTATCGCCAAGAAGCGGGAGATCCCCTTCATCATGTCCTTTCACTCTAAGTTTAGGGAAGACTTCAACCGCTCGGTCAAAAGCCCGATAGTTGTAGACTGGATGATTCGCCACATCATGGAGGTCTTTGAAGCCGCCGATGAGGTGTGGATTTCCCAAGAGGCGGTGGAAGAGGTTTTACGCTCTTATGGCTACAAAGGCAAGACAGAGATCGTGGAGCTGGGAAATGATTTTACCTCCACCAACGTGAAGACGTTGCGGGCTAAAAAAAGGGAAGAGTTAGGACTTACGCCCGATACCCCGCTATTCCTCTTCGTTGGTCAACAAATCGTGGAGAAAAACATCCCCTTCCTTCTGGATAGCCTTACGCTTCTGGACTTTCCTTTCAAAATGATCCTGGTGGGTGAAGGGTACGGGTTGGAAAGTTTTCGTGAGCAGGTAGTGGCCAACAAACAACAAGAGATGATTTCCTTCACTGGCTCCATCACCGATAGGAAGGAGCTGGCTAGCCTGTATGCCGCTGCGGACCTCTTCCTGTTTCCATCGTTGTACGACACCGCGGGACTGGTCATCAGAGAGGCTGCAGCCCTACGAACCCCCTCCCTGCTCATTGAAGGAAGTACTTCCGCGACAGCCATACAGGACAATGTGAATGGTTTCGTAGCCCCCCATAACACCACCGCTTACGCCTCGCGCATCGCGGAGATAATAGTAGACAGATCGCTATTGAAGAGGGCTGCATCAGGAGCTGAGAAAACATTGACGCGTTCATGGGAAGATATAACCAGGGAGGTCTTCGACAGGTACCAGCATCTTATAGCACGAAAAAGATGAAGCAGAGCGAGACTTCCGTTAGGCCTTCCACTATCAGGAATTTGAAAACCGATGCGTTCAAGACAAAAAACCGCAAATTCGGCTTTTCCCTCTGGCAGATACTGCTACCGGTAGGTATCAGTCTTTTGGTGGTGGCCCTTTTGATGAGAGAGAATATCACGGCGGACTCGTTCGAGGGATTCGTCCTCACCCGGCGATCGATGACCGGTATCGGGTTGGCGATAATAGCCTGGGGGGTGCAGAACCTTGCCATGGGCCATCGCTATTACACGCTGGCTTACCCCTACATGAGCAAGCGGGGGGCACTACGGGTGACCTTCCTGGTCGATTTCGCCTCCGCGGTAACACCATCTGCCGTGGGAGGATCGTCCGTGGCATTTCTTTTCATGGGTCGTGAAGGCGTCACTGTTGGAAGGGCAACTGCTATCACGATCAGCGGGCTCTTTCTTGACGAGCTGCTCATGTCTTTCATCGGTGTTTTCTTGTTGTTTTTCGTACACAAGGGACTGGGGATCGAGGATATCCCTGCCCTCTCGGTCGGCATTCACATTACCCTGGTAATGCTGACGGTCGTGTTGTCTCTATGGACGCTTGCCCTCTATATCTCCCTCTTTCACAAGCCGGCCTGGGTCGGCAACTTTTTTCTGTGGGTCACCTCCTGGAAGCCGCTGCGCAGGTGGCGAGGGGGTGCTGAGAAGCTGAAAAGCGATCTGCTGATGGCATCCCAAGAGATGCGCAATATGGATGGGTGGTACTGGGTAAAGCTGTTTGGTGCCACGATTATCTCTTGGGGGGCCCGTTTTACCATCGCGTGCCTGCTGGTATACGGGTTCAGCACGATGGATATGGATTGGATGGTAGCCTACATCAGGCAAATGGCCATCTGGTTGCTCGCGATCATCATCCCTACTCCCGGGGGGAGCGGATTTTCGGAATACATGTTCAAGGTGGCTTACGTGGATTACCTGCCCAACCCGGCAATAGCGTTGATGGTTGCCCTGGTGTGGCGGGCCATCACCTCCTTCAGCTACCTGATCATTGGACCGATAGTCCTCACGTATCAACTTCGGCGCAAAAAGCCGGTAAGCCATTCATGAATAAAGGAAGTTTATGAAATGAGTTTTCCTAGAAGAAGAAACACCACCGAAAGTTTTTCTAACAGGCGGGCTTGAAACGCCGATGTTTTTTTAAAAACCCCCGGGCGAAAAGTACCGCGATTAAAAAAATATAGCTATCTTTGCACCCCAAAATAGAAGGGAGGTTATTAATAACGAGGATAAAAGAGTAGAGCAAATATAGAGAGACAGCAGATCACGGTAAGATGAACAGTCATCTGACACCGTGGATCAAGTAACGTAGACCAACAGGATGTCATACGATTACTGACATTAAAGTAATTAAGCGAAAGCGAGACCGTTAAACGAAAAAAACGGTTGAATAAAAGTAAGAAAGTTAAACGAGAAAAGAGAGGATAATATATAATGATAGTAGTACAATTAAAAGAAGGCGAAAACATAGAAAGGGCCTTGAAAAAGTTCAAACGTAAATACGAGAGAACCGGCGTGATAAGAGAACTTCGCCGTCGTCAAGCCTACGTTAAACCCTCCGTTGCAAAGCGTAAACAGAAGCAGCGTGCCGTATACGTTCAACAGCTGAGGCAAGAGGAGGAATAATTTTATCAAGCGAGATATTTTTCTTACCTTCGTACCCACGACTCATCCTTAGAGTGAAAACTTCAGAGAACTACGGGTTATAGAGAGCAACGGGTTTTTAGTGAACAACAGGCCCTATAGGACAACGAACCTAAGTAAGCGGAAAGTTTAAGTGGGCAACGAGTATGTGGATAGAAAAATTCATACATTATCTCCGTCACGAGAGGAACTACTCCCCTCGGACGGAGATTTCTTATTTTAGGGACCTCACGCAGTTCAAGGAGTTCGTCACCGGGCGACAAGCTGGTGAGCTCACCAGGCAAGAAGAGAGCCTTCACCCTGGGGAGATTGACCAACGGTTAATCCGGCAATGGTTGGCAACGCTTATGGAGGAGGGACTAACAGCACGTACGGTGAACAGAAAGCTGAGCGCGGTAAAATCGTTCTACCGCTACCTGCAGAAGCAGGGTGCCGTTGAGCACAACGTGGCAGAAAGTATTCCTGGTCCCAAGGCCTCGAAAAGGCTTCCTTCTTTCGTCAACCCCAAAGAGATGTCGGCCCTACTGGATGACGAGACTCTCTACCCGGATGATTTCAGGGGGGTACGTGACCGCTTCCTGATTGAACTCCTCTACGTGACCGGGATGCGCCGGGCCGAGCTTATCGCCTTGAAAGATAGCGACATCGACCTCCACGCATCCACGCTAAAGGTAACCGGGAAAGGGAACAAACAGCGCATCATCCCCTTCTCGAACGACACCAAAGAGAAGTTACACCATTACAGAACGGTAAGAGACGCCCAGATTAAGAACAAATCGGACTTTCTTTTTGTTAAAGAAGATGGAGGCCCCCTCTATCCCAAGCTGGTGTACAACATTGTTCACGCGTACCTGGGGAGCATCCCCACGCAAACCAAAAAGAGCCCGCACGTGTTGCGCCACTCCTTCGCGACCGGGATGCTCAACAACGGGGCCGAGCTCAACGCGGTAAAGGAACTTTTGGGGCACGCCAGCTTGGCATCCACGGAGGTTTACACGCACGTGACGTTTGAAGAGATGAAAAAAACATATAAACTCGCTCACCCAAGAGCAAAAATAAAGGAGGAATAGCATGGAACTAACGATTCAATCCGTAAACTTTGACGCATCCGAACAACTAAAAGCGTTCGTAGAGAAAAAAATCAAGAAATTACAACGATTTTCTGATGACATCATCCAGGCGGAAGTAATCTTAAGGGTAGTAAAACCCGAAACGCACAACAACAAAGATGCCTCCGTGAAACTACTCCTCAGGAACAGCGAAGCTTTCGCAAGCAAGAAGGCCGACACCTTTGAAGAAGCGATTGATCTATGCGCGGTTGCACTCGAAAAACAGATTATCAAAAGCAAGGGCAAAAAGGAGCGGTAAGTTTTCCAAAAAAATCAACCAAAAGTTTTGGTATCAATTAAATTATCACTACCTTTGCGACCGTTTCTCTCTTAAAAACAGGAGGGAAACGGTTAATGTCAAGACTATAAGCCTCTTTAGCTCAGTTGGCCAGAGCACGTGATTTGTAATCTCGGGGTCGTTGGTTCGAATCCGACAAGAGGCTCGAGGTTAAACGAAGAAGACCCGGGCAGTTACCAAAGTGGACAAATGGGGCTGACTGTAACTCAGCTGGCTACGCCTTCGGTGGTTCGAATCCATCACTGCCCACCAAGATACGCCGAATGATTTGCCCCGCTTGACGTGAACAAGCTTACGTCAATAGTTTCGGCACGTCTACAACCGCGGAAGTAGCTCAGTTGATAGAGCATTAGCCTTCCAAGCTGAGGGTCGCGGGTTTGAGTCCCGTCTTCCGCTCTTTTTTTCGCCTATGTAGCTCAGTGGTAGAGCACTTCCTTGGTAAGGAAGAGGTCGCGGGTTCAATTCCCGCCATCGGCTCAAGTTAAAGCGCAAAGCCTTGTCAAGAGTTAAGGTCCAGGGGACCTTCTATCTTGAGTTTCGTTGTTTACAGGGGTTGCAAACGCAGCGCTATATAATTAAGGTAGCAGTTAAACAAACGCAGCGGTCACGAGTTTGGCAAGCTAATAATTACAATCGAATTATAGAACAATACATATTTTATTTACACCAATAATTAATTAAGGACATTTTATGGCAAAAGAACATTTTTCCCGGACGAAACCGCACGTGAACATCGGTACGATTGGACACGTTGACCACGGTAAAACCACCTTGACGGCCGCTATCACCGCCGTTTTAGGAAAAAAGGGATTCTCGCAGGCACGTTCGTTCGACTCAATCGACAACGCCCCAGAGGAAAAGGAAAGAGGTATCACGATCAATACTTCGCACGTTGAATACGAGACCGAAAACCGTCACTACGCGCACGTTGACTGCCCCGGTCACGCTGACTACGTGAAGAACATGGTAACTGGTGCGGCCCAGATGGACGGCGCCATCATCGTGGTGGCCGCTACAGATGGTCCCATGCCTCAAACTCGCGAACATATACTTCTCGCGCGCCAGGTAAACGTTCCCAAGCTGGTCGTTTTCATGAACAAGGTAGACTTGGTGGACGACGAGGAGATGCTGGAACTGGTAGAAATGGAGATGCGCGACCTGCTCGCCTTCTACGACTTTGATGGCGATAACACGCCTGTCATTCAAGGTTCCGCCCTGGGTGCGCTGAATGGCGAACCCCAGTGGGAAGAAAAGGTTGTTGAGCTGATGGACGCCGTTGACACCTGGATACCACTGCCCCCGCGCGACGTGGACAAGCCGTTCCTCATGCCCGTGGAAGACGTGTTCTCCATCACCGGACGTGGAACCGTAGCTACCGGACGTATCGAAACCGGTATCATCAAAACGGGTGAAGAGGTGCAGATCATCGGTCTGGGAGCCAAAGGAAGGAAGTCGGTTGTAACAGGCGTTGAGATGTTCCGCAAGATCCTCGATGAAGGACAAGCTGGTGACAACGTTGGCTTGCTGCTCCGCGGTATTGACAAAGACGAGATCAAACGCGGTATGGTAATCTCTCACCCAGGAAAGGTTCAACCACACTCCAAGTTCAAGGCCGAGGTGTACATCCTGAAGAAAGAAGAAGGTGGACGCCACACCCCGTTCCACAACAAGTACCGCCCGCAGTTCTACATCCGCACGCTTGACGTTACCGGTGAAGTACAACTACCCGAAGGCGTAGAAATGGTGATGCCCGGTGATAACGTGACCATCATTGTAGACCTGATCTACCCGGTCGCATGTAACGTGGGACTCCGCTTCGCGATTCGCGAAGGTGGCCGTACGGTAGGTGCTGGACAGATTACCGAATTGCTCGAGTAATACCAACCTAGGTAACGCTGATACATCTTTGCCTACTGCCTCCCCGCTTTGAAGCGGGGAGGTAGGGCAAGGGTTACACGGGTCTAGCTCAGTTGGTAGAGCACTGGTCTCCAAAACCAGGAGTCGGGAGTTCGAGTCTCTCGACCCGTGCGAAATGAACCGAATTAAATGAAAAAAATACTTGCATCTATAAAGGAATCTTATAACGAGTTAGTTCATAAGGTATCCTGGCCATCCAGAGACGAGCTTTCGGGCAGTACGATCATCGTTATCATCGCTTCCTTGATAATCGCATTGATCGTGTTCGGAATGGACTCCCTCTTTGAGTGGATACTTAAGTTACTTTACGGTATTTTGTAATTCTGAAAGTAAGAGACGATGACCGAAGAGAGGAAAAAATGGTACGTATTACGTTCCGTTAGTGGCAAGGAAAACAAAGTCAAAGAGTATCTTGAGTCAGAAATGAAAAAATCCGATTTAGGTAACTACGTTTCCCAAGTCCTCATTCCCACGGAAAAGGTTTACACGGTACGCGGCGGTAAGAAAGTGATGAGAGAACGCGCTTATCTTCCCGGCTACGTGCTTATTGAAGCCGAACTCACGGGAGAGGTCGTCCACCAGCTTAAGAACATCAACTACGTCGCCGGCTTCCTGCCAAGCACCGCCAACCCGCAACCGCTAAGGGACGCGGAAGTGAAGCGTGTCCTCGGTACGATGGACGAGCTGGAAGAGGCAGGCGAGGAGATGGACATGAAGTTCTACGTGGGTGAAAATGTGAAGGTGATCAGTGGTCCCTTCAGCAGCTTCACTGGCGTGGTAGAAGAGGTAAACGACGAGAGGAAGAAACTCAAAGTGATGGTTAAAATTTTCGGGAGGAGGCAACTCCTCGAGTTGAGTTATATGCAAGTAGAGAGAGAATAGTCATGGATTTGGTTACGCAGGTCCTGCACATTCTTCAAAATGTTTCGCAAACCGCAATTTATTAAAATCAAAAAAATGGCAAAACAAGTTGCTGGACAACTGAAATTACAAATTAAAGGAGGAGCTGCAAACCCATCTCCCCCCGTGGGTCCCGCCTTGGGTTCCAAGGGGATCAATATCATGGACTTTTGCAAGCAATTCAACGCCAGAACTCAAGACAAGGCCGGCAAGGTATTGCCCGTGGTAATCACCTATTACGCCGACAAGTCTTTTGATTTTATCGTTAAAACACCACCGGTCGCGATACAACTGCTCGAGGTTAGCAAACTGCAAAGTGGGTCGGCAGAACCCAACCGCAAGAAGGTGGCCAAAGTTACCTGGGATCAGGTAAAGGCTATCGCGGAAGATAAGATGGCCGACCTGAACTGCTTTACGCTTGAATCGGCAATGCGCATGGTGGCTGGAACGGCTCGAAGCATGGGTATCACCGTAACAGGGACTTTCCCGGAACTATAACCAATTAAAACTTCAATTGAGAAATGAGTAAACTGACAAAGAATAGAAAGTTGGCTTTAAGCAAGATTGAAGCGGGGAAATCCTACACGTTAAAGGAGGCGTCGGAGCTGGTGAAGGAGATCACCAACACCAAGTTCGATGCATCGGTGGATATCGATGTGCGCTTAGGTGTAGACCCGCGCAGGGCCAACCAGATGGTGAGGGGGGTAGTCACCCTGCCTCATGGAACGGGAAAACAGGTAAGAGTTCTCGTGTTGTGTTCCCCGGAGGCAGAAGCCGACGCTCTTGAAGCCGGTGCGGACTACGTGGGACTGGATGAATACATCGAGAAGATTAAAGGAGGTTGGACCGACGTGGACGTGATCATCACGCAACCGCAAATCATGGGTAAAATCGGTGCCTTGGGCCGTATTTTAGGGCCACGGGGGCTGATGCCGAACCCCAAGAGCGGCACGGTTACCCCCGACGTGGCTACCGCCGTGAAGGAGGTAAAACAAGGGAAAATCGACTTTAAGGTAGATAAAGCAGGGATTATTCACGCCTCTATCGGGAAGGTCTCCTTCACGCCAGAGCAGATTCGGGACAACGCGCGGGAGTTTATCCAAACGTTGATCAAGCTGAAGCCCGCGGCCGCGAAGGGAACCTATATCAGAAGCATTTATCTTTCAAGCACGATGAGCCCGGGTATTAAACTGGACACGAAAGCGTTAGAAGATTAAAAAACGAAAAGACCAATCGTATGAGAAAGGAAGATAAAAAACAGATCATAGAGCAGTTGGCAGCCAACCTGCAGGAGTACGAGAACTTCTACTTGACCGATATCGCGACACTTGATGCCGCGAAGACGAGTGAGTTGAGGAGAGAGTGCTCCAAGCAGGAGATCAAGCTGGTAATGGTGAAAAATACCCTGTTAAAGAAAGCGTTCGAGTCGCTCGAGGGGAACTACGAGGAGATGTACCCCCTGTTGAAGGGCAATACCGCGATCATGTTCTCCAACGTGGCCAACGCCCCCGCCAAGCTCATTGATAAATACAAAGCCAAGAAGATACCTTCCCTCAAGGGGGCGTACGTGCAGGAAAGCTTTTTCATAGGCGCCGAAACACTACCCACGCTTGTAAGTATCAAGAGCAAGACGGAACTTATAGGAGACGTTATCGCGCTCTTGCAGTCGCCGGTAAAGAACGTTATCTCCGCGCTGCAATCGGGTGGCAACATCCTGCACGGCGTGTTAGAAACGCTATCAGAAAAAGAGGGGTAACCCGTTTTAAACAGAATTAGTAATCAATCAATTTAAATAAAAACAACAATGGCAGACTTAAAAAAATTTGCTGAAGACTTGGTTAACTTAACAGTAAAAGAGGTTAACGAACTGGCCGAGATTTTAAAAACTGAATACGGCATCGAACCGGCAGCCGCGGCAGTAGCTGTTGCCGCGGGTCCCGCAGCCGGTGGTGAAGCCGCCGAGGAAGAGAAAACATCGTTCGACGTGATTCTCAAGAGCCACGGTACCGCTAAGCTCGCCGTGGTGAAGGCAGTCAGGGAGCTCACGGGCCTCGGCCTGAAAGAGTCCAAGGAGTTAGTGGACAACGCTCCTACTGAATTGAAGAAAGGTGTAACTAAGGACGAAGCAGACGCTTTAAAACAACAACTTGAAGAGGCCGGAGCAGAAGTTGAACTTAAATAGCATTCACCTATTTCAGGTTAATACGGTTAGGAATCTTCATATCTGAAGATTCTTAACCTTTTGTGTCAATATATAGTAGGTTCATAAACTCATTTCCATGTCTTCAAAAAACGCCAACCAAAGAATAAATTTCGCGTCGATTAAAAACCCGCTCGACTTCCCCGATTTCCTGGAGATCCAGTTGAAGTCGTTTCAAGATTTCATTCAGCTCGACGCTCCCCCAGAAAGTAGAAAGAATGAGGGATTGTACAAGGTTTTCTCGGAAAACTTCCCTATTACCGACACCCGCAACAACTTCGTGCTGGAATTCCTCGACTACTACGTGGACCCACCCCGTTACACCATTGAGGAGTGCTTAGATAGGGGGCTTACCTACAGTGTTCCGCTCAAGGCCAAGCTCTACCTCTACTGCACCGACCCCGATCACGAGGACTTCGCCCCTGTCATCCAGGATGTTTACCTGGGCACCATACCCTACATGACCGAAAAGGGCACGTTCGTCATCAACGGTGCCGAACGGGTCATCGTCTCGCAGCTTCACCGCTCACCGGGCGTGTTCTTTGGTCAAAGCCTTCACGCGAACGGTACCGTGCTCTACTCGGCACGCGTGATCCCGTTTAAAGGCTCTTGGATTGAGTTTGCCACTGATATCCACAGCGTGATGTACGCCTACATCGACCGGAAGAAGAAGCTTCCCGTCACCACCCTCTTACGCGCCATTGGCTTCGAGAGCGACAAGGATATCCTGGAGATCTTCGACCTGGCGGAAGAGGTGAAGGCCAACAAGACGAACCTCAAGAAGGTGATCGGCCGCAAGCTGGCCGCCCGCGTCTTGAAGTCGTGGATGGAGGACTTCGTGGACGAGGATACCGGTGAGGTAACCTCGATCGAGCGAAACGAGATCATCATCGAACGGGAAACCATCCTTGAACAGGATCATATCGATGCCATCCTTGAATCAAAGGTACCGTATATCCTGCTTCACAAGGAGAGTGCCAACAGTACCGACTACTCCATCATCTACAACACCCTGCAGAAAGACCCGAGCAACACCGAAATCGACGCGGTACGCCACATATACCGCCTGCTGCGAAGTGCTGAGCCGGCAGATGACTCCAGCGCACGCGAGGTAATTAATAACCTCTTCTTCTCTGAGAAGCGGTACGACCTGGGCGAGGTGGGCCGCTACCGTATCAACAAGAAACTGGAGCTCGACATCGATATGGATACCCGGGTCCTCACCAAGGAGGATATCATCGAGATCATCAAGTACCTCATCGAGCTGGTCAACTCAAAAGCCATCGTAGACGATATAGACCACCTGAGCAACCGCCGCGTACGCACGGTAGGTGAGCAACTCTACACCCAGTTCGGCATAGGCCTCAACCGGATGGCTCGGATCATCCGGGAGCGAATGAACGTAAGAGACAATGAGGTATTCACACCCATTGACCTCATCAACGCGAAGACCATCTCGTCGGTAATCAACACTTTCTTCGGGACCAATGCGCTGTCGCAGTTCATGGACCAAACCAACCCGCTGGCCGAGCTTACCCACAAGCGGCGTCTCTCGGCGCTGGGGCCGGGCGGTCTCTCCCGCGAGCGGGCAGGGTTCGAGGTGCGCGACGTGCACTATACCCACTACGGGCGCCTCTGCCCCATCGAGACCCCCGAAGGTCCCAACATCGGCCTTATCTCATCGCTCTGCGTCTACGCGAAGATCAACGACCTCGGCTTTATTGAAACACCCTACCGGAAGGTAGAGGATAGCGTGGTCAACGTCAACAACAACGAGGTGATCTACCTGGCCGCCGAAGAGGAGGAGGACCAAATGATCGCCCAAGGGAACGCCCCGCTGGACAAGAAGGGGAACTTTTTGAACCCGCGGGTCAAGGCGAGGAAAGATGTCGACTATCCCGTGGTATCACCCGAGGAGGTCGATCTGATGGATGTGTCGCCGATGCAGATCGCGTCCATCGCCGCATCACTGATCCCCTTCCTGGAGCACGACGATGCCAACCGTGCGCTCATGGGCTCGAACATGATGCGCCAGGCGGTACCTCTCGTGCGGCCAGAAGCCCCCATCGTGGGCACCGGTATCGAGGAGCGGGTCATCCGGGACTCGCGCACGCAAATCGTTGCTGAAGGCCATGGCGAAGTTACGTACGTCGACTCCGCCACCATCCAGATCAAGTATGACCGTACCGAGGAAGAGGCATTCACAAGCTTCGAAGACGCGGTAAAAACGTATGAACTTCCCAAATTCAGGAAGACCAACCAGAACACCACCATCGACCTGCACCCCATCTGTAAGGTGGGCCAAAAGGTGAAACCGGGCGAAATGCTCACGGAGGGGTATGCCACCAAGAACGGGGAACTGGCATTGGGTAAGAACCTACGTGTGGCTTTCATGCCGTGGAAAGGGTATAACTTTGAAGACGCGATCGTCCTCAACGAGCGACTGGTGAGTGAAGACATATTCACCTCCATCCACGTGGAGGAATTTGCACTGGAAGTACGGGAAACGAAACGGGGCATGGAGGAACTTACCTCCGACATTCCGAACGTGAGTGAAGAGGCCACCAAGGACCTCGATGAACGGGGTATTATCCGCGTGGGAGCCCGCGTAAAACCGGGCGATATCCTCATCGGGAAGATCACGCCGAAAGGGGAATCCGACCCGTCGCCCGAGGAGAAGCTACTACGCGCCATCTTCGGCGACAAGGCTGGCGACGTGAAGGACGCCTCGCTCAAGGCATCCCCCTCGCTCAAGGGGGTAGTGGTACACAACAACCTCTTCTCAAAGGCATCCAGAAAAGGGAAAACCAAGCCCTCCAATAAAGCGCTCCTACCCAAGATGGAGGAGGAGTACGAAGAAAAAATGGAAGCGCTCCGGAAGGTGCTCATCGACAAACTGCTGAAGATCACGGAAGGTAAGTCGTCCGCGGGCGTGAAGGACTACACCGATATGGACGTCATTGCCCGGGGTGCGAAGTTTACTGCTAAGGTCCTTACCGGGATAGACTACCAGTCGGTACAGCTCAACAAGTGGACCAATGACCCTCACAAAAACGAGTTAATCCGCACAACCGTGATCAACTACCTACGTCGCTACAAGGAGCTCGACGCCGAGGTGAAGCGAAAGCGGTTCGACCTCACCATTGGTGATGAGCTCCCCTCGGGCATCATGCAAATCGCGAAGGTCTACGTGGCCAAGAAGCGCAAGATACAGGTGGGCGACAAGATGGCCGGGCGACATGGTAACAAGGGGATCGTATCGAAAATCGTGCGGCAAGAAGATATGCCATTCCTGGCTGACGGCACGGCGGTGGACATCGTGTTGAACCCCCTGGGTGTGCCATCGCGCATGAACCTGGGACAGATTTATGAAACGGTTCTCGGCTGGGCAGGCAAGGAGCTCGGTGTACAGTTCTCGTCACCCATCTTTGATGGTGCCTCGATTGATGACCTCAACGAGTGGACCAAGAAAGCGGGGATACCGGCGTACGGTAAAACCTACCTGTACGATGGCGGTACAGGTGAACAGTTCGACCAGCCGGCCACGGTGGGCGTCATCTACATGCTCAAGCTGGGCCATATGGTGGAAGACAAGATGCACTCCCGCTCCATCGGCCCCTACTCGCTTATCACGCAACAACCGTTGGGTGGCAAGGCACAGTTCGGTGGGCAACGCTTCGGCGAGATGGAGGTGTGGGCGCTGGAGGCGTTCGGCGCGGCACATATCCTGCAAGAGATCCTGACCATCAAGTCGGACGACGTGGTGGGCCGCTCCAAAGCGTACGAAGCCATCGTGAAGGGCGAGGCGATGCCGCAACCCGGTATCCCCGAGTCACTCAACGTGCTACTTCACGAGCTAAGGGGATTGGGACTCAACGTCAGCCTCGATTAATCAATCGCGATGAATTCCGACAATTAAATTTCCCGATTTCTCAAGATTGCTTGATTACCCGATCGGTTGATTGCTCAGGATTAACCAACCAGTTTTATACAACAACTCTTTACACGATATAGACATGGCATTTAGAAAAGAGACAAGAATAAAGAGTAACTTTTCAAAAATTACTATCGGTCTGGCCTCGCCCGAACGTATCCTCGAGAACTCGTACGGCGAAGTGCTTAAGCCCGAGACCATCAACTACCGCACCTACAAGCCGGAGCGCGATGGCCTTTTCTGCGAGCGCATCTTTGGCCCGGTGAAGGACTACGAGTGCCACTGCGGCAAGTACAAGCGTATCCGATACAAGGGCATCGTATGCGACCGTTGCGGCGTGGAAGTGACGGAGAAGAATGTGCGCCGCGAGCGTACAGGTCACATCCACCTGGTGGTACCCGTCGCGCACATCTGGTACTTCCGCTCCCTACCCAACAAAATTGGTTACCTGCTGGGGATCCCCACAAAGAAGTTAGATTCCATCATCTACTACGAGCGGTACGTGGTTATCCAACCTGGAGTGCTTGAGGAAAAGGTGGCGGAGAAAGACCTCCTCACCGAAGAAGAGTACCTGGAGTTGTTGGATTCGCTTCCAAAGGAGAACCAAATGCTCGAGGATAGCGACCCCAACAAATTTATCGCGAAAATGGGGGCACCCGCTCTACTCGACCTGCTCGAGCGTCTTAACCTGGATAAGTTGGCCAACCACCTCCGCCACAAAGCGGACACAGAGACATCGCAACAACGCAAGAACGAAGCGTTAAAGCAATTGCAGGTCGTGGAAGCCTTCCGTGGCTCAAGGAACATCAACAGGCCGGAATGGATGATCATGAAGGTGGTACCCGTGATACCGCCAGATTTGCGGCCCCTGGTACCCCTGGATGGAGGTCGCTTTGCCACATCGGACCTTAACGACCTCTACCGCCGGGTAATTATCCGTAATAACCGACTGAAACGACTCATCGACATCAAGGCACCTGACGTGATCCTACGCAACGAGAAGCGAATGTTACAGGAAGCCGTCGACTCGCTGTTCGATAACTCCCGCAAATCGAGCGCCATCAAGACCGAATCTAACCGACCCCTCAAGTCGCTCTCCGACAGCATCAAGGGGAAGCAAGGGCGCTTCCGCCAAAATCTGCTTGGCAAGCGTGTTGACTACTCGGCCCGCTCGGTAATCGTGGTGGGACCCGAGCTGAAAATGCACGAGTGCGGGCTACCCAAAGATATGGCGGCTGAACTGTACAAGCCGTTTATCATTCGCAAGCTTATAGAGCGCGGCATCGTGAAGACGGTGAAGTCGGCCAAAAAGATCGTCGACCGCAAGGAACCGGTCGTGTACGACATTCTGGAGCATGTGATGAGGGGACACCCGGTACTACTCAACCGTGCCCCCACCCTACACCGACTGGGTATCCAGGCATTCCAGCCCAAACTAATTGAGGGGAAGGCAATCCAGTTACACCCACTGGCATGTACCGCGTTTAACGCGGACTTCGACGGCGACCAGATGGCTGTGCACCTGCCGCTGGGCAACGAGGCTATCCTGGAGGCGCAACTGCTCATGCTCTCGTCACACAACATCCTCAACCCCGCCAACGGGGCACCCATTACCGTACCATCACAAGACATGGTACTGGGACTCTACTACATCACCAAGATTCGGCCCGGCGCCAAAGGCGAGGGGATGCACTTTTACGGTGAGGAGGAGGCCATTATCGCGTACAACGAAGGCGTCGTGGACGTTCACGCGCTGGTGAAAGTGGTGGTAGATGACATCGACGAAGAGGGAAACCCTATTCGCAAAATGCACGAGACAACCGTGGGCCGCGTGATCACGAACGAAGCGATCCCCAAGGAGGTAGGGTACGTGAACGAGTTGCTCTCCAAGAAATCGCTCCGAGACATCATCGGCAAGGTCATCAAAGCCTGTGGCGTAGCCCGCACCGCACAATACCTCGACGACATCAAGGACCTCGGGTTCAACATGGCCTTCAAGGGAGGGCTCTCTTTCAACCTCGATGACATCATCATCCCGAAGGAGAAGGAGGACCTCATACAGGAGGGATACGACGAGGTGGAGCAGATCATGGACAACTATAACATGGGCTTCATCACCTACAACGAGCGGTATAATCAGATCATCGACACATGGACGCACATCAATTCCAAGCTGTCTAACATCCTACTGAAGCAACTGTCGGAAGACGACCAGGGTTTTAACCCGATGTACATGATGCTCGATTCCGGTGCCCGGGGCTCTCGCGAGCAGATTCGTCAGCTTGCCGGCATGCGCGGGTTAATGGCGAAGCCGCAAAAGAGCGGTGCTGAAAGCGCGCAGATCATCGAGAACCCCATCTTGGCAAACTTCAAGGAGGGCCTATCTGTACTGGAGTACTTCATCTCCACCCACGGTGCACGTAAGGGTCTAGCCGACACCGCGCTAAAGACGGCCGATGCCGGTTACCTCACCCGCCGACTGGTGGACGTATCGCAAGACGTCATTGTCAACGAGGAAGACTGCGGCACGCTGCGCGGTCTGACAGCCACGGCTATCAAGAACAACGACGAGATCATCGCGTCGCTCTACGAGCGTATCCTGGGTCGGGTATCGGTACACGACGTGCAACACCCCAACACGGGAGATATCCTGGTACACTCCGGCGAGGAGATCACCGAGGAAATCGCGAAAAAGATAGATGAGTCGCCCATCGAGCGAGTAGAGATACGCTCGGTACTCACGTGCGAGGCGCCGCAAGGGGTCTGCTGCAAGTGCTACGGACGCAACCTTGCCACGGGCAAGATCGTGCACAAGGGAGAGGCCGTGGGCGTTATCGCTGCCCAGTCGATCGGCGAACCTGGTACCCAGCTCACGCTACGTACATTCCACGTGGGGGGTATCGCCTCTAACATCGCCACCGAGAACCGCATCGTCACCAAGTACGACGGTATCCTGGAGTTTGAAGAACTGCGTTACGTGGAGACAAAGGATGCGGAGGGCATCCCACATAAGGTGGTGGTTAGCCGCTTGGTAGAAATGCGGGTGGTTGACCCAAACACAAAGATCGTCCTGCTATCTCACAACGTTCCGTATGGCTCCAAGCTCTACTTCAACCAGGGCGACAAAGTGAAGAAAGACGACCTCATCTGCGAGTGGGATCCCTTCAACGCGGTCATCGTATCTGAGGCTACCGGAAAGATCCAATTCGAGAACCTCACCGAGAACATCACCTACAAGGTGGAGTCTGACGAGCAGACCGGGCTGAAAGAGAAGGTGATCATCGAGTCGCGCGATAAGCGGAAAGCCCCTGCAGCCCATATCGTTGACGCTGAAGACAATGTCTTGCGCAGTTACACACTCCCGCTCGGCTCGCACATCGTGAAAAACGAAGGTGACAGCATCAAAGCTGGCGACATCCTGGTAAAGATACCCCGCGCCATCGGGAAGGCAGGCGACATTACCGGTGGTCTACCACGCGTAACGGAGCTGTTCGAGGCACGCAACCCGTCCAACCCCGCCGTCGTTTCGGAAATCGACGGTGAGGTGTCGTTCGGGCGGATCAAGCGAGGCAACCAAGAGATCTCGGTCACCTCTAAAACCGGAGAGGTTAAGAAGTACATGGTGCCACTATCCAAACAGATACTGGTTCAAGAGAACGACTACATCCGGGCGGGAATGCCGTTGTCAGACGGTGCCATCACCCCCGCCGACATCCTGGCCATCAAGGGACCCACCGCCGTTCAGGAGTACATCGTGAACGAGGTGCAGGACGTGTACCGCCTGCAAGGGGTGAAGATTAACGACAAGCACTTCGAGGTGATCGTCCGTCAGATGATGCGCAAGGTAGAGGTAGTTGATCCGGGCGACACCCGCTTCCTGGAGCAGCAGTTGGTGGATAAGAACGTGATGATGGAAGAGAACGACCGTATCTGGGGCAAGAAGGTGATCACCGACGCGGGTGATTCGCAGATCTTCGAGCCGGGGCAGATCGTGACCGCCCGCAAGCTGCGCGACGAGAACAGCTCGCTCAAGCGGCGTGACCTTAAGACGGTAGAAGCGCGTGACGCCGTGCCTGCCACGGCTAACCAGGTGCTACAGGGCATCACCCGTGCCGCCCTGCAGACCAACAGCTTCATGTCGGCCGCCTCGTTCCAGGAGACCACCAAGGTGCTCAACGATGCCGCGATTCATGGGAAGACCGACACCCTCGAAGGGTTGAAGGAGAACGTGATCGTTGGCCACCTCATTCCCGCCGGAACCGGACAGAGGGAGTACGAGAAACTGGTGGTAGGCTCCCGCGAAGAGTACGAGCGGCTGAGCGCCAACAAACGCACCAACCTCTTCCAAGAGACCATTGAGGAGGCGTGATGTAATTTGTAGAGAACCGATATTCCGTTTAGAGCGAAGCCCGTGCCGAGTTTTCGGCACGGGCTTCGCTTATAAGACCCTATACCTCATTCCCTAATCAATCACTGCCCGGTTGACTTTTTCAGGTAGTCGTACACCGCCTGCTGGGCGCGCACGGGTAGCTCATCGTCCCGTTTTTCATCACGCTTGAACCGGTTGCACAGGTTCTCGTCCACCCACACCGCGCTCTGGTTATCGGCCAGTTGTATCTTCAGGATGTTGATAATCTCTCGCTTGATACGCTCGGTATAAACAGGGAAGGCCACCTCCACCCGGCGGTGCAGGTTCCGTTGCATCCAGTCTGCCGAGGTAAGGTATATATTTTCTTCGCCGCCGTTAAAGAAATACCACACCCGCGAGTGCTCTAAGTAGGCGTCCACGATGCGGGTCACGGTGATATTCTTGCTGAAGGGCTGACCCGGAATAAGGCAGCAAATGCCTCGGATAATCAGGTCGATCTTCACACCCGCCTCGCTTGCCCGGTAGAGGGCAGAGATCACGCCCTTATCCTCCAGGCTATTCATTTTCAAGATGATATACCCTATCCCCCCGTTTTCCACCTGCTCGATCTCCCGCTCTATCATCGCGTGGATCGTGGGGAGCATGTTGAATTGCGTGACCAGCAGGTGCTGGAACTCGTTCGTGTATGGGTACCCCTCGAGTACCCGGAACACCTCGTCGATATCCCTGATAAGCTCCTTGTTGGAAGTAAGCAACCCCTTATCGGAGTAAATACGTGCCGTTTTCTCGTTGAAGTTACCCGTGCCAAGGTACGCGTACCCCTTGATGGGATCCGACGGGTCGTTACTCCGCTTGCGCACGTAAGCCAGCTTGGCGTGCACCTTCAACCCCGGCAGGCTATAGATGATCTTCACCCCGGCCTGTTGCATCAGCTCCGACGTGAGGTAGTTGTTCACCTCGTCGAACCGAGCCTTTAACTCTACGAACACCGTCACCTTTTTCCCGTTTTTCGCGGCACTGATAAGACTATTGATCACCGCCGAGTTCTCGGCCACCCGGTATTGGGTCACCTTAATTTCCAACACCTTCGGATCAAATGCAGCCTCCATCAAGAAGCGCAACAGGTAGTCAAACGACTGGTAGGGGAAATGCAACAACACGTCCCGCTTGCGCAATACCCTTAAAATGGAACTGTTTGTCTCCAGATCGGGTACCCGCAACGGTGCCGGAAGCTTCTGCTTCAGCGAGTCGCCCACCGGGTTCGGGAGGTCAGCCAAGTCGGCCAGGTTCAGGTACTTGCCGGAGGGTAACAACTCCTCCTCTTCAATCTCGTACGCCTCCCGCAGGTATTGCAGGAAGTAATCGGGCATTGCCTGATCGTATTGGAACCGGGTGACCGCCCCGATCTTCCGCTTGCGCACCTTCCGCAGGATCTTCTCGGCGATATCCTTCTGATCCTCGCTCTCCAGCGAAAAGTCGGCATCCCTCGATATCTTGATGCTGAAGCAATCCACGATGTCGTAACCCGGGAAGACGCTCGCCAGGTTCGCCTTGATCACATCATCGATAAAAATGATGTAGTGGTTACCAGCGTGTTGGGGCAACTCCACGAAACGGGGGATCTTGGTATACGGTATCTTCATCAGGGCATAGATATAGTCGCCGACATCCGTCACCTCTCGCTTCTTTTTCTTCGCTTGAAGACTGATAGCCTGATAGATACGACCATCTTGGATAAAGGAGTGAATCACATCTTTCTGGATGATCATCGGCTGGAGGTAGGGGAACACCTCCTCGTTAAAGTACTGCTCGACGTACGCTTGGTGAAACGGTTCCACCTCATGCGTCTGGTAGAGTACGATACCGTTCCGCTTGAGCTCGGGCAAGATCATCCCGTTGAAAATCGCGTTATACTCCTGCTCATGCTCGGTAACTATGCTGTTGATCTCACTGATGGTGTTCAGCGCCTCCTCCACCGACTCGTCGCGCTTAATGCTCTTGAGCAACGAGCTGTGGTAACCCGAAACACGTATCTTGTAAAACTCCTCCAGGTTGGATGAGTATATGGAAAGGAACTTAATACGCTCGTAAACGGGCAGACGTTCGTCCCTCGCCTCCAGCAACACCCGCTCGTTGAAAGACAACCAGCTGATGTCGCGCTTGAAAAACCGGTAAGTTGACTCGCTCATACGTTGCTTTGAATTACGGTATAAAAATAATAACTTTGGCGGAATAAAAAAAGTGAACAGGGAAAAGCACCGAAAAAGGTAAACGAAAAGGCGGACAAAGAGAATTACGTCACAATTGGTAGTAGAAAAAGGCAAACGAAGAAGCCCCCGCTGGTGGTGAGAAAATGATGAACAAGGAAAATCGATGAAGGAAATAGGGTTGTTATCCGATACACATGGATGCTGGGACGATAAGTTCGAGGATCACTTCGCCCCGTGCGACGAGATATGGCACGCGGGCGATATTGGCTCGCTCTCGCTAGCCCAGCGCTTTGAAGGGCTAAAGCCTTTCAAGGCGGTGCATGGCAACATCGACGACGGTCCCACCCGCGCCGCCTACCCCGCCACCACGCGGTTCACGCTGGAGGGGGTGGATGTCCTGATGACACACATCGGGGGCTACCCGGGTCGGTACGACCCCTCAATACGCGCCCAACTTAAAGCCAACCCCCCAAAACTGTTCATCGCCGGCCACTCCCACATCCTGAAAGTGATGTACGACAAAAAGTTGGAGTGCCTCCATATGAACCCCGGTGCCGCGGGGTGGTACGGCATCCACCAGGTCCGCACCCTCTTGCGCTTCGTCCTGGACGACGGGGATATCCGCGACCTAAGGGTAATTGAGCTGGGAGCTAATGCACCTCTGTTTTAATTTGGCCGGGAAGCGGTTCCCGTGATTTATTAGGCCATAGAAACCTCGCGGCAAACGTCGATTATCGCGGAAATAAATATTTTCACAGTTCTACGTATTTCCCTGGCTGAAAGGAGTAATGCTCATTGTGAAAAACATACCCCAACTGATTTGAGGTACAGAGTGTATCCCCTATCCTAAGATCTATGTTGTAGTGGGAATGTCCAAATATCCAGTAATCTATCGCTTGATTTTCTATAAAATCATGCAACTCAACGACAAATGCACCATTGACCCTACTCTCTGCAAATCTGGGATTCTGAAGCTTGAATGAAGGCACATGATGGGTTACTACAATCCTCTTTCGCGCGTTACTTTTTTCCAGTGCGTCCTTCAAAAACGTCAAACAACCCTTGTGCTCCTTATTAAACTCGGCAAACGTCATGATTTCTCCCTCGTAAACGATACGCTTGAAATCAGTAACCGCAAGTTCGGTAAAATAGGCATCTTCGGGTTTCACATACGCCCATAAGGTGGTCACAATAATATCCACATCGCCCATTTGGATTACACTATTGTAATAGCTTCGCACATTAGGACGAATTTGATGACAAAATCCATCGTGGAGTTTTGCCACATCAAATCCCTTGTAAAACTCGTGATTCCCCATGCAGACAACAACTTGCCCGTAACTTTCCGACACCTGATCCCAAAATGGATGCACCCGATAATTCTCATCACCCAAGTACCCGATATCCCCGGCTAATACCAACACCTCTCCTGCAACTTCAAGCGGATGGTTCTTTAGGTAACACCAATTATCGCTAAACTCAAGGTGAAGGTCAGACGCGTATTGTATCCTTTTTATTGACATGATTCACTCATCCTTGATACGGGATAAAAGTCTTCGCGAGTACACTCAAGTAAACCTTTATGTCGCCCTTAGAACGTTGAAGAGCATCCTCTAATGAGTTAGGTGTCTCTTGAAGCACAGCTTCAATGCGCCGAATATACTCTTGAATAGATTGGTATATACTCGGGGTAACAGGTATCGGTTCTTCGGAGAAAGGCATGGTAGCGATTAACTTCAACACATCATTCCTATGCTTCTTGATATCATTACTGTTTACTTTTTTCCCCTGTTCACGATCACTCGATAAATTCAAAAAAGCTTTTGCCTTAAGACAAATTAAAGCTACAGGAGAAGCAAACCTCAAATTATCCTCGACAAAACTATTCTTCACTGTAAAGGTATAGTAATCATCATCCAAAATGATGGCTGAAAGGCTTGATATACTCTCCTTAGAGACGATTGGCTCAATATGAAATCCGGAAGGATCACCCAACAAATCAGAATGTTTTGAAAGCAATTCAATCTGGGCGGGGTATCCCTCTCTCCCCCCTTCAAAACGATAAAGCTCATAAACGGGAGGTTGATTATTGCTTCTGACGCGTTTCCTGTTTTTGTATTCACCTTCTTTTATGAACTGCCAAAAAGCAGACACGAACTCGGCTGTTACTTTTTCCACAACAAGTATCATATCGATATCATCAGTAACACGAGGTCGCATGTCCGTTTGCGAAAGTATTACATCACAAGCTGTACCACCAATAATCACGTAATTATCTGAGAAATGAGCGAATGCTTCTCGATATTTATCCAATCCTTTTACCATATCGAATGTATAACTTTTTCCAGTTCTTTCTCTACACGGGGATCGTTATCATCCCTCATCATAAGATAAAGCGACAATTTGTCCACTGCTTTCATCGAAGAGTTCAATCGTTGCTCGATTGGGGGATAGCGCCACACTTCAATTCTAATTCTTCCATCATATTCGTTGAGGAACCTTAACTCCCCGGAGGATAAAGCACGCTCAAACTCTTTATCGTCTACGGCATAATATTCTTGCTCATCCGGATTTAAACTTGAGTAGCAGGCAAGGGCACTAATGCCGCTTAATATCCCTTTACGAGGGGGATTGTCGGCATACCATATTTTCTTGATGGGGTGTTGCATATGTGGCACGATAGTATTCCATAACGCCTCCCCCTCGCTCTCGAAATGAAGTCGTTTCTCTCTATTCTCTCCAACGGTACTACTTAACACCTTAAGCTTTTCCAGTTGTCTTACGGCACGGGATAAAGTGACATACTTATAAGGAAGGCACTCCTCCATATCGGATAACGTGCTGTCATTGAGCGGTTTCACTTGAATGTGATACAACACCATGTATTGAGCAGCAGGAGACAACCGACTCGTCGGCAAGCTCTTAGATGCACGGGCATTAATAATTAAGAATGGGAGAAACACGTACTTGTGACTCACTATAAAGTAAACACCTTTTTCGATAAGCCGGTTACGTTCGTAGGCTAACAACGAATCAAATAAAAACACGCAGGGTAAATCCAACGCACCACTAATCCGTGTTGCCATTTTTTGATACTGACTGGGAGTGAGTTTGTCCTTTCGTTTAGGAGCGAGCAACAGAAACGAGTGACCTTGAAACGATCCCTTGTAAAACGTGTACGCGAGCAAAGCGTCTACGTAAACACCTTGCAATGCTGATCTTTCTAACATCTTTAATGGAATCTCCTGTCCTGCAACAATTACCTTTTTCATGCTTTTTCATTAAAGTGCTCTGTTTTCACTACCTATGAAAACGATGCAAATATAGTGAAAACAATCTGATAAACAAAGCACTTACAGTTAAAACAAGCAGTCACTCTATTAAAACAAGTCAGGGAAAAAAGCGATCAATAGGCCACCGACACCAATCAGCATCAAGATAGAGCCGATAGTCCGGTTAAGGATGACCAGTCCCCTCCGGTTGAATCGCTTGCGGAGGCGGGAAACGAGCGTGGTCAAGAAGAACCACCACCCCAGGGCAGCCGTGATGAAAGCGACCATCCCCGCCACGAAATAACGGGTACCCCCCGCCAGCGGGTTGTAGGAGAAGCGGGCGTATAGCCCCACGAACACCAGGATGATGGCCGCGTTAGAGAAGGTAAGCAGGAACGAGGAGCCAAAATCCCGCCAGTAACGGGTTTCATTGGGTAACACATCGGGTCTCCAATCCTTCAACGGGTTGGAACGAAACACGCCAAGACCGAAAAAGAGGAGGATAACCCCCGCCAGCACCTGAAACCAGCGCTCCTGCCCGGTGATGAAATCGGCGACGAAGTTCATACCCACCAGCGTGATCAGCGCGTAGGTGAGGTCGGACAGAATCGCGCCCAACCCCGTCACGAAACCATGCCAGCGCCCTCGATCGAGCGTGCGCTGGATGGTCAGCATGTTGATGGGTCCCATGGGCGAGGAGACCAACAGCCCTATCAGGAACCCTTTGGCGATTGTCTCTAACATGGTCGTTCGTTTACTGCAAAGGTACGCGCATTATTACAACCAACAAAACCCGGCTTTATCTGTTTTTGTTGCTCTCTGCTTTCAAGCTTTGTTGCTGTCCGCTTTCAAGTTCGCTTCGCAGATATTTGCTCGCCTTAGCATAGTTCAAACGAGTTTGACTCTGCATTCGGCTTATGCAAATATTCGACTGAAGCTCGTTTTGCGACCCATCAGCTGC
>DUNG01000027.1 GCA_012839475.1 Petrimonas sp. | reverse complement strand
ATCGACGGAGCGGTTTGGCACCTCGATGTCGGCTCGTCACATCCTGGGGCTGGAGAAGGTCCCAAGGGTTGGGCTGTTCGCCCATTAAAGTGGCACGCGAGCTGGGTTCAGAACGTCGTGA
The DNA here is from genome assembly GCA_012839475.1 of Petrimonas sp. Classification (GTDB taxonomy): domain Bacteria; phylum Bacteroidota; class Bacteroidia; order Bacteroidales; family Dysgonomonadaceae; genus Proteiniphilum. Next base: position 34,115 of record DUNG01000027.1, on the reverse strand, counting down.
GACAGTTCGGTCTCTATCTATCGTGGGCGTTGGAGATTTGCGAGGCGCCGACACCAGTACGAGAGGACCGTGTTGGACGGACCGCTGGTTTACCGGTTGTACCGCCAGGTGCACCGCCGGGTAGCCACGTTCGGGCAAGGATAAGCGCTGAAAGCATCTAAGCGCGAAGCCTACCTCCAGATTAGATCTCCTTTTAAGGGTGGTTGTAGACCACGACCTTGATAGGCCGCAGGTGGAAGCGCGGTAACGCGTGGAGCCGAGCGGTACTAATAACCCGTTAAAGCTTTTCCTTGACGGCCTTTTTTTGGTTCGTTGAGGGTTTGACGATTACCTTTGGCGTTTTCTCGTGACTTTCGCCCCTTCTTTTTTTCGTCTTTCTGTTGATTCGTTTCGTGTTGCTGGTGTCATCGTGTCTTTTTTTGGTATTCAGGCGGTTATAGCGTTGGGGATCCACCTCTTCCCATTCCGAACAGAGAAGTTAAGCCCAGTGGCGCCGATGGTACTGCGTTTCCCCGCGGGAGAGTAGGTAGCCGCCGTTCCCTACAGACAGGGCCCGTCCGGTTGAAAAACCCGGAACGGGCTCTTCTTGTTTTCAGGGTGTCTCGTTCAGATCGTCCCCTTTCTTTTTCCCGGGATCTTTTTTATCTCCGGGACTTCCCCTTTTCATTCCCCCCGTTTCCTTTCAGGTGCCGAAATGTTTTCGTAAATTCGCGCCAGTCAAGCTTGACAGTAGATTGTTCCACCGGTATAACATCACGTTTCGTCAGGAGGCAATCTACACGAACACTCAATAAACCATACGACATGTTTTCAGGAATTGTAGAAGAAGCGGCCACGGTGGTGGGACTAGTCAAGGAACGTGCTAACCTCCACATCACCTTGAACTGCTCGTTTACCCATGAGTTGAAGGTTGACCAAAGTGTTTCGCATAATGGGGTCTGCCTTACCGTGGTGGCTATCGATGGCGACAATTATACCGTTACGGCCATAAAAGAGACCTTGGAGCGGTCAAATTTAGGCCTGCTGGAGGTGGGGAGTAAGGTGAACTTGGAGCGCAGCATGCCTATGAACGGGCGACTGGACGGTCATATCGTGCAGGGACACGTGGACCAGACGGCTACTTGCGTGGAGGTGATTGAAGCGGATGGTAGCTGGTACTACACGTTTAAGTACGATTTCGACCGCGAGATGGCTAGAAAGGGTTATTTCACGGTCGATAAAGGTTCCGTGACGGTGAACGGGGTGAGCCTTACCGTGGTAGAGCCTACCCGTGACTCGTTTAAGGTGGCGATTATTCCCTACACGTATGAATGTACCAATTTCCACCAGATTCAAGTGGGAACGGTGGTTAACCTGGAGTTCGATATTATTGGTAAGTATATCAGTCGATTGCTGGAATTAGAGAAGGAATAAGATGGATTTTCTTGAATTTGTAACAACGCGGCAGAGCGTTCGGGCCTTTGATACCGAACGACCCGTGGAAAAGGAAAAAATTGAACGGATCGTCGAAGCAGCCCGATTGGCCCCGTCAGCATGTAATGCCCAGCCGTGGCACCTGATCGTGGTGGACGAGCCGGAGTTGAAGAACAAGGTGGCCGATGCTACCTCCGCGAGGGCGCTGGGCATGAACCATTTCACTAAACAGGCACCGGTACATATCGTCTTGGTGGAGGAGAAGGTGAACCTTACCTCCGGGGTAGGGGGGTGGGTAAAGCAGAAGGATTACGCGCAGATGGATCTCGGTGTTATCGCCGCGCACATCGTCCTGGCTGCCCACGCCGAAGGGTTGGGCTCCTGTATCCTGGGTTGGTTTAACGAGCCAAAAATGAGGTCACTCCTCTCCATCCCCGATAACAAAAGGGTTTGGCTGGATATCGCCATCGGGTACAGCGCGCAACCGCTGCGAACCAAGAAACGTAAGCCCTTACAAGAGGTGGTCTCCTATAACCGGTACAAGGGTTGAGTGCCATATGCGGGAGTCAGTGACAGGTGCAGGTGGAACATGGCGTTACCAATCGTTTATAATCTTTAAACTTTCAACTTTTTAACACGATGATGGGGTGGCATTGTTGGCCACTTCGCGAAAATAGCTCATCTTTGTGTAATACTTTTATACCGGATAGCGATGAATAGCAGGAAAAAAGGTCACTTGTTGGTGATCGCTCTTTTATTGATAACTCCTTCGCTGCAAGCCCAACAAGTGGGTTCCAACTCCCCCTACGGAAGGTATGGGTACGGCCTGTTGGTGAAACCAAGGGTAGGGGCATCGGAGTCGATGGGTGGTATCAGCTACGGGCTTCGGCGAAGCCAACATGTAAACCCAGGGAACCCTGCCTCTTACTCAGAGTTGGACACCCTCACGTTTGTTTTCGATTTCGGTATATCGGGACACCATTCCCGTCTGAATGATGGCACCAACAAGCAGGATTTCTATAACGGGAACTTCGACTACGTGGCCATCCAGTTTCCACTGTTTCGGAAGATGGGGGCCAGCGTGGGACTCCTGCCATACTCCAAGGTGGGCTACAATTTCGGTACGGGGCGCTCGTTATCCAATATTCAGTACAGCGAGGTGTACCGTGGCACGGGGGGGCTAAACCAGATATACGTTGGGGCGGCCTGGGAACCGTTACAGTTCCTCTCGGTAGGGGCTAACCTCTCCTACCTCTTTGGGAACTTTTCGCATAGTAGCGTGGTAATCCCTCGCAGTGCTGCTTCCACTGCACTGGTGGGCGAAACCAAGCAGGAGTTTTCCATTCGCGACATGAAGTGCGACCTGGGCGTACAGTTGACCTACCCCGTGAGCCAAGCTAAATCGGTCACCCTGGGTATGGTCTACTCCCCGCAAGTTCGTGCGTCCGCGGATGTGACCCCGTCTGAGAAGCTTTACGCGAATGATCCTTATCAAAACCCGTGGCAGTCACCCGCCCAGGTGCTAACGACCGACACGCTTCGAGGCGCCGAATTCTACTTGCCGCACACACTTGGCGTGGGGGTCACCTATAAAACCCTCAACCTGCTGGTGGGAGTGGATGGAACTTACGAGGGATGGAAAGGGATGGCCTACCCCGATAAGCTGGATGAGCTGACGAAAGAGGAGCGCTTTAACAATGTCTTTCGTGTAAGTGCCGGATTCGAGTACGTATCAGATCCCTACAACCCGAGCTTTTTCCAACGGGTTCGTTTCAGGGGCGGCTTCTCGTACAGTAACTCCTACGTGAACGTGAACGTTTTTAACCCCACCCGAAATGATCAACGGGTTGGGATTGGCAGCTTCAAGGAGTTGGGCGTGAACGTGGGACTTGGGTTGCCCATGCATGACAGGACAGGGCATGTTTCGATGGTCAATGTCGGGTTTGGCTACTACAGGCAACAACCCGATACCGATTACATGGTGAAGCAGGATATGTTCAAGATATCGGTAAGCATGAGCTTCAACGAATTCTGGTTTTACAAGCGGCAGTTTCAATAGGTGTCACCCACTTACCATCATTAACGTGTAATTAACCATTTTCTCAGGAGTAGCAATCATTGAAACGAAAACGGTTCATACCATACCCGTGGCACCGGCTACCTGTTGTCGCGATGATTCTAGCGATGCTTCTTTTGGTTTCGTGTAAGGAGAAGAATGAGAACTTAGTCGCCTTTTCGTATGATCCGGAGTCGGTGCCGTCGCTCGTTACCGATGAGGGGTATCAGCTGGTTTCTGATTCCGGCATCACGCGTTACAAGATGGTGTACGATGTGTGGATGGTATTTGACAAGGCCAAGGAACCTTACTGGTTCTTCCCCGAAGGGCTATACGTAGAGCAGTTCACGCCCAATTTTGAGATCGAATCGATCGTGCAGGCCGATACCGCTTGGTTTTATGTCGACCTGAACCTGTTGCGGCTAAAGAAAAATGTGCACGTCGAAAACTTGAGGGGTGACGTGTTTGATAGTGATGAGCTTTACTGGGACCGGGATAATGGACGGGTTTACTCGTCCGCGTATATAGAGGTTCAACAGGGGGATGCGCGATTAAGTGGTTACGGGTTTGAATCGAATCAGCAGATGACCGATTTTCGCATTTTCAGGCCTCACGATGGGCGTCTCCCCTTGGTGGAACAACCCGATTCTACTCGGGTAGATTCAGTTGAAACCGTTCAGGCCGAAACAACTGGTTTGGTTCCAGTCGATCCTGTTGAATCTGTACAGGTAGGGACTATCGGCTCCATCCGGACCGATTCCGTGAACTCCGAACAAACCGATTTCTCTAATCCAAACGTAAGGAAAATCGAAGCCGAAACCGAGTCCGAAGGAGGTGAAGGATGAGAAGCTCTATCCAGATAAATGGTATACTTATGAAAACGAGGTGATAACCAAGGGAGGTGAAGGATGATGACAAGCTCTTGCATGATAGGATGGTGGGTCGCATTTTTGGTGATGTCGCTCTTTTTTTCGGGAACGGAAATGGCGTTCGTGGCATCCGATAAGCTTCGTTATGCCGTCACCAAAAAAGAGAAAGGGGCCTACCATTATATGCTTAATACCCTTTATCGTTATCCCCGGCAATTCCTTTTCACGCTTATCATGGCCAAAGGAATCGTGTTGGTCTGCTTCGTCTACTTTACCCTGTTGATAGCTTACCACAAGGTATTCCCCGCTAATATGGAGATCGGATGGATGCTGCTGCTCGTGATCCTTTTTGTCACCTTCACCATCCTGCTTACCGATCTGTTTATCCCGAGAGCGTTGTTTGCCAAAAACGCGGGTGCTTGGGTGCGTCTCTTTGCCGTACCCGCCTTCTTCTTCCACCTGTTGCTTTACCCTGTAGCGAAAGTTTTCGAAGTGATCTCAAGGGGTATCCTGTACCTGTTTGGTGTTCGCTCGTCACATTTGGAGGAGCAGGCGTACGGGAGGGGGGAGCTGGATGCCTACGTTAAGAAGAGTATCGATGACATGTCGAAGGGGGGAGAGGTGGATTCGGAGGTGAAAATATTTCGCAATGCCCTCGATTTTACCACCATGAAGACACGGGACTGTATGGTTCCCAGGCCTGAGATCGTGGCGGTTAGTATCGAGACCGACTTGGGTACGCTGAAGGAGAAGTTCATTGAAACGGGACTATCGCGTATCCTGGTTTACAAGGAGGATATCGATGATATCGTGGGCTATATCCACATGTGGGAGATAGTGAACAACCCGAGCGACTGGGTCGATAACGTGGCCCCCGTTTCGTTTGTGCCGGAAAGTATGCAAGCCAATCAGCTAATGAGCGATTTGATGCAGCAGCGAAGGAGTATCGCCGTGGTGGTGGACGAATTTGGTGGCACGGCAGGCATCGTGACGATGGAGGATTTGGTAGAGGAGATTTTTGGTGAGATTGAGGATGAGTACGACGTGGAATCGAAGTTCGTGAAGCAGGAAGGGGAAAACGAGTACGTGATGTCGGGACGGGTTGAGATCGACTACCTGAATGAGGAGCATGGTCTGGACCTCACTGAATCTGATGACTACTCGACGGTGGCCGGCTACCTCCTGCACCACGCGAGGCGTTTTCCTAAAGCTTACGAAACCATCGCCATTGGGAAGCATACCTTTAAAGTTTTGAAAGTTACCGCCAGGAAAATCGAGGTGGTACGCTTGACAACGGAAGAAAAGGGCGATAACTCTCCTGGCTAACCTCCCGTAATCACTTTTTGGCCGGGAAAACAGATTATATCCTTTATTTTTATTATCTTTGCGGCCTTATTTGGACAATCCGTTCGTTAAACGTGTAAACATACTAATAAAATTATAAATGGCTACTTTACAAAAGATTAGAGACAAAGGTGTGCTCTTGATTATCGTCGTGGGCTTCGCGTTACTGGCCTTTATATTGGGTGACCTGCTCACTTCCGGATCCACTTTCATGGGAAAAGCACGTGATCGGGCTTTCGTGGTGAATGGTGAGGTGATTACAACGCAGGAATACGCCGATAAGATTACCCAGTTCGAGGAGTTCCAAAAGATGGTGAGCGGGCAATCCTCCCTGGACGAAAACATCTCATCGCAAATACGGGAGGCAGTGTTTCAACAAGTAGTACGGGAACGCTTGTTGAACGATCAAACAAATAAGTTGGGGCTGGTCGTGTCGAAAGCCGAGATGAACGACCTGGTACACGGGGAGTTTATATCGCCTATCTTGCAGCAACTGCCCTTTTTCGTTGATCCTGAAACCGGTTTCTTTAACCGCGCCGCGCTGATTGAATTCCTCAACGTGGTCAACACGACCAGTCCAAACCCGCAAGAGCAAGCCGCGGTTGATCAGTACAAATCGTTGTGGCTGTTTATCGAAGATATGGTGAAAACGCAACGGTTGGAAGAGAAGTACATAACTCTGCTGTCCCAGGCCGTTGCGGTTAACGACGTGGAGGCGAAGGCATATTTTGACCTATCGAGGCAGAGCGCCGATATCGCCTACTCGATGAAGAGTTACTTCACGGTGGCCGATTCACTCGTATCGGTTACCGATAAGGAGATAAAAGAATTTTACGACCAACATAAGGAGATGTACCGGCTGGATGCTCCGCTGGTGAAACTTACCTATTTTATGAAGGAGATCGTACCTAGCGACGAGGATTTCGCGGAAGTGGAAGAAGAATCGCGCTTGGCGTATGACCAGCTCACGGAGGCAGCTAATCCGGCCGTGGTAGTAGCTGACTATTCCGATACTCCCTATCGGGATGTTTTCTTGAGCGAGCAGATGTTTACCCCTTCGCAGCTCGATTTCGTCCGAACCGCGGCCATCAACGACATGTATGGCCCCGCTCGGGAAGGGGATGCTTACCAAGTCTATAAGCTGATCGATAAGGCGGTAATTCCCGATTCAGTTCGGTTTAGTCTAATCTCGATCCCTGACGCGTCGATGATCGGGCAAGACACGTTGGTTGCAAATTTCGTTGATAGCTTGTACAACGTGATTCGCGGAGGTGAACCGTTCGCTGAAGTAGCTAATAGCCTGAATCCCTCTTCCAACGGGGGTGAAGTGGGTTGGGCCCGGGAGATTGACTTGATTTCGCTGGGTGCGGAATCGGTTCGCTCCATTTTCAGTGCGTCTGTAGGTGAACTGGTGAGGCTTTCGGTCCCAGGGCAACAGTTTATAATCCAGGTGAATGAGAAAACCCGACCGATCACGAAGTATAAGCTGGCCGTGGTTAACATGCCGGTGGTGCCGAGTGAAAAGACTTCGAATAACGTGGACAACCAGTTGAACCAACTGGTATCCTCCGATAACGTTGGAGCCAACTTCACGGAACTGGCCTCTGCAGAGGGGTACATGGTGATGCCCAACATGACCTTCTCGGCTAACGACTTTAGCTTGGCTCAGATACCCAACTCACGGCAGGTGATTACCTGGGCCGCGAACGAAAGTAAAATGGGTAGCGTGAAGAAATTCGACCTGACCAATGCACGTATCGTGGCCCGCGTGGATCAGGTTGTGCCCGCGGGGTACTCCCCCCTCTCTGACGTGTCGGAGGGTATCCGGATGCGGCTCGTTAACGAAAAGAAGGCCCAGTATGTCATTGAAGGCCTTGAAAAACAGGGGCTTGCTTCGTTAGAAGCGTATGCCAGCGCGATGAACAGTGTAATGGATACGGTGCGGTTCGTGAATTTCATCACGCAAAACATCACAGGCGTGGGGGCTGAACCGGTGTTAAGCGGCATTTCCGCTTTCGCACCGGAAAACGCGGTCACTGGCCCTGTGAAAGGGAATATGGGTGTTTATGTTGCTTCGGTGGTGAATCGTACCCAAGACCAAGAGGAGGTGGTTTACGATGCACGTGAGCAGAAAAACAACATGATGAGCAACAACGCGTACCGCCTGCAAATGCAATCGATCGAGGTGTTGAAGAATACCCTTGGCGTTGAGGACAACCGTTACAAGTTCTTCTGATTCATTAACAACGCGACATTTGCCTTTAAGCCAAGGTTTTCGTCTTGAAAACAACGGCAATCGTAATCCAACACGCGAAAGTTGATTGGAGCATAAACAAAAAACCGGGTAAGTTGCGCTAACCGCTCACCCGGTTTTTTATGCAGAACAGGGGGGGATAATTATCCCCCCCTGTTCCATATCGCCTATATCGCTCCTTTTTGTTCCAGTTGCAATGTCTTGCTTGGCTCATCGCATACCTCGGTAGGTCCAAAGTACTGGATGGGACCTGGATAGACGTAGCTGGTCTCAATAGCCCACTGGTCTCGATGGCTCTCGAAGTACTTAAAGGGTGCCCCCTCGAGGTCCACCAGCGCTTTTTGGATTACTGGCTTCATCTCGCCGTGTCGTCGTTCCATGTTCAGCATCATGGTGATGGGCACGCCGCCCGCGATCCATTCGGAAGCCGGGGCAGTGGTGTTACGTATGGACGCCATGTAACCAGTCTTGCCGGTGGCGATCAGCATTGAGGCCGCGTAACCCAGCGAGTAGCAGTAATTGGCGTCGTAGTTTGACGGTGCCGCGCACCTTCCCTCGTACCCGAAGAAGTGGGTGATAGCTGCAAACTTACCGGTATACTTCCCCTCTTTCGCCCAGGCGTTGAGCCGTTTCTTCACCATCTCCACCAGTAGCTTTTCTGTTTCGATTAATGATACCTGAACGTTCCCGTGCGGGTCGCGGTCGAGCGTGAGCTGACGGGCCACGTTCTCCGGAAGGCTGGCGTAGATGGCCGCGTTCTTTTCCGAGAGCTTGCTGATAACGTATTCCCGTTTTTCCGATTGGGGTGTCTGGTCGAACTCATCTTGGTTGTGCGCCAGGAAGTCGTTCAGTTCCGCGATCAACCTTTTTATAGCGGGTATGAATTCGATCAACCCCTCGGGGATGATAACGGTTCCAAAGTTCGATCCCCGTTCTGCCCGCTTGGCGATCACCCCCGCGATCTGATCAACAATATCGTTGAGCGATTGCTCTTTCGCGGCCACCTCTTCCGACACGATGCAGACGTTGGGATGCGTTTGCAGTGCGCACTCCAGGGCGATGTGCGAGGCGGAGCGACCCATTACCTTGATAAAGTGCCAGTACTTGCGGGAGGAGTTACAGTCGCGCTGGATGTTGCCGATCAACTCGGAGTAGACCTTACATGCCGTGTCGAACCCGAAGGAGGTTTCGATCTGCTCGTTCTTCAGGTCGCCGTCAATCGTTTTTGGACATCCAATCACCTGGACTCCCGCGCTGATGGACGCGTAGTACTCGGCCAGCACGCAAGCGTTCGTGTTGGAGTCGTCTCCCCCAATAATTACCAACGCTTTAATTCCCAGCTTTTTCAGTATTTTTAGTCCTTTGTCGAACTGCTCTTTTGTCTCTAGCTTCGTTCTGCCGGAACCGATGATGTCAAACCCGCCGGTGTTTCGATATTCATCGATGATATCGGAGGTCAGCTCCTTGTACTTGTGGTTGATCAGGCCATCGGGCCCTAGGAGGAAGCCGTATAGTCGGCTATCGGCATGGAGCCGCTTGATTCCGTCAAAGATCCCCGCGATCACGTTGTGACCACCGGGTGCCTGGCCCCCGGAAAGGATGACCCCCACGTTAACCGGGCCATCGACCTTTGAAGGTACACTTGACTCCACGAACTGAACGATGGGTCTACCGTACGTTATGGGAAACAACTTTTGTATCTCCTCTTTATCGCGTACCGCTTCGGTGTCAGCACCTTGCTTGATGGTAACATTGCCGTTCAACACGTGGGGCATTTGGGGTTTGTAGCCCGCCCTTGCAACTTGTAAAGCACTTTTTGTCATTGAATTAAGAAATTATATGAGTGATTTTGAACTTGCGCATTTTCCGAAACTCCAAAAATAGCAAAAATATATGATAAATGGGAATTTTCAAGGGGAAGATTCGATGATTTTGAACCTGGCGAACTTGAGCAACAGCTGCTTCCTCCCGGCAGACTCGAACTCCACGAACGCGCGGCGGTCGTTGCCGCTCATCTCGATAGAGGTGACCATGCCCCTCCCAAAACGTTCGTGTTCAATCACGTCGCCTTTCTTCAGGGCTTGCGCCTCTTTGGAGAGGGGTTTTGACGGAGCAGTACTAGCCACGGGCTTCATCCCCTTCGGGGCAACCCAATCCTTTTCCCATGGTTGGGTGGTGCCTCTTTGTTGCCTTGGTTTCCATTGTTGTGTTACCTCGCTCCAGTCGTTTGCCCCTCCCTGGTAACTTTCCTCCCGTCGTTGCTGTTGCGCCCGCAGCGATCCCCAGAAGCCATCGTTCGTTTCTCCTCGCTTGGTATCAATACCTACCCGTGTATCGTTCATCGAGAGGAACCGGGAGTCAATATCTTGCAGGAAACGGCTCTTCCTGGCGGGGTGGGTGATCCCGTTTCGGAAGCGGCTTTTAGCGTGCGTGATGGTGCATGTTTTCTTCGCGCGGGTGATGGCAACGTAAAAGAGTCGCCGCTCCTCTTCCACTCCCCGTGGCTCCCATTGCGCCATACTCGAAGGGAAGAGGTCTTCCTCCATGCCCACCACGAACACGTGGGCGAACTCCAGCCCCTTTGCCGCGTGAACCGTCATCATCGTCACTTTTTCCACCTCGGCCTCCTTGTCTGTATCCTGGTCGCTCAGCAGCGATACCTCCGACAGGAAATCAACCAGCGACACCTCTTCGTTGCCCTCCTCCAAGCGGGTCGACACGAATTCGCTCATGGCGTTGAGCAGCTCCTGGATGTTTTGTGCGCGGCTCACCCCCTCCGGGCTCAGGTCGTTGTACGCCTCGCTCCCAATACCGCTACCTTTGATCACCTCTTGGGCCAGCTCGAACGCGTTTAGCCTGCCGTTTTTCTCGATGAAGTCGCTAATCAGATCGTGGAAGGCGGCCAGCCTGTTAGCCATCCCCTTGTTTACCTCCAGGTTGTACTCCAGTGGAGACGATAGTACCTCCCAGAGGCTCACGCCATGCTGTTGCGCGGCCGCTGTTATCTTTCCCACGGTCGCATCGCCAATGCCCCGCTTCGGGTAGTTGACCACGCGTCGGAACGCCTCCTCATCGCCTTGGTTCACGATGAGACGGAAATAACCAATCGCGTCTTTAATCTCTTTCCGGTTGTAGAATGATAATCCCCCGTAGATACGGTAGGGGATGTTTTTCTTGCGCAGCGACTCCTCGAAGACACGCGATTGCGCGTTGGTTCGGTAGAGGATGGCGAAGTCGCTGTAGGGAACGTGTTCTTCCAATCGCTTGCGCGCGATCTTGTTGGCAACCACCAGTCCCTCCTCGAAGTCGGAAAAAGTTTCGATTACCTCCACCTTCTCTCCCTCTTCGTTTTTTGAAAATACCTCCTTGTAGATTTGCTCGGTGTTCTTCTTTATCAGGCTGTTGGCAGCGTTCACGATGTTGCGCGTGGAGCGGTAGTTTTGCTCCAGCTTGAATACCCTCGTGTTGGGGAAGGTGGCCTGGAAGGTAAGGATGTTGTCGAGATTGGCACCCCGGAACGAGTAGATGCTTTGCGCGTCATCTCCCACCACGCATACCCGATGGTGTACGTGAGCCAGCTGCTGCACGATGCGGTGTTGCGCGGAGTTGGTATCCTGGTACTCGTCCACCAGGATGTATTGAAAACGGTTCCTGTATTTTTCAAGCACCTCATCGTGGTCACGGAAGAGGAGGTTGGTCTGCATAAGCAGGTCATCGAAGTCCATGCAGTTCGCCTGCTTCAATCGGTTTTGGTAACGCTGGTAGATCTCGAATAGGTTCGGTCGCCCGGTCGCCCGATCGTGTTGCACGATTTCGGGGTTAGAAGCGTACATTGCCGGGGTGATCAGGTTGTTCTTGGCCCTCGAAATCTGGGAGTGGACCCCTCCCGGTCGGTACCGCTTGTCGTCGAGCCCCATCTCCTTGATGATGAGCCTTACGAGATTCAGCGAATCGCCGGCATCGTAAATCGTGAAGTTCGATTGGTAGCCGATGGCCTCAGCCTCGCTCCTCAGGATGCGTGCGAAGATGGAGTGGAACGTGCCCATCCATAGCCCCCGGGCGCGTTTCTCGCCCACCAGGTCGGCAATCCTCCGCTTCATCTCCCTCGCTGCCTTATTCGTAAAGGTGAGGGCGAGGATATAGTATGGGGGGAGACCCTGCTCCAGCAGGTAGGCCACCTTGTAGGTGAGCACGCGTGTTTTGCCCGACCCGGCACCCGCGATCACGAGCGATGGGCCGTCGCAAAACTCCACGGCTTTTCGTTGCGCCTCGTTCAGCTGGCCCAACAAGTGGGGTACGCTATGCTTTTTCGCCTCTTGCATACCGCGAAAATAGGCATTTTGCGCGAAATCACATAGTGAAAACAGTTTTGCACATTGCTATTCGAGTGGCTTGGAGGTGGATGCGATTGTTCAAAAGCGGAGTGGCGACTGGGCGGCGTTCGAGGTGAAACTTGGCATGGGGAGAGTCGACGAGGCCGCGTCCTGCCTTCTCGTGTTACCTGAACGTGTACCGCAAGCTGAGCGCGAACCCGCTGTACCAGTAGTCGTTGTAATCGTTCGAGAAGTTGAACGCGGGCTTCCAGTCGAGTGACACGCAAAAGGGGGCACGGGGGAAGGTGTACTCGAGTCCCCCGATCAGGTCGGCACCAACCAGGAACGCGCTTTTATACTCCTCTTTCTTGTAATAGATACTGCCGATGTGCGCACCGATACCCACGTACCAGTCCAGTCCCGGTGCATCTGGCACCGGTTGTTGGTATTCGTACATTCCCGTTATATGGAAGTGGCGGGGTGACACGGAAAGAAGGAATTCCGCGGCGCTGGATGGCGCCATGAAATGTTTCAGTGTCAAGCCGTTTTCGTATCCCAAGCGAACGCCGAACGCGGTTTTGTAGCTCTGCGCACTTAGCGTTGTGGTGAAGATCGTGAACGCCGCGATGAGGAGTCCCGCGACAAACAGTTTTTTACGTTTCATCTTTTGGTTTTTTTACGTGATTATTCCAATGTTAATGGTTCAGCAAAATGGAACCGTGTTTGCTTAGAGTAATTATTTCCAAAGAGGTTTAATCATTTATTTGGGTATTCAGTTAAATTTTTGGTTAATTATTCGGTTAATCAACTTGGTTTCACCGATGTTTACCTGTTGCCTGCAAGTAGCACCTTCTGCAAAGCGGGCGGTACTCTTCGGTCTCACCTAGCAACACCTGCTTGTCGTTTTCCACCAGCCGATGTGAGTAGTTGGCCAGTCGCCCGCACTCCACACAAATCGCGTGCACTTTTGTCACGTCGTCTGCCACGGCGCACAACGCGGGAATGGGACCGAATGGGTTCCGTTTAAAATCCATATCGAGTCCCGCCACGATCACCCTTGTCCCTTGGTCGGCCAGCTGCAGGCAGACCTCTACCAACCCCTGGTCGAAGAACTGCGCTTCGTCAATCCCCACCACCTCCGCCTCCGAGGAGAGCAGCAAGATGTTGCTCGAATGTTCCACCGGGGTAGAGAGAATGGTATTCCGGTCGTGCGACACCACTTCGGCCGCGGAGTACCTCGTATCCATTGCCGGCTTGAATATCTCCACCTGTTGTTTCGCGAACTTCGCACGCCGCAATCGCCTTAGCAGCTCTTCGGTTTTACCGGAGAACATTGATCCGCAGATCACCTCAAGGCGTCCCACCTGCTGGCTATCGCGGCGGGGGTTATCATGAAAACTACTCGCGTCGTACATTCCCTGTTCTCGTTTATTCGTACCGTACCGTGTGAAATCTCCGGCATGGGACTATTACTTTACCGTCGTTAAATATGGGCACCTAAACGCCAACCTTGCAGATTCCCAGCACGGAAGCGGCTGCAGGTTTATGGCATACGGGCTATTTCCCTTTAAGTATCTTCTTAATATCGTTAAGCTTGTTCAGCGCCTCTATGGGGGTGAGGTTGTTCACGTCGAGGTCTACGATCTCATCGCGAACTTGGCTCAGCACGGGATCGTCCAACTGGAAGAAGCTCAGTTGATACCCCTCCCTTTTCTCCACGAAGTCGCGCAACGGCTTCCTTATCTCGTCTTTCCGGTTGGCTGCCTCCATCTGCGCGAGAATCGTTTCGGCCCGTTGGGTGATGCTTGGTGGCATCCCCGCCATCTGGGCCACGTGGATACCGAAGCTATGTTCGCTTCCGCCCGGTACCAGCTTCCGGAGGAAGATGATCTTGTTGTCGACCTCTTTTATGGCCACGTTGTAGTTCTTTACCCGTTTGAACGACTTGGCCATCTCGTTGAGCTCGTGGTAGTGGGTGGCGAAGAGCGTTTTCGCCCGTATCTCCGGGTGTTCGTGGATGTACTCCACGATGGCCCATGCGATGGATATCCCGTCGTAGGTGCTGGTACCCCTTCCCAGCTCGTCGAACAGGACCAGGCTACGTGACGAGAGGTTGTTGAGGATATTGGCCGCTTCGTTCATCTCCACCATGAAGGTCGATTCGCCCATGGAGATGTTATCGGATGCCCCCACCCGGGTGAATATCTTGTCCACCGCCCCGATCTTGGCCGATTCCGCCGGTACAAAGCTCCCGATTTGCGCCATCAGCGTGATGAGCGCGGTTTGTCGCAGGAAGGCCGATTTCCCCGCCATGTTGGGTCCCGTGATGATGACGATCTGTTGCGTATTGCTGTCCAGGTAGGTGTCGTTCGCGATATAGGGTTCATCAGGGGGTAGTTGCATCTCTATCACGGGGTGTCGCCCGTTCTTGATCTCGATCACGTCCGACTCGTTCACCTCTGGTCGTAGGTACCGGTTCTCCTGCGCCACGTTCGCGAACGAGAGCAGGCAGTCGGCCCGCGCGATGGCGTTCGCGTTGGCCTGTATGGCGGGGATGTACTGGAGCAGACTCTCTACCAGCAGGGCATATATCTCGCTCTCCAGGGCGATGATCTTCTCTTCCGCCCCTAGTATCTTCTCTTCGTACTTTTTCAGCTCATCGGTAATGTATCGTTCCGCGCTTACCAGCGTCTGCTTCCGGGTCCATTCGGGTGGCACCTTCTCTTTGTGCGTGTTCCTCACCTCGATGTAGTAGCCGAACACGTTGTTAAATGCCACCTTGAGGGAGGGGATACCGGTTCTTTCGCTCTCCCTCTGCTGTAGTTGAATCAGGTAGTCCTTTCCGGAGTACGCGATGTCACGCAACTCATCTAGCTCCTCGTTTACCCCTTCACGGATGTAACCCCCCTTGTTCAATAGGGCAGGCGGATCGGGCATGATCTCCCGTTCTATTCGGTCGCGGGCAGGTAGACAGGGATCCAGCTGCTCCCCCATTCGCTGTAAGCTGGGGTTGTCCGAAGCCATGAATGCCTCCTTGATAGGCTCGATGGCGGTGAGTGCCACCTTGAGTTGCACCACCTCTCGGGGCGATATTCTTCCCGTGGCTGCCTTGGAGATGATGCGCTCCAGGTCGCCAATCAGCGAGAGCTGTTTTTCCAGCAGCTCTTTCAGTCGCGGTTCACGGAAAAAATGCTCCACTACGGAGAGCCGTCTGTTTATCGGCTCCACCTCCTGCAGCGGGAATACCACCCACCGGCGCAGCAGCCTAGACCCCATGGGTGATATCGTCTTGTCCAGTACCTCCAGCAGGCTTTTCCCTCCCTCGTTCATTGGTGCGAGCAGCTCCAGGCTGCGCACCGTGAACTTGTCGAGTCGCACGAACCGCTCCTCCTCGATGCGGGTGAGCGCGTTGATATGTTCAACCTGGGTGTGCCTCGTGATATCGAGGTAGTACAAGATAGCGCCTGAAGCGATAAGGCCATCCTCCAGATGCTCAACACCAAACCCTTTCAGGCTTTTCGTTTGGAAGTGCGACAGCAGCTTGTCTTGGCTGGCGCTCTCGGTGAATATCCAGTCGTCCAGCTCCGACAGCAGCCAGTTATGGCCGAAGAGCTCTTGAAACTTTTTTCGTTTCCCGTGCTCTATCAGCACCTCTTTGGGGGAGAAGTTGGAAAGCAGCTTATCCACGTCGTTCCGGTTGCCCTCGGAGGTGAGGAACTCTCCGGTGGAGATGTCGAGGAAGGCGATACCGAACCGGTTGCTTTTGTCGAGGTGAACCGCGCAGAGGAAGTTGTTCTCCTTGTGGTTCAGCACGTTGTCGTTTATCGAAACGCCCGGCGTCACCAACTCGGTGATGCCCCTTTTCACCAGTTTCTTTGCCTTCTTTGGATCCTCCAACTGGTCGCATATGGCCACCCGTTTGCCGGCCCTTACCAGCTTTGGCAGGTAGGTGTCCAACGCGTGGTGCGGGAAGCCGGCCAGCTCCACGAAGTGTGCCGCCCCGTTGGCTCTTCGGGTCAACGTGATACCCAGTATCTCCGCCGTCAGGATGGCGTCGTCTGAAAAGGTCTCGTAAAAATCACCGACACGAAACAGCAGGATGGCATCGGGATGCTCCTTCTTAATATCGGCGTACTGCAGCATCATGGGCGTTTCCGCTATCTTCTTTCCCACGGGTTTCTCCTCTCGTTATTCACGTTGCATTTGCATGCTATTTATTATTGCACGTCTGTTTATACAAAAGTAGTTGAAAAAAATCAATTTTCGCGCAACAGCCTCCTTAATTCCTCCACCCCTTTTGATGCCCCCATGCGTATATGGTGTACGTCCCTTCGGTAGGTTCGTACATCCTTGGGGTCGATCAGGTAGACGGGCGCGTGGCTGGGTACATCGCCCAGCAGCCCTGCCGCGGGGTAGACGTTCATGGAGGTGCCGATGATTACGAAGATGTCCGCTTTTTGGCAGATGGCTGCCGCGCGGGGGATCAGGGGTACCGCCTCGCCGAACCAAACGATGTGCGGCCTCAGTTGGAACCCCTTCTCGCACTTGTCGCCCATCCGTATGTCGGGCTTCGACGGATCCACCTCGTAGATGAGTGACGGGTCGCCCGTGGAACGTACCTTCATCAGTTCACCGTGAAGGTGCAGCACGTTCGTGCTGCCCGCCCTTTCGTGCAGATCGTCCACGTTCTGCGTGATGATATATACTTCGAAATCTTTCTCCATTTCTGCTAGCCCTTGATGACCCGCGTTGGGCTTCGCGTTCAGCAACTCTCTTCTCCTGTGATTGTAGAACTCCTGTACCAGTTCCGGGTTCGCGGCGAACCCTTCGGGGGTGGCCACCTGCTCCACCGGGTGTTGCTCCCATAGTCCTCCGGAATCGCGAAAGGTGGCGATTCCACTTTCGGCACTCATGCCCGCACCTGTTAAAACGACCAATTTCTTTTTCATATTCATTCGATTATTTTATTATCACCCTCTTTACCCTCAAATATAGCTTTTTATTCTGAATTAGGAAAAATGGCCCTGTAAATTGTTCGCGTATCATGAAGCCATTGTTTTGTGTTTTTCTTGCAGGTCTAGGTTTGTTGCCATATAAACTGAGGGCATCTACGTATAAAACTATACATGTAAAACCGTGAAAAATCACGATTCCCTGTGAATAATGGCCCCTTTTTATGTTTCTTTCGCGTTAAATTTGTACCTTTGTCGGTTGATTTTCAAAAAGGGAAGAGATGACGGTGAATAGGCCGCTGTAAATTTCCGAAAGTACATTTAATATTAATATAGACAAAAAACAATGAAGAAAACAATGTTAAGCACCCTGGGTGCAGTTGCTGTATTTTCAGTGATGATGGTCTCGTGTGGTGGAGCATCCACGCCGAAGGCCTCGTTGAAGAACGCGGTTGATAGCGTTTCATATGCTTATGGAGTAAGCATGGCTGAGCAGGGACTGATGCAATTCCTGGAGCAAAATGGCGTGTTAACGAGCACGTCGAGCATCGAGTACGATTATCAGATGCGTATCTCTGCCGCCGATTCGACCGAGAAGTTGGCGTTGCAAAAAGAGATGGCCGCGAAGATCGATTCTGTGAACAAGTTGAATGCCCCCCAACTTAATCAGTTCATCAAGGGGTTAAAAGACGCGATCAACCTGGAAGAGAAATCGGCCTACGCGCAAGGGTTAAGTATCGGGGCGCAATTCTCGCAGATGATGCTCCCGCAGGTTAACTCGTTGCTCTACGGTGAGGAGAGCGGGCAAAAAATAAATACTGCTCAACTGCTTTCAGGACTGGCTGCCGTATTGAAAAGCGAGCAGCCTGCCATGAGCGCGATGGATGCGAGCGCTTACTTCCAACAAGAGGTGGAGAAAGCGCAAGCGGCCGAGGTGGCTCGCCAAGAAGAGAAACTGAAAGTCGAGTACGCTGAAAGTATAGCCGAGGGTGAAGCTTTCATGGAAGAAAACAGCAAGCGCGAAGGGGTGGTAACGCTCCCCAGTGGCTTGCAATATGAGGTCTTAAAGCAAGGGGCCGGTCCCGTCCCCACGGATGCAGACAGGGTGAAAGTGCACTACCACGGGACGCTCATCGATGAGACCGTGTTCGATAGCAGCGTGGAGAGAGGGGAGCCCTCAACGTTTGGTGTTACCCAGGTAATCGCCGGGTGGACTGAAGCGTTACAGTTGATGCCCGTTGGGTCGAAGTGGCGTCTGTACGTGCCTTACGATTTGGCGTACGGTTCGCAAGATCGCGGGGCTATCAAGCCTTTCTCGAACCTTATTTTCGAGGTTGAACTGCTCGGTATAGAGTAGGAGTCACGGTTACGACTAAGCGGACGTTTTTTCACCCTGGCTTGCTCGACGCGTAGCGTTGGGCACTCAGATTGATTTGACTGTTAAGCGAAGCGTTCACCCTGGCTTGTTTAACGCGTTACGCTGGGCACGTGTTGGGGTGGAAGTTCCCGCGGGTTTCCGCGAATAGCAATGGGAAGGCTGTTTCGGGTATTTCCCGGGACGGTCTTCCTTGTGCTTATCGCGTGATTTGTTTTTTTGAAAATAAAAGGGTGAAAGAGTCCTTTTTTTAAAAAAAAGATATATATTTGTAAGTTGCAGGCGGGTACCGCTTGTACATTACATTTTAGCCGTGAAAATGGTACCGCATGATACCCGTGCGATGTAATCTCTGTTTACCCGGGGTGTTATAGGGTTAAGAAAAATGAATAAATAGCAATAAAAGTGTTTAATTAAAATGTAGAGTTTATGAAGAAAAAACTTACCATGTTTTTGTCCCTGTTCTTTATAGGAATAGGGTTCCTAACCGCTCAGACACAGGTACGGGGTACCGTGGTGGATGAGGAGGGGGAACCGGCCGTTGGAGCCACTATTCAGATTAAAGGTACCTTGCAAGGGACAGTGACCGACATGAATGGCAATTTCAGCCTATCCGCTCCCACGGATGGAACGTTAGTGATTTCATACGTTGGCTTCGTTACCCAAGAGGTAAATGTTAGCCCAACCGTGAGGGTCGTTCTCCAGTCCGGGACAAGGGCCTTGGATGAGGTGGTTGTGGTAGCTTATGGTACGGTAACACGTGAAGCTAAGACCGGGGCCGTGAGCTCGGTCAGCGGGGCAAATATTTCAGATGCCCCGGTTGTATCGATGGATAAAGCCCTGGGAGGGAAAATCGCCGGTGTTTCTATCACCGCGAATTCAGGACAACCGGGAGCGGCCTCTTCCATCCGTATTCGTGGTACCTCCTCCATTAACGCGGGGAACAACCCCTTATGGGTGGTGGATGGCATTCCCGTCTTATCGTTCGACAACAGTTATTTTATGAATACGGGTAACTTGCTGTCATCCATAAATCCCAATGATATCGAGAGCATCACCGTGTTGAAAGACGCCGCGGCAGCCTCCGTTTATGGTAGCCGGGCGGCCAACGGGGTGATATTGGTGACCACCAAAAGTGGAAAAGAGGGAAGGGCCAGTTTCTCTGCCCGTGCAAGGTACGGGGCCTCCTGGTTGGCCAACGACAACGGTTTTGGCGTGATGAATGCGGCACAACTCCTCGAATACCAGAGGGATGCGATTAGAAACGTCGGTCAGGACCCCGATAATCCAACAAGTACTTATTATCGTCCCAAGGAGATATTGAGCCGTCCGCTAACCAACTGGTTGGATCATGTTACCCGGACAGGTAACCTGCAAGAGTACGAGGTGAATGCGTCGGGCAGTAACGTGCGGGCCAAGTACTACAGCTCCCTCACTTACAACCGTACCGATGGTGTCTTCTACGGGGTAGATATGAACAAGATTACGGGACGTATGAACGCCGATTACAAGTTGACGAACAACCTCGAAACCGGGACAAGGGTCAACCTTACCTATTCCGAGGGGAACGACGTACCAATGCAGTCGCTCTATTACTCGAACCCGATATTCGGTGGGATGTGGATCTTGCCATGGACACCCGCGTATGACGACGAAGGCAAACACAATGTAAAAATCCCGGAGAACAGCAACACCAACCCGCGTGCGACCGCCCATTACGACGATCAATTCGCGAAGACGTATCAACTGTTAGGGAACATCTACTTGCAGTGGAATCCCATTTCCAAGGTCACGTTGAAGACCACCAACGCTATCGAGACCGTTCACACTGAAGGCCGTAGGTACTGGGCACCGGAAACGAGCGAAGGCATTGCCACGGTACAGGTGAACATGCAGAATTACGTGCAATTAACCACGTCGAACACGGCTACCTATAACGACGTGTTCTTTGATGACCATCACGTGCGCTTCCTACTGGGACAAGAGGCCCAGAAGTATACTGGCCGAGATTTGTACGATTATGCTCAAGGCGTGAATCCCGATATACCTTACGTTCAAACGGCACCTCAACCTGGACTTATAGCGGAGCAATGGTATACCGCCAGAACCATGCTCTCTTTCTTCGGGATACTTGATTACAACTATTCCGACAAGTATTACCTGCAAGCTTCCCTCCGCTCCGACGGTAGCTCCCTGTTCGGATCAGAAAACCAGTGGGGAACCTTCTATTCCGTGGGTGCTTCGTGGAACATTCACCAAGAGGGTTTCATGGAAAACTTGGATTTCGTGAACCTACTTAAGTTGCGTGCCAGCTACGGGCTTAACGGGAACAACAATATTTCTGCCTACCGGGCTTACGGAGTGTACGCGAATACCCAATACAACGGGGCTACCGGTATGTTGCCTAGTCGACCCGCGAACCCCCACCTCTCTTGGGAAAAGAACGGGACCTGGAACGTAGGACTCGATTTGAGGGTACTGGATAGGTTAGATGCGAATATAGATGTGTACAGCCGCAAAACCAGCGATATGCTGCTGGATAAAAACGTGCCACAGACTACCGGTTTCTCCACCAACTTCCTTAACATCGGATCACTTATGAATAGAGGGGTGGAGTTGCAGTTGGGCTATGATATATTCAACACGAACGAGTTCGCGTGGCAGGTGGGTGCCAACATCGCGTTTAACCGGACAAAGATCACGGACCTTGCTGACAACGAAGAGATTGCTTACTCGACGGATGGTCGCTTACGCCATGTGGTGGGTAAATCGCTTTACACCTTCAGGTTGCGCGACTACTACGGGGTGGATCCCACCAATGGGGATGCCTTGTTCCGTGATGAGCAGGGCAACTTGACGAACGATTTCAACAAGGCGCGCTATGTATACCCGGCCTCGCCGGAACCCAAGTTCATCGGGGGATTCAACACGAGCCTGGCCTGGAAAGGGTTCAATTTGGGCGCGTTCTTTGAATTTAAAGGGGGTAATCACGTGATGTTGATTGAGCGTCGCTACCTCGAGTCAGACGGGGCGCAAATGAGCAGCAATCAACTGTTGACGGCCCTCAATTACTGGAAGAAGCCGGGAGACACGGGTGTGAACCCAAAGCCGTTGGCTGGAAATACCACCCAGAGTAATAACTTCAACACTACCCGCTTCTTGCAACGGGGAGATTACCTTCGCGTGAAAGATATCACGCTCTCGTACAATTTCCCCGGGGAACTACTGGAGCCCATTAAGGTAAAAGGATTAAAGCTTTACGTCAGCGCGCAAAACATCTACACGTTCCATGATGTGGACTGGTGGGATCCCGAGCGCGGGGTAGACGGTATTGGATACGGTATTTACCCGATGACCAAGTCATTTGTTGGAGGCATCGAACTCTCGTTTTAATGATGAGCAAGGGCTATATTGAACCATAGTATGGTAAAGAATTGTTAAGTCAATAAAAAAATCAAATATGAAAAAAATATATCTTTTAATGATTGTGGCAGCGCTCTTGGTTGTTTCTTGCGATGATTTCCTTGATGAAGCTCCCAAGATGCAGCAGAGTACGGAACTCACCCTTGCCACCTACACCGGGTTGAACAACGCCACGTTTGCCGCTTACTCACCGTTGGTAAGCACCAACTGGTATGGGGCCTCTTTTATCGTTGACGCGGAGCTGCGTAGCGGGAACGGGTATCGCGACGTGGATAAAAACTCCGGTCGTTACACGGTTCCCTACAACTTCTCCTACACTTCCACCGCTACGCCCGCGTTGTGGGGAACTGCCTATTACGTGATATCGGCGGTTAACAACGTGATTCCTGAGCTGGAAGGTAAGGTGGGGGTAGACGGGGTTACCCAGCAAGACGTGGATAACCTGCGCGCTGAGTGCCTTTTCCTAAGGGGACTCGCGCACTTTGACCTCGTGCGTACGTACGCTAAGCAATACACGGTAGATAAAACTTCGTTAGGCGTTCCCTACGTGGTCATAACCGATCCGGCGGGGCAACCTGCCCGGGATAACGTTGAAACGGTGTACAACAATATCGTTGCCGACCTTACTGAGGCAGAGGGGCTTATTGCAAACGGATACACCCGTGGTGGGGTGGCCAGCGAAACTTCGGTTGTCAGCAAGCTAGCCATTCAAGCGCTACTTTCCAGGGTGTACCTCTATATGGGAGAGTGGCAAAAATCGGCCGATTACGCCACCACGGTAATCACCAGTGGCAAGTACGAGTTATGGGAGGCTGATGAGTACGCGGCCGCGTTTAAGGAAGATGCGCAGTCGGGCGGAGAGGTGATATTCGACGTGTATGGCTTGAAGGCTAACAGCTACGATGGGTACTGGGAAGGCATCAATTGGCTAACCCGCCCTGATGGTTATTCGGATGCCGCCGCGAGCAACGACCTTGTTGAACTCTACGACGAGGGCGACGTGAGGGGAACCATGTTTGTACAGAACCTTGATGAGGCACCGGCGGGAACCTATTGGACCACCAAGTACGCCGGGAAAGATAAGGGAACCCCCGACGTGAGCAACACCATCGTGTTGCGCTTGAGCGAGATGTACCTTAACCGGGCAGAGGCGATCACGCGCGGGGCTACCGTTTCGGGTGTGACTGCCGTGTCGGACCTGAACGCGATCAGAACTAAGCGTGGGGCATCTGAACTTGCTAGCGCCGGTGTGAACGACGTGTTGAAAGAGCGCCGCTTGGAACTTGCTTGGGAGGGACATTACTGGTATGACCTTGCCCGCACTAAGGGAAGCGTGACCCGCGTACACTACAGCGGTGCGGAAGTGGCCCGGAACATTTCGGCTGACAGCCACTATTGGGCACTGCCTATTAACAAGAGAGAGTTGGATGTTAACGAGAACCTCGTTCAGAACCCAGGTTACGATAGTTAATCGAGGCTCGATGAAAATGTTAAACTTGCAAAACAGAGTAATATGAATAAAATAATAGTATATATCACTGTGCTGGCAGGCATCCTGTTGTTAGGCGCTTGTAACCTGAACGAATATCCCAAGTTCGATGATGCCGATGCTTTCGTGGCCTTTTACGGAGCCAGTTTTTCGGTGAACGAGTTCGAGGTAGATGAGAACAACGATACCATTATCCCCACATTGCGTGTCCCGGTTCGGTTAACTTCGCTAAGCGGGTTGCCTAGCACCGTTGGGTTCGAAGTGATTGATGGTACCGCGGTGGCCGGACGGGACTTCGCCTTGAAGGGGGGCGCCTCCGTGCTTAACTTCGATGGTAATGACCCCGTGCGGTACATCGAGTTTGATGTTCTCCCGCACATCGGTGAATTCACCGGCGACCGGGTGTTCAGTATCGCACTCACCAGTTCAGGGGACGTGAACATGGGCGGTAACGACACGGTCAGCGTGACCATCCTGGATCAAGATCACCCGCTTTCTGCAATGTTGGGCAAATATACGGCTGTTGGTACGAGTTTGTTCAACGGTCCTCAGTCATGGGTGGTGACCATAGATAAAGATCCTGACGGGGATGTAGGAAAGGTATGGATTACTAATTTCGTTGTCGGTGGTTCAAGTCCATCGACCCCGCTTTATGGGCTAGTTGACGAAGATATGACAGAGCTTATGATACCTGTTGGACAAACGATTGCTTTGTCGTCAAGTTTCCCGTCTCTCTTACTTAGCGGATTTTACGGTCCCGATGGTGAGGAGCCCGAATCTGAAGATTATATCCCGACGGGGGGTAACGTTACAGGAATAATTGAACCGGGCAAGATAACCATTCAAGAGTGGTATGGGACCGAGGCGTTCTATGAAGACGGTTCTAGTCCTGGTTGGTTCAACATACTCCATCCTGGTGTTGTTTTGACTAAGAATTAAAGCGAGTGACAAATAAAAACACGAATTGAATATGAAAAATATCTTACTATACTTATCAATCGTCGTGGCGATATTTGCCACCGGTTGTACAACTTTTGAGAAAGAGGACTCATTAACGTTGCCTGATCCCCCGGCAGTGAACATCTCGAATATCAACGCCCAAAGCGAGGCTATCTCCTTTAACGTGTCACCCGCTGGCACGGCTGGCTACTACGCGTGGTTGGTGGTTGAGGGCGAGAAGATAGATGCCACGTTAAAGGCATTGAGCGTGCTTCAGCAAACTGCCTCGGGGGTTGCGAACGGGATTGCCAAATACTCTGAGACCCCCGATAGCCATGTCGTGGTGGAAGATCTTACCCCCTACACGGTGTACCAGATTTACGCCGTTGTGGCAAGCGAGGACGGGGTGGTGAGTGAAGTCAAGAACGCCAGCATCCGCACGCTGGACGATGGGGACAAGCCTACCTTAGACGAGGTTGCGATTGAGGACACCACCGTCACGATCACTTTCCATGAACCGCTTCAACGAGGCAGGGGGAGGGTGTACGTCTCTTACTTCGCGAAAAACACCGTTTCGGGGAGTAAACCCCTGGTTGTTGAACCCGGATTCGAGGAGTTTAACCCTCAAGACATTGAAGTGGATGAGGAAAACCTGTCGGTGAGTGGGAACACGCTGGTGGTGCAATTGCCCTCCGCACCCGCGGGAGCTTACGCCAGCATCACCTACGAGGCCGACGTGGTACGTGACCTGGAGGGGAACAAGTCGAATGCTTTCGAGCAAAAAGCCGACACCTTGGTGAAAGGTGCTCCATCAGGGGGGATAACCGTGAGGGTGGCCACGACCACGTGGTCTTTGCAGAGCGAGTTCGAGGTGATTAACCCCGACACGCTGGTGTCGTTTTCCGACTGGGAGGAGCTAATAGTGACTGCCTTGCCGGACAGTGGAATCACCGTGAAGAAAAAGGGAGACGAGGTGCCTGCTTTCGTTTACAAGGAGCCCGGTAAGTTCCTCACGGTCGATGTGAAAAAATGGGGGCTGCTAGAGGGTATTCCCTCGTTCTTCCTGCCTGAAGCGCCCGCTTTTGGGGCGACCGTGGACCTTAATATCCCCGCTGAGGCGTTCGAGGATGTGTATGGCAACACGAACGAGGAGTTATTGATTGAGGATAATTACCTCCACAGCTACGGCTACACGTTGGATGATATCACAGGTACCTGGCAAATTAATGGTAATAGCGGATTTTATGGAAGTGCGTTTCCTACTGAAACGGTTGTGATTACCGAAGACCCCGATTCAGAGGATGAGTTTGGCGTGATCATTACGGGATTCGGTAAGATCTTCACCGGGGTTGATGTTACTCCGATATCTGCCATTTTTGACCCTGTTTTCGGGACGCTAACCATTCCGCATTTTCAACTTCTGGCTGAAGATGTAATGATTGAAGTAGAAGAGGGTGTCGAAGTCCCGCTTGACGTCTATTTTGTTACCTACAACGAAGAGCCCGTTGTGTTCGCGGTTCCCTCACCGGGCATTATCACGGCAGCCAGTGATTTTTGGGGGTATGGTGTAGCAGATGGTGATGAGTTCCTTGGTTATTTAGATTTATATCGAAAAGGAAGCACCTGGGAGCGCGTATCCATGGAAACCGTTATCGATGAGGAGGATGAGGAGCCAACCCCGAGTTCGGTGGCAATCGATAATGTTCCATTGCTGAAAACGGTGAATAAACTACGCAGGTAACGTTCGGCGTTTAGATAAGCTGAACGTCTGTTTCAATGAACGAAAAGGAGGAGGCACGCGAAAAGAAGCGGCGCCCCCTCCTTTTCGTGTTATATTTGCGGGAATAAAGATTTTATGTTACTTTTGTTTGCTTGGAACGGCTGTGTTTTGCCCCTTTCGCGTTGGAAATCCCGCATGGGAGTCGTTTACGTGCGAAGGGATAATTCCAACGCGTTCATGTTAACGGATCATTGAATCATATGAAACAGGTACTATTAAGTTTTCTTTTCATCTGTGCTGTTATGGGCTCAACGGCACAGGATATTACCACCACGTGGCCTTACCTATACTCCGACTTTAAGGATGGAACGGTCTACTTCACCAGCAAGACAACGCTGGCCGCTCCTTTGAACGTGCACTTGCTGAAAAGCTCGCTACATTACCTGGATAACGAACAGGTGAAAGAGGTGACCACCTCTGATATTGCAATGGTAATCATCGGCGAGGATAACTACTATGCCCGCGACAATCAGCTTATGCGCGTTATAAGCGGGGACAGCACGGGTTTCGTGGCGGAATTGGTGCTGGCCGATATTGACGCCTTGACACAAAGCGGGGGTGCCTACGGCTCTTCATCTAACGTGCAGGCCACCCGCAAGCTCTCCTCTTTAGAGGTGGGCGGAATCCACGTGACCAACCATATGGAGTTGAAAAACAATAAAGACAACGGGACCCTACTCCCGGTGAAAACCACCTATTACATCGTAACGACCAAAGCGGTATACCACGCTACCCGGAGAGGGATGGAGTCGCTGTTACCCGACCATGCGAAAAGTGATCTAAGGCGTTATGTTAAACAGCATAACGTGAAGTGGAATCGCCCGGAGACATACCACCTACTACTTGACTTTTTAAAAGAGTTACCTGACGAATGAAAAAAATCTACTGGTTGCTTGTTTTTGTTGCATGCGTCGCTTGTACAAACGAGGAGATAATACAAAAGGAGGAGAACACGCCCGAGAAGGTGGAGACCATGATAGCCCAAGAGTACGAAAAGGGATTCGTGCGCTTAATGGTCACGGATGACCTGTCGACAAAAATGGAGGCGGCCGCGTTTGCCGGTAAATCGCGGACAAAGGCGATGGCGGCCGATCATGTAATTGACCGTGTTAAGGTGCGGTCAGTTAAACGTACCTTTCCATACTCCGGACGTTTCGAGGAGCGTTCACGTAAAGCGGGATTACATCTTTGGTACGATGTGGAGTTCGATTCGAAAGTGCCGTTGGAAGAGGTCCGTACCCACCTGTCGGCTATACGGGGGGTAAGGGATGTAGAGTATCGTCCCAAGGCGGTGCGGTACGATAGTGGTGGTGTTATCGAGGTGGTTCAGCAAATAGCTCAGTGCGCGGCCCAACCTGCTGCCTCGATGCCCTTTGATGACCCGCGGCTCCCCAGCCAGTGGCACTTTCATAACGATGGTTCCCTGGGGAGTAAGTTTCTTCCTGGTGCCGATATCAACCTGTTTAACGCGTGGAGTTATACCACGGGCACCCCGGACGTGATTGTCGCGATCGTGGATGGCGGGATTGATTACACCCACGAAGACCTCGCGGCAAACATGTGGGTAAACCTAGCGGAAAAGAACGGCACCTCTAACGTGGACGATGATAGGAATGGATATAAGGATGATATTCATGGGTATAACTTCGTGGCCGATATCGGGAAGTTGGTCCCGCACAATCATGGCACGCACGTGGCTGGCGTCGTTGCCGCTGTAACGAATAACGGGAAGGGTGTTGCCGGTATCGCGGGTGGTAATGGACAGGCCAATAGCGGTGTTCGTCTGATGTCTTGCCAGATCTTCGTGGATGAGGATGATCCGTACTCAAGTAATGCCGGGCGACACGGGGCTGCTGCTATCAAATACGCGGCAGATAATGGTGCCGTTATCTGCCAGAATAGTTGGGGATACCCTACGCTTACGAAAATTCCTGCTTCCGACAAGGCGGCGATTGACTACTTTATCGCCAACGCGGGTATCGATGTGACCGGCAAACAGACCGGTCCCATGCGCGGCGGTATCGTGATATTCGCGGCAGGGAACGAAGACCGCGCCGAGGCGGCACCAGCTAACTACGAAAAGGTGGTGGCGGTATCTTCTATAGCACCGGATTACAAGAGAGCGTACTATTCCAACTACGGGGATTGGGTAGACCTGGCGGCACCGGGAGGGGATGTCAAGAGCTTCGGAAGCAGTGGAACCGTGTTAAGCACCGTAGTAAACGGGTATGGTTACATGCAGGGTACATCCATGGCATGCCCGCATGTGTCGGGCGTGGCTGCCCTTGTGCTCTCTTATCATAAAGGCAGTGGTTATACCCCGGATATGCTGCGTAGCAGGCTGGAAAACGGGAAAGTGAATATTGACGGCTATAACTCGAGCTATAGAGGGAAGCTAGGGGGGTTGGTGAATGCCCAAGCGGCCCTGGCTACCGGCAGCATGCATGCGCCTAATAGCATTAAAACGTTGAATAGTAGCGTACAGTCGAATATAGTAACGCTCAGCTGGAGCGTGCCAAGTGACCCTGACGATGGGAAACCTTCTGGTTTTAACGTCTACTTCCGTAAAACCCCGTTGACAGGCATCAACGTGAAAAATCCCCCAGCGGATGTGGAGATTCGTAGCTTTCCTGTAGGTAACTTTAAACCGGGAGATGAGTTTGAAGTACAGGTCGAAGGACTTGAATTCGAAACACGTTACTATTTCGCGGTGGCCGCGTTTGATTTTTCCGGGAACTTCTCGGCCCTTTCACCTCAAGTTACCCATACCACTTTATCGAATCTCTCCCCAAGTATCACCGTGTTGGATAGCACGAACGCGGAGGTGAGGGCTCATCAGACCGTGGTGCTTCGGTTTACCGGTAGCGATCCGGATAACCACGCGATCTGGTGGAGCATGGATCCCCTCATAGAGGGTGTCTCTTTAGTTGATATGGGGAGCGGGCAGGTTCAGTTGACCATTATCGGTAAGCAGGTACCCCCGGGAAAATACAGCCTGGAGCTGCTCCTGGAGGACGAGTATGGTGCCTCCGCCAAGGAGGTGATCCGTTTCGAAGTCTTCGAGAACCAGCCTCCCGCGATCGTTAACAGCTTGACCGATCTACCGATTGAAGGGTTAAGCAAGGAGATCACTTTCTCGATTCCCGAATATTTTATGGATCCTGATGATGAGCCGCTTAGGTTTACCGTTGCCAACTCCGCGCCACACGTTGTGAATGTGAATGAAAACGGAGGGCAACTTTACATCGTTTCCCTCGCTTACGGCCTCGCGCGAGTAACCGTGACCGCTACGGATGCGATGGGCTTGTCTGTTTCGCAACCATTTAGCGTTCTTGTCCGAGATGGGTCGCAAGAGATAGATATATACCCCAACCCGGTAAAAGACGTTGTATGGATAAGGACGGCGGAAGAACAAAATTCGGTTGTCGCCATCTATAATAGTGCAGGGATAAAGGTTTTTGAAAATGAAGGGAGCATATCACCCTTTGCCCCGCTGAAGGTTGATATGTCCTCCTTTAGCGCCGGGGTGTATAGCGTGACCGTCTCTTACTCCGGGAAGAACATATACAAGCAGATCGTGAAATTATGAGAAAAAGTTGTCTCGTTAGCCTGATACTCTTGCTCTTCGTCCTCTCTGACGCGTATAGCCAGAGTGTCTCCTTTTTAAACAGTCCCGTGGACGCTCGCCTAGCGGCACTAGGGAATACGGGGTATCTTCTCACGTCGCCTTTCGCATCGCAACACAACAGCGCGACCATTATGCTGGGGAATGAACCTTCCTTGGGGATAGGTGCTTCTCTTCTGATGTGGCAACCGCGATCATCGGATGCCACGGTCATTAACGCCGGGGGGTATAAGAGATTCAACAAGTGGGGGATAGCGGCCGGTTTTCGATCCAATAAATTCAGCGAGATTATTAAGACGGATGACCACGGGACGCCCCGTGGTAGCTTCGTGCCATCTGAATTCGACCTCTCCTTGGGGGTGGCTTTTAGCGTGAACGATCATATTTCGTTGGGGATGTCGCTTCGACACCTCTCTTCGAAGATGGATGACGATGCTACCACCTCTGCCATCGCGTCGGATGTTTCGCTTCTTTACCACCGGGATGACTTACGATTGGGATTAGGGGTTTCCAATATCGGTTCGAAAGTTGATTACGGACACGAAAAGTACCCGTTGCCTACCCGGGTAAAGTCGGGAGTTGCCTATCAGTTGATGGACAAACAGCGACATGCCCTTTTGGCGACGGCAGATCTTTTTTATCAAATAACGCCGGGCTACAGCGGGTTGGCAAGTGGAGTGGGGGCAGAATATAGTTACAACAACATGCTCTCTTTAAGGGCAGGCTATCACTTCGAGGGTAAGGATGTAGGGCCTTCATATGCGACCGTGGGTGGCGGGTTGCAGTTTGCTGGGGTTTCGTTAGACCTGGCTTACATAATCGCGGGGAGTGATAACCCGATGAGGCAGACCCTGATGTTTTCCTTGAAATGGTCACATTAGGTAGATCCGCCAAATGAAAAATATTCCCATTAAATGACCCTAGGAATAAAAAAAATCTGTACATTTGCAGGCCGAAAATGACTCCGTAGCTCAGTTGGTAGAGCAATTGACTCTTAATCAATGGGTCGAGGGTTCGAGCCCCTCCGGGGTCACATTGAAATACAAGCGCTTATAAGTTTATACTTATAAGCGCTTTATTGTTTAGTCGAGCAATAGTCGAGCAAAAACACCTATATATCAATATATATCCACAATTTTCAATAACCCTAAAACACGTATTTACATTATTTTTTAACCTGAAGGACTTAAATCTATTAAAGATATTGTAGTAATTAATTATATTTGTGAAAACAAGTTTGCACAACACTTTCCAGTATATTTATTGGTTTGTGGGATAATTTTAAGTTTCTGAATTCACTAAATGGATTCAGAAACTATTTATTTTAATTAACAAGCAACAAATACCGTGTGCGTAATAATAATCTGTAATGCTGAAATTTTAATCAAATTGAGGGGTTTTTTTAAAATTCTATGAGAGCAAAAGTATACGTTGAAACCAATAAAAAAGATATTTACTATTATGACCATGTAAAAAAAGCTGTATATGATCTATATCCATTAAGAGTTGATAAGATTCAAACCCTGGAATATTTTAATAATAATCTATATGCCGATGCCAGATTTCGGGCTTTTAAAAAAAACAATAACGATAAAATTAAAGAGTCCGATTTTAAAGAATTACCTGGTGAAGTAAATCGTGATATTGCTTATAAGGTTAGGATTGAACTATTGAATGTTATTTCAGACGATGATACTTTCATATTCGCGCATAATATATTAGCTCTAGGTATAAATAAATATGTTGAATCTCATAGATTAAATATTTGTAAGCCTAAACTGGAGAGTCTTGATGTTATATCAAAAATTGAGAATTTAATTTGCGAATATAAAGAAGATTATCCAAAATATAATTTGTCAGAATTCTTAATGCAGAAGGATAACTGGGAGTTTTATTGCAATCATAATAGTGAGCTTCAAAAGGATGAGGAATGGTGGCTTGAGGCTTTCAATTATGCTTATGAACTATTTGACAAAGTACGTGTGAAGTCTTATGATCCTTTTAAGGCACAGTATATCATTAAAAATATTTATTTTAATGATAAAGAGTTTGAGCCAATTATTGTTGCGATTATCAAAAATCTAATTGATAATTATAATTGCAATAATGATGATGAAAAAAGGAAGCGTTTGAAAATGCTATCAGTAATGATAGAAGAGTATAATAGTGAGAGTTACTTGAATATCGATAAGTATTATCAAAAAAAATTACCTTCTCTGAATCTTGATAAAATCAATTGGCTTAAAGCAACAAAGGTATTTAATTACAATATTATTAGAAAGTGGGTATTTCATGACTCCTTTAACCATGA
Source organism: Petrimonas sp. (assembly GCA_012839475.1). Lineage (GTDB taxonomy): Bacteria > Bacteroidota > Bacteroidia > Bacteroidales > Dysgonomonadaceae > Proteiniphilum. The sequence continues at coordinate 1,972 of DUNG01000027.1, read as the reverse complement.
TCAGAGATTGAATATTATAAACCTTATAGAGAAAAAATACTATAAGGAAAAAGCAAACCATCCAGATATTTTAATATATGATCTTTCAGAATATTTCCTGAACTTAAGAGATGAGGTTAATTCAAATCTAATTAAAGAGTGTGATGAGGTTAATTCATACAACGAGTCTTCATTTATGAAGGAAATTGAAGCTCTGAAAATTGATTTATTCCAAAAAACTAATGAAGTTGAGAGGTTATACCGGGAGAATGAAGCACTTAAAAAGGAGAATCAAAAACTTGCAAAAGATGTTTCTGATGATGGAATGACTGTTTCTCAACTGGCCATAACTTTCTACTACTTTTTTAATGAGTTGGGTGTAAATTTTGGTAATTCTGATAAGACTGAATGGGCAAAGTTGATTCATATAATAACCGGTAAGAGTAGAGAGAGGATCAGAAGAGCGCTTAATATTGAATTTGATACAAAAATCTCACAGAAAAATCTAAGATATATTGCTGGTTGTTTTCATAATTTATTCCCGCTTATCGAAGATAAAATAATAAAAGATATCAAAGAGTAAATTTGTAACCCCCTCTGTAACCCCTTCTGTAACTCCCTGACTCCGTTACAGCCTATATTTAGCTATCTATATTTGTCCCATCACCTCACTGTAGAGGTGGTGGCTTATTTTTTATTGGCACATAAATAAGTCTATTAATGCCATTAATATTATGGATGACAAAACAATTACATTTAATGAAGTACCTGAAGCAATTACTGTTCTGATTGAGAAAATTGGAAATCTTGAAAACATGATCGAAGCTACATTGAATTCCAAACCTAATGAAGTTGTATGGATGAATGTTGATGAACTGTGTTCTTATCTGCCAGCGAAGCCGGCCAAACAAACTGTTTACGGTTGGGTATGCTCTAAATTTATTCCTTATCATAAGAAAGGGAAGAAATTACAGTTTCTAAAAAGCGAAATTGATGAATGGTTGATAAGTGATAGCAAAGAAAAGGAAGATCTGGAAGCAGCTATTGAGGAACAGACTATGCGTATCCGTAATAATATAAGAAGGAGGAGCCTATGAAAGGAGTAGATTTAACTGATCGGCAAGATGAATGGTCTGACTGGATTGATGCTCAGGATGTATGCACTAACATGCATATTAGTCAGCGTACTTTACAGACCTGGAGAATTGAAGGTCTGCTTCCTTTCTCACGGATTAAAGGTAAGTTATATTACAGAAAGTCGGACATCTTTTTATTACTCAAAGAAAATTATAATGGTGATTTAAGAAGAGGTGATTACGAGAGTGAAGATGATGAGAAAGGAGGTATGAATGCTAGTGAAATGTGAAGTTAATGGAAGAGTAACTGAAGAAAATAATGTAGTAAGTGTTTCTGATAAACAAAATTTTATTGATTTACTCGATCTTGATTTAAGTGAATTTGAAAAACAGTTCGATTTAATTGAAAGTGAACCGGTTAAAGATCATTCTCAAATTCTGTTTTCTCTTTATGAGCAAATCGATGAGGTGGATTTCAGAAATGAGGCTGGTTTCTTAAATGATGATCAGAAATTACTGCAGAAGCATTTCCTTGTTACGTGTGTTGAGAAAATTCTTGAAACAGCGGATAAGAATAATTGGGGAGTTTGCAGGAATCATAATTTCATTTACTTGTATAATGGTGAGTATTGGAGTTGTGTAGAGTCTCAGGATTTCCAAATATTCCTTGGTAAGGCTGCCGAAAAAATGGGTGTTTATAAATTCGATGCCAGGCTATATACTTTTCGCCGACAATTGTTGCAACAATTTCTGTCTGTTTCCAGACTTCCTAAGCCTCAACAAACTGATAATGCTGTTTTGATAAATCTTAAGAACGGTACCTTTGAGATCGATGGTAATAAAATGCATCTGAGAAAGCCTGACAGGAATGATTTTCTTACTTATCAGCTTCCTTTTCCTTATGATGAAAAGGCTGT
>DUNG01000004.1 GCA_012839475.1 Petrimonas sp. | reverse complement strand
GTGCGAAAAGCTGGGCATGAGGGTGCTCCTAAACGACCCCCCACGGGAAGAGCTGGAAGGGTCAGCGGCGTTCACCCCCATTGAGACCATTCAGCGGGAGGCCGATATTATCACCTTTCACACGCCACTCACGCGGGACGGAAAGCACAAGACCTACCATCTCGCGGACAGCGAGTTCTTGAGTGCCACCGCACGACAACCGTTTATTATTAACGCTGCGCGGGGAGGAGTAGTTGATAACCGTGCCTTAATCCATGCACTGCGCGATGGGAACGTTTCCGGGGCGATTATCGACTGCTGGGAGAACGAGCCCAATATCGACTTAGAGCTGCTCAAGTTGGTAGATATCGCGACCCCCCATATCGCGGGGTACAGCGCGGATGGCAAGTGGAACGCCACCAAGATGAGCCTGGAACAACTGAGCGACTTCTTTCAACTGGATGTAGCCCCACGGTACCAGGAGATTCCAGCCCCCACGAAGCCACTTGTTTCTCTTCACAACGTGGAACCGTCACAGCAACTTGAAAAGGCCGTGTGGCACACCTACAACCCGGCACTGGAAACGGAAGCCTTGAAAGCCGTTCCCGGCGATTTCTACCACTTCCGCTCCCACTACCCCCTCAGAAGGGAATACCCGGCACACCGCGTTACCGGGTGTGATAAGTTGGTAGCGCCATTGTTGACGAATCTGGGGTTTCAAATCATCCGCTAACAACCTCATATTAATCCAACATCTATGGCCGACCCAATATTTTATCATAGATTATGATAAATATCGCCTTCTTGACTTTTTTTATTAAACAAAAAAAGGTAAATTTGCAACTGTGAAAAGTCAATCGCAAGAGTCTTTGATATAACACGATAATATTCAATTTTATTAATTAATTATAACAAAACATGAAAAGAAAATCTCGTATTTTGACAGTGTTGCTGGTCGTAGGATTAGCTATTTTCTCTACTTCATGCAGCAACAAGTTAAAGCCATTGGATCAAAACAACTTTAATGTGACTCCTTCACCGATCGAAACGGTTGGGAACAAGATCCCTGTTACCATTAATGGGACCTTCCCTGAAAAATGGTTCCACAAGAACGCCATCGTGACGATTACACCGGTACTCAAGTACGGGAACAATCAGGAGGTAATGGGTACACCCTACAGTTTTCAAGGTGAAAAGATCTCGGGGAACCGAGTAACGGTACCTCAAAGCCGAGGAGCCAACGTGACCATGAACTCCACATTTGACTACGTTCCGGAAATGTTATCGTCAGAACTCTACCTGCGGTTCGACGGAAGGGTTAAGAACAAGCGGTCTAACCTACCCGACCTGAAGGTTGCCGATGGGGTTGTCGCCACTTCTGCCTTGGCCGATGCGAAAACTACCGCTCCATCAGTCGCCCCAGACGGTTTCCAACGCATTATCGAGGATGTCCAGGAAGCCAGTATCATGTTCATTATTGAACAGGCCAACCTGCGCGACAGCGAGTTGAACAAGGGTGACGTAACCGAATGGAAACGTCGCGTGGAAGAGGCATTTAATGATCCCAAGCAGAACCTGAACGTGGAGGTATCGGCATACGCCTCGCCCGACGGCGGATTTTCCTATAACGAACGGCTGGCTGCACAGCGCGAAAGAAACACCTCCCGCTACTTAGAGGGTGAGATGAGCAAACGAAATATCGATACCGAGGTCTACGCGCACTACACGGCTCAGGACTGGGAAGGGTTTAGGCAACTCGTCTCCGCGTCGAACCTGCAGGACAAAGAGCTGATTTTACGCGTACTCGAGATGTACCCAGATACCGAAACCCGTGAGCGTGAAATCAAGAACATCTCCTACGTGTTCGAGGACCTGGCTGAAACCATTCTCCCTCAACTGCGTCGTTCACGTCTTATCGCCAACATCGAGATCATTGGTAAGTCAGACGAAGAGATCATGACTGCCTGGAATAACAACCCGAAAGAGTTGACCGTTGAAGAGCTGCTTTACGCGTCCACGCTCACCAACGACGAGACCGTGAAAGAGCGTATCTACCAGTACGCTACCGCCAACTTCTCCAGCGATTACAGGGGATGGAACAACATTGGAACCATGTTCTTCAAGCAGGGTGATTACGCGAAAGCCGCGCAATCGTTCGACCGCGCCGCCCAAGTGAATTCCTCCGCTCCCGAGGTGAACATGAACAAGGCACTGCTCGCTATCCTGGAAAACGACTTGGTGAAAGCCAACGAGCTGCTGGGTAGATCTGCCGGTGCCGATGGACTTGACAGCGCGATGGGCCTCTTAAGCCTGCTGCAAGGGAATTACAACCAGGCCGTGAACGCCTACGGGAACAGCGTGAGCAATAACGCCGGACTTGCCCACCTCCTCATAAGGGACTACAACAAGGCGAAGCAGACGCTCGATGCCGTAGAAAACCCGGATGCAACCACCGCTTACCTGCTGGCCATCATCGCGTCGCGTACCAATAACTTCAACGACGTGATGGCGAACCTGCGCACGGCCATCGGACGTGACCGAGGTATCGCAACCCGGGCGTTGAACGACCTCGAGTTTGCCAAATACCGCACGAACCAAGACTTCATGTCGATCCTAAGATAATTGCCATCAGGGATCAACTTGATACCGATAGTTTTAAAAAAGAGCGAGCCTGATAAAGCTCGCTCTTTTTATTGCGATTCTTTTACTATCTTCGCGTAATTTTCTGGCACAGGGGTAAAAACGATGATAGCGTTAAAAGAGATCGTTCGGTACTGTTACGTGTACCTACCCTTAAGCAACGTGTATAACGATTGATAGAGAATTTATAAGATGATGAATTTTGTTGAAGAGCTCCGCTGGCGCGGTATGATACAAGAGATCATGCCAGGTACAGAAGAGGCGTTGTTGAAAGGACGGGCGTCGGGCTACCTGGGCATCGATCCCACGGCAGATTCCCTGCATATTGGTCACCTGGTGGGCGTGATGATGCTCAGGCATTTTCAGCGTGCGGGGCACACCCCCATCGCCCTGGTGGGCGGTGCCACGGGAATGATTGGCGACCCCTCGATGAAATCGGCGGAGCGTAACCTGCTTGATGAAGAGACCTTACGTCACAACCAGGAAGCGATTAAGAAACAACTGGGGAAATTCCTTGATTTCGAAAGCGATATCGCCAACCGGGCGATGCTGGTAAACAATTACGACTGGATGAAGGGGTACACGTTCCTCAACTTCATCCGCGACATTGGCAAGCATATCACGGTCAACTACATGATGGCCAAAGATTCCGTGAAAAAGCGCATTAGTGGCGAAGCGGGCGAAGGGATGTCGTTCACCGAGTTCTCTTATCAACTGCTGCAGGGGTACGATTTCCTGCACCTCTACCGTGAGAAGGGGTGCATTCTCCAGTTAGGCGGATCGGACCAGTGGGGCAACATCACCACCGGCACCGAGCTTATTCGTCGCGTGGAGGGTGGTGAGGCGTTCGGGTTGGTCTGCCCCCTGATCACCAAGGCCGATGGCGGCAAGTTCGGCAAGACCGAGAGCGGCAACGTATGGCTTGATAGCCGTTACACGTCGCCCTACAAGTTTTACCAGTTCTGGTTAAACGTGAGCGACCCGGATGCCGAGAAATACATCAAGATATTCACCTCGCTAAGCAAGGAGACTATCGAGGACCTGGTGACCGAGCAACGGTCGGCCCCCCACCTGCGTCCGCTGCAAAAGCGGTTGGCCGAGGAGCTCACGGTGATGGTGCACTCGCGGGAAGCGTACGAGATGGCGGTGAACGCGTCGAACATCCTGTTCGGCAGATCTACCTCCAAGGAGCTGCGTGCGATCGACGAGGAGACGTTCCTTCAAGTATTCGAGGGGGTACCGCAATTTACCGTCTCCCGCGACAAACTGGCAAGGGGCATTGCGGCGGTGGAACTGCTCACCGAGGAGGCCGCGGTATTCCCCTCCAAGGGCGAGATGCGCAAAACCGTACAAGCGGGTGGTGTGATGATCAACAAAGAGCGACTGGAAGCGTTCGATGAACCCATCGACCACTCCCACCTGATTGGCGACAAGTATATCCTCGCGCAACGGGGCAAGAAGAACTACTTCCTGCTGATCGCGGAGTAGCAGGTCTCTATAACACCGTACAGAAGCCGAGCAAAATGGCTTCAAGAACAAATTGTCCCTGAAATATTTGGAAGGTGCAGGGATTTATTCTATTTTTGCACTGCTTTTCACGAAGCATATAAGGATTGTCCCATAGTGTAATGGTAGCACTCCTGGTTTTGGTTCAGTCAGTCTAGGTTCGAATCCTGGTGGGACAACCATCTGTTAAAATAACCACCCGAAATACAGGTGGTTATTTTTTTGCATTTAATGTATTCCCCAATTTTCACCCCGATTTTAAAACGACGTAGCACCCCTAATAACTCGGCAAGTAATGGGAGTCCTTCACCGACTAGTTGCTTTCAAGCCTCATGGGGCGTTAGGTGGCAGCGGTAGTCGCAGAAGCTGGCCACCTCCTCGCTGTGGGTGATAAAGATAGCTATCCTGTTATTGAGTGCCGCCTTCAGGTTGTTCAGAAAGCGTTTCTCTGTCTCGGTATCGAGTGCCGAGGTAGCTTCGTCAAGCAGCAGCACTTTCCCTTTACGCAGCAGCGCACGGGCAATGGCGATACGTTGCGCCTGCCCTTCTGAAAGTCCCCCTCCACTTTCTCCCAGCAGCGTGTCCAGCCCGTCCGGCATATCAAAAACAAAATCAGCTGCAGCAATCGTGAGCACCTGTTTCAGCATGGTATCATCGGCGTTTGGATCGCCTAGGAGCAGGTTTTCGCGTATCGTGCCGCTAAAGAGCGAACCACCTTGTGGAACGTAGACGAAATTGGCGCGTGTCTGTTCCGAAACATCCATAGAGAGTGTCTCATCGGTGATACGGATAATACCGCTGTTGGGCTTAACCAGTCCGAGCAGGAGCCGTAGGAAAGTGGTTTTTCCCGCGCCCGTCCTCCCGGTCAGCGCCACCATCGTACCGGGTTTAGCCGTCATGGAAAACTCATGCAACACGGGCTTGCCACTACCCTTGTAACCAAAGGTCAACCTATCCACGTGAAGCGTGACGTTGCCCTGCAAGGGGGTGGATTCCCCACTCTCTTCTTTAGCAAAACCGGTGAGGTAAATCAGTCGCTCTATCGATGCCTTCGCGGTAATAAGGGTGGGAAGCAGCCGCATCAGGTCGTGCAGGGGACGCTGAATCCTCCCCACCAGTTGTATGTACGCCGTCATAGCGCCAAAGGTGACGGTACCCTTTGCCAAGCCGTACGCGCTCCACAGGAAGGCGGTGAGGTAGCCCCCGTTAAACGCGACACCCATGATGAGGTTGGCAACTACCGAAACCCCGGTACGCTTATCCACGCTGCCGTGCAGCCTCGACTGCAAATCCTGCAACCGCTCAAGCTCGCTCTCCTGACGTTCAAAGGTGCGGATGACCGGTTGGTTCAGCAGGTTCTCCTCCACCATAGCGGTAATTTGGCTTTCGCTCTCTTTAATTTCACGTGTATACTTGTGCATTAAACGGTAGTAGCCTTTACCGAACAGGGCGATAATCGGCAAACAGACACCCAAGATAATAGCCAGCATGGGGTCCAAGATATAGAGCACTACCAGGGCACCTACAAATTGCGCGGCGGCAACGATGCAAAGGGGAATCGTGGTAACCATCACGTTCACCACTTCATCACTATCCTTGATAAACCGGGTAAGCATATCGCCACTATGCAGCAACGACAGCTCCTGCCAGCGGGTGTAGAGCAGTTGCGAAAACAGGTTATAACGGATAGCGTTGCCCAGTTTCACCTCCGTCATTCTCCGCAGCCGAATGTCCATAACGCGAAAGAGTATACTGAGGGCCATCAGCAGGATAAGCAGCAGGGCGTAATCGATTAGTTCGCCCTCCCGTGCCTTGGTGGCAATATCGATGACCTGTTTCGAGCACCAGACAAAAGCGAGCGTAAAGAACACCCCCAGCAATCCCAGCAGGATAATTAGTGCTATCCGGAGCCGAAAACCCCGGGTGATAGAGCGGGCAAAAGAGAGCGTCGCCTTCATATCTTGTAGTGATAAGTACCTATAATAGCACAAAGGTAACAAAAGTTTATCAAGCTATTCGCTCCAACAGCAATATATGATAATCACAACCATCGGCTATCTCAGCGGAACAAAGAGATGGAGAAACGAAAACTAAATAAATAGATGATGAAACAGGGTTGTTAAAAAGCATTAAATACGGGGTGTGCGCGGCCATTTATTTACGATTCGCGAAAAGAATGCACGTTTTGTGATTACATTTGTACAAAAAGAATGTGACGATGTCAGCCATAGAGAAACCTGCTAACTCCCACTTCCTGCGCCTGCTTAGCGCGGCTATTTGGGGTCACCCGCTCGAGGCGAGTGATTTCGAAGGGATTGACAAGTCGATTTGGAACGAGATAGCCTCTATGGCGCAACGGCAGAGCGTGAGAGCCCTTGTTGCCGATAAAGTATTGTTGCTTCCTGCAGACTGTCTTCCCCCAAGCGATATAACGTTGCGGTTTATCTCCGTGATCGAGCAGACGAAAAACGCGAACCGCGTAATGATCAACCTGCTGAAAGAGCTGCAGGAGGAGTACACACGGGCGGGGTTCCCTTTTCTCTTACTAAAAGGGTTGGCCAACGGCGTGAACTACCCCGAGCCGTTGCTGAGAAACCCGGGCGATATCGATTTGCTCCTGTATAAGAAAGGCGATTACGAACGAACGAGAGAGTGGCTTACCCAAAAGGGCGTTGACATTGAACCGGGCGGGGTTGTACATTACAAGTACGATCGCAACGGTATCGCGGTGGAGAACCACTCCCACACCACCTACTTCAACAACAGGCGGTACAACCAGCGGTTTGCACGGGTTGAGGAAGCTATTTTGACAAAAGGAGATTTCGCCACCGTGGATATCGACGGCGAGACTTCGGTATCGGTATTGCCCATGACGTTCAACGCCTTCTTCCTGTTCCAGCACCTGTTTCACCATTTCGTGAACTTCGGCGTGGGGTTGCGACAGGTGTGCGACTGGGTGCTGTTTCTGCACAAGCACCAGGCGGAGATAGATGGCGATGAATTTACCCGCCTCGCCAAGCAATTCGCCCTACTCTACCCCATGCAGCTGTTCGCCCGTATCGCCGTTGACTACTTGGGGACACCGGAGGCTATATTCCCGTTTCCGATGATACCCAACAACCGCCACGCGGATAAGGTAATGTGTGACCTCTTAGAGGGCGGCAACTTCGGCTTTCACAGGCCGGGGAAAAAGCGCCCGGATGAGAAGATGGCGGGCATGTGGTTCTCGTTTGTCACCACGATCAAGCGTTCGATAAAGTTTGCCGACATTTCGCCGCAACATTGTGGCATACTTCCCTTTACGAAGCTCATCAACCGACTTAAAATTGGATTTAAGCATTGACTAAAATATACTATACTATCGCGGGGCACCTGATGGCCATAGAGACCCCCTCACCGGGGGATACCGCTCGACTGTTGCCCAGTTTTACACCGTTTCGGGTTGTACACGGATCCGGAAGCCCCACTCCACCTGATCAGTCGCCTCTCCTGCTGCTTTTCAAGGGAAACGAGAAGCTGGAGAAACCTGACGGCGAGCCAAGCGAGGAGGTGTGTCTCGATGGGGTGATGTTCAGCATCTACCACCGCGAAGGCAGCACGTGGGTGGCTATTGAGCGCGATGGCGTGGAATATGTCATGTTCGTCTCGGCAGATAAAAGGAGCTACAAGTGCAACCTGTCGCTAACCGACCCGGGGGAGCGTTTTTTCGCCATCGCCTTTCTTCGTATCGCATTCTTGCTGGCATCGGCCCCCTACCGGACCCTGAAATTACACGCCTCGGTAATCGAGAAAGGGGGCGAAGCTCTGGTATTCTTGGGCAAGAGCGGCACGGGCAAGAGCACGCACAGCAGGCTGTGGCTCAAGCATGTGCCGGGGTGCTCCCTCCTAAACGACGATGAGCCCATCGTGCGCATCATGGATAACGGCGAAGTGCGCGTTTTCGGGGCACCCTGGAGCGGCAGCACACCTTGCTACCGCGACGTGTCGGCAAAAACGGTGGCCCTCGTGCAGTTGGAGCAACATAGCGAGAACATCCTCACCGGGCCATTGGGTACGGAGGCCTTCGCCCCGCTGTTCCAGTCGGTCGCCCTGTTGCAGTCCGATGAAATCCACAGGCAGCAGGTGGTAACCACGGTGCTTGATATCGCCGAGAGGGTACCGGTCTACAGGCTCCGCAACAAACCCGACCGGGAGGCGGTAGCCCTCTCCGCATCGCTCCTGACCGACAAAAACATTCTGTTATGAACAATATAACACGGGCAACGGTAAGCAATAGCGTGCTGTTTCACGAGGTGGCGGAGGTGGTAGCGTCAGGGCATCGGGTACAGATCGTGGGCAAAGGCAACAGCATGTTTCCCCTGATCAGGGGTGGCATCGATAAAATAGTGCTGCGGAAAACCGACAACCACTCGATAACCAAAGGGAACCTGCTGCTTGTAAAGTTGGCAAACGGCAACTACGTGCTGCACAGGGTAAAAAAGCATGATCCCCACACCGTGACCCTGCAGGGCGATGCCAACCTGCGCGGCGTTGAAACCTGCCGAAGGGAAGATATCATCGCAGAGGCGGTAGAGGTGATCAGGGGCAAGAAGAAGGTAACCAAAGGGAGTTTCGCGTGGAAGCTGTTTCACCTGTTAAGCTTGCAGCCTTACGGTGTACGCCGGGTGGTGCTGGCAGTGTGGCGACGGGTTTGCCGGTAAATAATCAATAAATATAAATAATAGAGTATGAAACTGAAACTAAAAGAGGGGTGCGTGGTACGAAAAGTTGGGAACGACAGCGTGATTATCCCAAGTAGCGGCGAAAACCTCAATATGATGAGAATGATAAAACTAAACAGCTCTGCAACCTTCCTGCTGGAGCAGATTCAAAAGGGAGAGTTAAACAGGGAAGAACTGGTGCAGTTGCTTATAAATGAATATGCCATCGAGCGGGCTATCGCTGAAAAAGATACTGACACGTTTATAGCCAAATTGCGTGAGCAATCCCTGCTGTAACCTGCCACCCCGTGAAATTACTTTATTGCCTCCCAAAAATAGACACGGAGGGATGTATAAAGATTGAAAATGTCCACTTTTTCGAGCTGGTGCAATTTCTCGCCACGGCATAGTCCAAGTGTCACATAAAAAAACGCCCAACTGTCCCATATGATCTAAAAATTCTTCATTATTGTGTAAAATGGTTTTCGGGACAAAATTATTCACTATTCAGGACAAAAAACGGCTGATTTGTCCCGTATTTTTAAAATTTAGGTTATTTTTGTCCCGAAAGACGAATAGATATATATTAAGTTAAAGAAGCATGATATGACAACAGAGGTTGAAATATTACAATTTTTGCACTATAATCCATCTTCAAGCAGGGTGGAAATAGCCCGGGCTCTAAGTGACACTCCCAGTGAAAGGACATTGAAGCGTATCATAGCAGACTGTGTGCAAAAAGGGGAGATTCTCGTTGAAGGCAGGGGAAAGGCAACTCGCTATTCTTTATCGCCACAAGCTCTTTTGATGATGCCTTTGGATATAGAAGCCTATTTTATTAATGATATTGATGACAGAGAAGTCCATGAGTCATTTAATTTCGAGTTGATAAATGATGTTTTGCCTAAAGTTAATCTCTTTAGTCCTAAAGAAAATGAACGTTTGCAGTCTGCACATCTTGAGTTCTTAGGTCATATGCAAACATTGTCTGAACTCGAATATAATAAAGAGATGGAGCGACTCGGGGTTGATTTGTCATGGAAGTCGTCACAGATAGAAGGGAACACCTATTCTCTTCTTGAGACCGAAAGACTTCTGAAAGAGAAGCAGACGGCAGAGGGTAAGACTAAAGAGGAGGCAGTGATGTTGCTCAATCACAAGGATGCTTTAGATTATGTGCTTGAACATCCGGACTATTTTAAAGAGATATCTGTTAAACATATTGAGGAGCTTCATGAGATTTTGACTAAAGAATTAGGAGTGAACAAAGGTATTCGTAAAAGGCGCGTTGGTATAACCGGTACGAATTACCGTCCTTTGGATAACGAGTTTCAGATTAGAGAAGCTTTAGAGGACACCTGTAAATTAATAAATGGCAAAGAGGATGTTTTCGAGAAAGCATTGCTCGCGTTGGTTCTTCTTTCATATATACAGGCTTTTACTGATGGAAACAAGCGCACGGCGAGAATTACTTGTAATGCACTTTTGATAGCATGGGGTTGTTGTTCCATATCTTTCCGTACAGTTGATTCAATTGACTATAAAAAAGCGATGCTTATGTTCTATGAACAAAATAATATCGTGGTATTGAAGCAGATTTTTATCGAGCAATATGAATTTGCAGTCAGGAATTATTTTTGATATTATCTCAATACCTATTCAATACCATAGGTATAACGCTTCATCATTTTTGCCCGCGACATACTACATTTATACTACTAAAAAAATCCTAACAGGTTCTTAAAAACCTGTTAGGATTAGTGCTATCGGGTAATACACTTTCTAATTCTATTTTTCAACTACGTCCTTAATTATCCGAAATGAAGAGGCGGACGCTATGCCCAAGTCCTTTGTTCGTTCCCAAACTTGAATGTGCAGCAGTATCACTGAAATACATACTCTTTACTTGCGTCGAACTCCAAAAACAACCTACTCGACCCACATTAGATGTCGAACCGCCGTCACTGTAACGATAGCCACTCGCGGGGAAGTAACGGACTACATCATTCTCGCTATTGGCATTCCAATACTCGGGTATTGCGATTTCTTCCACAGTTATATCTGACCCATACGGCAAGCTACGCGAAGTTATTTTCATATGGGTGTTATTACCGCTGCTCACATACTCATATCGCCAGGCAGACAACATATTGGCAATACCTTTATAGCGAAGCGCGTAAGAGATGCCGTCTCCGTTACCACGGAAATCGCTGGTAAAAGTCACAGGGGAGCCATTTACTATGGCATTTTCATTATAATTATCAGAAGAATTCGCATTTTTGAAGTTAATGGGACCCCAGGCATGATACACAATAGCTTGCCACTCTTCAATGCTCGGCAGGTGGTACCGTACATTATCGATTGTTATATCACTAAAATTGGTTCCGGCATCGTCAAAATTAAAGTAACCGCTTACGTTGCAGGCAATTGGGTCCGTTACGAAACCGTCACCATCGGGATTTATGTTATACTTGGCAACGTAGCTGAGCGGATTAATAGCCGGAGGAGTAAACGTGTCGTCGGCAAAATAGAGATAATTGCCATCCCATAATGCATAAAGATGATATGCCCTGCCTTGCTGCATGTAAGAGGTGCGTTGAGGTTTACTGTTAACTGAAACTATAGTGTTTCCCACGGGAGGTTGAGCATTCAACTTTATTTTCGGGACATATAAATCCGCCTTGGGCCTTACCCATTGAGCCAATTCTATTTCACTATTTTGCCCGAGGGTTATCGGGGTCGAAGCGGGAGGCGTAAAATCCTCGTTATAATTTGCTACAGTTCCCGCATCTGTCCCTGTTAGTCTAAAATAGGGAATCGCCCCCGCGGTCGCAGTGTAATACCAATCCGTTACTCCCTCGTTGACTAAAGAGGGGGTAAACGTGAAGTCTGTTGCGGAGGTATTCTTAACGGTAAGACATTGCAACGTTCCCAGATGGTTGAAGCTGATGTTGATTGGGTTTCCAGGCGTAACATCAACACTACCCGAAATGGGTACGTCTTGGAGTTGATTTAAAGGTGTAAATGCACCGGGAGAAACATTTATTAAAACAATTCCTCCCTCGAGCTTGCTATTTGCCCCGTGAACAGCGTAAACCGTAAATTCAGCCGCACTGTTAATATCTGCGGGAACAGTGACGGTGAAGGTAGCGCTTTTCCCATCGCCGGAGATATTCTCCGCGATTAGGGTAACGGAAGTTGACGTGGGTGAAAAGTTTTCACCTTGTTTAAAGTAGAACCGTATTACATCTCCCGCTTTCCATGTAACGACAATATTCTTCGTTCCTGCCTCGGGGGCCAAGTTAACACGGGTTTGGGGTGATTCATCCGGCATGGATGCCGTTATCACAAGCGTGCCTCCTTCCACTTCCGGTGTCGGTTGCTCTTCTACAATCTCATCGTTGATGCATCCGGCAAAAAGAAGGAGCGCCGATGCTATCCATAGAATAATTTTGTTTTTCATACGATTATTATATTCTTTTACATTTCGGTGTATGGAACCTTTGATGTTCAAAATAATCATTTTCAAGTGTGTTTAATGATTATTTTAATCATGTCGGTTTCATATGTTTATCGTTTATACGTGTGTAATTTGTTTTACCAATCATAACCATCAAAATCAGCCGGTGCATTACCACTTGCCTGGAGGATGTTCTGAGTCAATTCGATTTCTACAACTTCGATAACGGGCGCGGTGTATTGTTTCGCTGTTGGGGATAGCACGATGCAACGTTTGGCATTAGCCAAGTCGGCCGTGCGTTCGTTTGATTTGAGTACCTTGTTGTTCATAATGAATGAAATTCGTGTGTTTATCCCAAAGTTAAATATTTTTTATATAAATGACAAATTAAGTGTAAGTAATTCAATTAGATTTAGATAACCGGCCGATAGGAAAATATTATCGCGTATAGAGTATAGGGGCCTGAACGCGAAACTCCCCGACTTGCTGGGGCGGGGATTTTATGTTATCTGCGTTTTATCTGTTGTCTATGCTAATTAGTTGAAATTTTCAACACTTGAATCTCTACGCCTTGTCAGTTAATCTACTTTTTGGGGCCGGTACCATTTGATTTATTTAGGAAAAGTGCTATATTTGCAGTGTCATTAATTCCCTTTTGGTGTATAATGACGCCTGCCAATAATTCCCTTTTGGTGTTAAAATCGGCATGGCGATAATTCCCTTTTGGTGATTACGGATTATGAAACGCAAGATATACAAGGACTTACTTGATTGGAAGAATGCTCGTTCATTCAGGGAAGCCCTGTTGATAGATGGGGCCCGTCGAGTCGGGAAAAGTTATATCGTGGAGGAGTTTGCCAAATCGGAGTATAAATCATACATATTAGTCAATTTTGCCCAAATGACAGATGAGGTCAGGGAGATTTTTAACAATTACCTCGCAACTCCGGATGATTTTTTCACAAGACTGCAATTGTGGTCCGGCAAAAGACTGTATGAACGCGAATCTCTTATAATATTTGACGAGGTACAGCGCTATCCTAAGGCACGAGAAGCCATAAAGTGGCTGGTAGCTGATGGCAGGTATAGTTATATCGAGACGGGGTCACTTGTGAGTATTAGGAAGAGCGTAGAGGGTATAACACTCCCTTCGGAAGAGGCGCATATAGATATGTTTCCCATGGATTTTGAGGAGTTCCTTTGGGCAATGGGTGAAGAGATGTTGATGCCATATATTCGAGAGCGTGCCCACGATCTCAAGCCAATGGGGGCGGCATTGCACCGCAAGGCTATGGACTATCTACGATTATATATGATAATAGGTGGTATGCCTCAAGCGATCCAAGCCTATATCGATACAAAAGACTTTACCGAAGTAGATCGCGTTAAGCGAAATATACTTAACTTATACCGTAACGACATCTATCAATATGCCGGGGATGACGCTCCAAAAGTCGTCCAGATCTTTGATTCAATCCCATCCCAATTGCAACGACGCGAGAAGCGATTTCGAATAGGTAAAGTGAAAAAAGGTGCAAGGACAAGGGAGTTTGCAAATGCTTTTTTCTGGTTGGATGAATCTCGGGTCGTTAATATTTGCTATGCTGCTACAGAGCCGACTATCGGGCTGAAACTACATCGCGATGATTCTCGATATAAACTATATTTCGGTGACACCGGCTTGTTGATTTCACACTCGTTTGATGAAGCGGAGATACAAAGTGATGAACTCTATCGAAAGCTTATGTTGGGCAAGTTGGAGATCAATAAGGGTATGTTTGTAGAAAATATCGTTGCTCAAATGTTTAGGGCTAATCGAAAGCAGTTGTACTACTACTCAAATGTAGATCACACGAACTTCGAAAACAATATGGAGATTGACTTTCTGATACGTAAGCCGATTATTACGAGTCGTCATAACATCTGCCCTGTTGAAGTGAAGTCCACACAGCGATATACAACGTCATCTTTGGATAAGTTCAGGAAGAAGTACGGTAACTACCTCCACACTTCGTATATACTTCACAGCTCGGATGTTAGAGTAACCAATGAGGTAACCTATTTGCCGCTCTATATGGCAGCCACACTGTAATATTTATTGTGTAAAACACTATCGGGACAAAATTATCCACGATTCAGAACGCGGAACGTGAAAATCCCCGACCTTGATGGGCCGGGGATTTTTCATGTTACTCGCTTGCGATAAAGCGGTTATATCCATCGGCTAGGTTAGTGGACCTGGTTGAAATGGCAACACCTTTATCTTCGAATCGCTACCATCGGTATAGATTATATATGTCAAAGGATCGTCATCTTTGTCTACTGGTACTACTCGTGTATTATCTTTCACCATTACATCCGGATAAACATTATCATACTGACCCGAAATATGATAATATATGTTTGAACCGGCTAAGCCGGCAACATCGCCAGAACGCGATAAATTATGAGGAACAGCAAAATCACCATCACTCAGATGATGTGTATATGGGTAACCTGGGTAGAACACTGGAGTGTCCCCGCCAACACTAATACTGGCCTTATAGTTTGCATTGTTATACTTACAAAGCGCATAAAAACCATACCCGGTATTCTTTAGGTCAAATACATCTTCTTTATCGGTCGGAGAGGAAGTAGTGCCTCCTTCTGTCCCCGAAGCAGTTTTTATAACCACGCGGTATTGATTATCTTCAGCTTGTCCATTTATGTTCTGGTGGTACTGATGAGTTAAAATGTATTTTTCTCCATACACAGCTATAAATGAACCTTTATCATAACGATATGTAGTCCGGCTTCCTTGTCCATCATCATCAATATACCCGTCATATATAAGATTTCTTTCAAATGCACCCCCGTTACTGGTTCTGTTTTCCGCGTACATAATATCAGGAAAATTAGTGTGGTGATTGTTGTTTTCTCCCCTTGTATCGGTATAGGTGATATGGGCATAACAGCTGTAATCCTCGTAATCCACGTCAATATCGGGTTTTGAACAGCTTCCACCGAACTTGCTTTCGATATAAATGGGGTCACTCCATTCCGTACCATTATGTTTGCGGTAGGCAATTCTACCATCGTCAGTAGTAAATACCACGTGTGGGTGGTTGTTGTTGTCTATTACCACACGTGCTTCGGCACCTGTTCCTAAAGGGGTTTCACCCAGCCAGATATCAATGTCTTGCATGCTGTTGTAATATACCTTTCCGTCGCCTTTGGAGTACACCACAGCGATAACATCTTTGCCGTCGGCATGCATCAAATCCCCCACGAGGGGTGAAAATGGAGAGGTAAAGGTATCGTCGGTAAAGCAAAGCCTATCACCATCCCATAAAGCGTACAGGTGGTACGCCCTGCCTGTCTGCATAACACTATTTCGCGCAGGCTTTCTATTTTGTGAAGAAATCTCCGGACCGTATGGTTGAACGGAAATCTCAAGGCGTATTTTAGAAGCAGGAGTATCCGGTAGAGGCTTTATCCATTGCGCCAACAGCACGGTCGCGTTAGGGGCGACGGTTATCGGGGTTTCAGCAGGTGAGGAGTACTCCTCCTCGATATCTTCAACCTCTCCGCTTATCAAGTTGTAATAAGGCACATAATAATAATCTTTGTCGTAGTAGTACTGAGAAGCATTCCAGTCTGATAAATATATTGAGGGGGAAGTAAAACTCAGCTCCTCTGCCGAGCTGTTTTGAATGGTAACGCATTGCAACGTTCCCAAATGCTGTAAAGGAATATCACCGACCGATGCACCTCCTGCCACTTCCACACTGCCCGCTACCGGAACATCGTGCAAATCGGCCATGGGCATAAGCCGTGAGGGAGTAACATTTATGAGTATTTGTCCCTCTACTAGCTTGCTTTCTGCTCCATGAGTCATGTAAACGGTGTATGTTGCTTGCTCGTTAATCCCTTCGGGAATAACAACAGTAAAAGCAGCCTGCCTTCCTTCCATAGTGATATCACCCGTAGTCAGCGTTACGAGCGCACCTTCTACTATTGTTGTGTTTTGTTTAAAGAAGAACTTTGCTTGATCTCCCACTCTCCATGTAATGATAATATTCTTCGTCCCTGTTTCAGGTGTTAAGTTGACTTTGGTTTGTGGAGATTCATCCGGGATGGATGCAGTTAATACAATTTTACCTCCTTCCACATTCGGAGTCGGTTGCTCGTTTACAATATCGTCATTGGTGCATCCGGCAAAAAGAAGAAGTGCCGATGCTATCCAAAGAAAAAATCTTTTTTTCATATGCTTGTTGTTTATTACGTGTATAATTTGCCTTAATTTTCAATTTTGCAATACTGTTTTACCAATCATAACCATCAAAATTAGCTGGTGCATTGCCACCGCTACCTTGTAAAATGTTTTGTGTAAGTTCAATTTCGATAACCTCCATTTGAGGCGTCACGTAAGACCCGGCATGATTCTCTGCCGCTACTTGCTCTAAGTGCATCCCTTTTAAAGTTTTTCCTTTTGTTCTCATTATCTTTACAATTAGTTTTCAAGTGTTTATGAATTTTTCAATTATCGATTAATATGCTTTCCGAGTTGATTTATAAAGATAAATAAACCGATACTGCAATTCATGTGAATCAATGTATGAAATGTTCCGTACGAATTTATGGAAAAGCGGGGGAAGTTCTTTTCTCAATTCGTAAAATCTTTTCCCAATTCGTAAAAAATGGCTGGATCAATAAAAGAAAAAATGGATTTATTGAGGTTTTTCCACGTGTCTTTTTAAAAAGAGGACATCTTCACAATAGAAAAACGAGTAGGATAGAAAATATAATAGGTTTTCCTCCTAATTTATTTTCTATCCTACGTTGTATGTACGCCTCCACCTGTCTTATTCAGACCTCCTACGGTAAACTCGTACCTCTTGCCCCGTAAATGACACGATTTACTACCTTTGTTTTAGGTCAAATTATAGGGCTTCATGTCAAACCATGTAAGTCGCTTTTCTTTATTAAGTGTCCAAAAAGTATCCCAAAAAATAACATTTTAATACCGACCCGTACGACTGAAGTTACTCCCGTCCCATGTGGTATAGACATGATAAACTTTACCATATTCTATTGTTCTAGCGGGGAGCATAGAAAAGTTTATATCCCAAGCCTCAAAGTCATTAAAAGAAATTTCCCCATCCAATGTAGGTATGTTTTTTATACTAGCTACCCAACGATAAAATACAATAGATGCATTCGCTGCCAATTGTTGTCCATATAAAGGGTTACTAGCGTCTTCGTTTATACTTAAATATAAATCACTTATTTCAGTAGAGCTAGAAGAAAAAGAATGGTTAGAAAAATCAAATGATGTGGTAGCATCAGGCCATTCTCCATTATACACCCAATCTTCTCCAAAATACAGAAATCCTAGACTAATACCATCTGGTAAATCAATTTCGGCATCAGTGATGTTTTTTAAATGTATCGCCATTATCCACCCCGCGTGTATGAGTTTGATTGGACCAATGTCAGGATTGTCTGTATTGGTTATATTTGTTTTTTCGAAATAGAGCATAGGTCGGGATATACCCCTTTGACTGGTTAGACTGAGTTGATCTAATGTAATACAGTCTTTTTCATTCTTTTCCAGCTCATATATTTTTGTGCCGGATCGGAAATAACCGCCATCCGTACCATCACCATTTGTTTTTTGATAAACAACGTATAAGTTGAAAGTTTCACCAGGAAGGATTTGGGTAGGAATGGTAAAAGTAAAATTAGCCGATTTACCATTGGCACTTATGCTGTTTGCGTCAATATTGGCATCTACATGATAATAATTAGCGTTGTATTCAAAGCAAAGCATTAGCTTATCGGTTGTCTCCCATTTAAGGAGTAAGCCGTGAGGTGTTTGTGCATCGGGTGTAAGAGATACACGAGTTGCAGCATCATCCTCGGGAGATGTCATGGTAACCGAGACTGTAACCATTTTAGGTTCAGCTTCGGTTTCTATATTTTCCTTCGCGCAGCCTGTTAAAATAAGGGTGAAAAGCGCGGCTATAATTAATAATTTATTTTTCATAGAGTCATTAATTTTTAGCTTGTAACTGGTTAATGGTTTTTACATTTTAATAATCATCTCCCGGCATATCATTTAGACTTGCGGTTAAGATGTTATACGTAAGTTCAATGTCGATAACCTCCACTTGAGGTGGAGTGTAAAGCACAGCAGGACTTTTTGCCTGCACTTGCCCTAAGTGCTTTTCGTTTAGAGTCTTTCCTTTTGTTTTCATGTGTTTTATATTTAATTATTTACATTATGGTCACATGGAGCTCAAATTAATCATGTTCTTGTGGGTGTAAATGCTTGGTCAGTTGAGCAACCATGAGAGCCCGCACAACTTGATTGTTGCCGAATGCCCTTTGTAATTATTAAAACAAAATTACTACATCGTGGAGAGGGAAAAAAGAGGACAGGTGGTCTATTTTATACGAAAAACAAAATAGACCAGTATTTCGGTAAACGTTCGTTGCCACGCTCACCGAGAAGTGCGATCGAATAAAGCGTGATGTCACGGCCAGGGAAGGCTCCCTGCTCGATTGAGTTAAATCGAACCTGAATGTATTAAGGTAGAGGCACACGAAAAACAGCCTTGTTTTGTGGCAAATTATTGTTTATAGATACGGGCTATTAACTGTTTACATTTACCATCTCCCGAAACTACTGGAGTACAAGGATCATTTAAAAACGTTGGGTAGGCATAACAGCTACTTCAAGACCCAATAATAACTATAGGATCAAGTTGAGGTTAAAAGGAAAAAGCCCGGTGCAATACCGAGCTTTGTTCCAATCTAAGAGAGCCTCCTGATAATATTAAACCGTCCAACTTTTGGGGGTCACATAACACTCCGGCGAGAGGGATTTCTTGATTAAAGGCGGCGTTATTGTCCTGCCAGTCCACCTCCCCAACTTGCCGGAATGGAGCTATAGTTTATTAAATTTGTGGCGCCTTTAAAACAATCAGTGTACTGCCATTGGCCTCCTCGCTCATATGTCCATAGCGGAGGAGCGGTGCCGGCTTCACTCAATTTTTCCCCTACATCCTCAAAACACTGTATCCAATTCAGCGGTTGTTCTCTATTTGCAAAGAAGTCGGAACCTGCAGGAGGGAAAAGGTTGGGTGCTATATACAATAATGGACAGCTGCAGCAGCATCTATAGAAATTATATACTCGCGTATTGTTGTGGAAGAGTCCTGCCGGAATAGAAACTAAGTCTTTACAGCCGTAGAAGCAATTACTAAAATCTGTTGCATCCATATTGGGGAAGGGGGTAAGTACGGCTTTGAGGTCTTTGTCGCTACTGTTATTTTTATAGAATGTAATCTGCGGCATCTGTTTGAGGTCAGGATCTACTACGTCGGAGTAGATGGTGATGATATGTTCGCTCTTGGTGGCGTAGGTATGCGAAGCAAGGGTGCCGTTCGTCAAGTTGGCATTTTTTGCAATGGGTGTGGTATTTCCATCTCCCCAGTAGATTGTAAGATTGGCAGGACTGGTGGTGGAAGCCTCTTTCAGCCAGATATCGTATTTCGTATTTTTATTTGTATTGATAACAAAGGTGAATTCACTCTTAGCCTCTGCCCAACCCATGTTTACAGCAGCGGTGTAGCGCTTCCCGGCCTCATAGGTCACATCTTCGATTTTATTAAGTGTGGCGACATACTCGTATGACTTCGCTAAGCCAATCAACATTACCTTTACCCTTGCGTTTTTACCAATCATCATATCGTCAGGGTTAAAAGCAAGGTGAGCGATTAGGCTTGTTGTGCCTTGAGCTACTTCGGATATGTTAAGTGCCGCCCAATGGGTATATCCGTTCTGTGTTTTCTCGGTCTTCCACACTATTTTTGTGAGGCACAAATCAGTCGGTATGCCGGAAAGTACAAATTTTATAATGCTGCTCTTTGCGTTCATTTGAAAGTCTTCAGTGATAGCTTTGCCCGCCTCGTCGCTCATATAGAGGTGCTTGTTGATATGTGATGTGTTATTATCTCCAATCTGTGTCTGTTCCCAAAATTCATAGCCGGGAACCGGCACGTTGCCGTCCGGGTCCAGTAAAACTTTGTCGGGGTAGAGCGGATCCATTTGGACGGCATCCGCGGGGTAGTAGGCTTTGTATTTGGTGGCATCTGCTATAGTTAATCCGGAAAATTCGTTGCCGGTTCCGCTTTTGGAAAATATAGATTTCCCTTTATATTCATTGTTGTCGTCAAATCCGACCAGCATCAGTTGATCGTCCTCCTCCCATGCAACTGTAATCGTGTTGTTCGGGTTTTCAGTATAGGAGACACGTGTCTCCGGCGACATATTGGCACTGATGGTAACCATCCTTACCTCATTCTCACTTACGTCATTCTCATCAGGTTCGGGAAGATTGATGTTGTCGGTACAACCCGCCACCAATAGGGCAAGAAGTGCAAAAGTAAATAACTTGAGTTTCATATGATTATTTAATTTTATTTTTTAACTTAGATGAAAAGTGTCAAAGAGCTCCAAAGGGCTTAACCCTTTCCTTACTACCATGCGTCCCCTCCATCGTCATAGTTAGGTAAACCAAAGCCCTTTTGAGTACTTCCCGTAAGGATGTTTTGGGTCAGTTCAATTTCGATAACCTCCACTTGAGGCGATGTGTATAGCCCGGCAGATTTATTTGCCGGTGCTTGCTCTAAGCGTGTCTCGTTTAAATAAATTCCTTTTGTTCTCATTTAATTTAAAGTTAGGTTTATGTCTCTTATCTATTCATTAAATACTTTTTCAACGAACCGCTTTCGTCGATTCAAAGAGCACGAAATAACAACACCATATTTCACGCAATTTATACTAAACTCTGCAAATATATAAAAAAATTGCAACATAGAGATGAAAAAAGGTTAATTCGCGAGAATAATAAAGCGGTTTTATTGAGGTTTGTTCCGCTTCTCCTTTTTAAAACGGCCCTACCATGAACAAAATAAAGCAACCCCCGCGAAACTCATTTCGCGGGGGTTGCTTTATTAAATATACGTAATTGCTTTATTTCGGGTACATTACCTTATATAAAACCATTACTTAACAACGTGTGTTACTCCACGTAGGTATCCCTGTAGTAGTCAGCGTTGTTCAAGAAATCATAGCTCTCTTTGACTCCTTCTATAGGCGTTCCGGTGTACCGTTCCACTTCTACAATCATGTACTTGGCACCCGAAACATCCACGTTATTGAGGATGTTTTCGAAATCCACCTTTCCACTACGTCCAATCTCGGTTTCATCCTTGATGTGTAGCTGCTCAAAGCGACCGGGGTACTTGTTAAAGTATGCCACGGGATCGTGCCCACCCTCGATTACCCAGTAAACGTCCATTTGGAAAAATACCTTGTCGGGATCGGTGTTCTCGATCATGAAGTCGTACATCAACGTACCTTCAATCTCGGTGAACTCGAAACTGTGGTTGTGGTAACCGAAGCCCAAGCCCGCGGCTTTGCAACGCTCACCAATCTGATTGTAGTAGTCGCAATAGATCTTCAGGTCGGCCAACGTGGCGGGCGTAGCCATCCAGGGTATCACGATGTACTTCATCCCCGCGTCCTTATGGGCTTGAATAGCCGTATCCCACCATGCCCAGACTTCATCCATGTTGGTCTCTGCCGGGTTCTCGGCCAATGGCCTCGAGGTGTGAGAGGAGAGCACCTCCATCCCCACGCTTTCGATCGACTGTTTGAAGTCGGCCGGCGATAAACCGTAGAATAGCCCGTCGTTATAACCGGCGGCTTCTACTCCCGTGTACCCCATCTCTGCCACTTGAGCGATGGTGCCTTCGTAATCGGCCCTGATATCATCGCGTACCGAATAGAGCTGCAGGTAGATATCTTTCCCTTGCGGGGCAGCTTCCCCTTTATTGCCCTGCTTGCACGCAGTGAAAAGCAGCAACCCACACAACAGGGTTATCATTGATAATGTGATTTTCCTCATCCTATTTCTCCTTTTAATAAAACTTTTATAACAGCATTTATATTACTCCATGATCTTTACCCTAATATTCCGGAACCAGACGTCATCGCCGTGATCTTGCAAGCCGATGTACCCCTCACGGTCCGCTCCACCCACGTTGTTCAACAGTTCAAACGCCAAAGGCCAGGCCTCTTGGCTGAACTTACTGGCCTGAAGCATATCGGTCCACTGTTGCGTCCAGAGGTGATATTCAAGCACGTTCTCACCGTTTTGCCCGTGCACAACGGTTCCCTTGTAAACCATGATGGAACTGCTGTTCCACTCGCCAAACGGTTTTGAATTCTGCGGTACAGCGGGTATCATGTCGTACAGCGACATCGACTGCCTGTTGTTGTTCTTACCCAGCTTCGCGTCGGGGTGATTCTCGTTATCCAGAATTTGAGCCTCGGGGGCCGAGATGTAGATGGGCTCCATCCTCATCTCACCACTGGTGGGATCCTTGGTCTGCACCTCTTGCGCGAGGTAGAATACACCCGAGTTACTTCCTTTATCGACCTTCCATTCAAATTGAAGTTCAAAGTTCTTGAACTTGTAGGCGAAGATGATATCCCCGCCATCGCCATCCTGTGCCTCACCACCACCGGAACCGTTAAACTTGATGGCTCCATCCTCTATCGTCCATTTAGTAGGCACATGCTCTTTCCCGTAGCCTCTCCAGCCGGTAAAATCCTTCCCGTTGAAGATAACGATGTAGCCCTCATCATCCACCTGGAAATCGGCTATGTCGACCTGGGGATTATCCAATACCACGTACTCGGGTACAGCACCTTCCGCGGCATCAGCCTCTTCGCCCGCGGCTTTCTTCTTCCCACCGGAGCAAGCCATAAGTAGCGTTACAAGCATAAAACAAGTTAATCCATTAATTATTTTCCTTACTTTCATACGATTATTTTATTTTTATGTTTCGGTGTATGGAACCTTTGATATTTAAAATAATCATTTTCAAGGGTGTTTAATGATTATTTTAATCATG
>DUNG01000026.1 GCA_012839475.1 Petrimonas sp. | reverse complement strand
TTGGTTACCGCGTTTGCCAGCGCCTTGATGTTGGCGAGCTCCTCCTTTTGATTATCCAACCGGCGGTACACGTCGTCCAGGTCGGTGCAGCCGGCGAAGATGATCACCGCCGCCAGCGCGAGGGTTGTAAGAATTTTTTTCATTACTTTAAAATTTAAATAATTAGAAAATATAAATAGATGTGAGTTACTCAACCGGCGCTCCAAAGCGGTTTTCGCCAGGTTCCCCCTTCATGATCACCAGAATTAAAAGCCAGATCGCACCGATAAACGGGATCAGGCTGATGAATATCCACCCGCCCCCCTTGCCGATATCGTGTAACCGCCGCACGGTCACGGCCAACGAGGGGATCAAAAGCGCTAACGATACCGCTCCCGATAACACGGCGAACACTATATATAGTAGCTTGACTTTAGCGAAAATGCTGATAAGCAGCCCTAACGCCAAGCTAATCACTATCATTGCCAATACGAAAAGCCAATACTCTTTCCGGTCGGCCCTACCTGTAAAATCGGCGTACTTGCCCGTTACGACTTGCTTGAAATTGTCAATTACATTGTTCATACTCGTAAATTTTTAAATGGTTAATAAATTACTCGTTAATTTGTATCCAATGGAGCATTGTTAATTCGCTTACGCGCCTTTTCTGTCGTCGCTCGGCAACGTTTAAGCAAGCTTAGCTCTGCCCTCGCTCCTAAGAAAATTGCTAATTGTATTCCACCTCGAAGTCTCGCGTGCCGATGCCCCGCAATTGGAGCTTGCCGTAACTGCCTCCGTCGTACATCTGCTTGAAGCCCAGCTCAATGGCACGGTGCGTCCCGTCGGGCATCTTGTAGATGATGTAGGCCGACTGGTTGCGGTTGATGATCTGTCCCAGCGCGGTGCGGTCGTACGCCCAATCGGTACTCTGGATGATGGCCTTCAGCGCGGTACGCCCGTCATCGTACACGGTACGCGCCACGGCCAGCATCTCGGCCTCCAGCTGGGGGTTGTTCTGCTTGGCCGTGGGCATATCGTAGGTAAGCTTTACCTTGCCGCTGTAATCGGCGTAAAACTCATCCCACTGCTCCTTCACGAACTGACGGTACACGGGGAACCCCTCGTCGGCAAAGCGGCGGTAGTTCTCCCACACCTCGTTGTTATAGTCGCTGCTCTCTTTCTTCGGGTGGTTTTGAAAGTCGTGAGCCATCACGTCGGCCCAGTAGCTGTAAGCGGCCGCCTCTGCCCACATCTCCTTCTCGGTTAACGCGGCAATGAAGTTGACGACCTGTGCCAAGCTTCGCACCACGGTCTGGTAGGGAACCTGCTCGTAGCACACCTTCATCAGGCGATCCCGCTCGTCTTTCCAGCGTTTTTGCCGCTTGGCCGGCTCGTTTCCATCTTTCATTCCCGTGGGTACGATGAATAGCCCATCCCTCAGCCCGTAACCGAATCGGCGGGCATAATCTGTTAATCCGTAGCCAACCTGATGTTCATCATTGCCTTTTCGTGTAACTCTTGCCTGAATAATATTTGCCTGCGTATAATCCAATGGCATTTCTCCGTTTACCAACGGGTCAATCATAGAGCGTGCTCCGGCAAAATAGAAATATCCACCGGGTGCATAAGCGGCAAATAGTGCAAGATAGGCATTTATGGCTCTTTCGCCACAAAGTGCAATATTATCGTTCCCCTCAGATACTACAATTAGGGGCGAATCCTTCCCTCCCATTCGGTTATTTAAAAACTCCAACATATCTATCCGGATCATGTTCACGCTGTGCATGTCCTCCTCATCGTAAAAGAATGTAGGGTCATTCGTCCTTGCAGAATAATATACTGCATCGTCTAGTTCGTAGAAACGCTTGCGCGCGTCTTCCATGGAGAAGGTGGAGCCATCTTGTCCCGAGGGCTGTTCGCCGGCTTGTTCACCGTCTTGTTTAGCGACTTGCTCTTCGGTTTGACCGGACGTGACCTTTTCTTCGCTCGCCGTCGCCTTCTCCCGATTCCCGTCGAGCGCCTCGTTCAAGGTCTCTTGCGCTTTCTCCGTCGCTTTTCGCTCTACCTGCCTTTCGGCACCCTGCTTGATCTCTTTTCCCAGTTTTTTTATGTTAAACTGAGCATGTGCCGGAACGGTAAACAGTGCGATAAGCAGTACAAAAAGAGTTATTTTTATCTTGTTCATATTTAGTTGTTTTTAAGTTATGAGGTTGTGAAGTTATGAAGTTGTTTATATTGCCTGATTTTCTGCTTGTTGGCCCTTGGTGCCGCGCTTCAGGGTAATCTTGCTCCCCTCGCTCATGGTAAGCTCGTAGCCGCTCTTGTCCGGCAGTTCCTTGTAGGATACCACGCTAAGCTTGTTGGTTACCGTGTTTGCCAGCGCCTTGATGTTGGCGAGCTCCTCCTTTTGATTATCCAACCTGCGGTACACGTCGTCAAGGTCGGTGCAGCCGGCGAGGATGATTACCGCGGCCAGCGCGAGGGTTGTAAAAATTCGTTTCATTTTATTTGCTTTTATCTAAATCCATTATGTTTTGTAGCTTAAAAAAGCTTTCCATTTCGCGGCACTTTCGCTTGCTTTCTGCTTATCTCAATCTCCCGAGGTAAACAGGCACGGGGTGAAGGCGGTAAAACCGTTGCCGACATGCCCGCCGCGGGCGGGGCGGGGTTGGGGCGGCGAGCCCCAACCCGAGCCTAAAGCCGCGACGATTCGGCAACAAGCCGAATCAATCTCCCGAGGAGAACAAGCGCACGGAAAGGCCGACGTAGCGACTGTCGTTGTAGTACGAGTGCGCGTAGCGGCTGTAGAAGAACATGTTCCACGAGAGGATGCTGCTGTCCTGCGATGACGACCAGAAGTAGCCGTACGTGTCAACGTTGCCGAGCGAACCCGAATAGAAATAGCCGCTGGCGGGGAAGTGGCGGGTCACGTCGTTATCGCCGTTGGCGTTCCAAAACGCCGGTTTCGCGATATCCTCCACGGTCACGCCCGTTTGCCCCTTCAGGCTACGCGAGGTTACCTTCATATGGGTGTTGTCCCCGTTCTCGATGTACTCGTACCTCCAGGCGGAGACCATATCGGTGCCCTTGTAACGGAGCGCGTAAGAGACGCCGCTTACCCCGGTGCGAAAGTCGCTCGTCATCGTGATGCTCGTGCCCTGTACCGTCACGGTCTCGCTGATATCGTCATGGGACTCCGTGTTTGTGAAATGAACATGCATCATGTTTTGCGGCACGATAGAGCGCCACTCCTCGATACTCGGCAGGTGGTACTGCTTGCCGCCGATGGTGATATTTGTGAATTGAGCAACGGCATCGTCGAAGGTGAAGTAACCGCTCTCGGTGCAGTCGGTCAGGCTCGTTACGAAACCGTCACCCGCCGGGTTCACGTTGTACTCGGCAACGAGACTGAGCGGGTTGGGGATATCTCCCGGGGGTGTGTAGGGGTTATCTCCGCTATCCCGTAGCGGCCAGTTTCTGTCGGTGGCTACTGCCGCCTGCGCGGCGGTGATAACGTTCTGCTCGGTATCGGGATTCACGGCGATTACCCAGAATTTTCCTTCTTCTTTACCGTTACGGTCGGGCAGGCTGTTGACCAGCGCGGTCATATTGTCGCCGGATATTTTATTGTTATAGCAGATCAGCCATTCCAACTCTTTATTTTTGCTTACATTAAGCGTGGTGAGTTGGTTGTTGTTGCACCGCAGCATCGTCAACGCGGTATTTTTGCTTACATCAAGCGTGGCGAGTTTGTTCCAGAAGCACTGCAGTCTCGTCAACGCGGTATTTTTGCTTACATCAAGCGTGGCGAGTTGGTTGTCGTAGCACTCCAGCAACGTTAGCTGCGTGTTTTTGGTTACATCCAATGCTTGGAGCTGGTTTTCAAAGCACCACAGATCCTTTAGCTGTGTGTTTTTGGTTACATCCAATGCTTGGAACTGGTTGCTACCGCAGTACAGCCACGTTAGCTGCGTGTTTTTGGTTACATCCAATGCTTGGAGCTGGTTGTAACAGCAGTCCAGCCATGTTAGCTGTGTGTTTTTGGTTATATCCAATGCTTGGAGCTGGTTGTGACGGCAGTTCAGCTTCGTCACCTTTCCGTAAATGGTTACGGTTTGCGCGCCCAAGGTGTATGCTAGAGTTTGGTCAAACTCGGTAACCTCCTCGCCGGCATCTTTGGCGCCGTTGTTGTTCAAATCAACCCACACATCGGCTTGGTCGGCTGCATCGGCGTTTATAGACAACTCAATTGTTTCTCCCACGGCTTTGGCGGTGGTGAGTGTCATGGAGGGACCGGCGGGCGGTGTGCTGCCGCTACCGATGGCTTTTTTCAACTCTTCGAGCTTTTGTATAATCTGTGCAAGAGCATCGGCAGCATTGGTATTGCCATTGTTTACCGCGGCAATGAGGTTGTTGATAGCCGTGATGGTGTTGGCAATCTGTGTGGCGATATTTCCCTGTGCGGTGCCGAGCGCCTCAATCTCTGTCTTCATAGCGTTCAAGGCAGCAACCACGGCATCGAACTTGTCGCTGTAGTCGGGTAGTGCCTTGATAGCTACTTCAATGGCAGAAAGTTTGTCGCTGTAGTCGGGCAGTGCCTTGATAGCTACTTCAATGGCTTGCAGTTGCATGCTGTAATCGGGCAATGCTTTGATCGCCGCTTCCAGTGCTTGCAGTTTGTCTTCGAGCGAGAGGGTTTGCGCTTTCAGCGCGGCTTCGATAAGTACCAGTTTTTCGGTCAGCGAGAGTGTTTGTGCCTTCATGGCGTTCTCTATTGCCGTGAGCCTTTCTGCGTTTGATTTGTTAAAGCTTTCGATAACCGTTTTGATGGCTTCGAGCTTGTCGCTGTAGTCGGGCATGGCTTTTATAGCCGCTTCGAGGGCTTGGAGCTTGCCTTCGAGCGAGAGGGTTTGCGCCCGTATAGCGGCTTCTATGGCTGCGAGCTTTTCGGCATTGGTCTTTGATGTACTCTCTATGATTGCCTTCACGGCGTCGAGTTTTTCAGCCAGGCTACCTTTCAAGTTGTCTATTGCTGTGGCAAGTTTGGCGCCCATCTCTTCTTGCTTGATGGTTTGGTTTTTCACCGCCGTTTCCAGCAGGCTGAGCTTGCCTTCGAGCGAGAGTGTTTGTGCCTTCATTGCCGCCTCGATGACTGCCAATTTGGTTTCCATAGTTGTGTTAACCGATTTTAGCACCTCGATAATGGTTTGCAGCTTACCGGCTTGGTCGCTGTTCATTTTGTCGATGGCTTCTGTCAGCTGCTGGATGGCTTCCTCGTTCTTAAGCGCTCTGTTGTTGATGGCTTCCACCACCTTGCTAAAGTCGTTTACTACCGATACGTTCATCGTGTAGTTGATTTCCGGTGCATCCTCCTGGCACGATGTGAAGAATGCCGATACCGTCACCAGCATGGCGATGGCAAGTAAATAAGATGTAATACGTTTCATATTCTTCTGTTTTTTATTAGTTGAAAGTTTGTTGTTGGCTATTGTCTATTGGCTGTTGGCTGTAAGCATATTTTCCCGGTCTCTTGTCTTTTTTATTCTACCGTTATTGTTACTACGCGTCCAGAGGCGTTAGGCTTTCCGTTTTGCTCGTCGATGGCGGTTTGTGGGTGCAGGTTGTCTTTCTCCTGCTGCAACCTTTCACGGTCGGTAGCTTCGCGGTCGGCGCGAGCACGATCGGCATCGGCTTTCTGCTGCAAGTCGTTCAGCGATTGATTTAACGCGTCAATCTCCCCTTCATAGAAACTTTTTATCGCCTTGGCACGGCTCGGTACAATATTATATCGTACGGTAGCAAGGGCAAAAATCAGGTTTCGGGGGGCAATGTCCTTTCGGTCGAGGAGCCAATCCATTTCGCCTTTCAGCCCTAGCGTGAACCGCGGGGTTACATCGGCTTCGATGTGTAGCGATGCGGGGATGTAGAATTTGTTGAACTCCTCGTGGCGGTTGGTGCTTTTCACGTTGCCCGTGATGGTAACGGTCGATTGGTTGTTCACGGTTACGCCTTCACCCAGGGGTGTGGTTTTTCCGTCCCGCGTTTGGGTGTTGCTGAACGAGATGTCATACTCCGTTCCTTTCGCCATCAGGTAGCCCGCGCCCGTGCCGAGATAGATGTTGAACCACCGCGCCTTTCGGCCTGGTGCCAGCTCCATCAGGTTGAAGCCTACGCCGAGTTTGGCTTTGTGGTAGTTGACCCGGTAGTTGCCGTAGACTTTCACGGGCATGGTCTTGGTGTCGAGCGTCGAGAAGCGTTGCTCGCGCCGGTAGTTGGAGTAGAGGTACTCGGCTCCCACGCGCACCCACGGACGGATGTTGAAGTCGATGCCCCCGCCTGCTGCCGGCGAGAGGCTGTAGCTCTTTTTCGCGTTAACGCTCGGGTACCATACGTCGGTTGCCCACGAGGTGCCGCCCTGTCCGTAGATGCTCCACGTGTGGGTGCGTAACTGCCTGTCGTAATCGCTTTGCGCATGCAATACCGATGAGAAAGCAACCGCGAGCAGAATTGTTACTGTTAGTTTTAATTGTTTACTCATGTTACATACTGTTTATTCGTTTAAAATTCAAAGTTCATAAAGTTGATAAGTTGCTAATTACTCGTTATACACTCCTGCAAAACAATTTTTAATGAGTCTTCGTTATTCTGTTTCTTTTTTACCGGGGAATCTACTGCAAGGGAAACGCCAAGAACGGCGTTTTCGACTTTGTTTCAACTGTCTATCGAAAATAGTAGAAACCTCGTCAAAAGCCTCTATCAACTCTTCGTACAATCGACTAAGTAGAGTCAGCTCTTCGTGAGTATTTGCAGTATTTCGATTGCTATTTTTCATTTTTGTAAAATTATCGGTTCTTCATACGCTTGTCAATACGTATTTTTACGTATAAGCAGGTAAAAGTTCTTTAACGATTGATGTATTATTATTTCTTCAATAAAAATCACTACCTTTGTTACAAATCGAATCTCTGTATAAGATATAAGTAAATTGTTAATGAACAGGTTTGCCTTATTGGGGCTTTGCTTTGCATTTCAAATATTGTGTTTTTCGCAAACTTTACCGCGAAACAGGGATTATTATGCCAGTGCTTACAGGTATTACCTTGACGCGAAAAACGACTCGGCACTTGTCTATTTAGATCTGGCACTGACACATCCTGTTGATTCAAACGACCATCAAAAAAAGATAGAAACTCTTTTGTTAAAAAGCCGCGTGCTTGGAAACCTTACATTTTTTGAATCTGCCATGGAGCACGCGCTAGAAGCTTATGATCTTAGCAAGAAAGAACAGTTGGAGAGTTTGGTTGTCACCTCGCTTTTAGATATCGGCAAAATTCATTTTTTAATGTATAACGATTCGGTAGCCGAGCAATACTTGCTTCGAGCTGAAGAATTAGCCGTTGCCAAGGGATACGAAAAGGAGTTGATGATGACTCAAAGCGCGTTAGCCCAACTGTATTGCGTGAACGAAAAAAGCGAAAAAGCCCTTGACCTGATGACGAAATCGCTCGAGATGGCTAAACAACAGCAAGACACTATCTATATCATCCAAAACCTCAATTTGTTTGCATCGTATTACACCAATCTGAACCGATGGGCCAATATCATTAACCCGGAATATCAACGCAAGACAAAACAGTATTTAGATGAAGCGTCGCGATTGGCATCGGCTTCCAATATTCCCATGCTTATTTTGCCCATGTATATACGTTACTTGCGCTACTACCGGGTAGAGAAGAATTATCATGAAGCATTAAACTATGCCAACAAGGTGCTGGATATGTGCGAGCCCACTCATTACGCTATGCTTATACAGGTTTACGACCATCTGGTAGGGATTTACGCGCATTTGGGCGATAAAAACAGGGTCATCGATAGTCATCAAAAGTTCTACAATTTGATGCGTAAACAGTCCGACTACACGTTACATCGGTCGCTGCAAGAGATGCAGGTAAAGTATGATGTGAAGGAGAAAGAGTTGGAAATTGTTCGGCAACAGCATGAGATTGAGAACCACAAAGCGCGAAGGAGGCTGTACGCGTCGGGGATTTTGGCTTTGACACTTATTGTTCTTTTGATGACTTGTATTCTTCGACTGAAAAGCAAGCACAATCGGGAGTTGGCAGCGAACAATGCCGTTAAAGACAAACTGTTTTCGATTATTTCACACGACTTGAAAAGTCCTGCCGTGGCTCAAAAAATGGCTGTTGACAGTATGATTGAAGAGTTGGAAACGCATGGCGAAAGCCAAAGCCTGACCGAACGTTTGAAGGCTTTTCGCGAAGCCACCGAATCGCAACTCTCGTTGCTTATGAATTTGCTCAATTGGTCAAGTTTGCAAACAGGCAGGATGGCATATACCCCCATCGCTTTTAATATTTCGGAAACGGTTCATAAAGCCGTCGATTTATATCGCGTGCCGGCACGGAATAAAAACCTGAATCTGGTTATCGATATCCCCGACGATTGCATGGTTGTTGCCGATAAGCAGATGATAAACACCGTAGTTCGGAACTTGCTCAGCAATGCCGTCAAATTCTCTCTACCCGATAACGAAATTTCTATTTCGGTAACTTGCCATGAGCAGTCGGCTTGTGCGCGTATCATCGATCACGGTATTGGGATGTCGCCTCAACAAATCAAGAACTTGTTAGAATCGGGAAAGAATATTTCCAAAAGCGGGACGCACGGCGAGAAAGGCAGCGGTTTGGGACTCATTATCTGTAAAGAATTGTTGGAGAAGAACGGAAGTCAATTGCATATTTCCGGTGACGGTCAAAAGGGTACCGATGTTTGGTTTTACCTACCCAAAGCGTAGTTGTTTAGTTTGCCTCGAACAAGAGATCTTATCGTATGCAAGAATGTACGATTATATTGGTGGATGACCACGCGCTCTATCGCGAAGGGGTACGAAAGGTGTTGGAAGAAAGCAAGCTTTCTCTACCTGTCATAGCCGAATGCGCGAATGCACGAGAATTGTTTGATGCTTTAGAAAACGGGAATGCTCCCGATTTGATCTTATTGGATATTATATTGCCCGATATGTCTGGTATCGAGATTGCCAGCCACCTTAAGACGAATTATCCGCGCATTAAAATCATTATGCTTTCATCGGAGGTCTCCCCCGATTTTGTAGAGGAACTCCTGGCTATTGACGTGGAAGGTTACCTAAGTAAATTAGCACGAAAGGAAGACCTCGAAAAAGCGATTCGTAGCGTTATCAACGGCGATCACTTTTATGGAGAGAGTGTCGCCAAGATCATCCGTGACGTTTCGTTGGCTAAGAAGGCTGAGTTTCAGTCACATAGGCGTTTCCGGGGTTCTCGTGAAAAAGAGATTCTGACCGCGCGTGAAGAGGAGATTGTCTCTCTCCTTTGTGAAGGTCTTCAAGCCAAAGAGGTAGCTGATAAACTGGGAGTAAGCCCAAGAACCGTTGAAACTCACAAAGCCAATATCTTGAAAAAACTGGGCTTTAACAACATGATTGAATTGGTGCGGTATGCTTTTAAAATGGGAATAGTGGAATTGTGATAATCACTTCGAGAATATTTTCGACCAATTACTCAATGGTATTTATCTAAGTTGAACTTAGAAGTGCCTAAGTTCAACTTAGAAGTGCAACGCCCGGGTGTTTTCGTTTTGCCGGTAAGCGAAAATGTGTTACTTTTGCACTTTTAGTCGGCTCTGTAGTTCAACGGATAGAATAGCGGTTTCCTAAACCGTAGATCCGGGTTCGATTCCCGGCGGAGCTACTATGTCATATCTGTACCGGGAATCTTTAACAAAAAATAAAATAATCGTATGAAACAGAATCTTTTCGCGCTGCTGGCCGCGATCGTTGCGGTAGCGCTCCTCTCTTGTGGGGGGAATAAGGCAAAACAGAGTGAGGCGGAATCGACCGAAGGGGAGTGGGTATCTCTTTTTAACGGGGAGGACTTAACCGGGTGGACGCCCAAGATACGGGGGTACGAGCTGGGCGATAACTTCGGAAACACGTTCCGCGTGGAGGATGGGATGATCAAGGTGAGGTATGACGCGTACGACACCTTTGACGAGCGGTTCGGCCACCTCTTTTACGAACAGGAGTACGCGCACTACCTGCTAAGGGTAGAGTACCGCTTCGTGGGGGACCAGTGCCCGGGTGCCCCCGGTTGGGCCTACCGGAACAGCGGGGTGATGCTGCACGGGCAGACATCGGAATCGATGGCCCTCGACCAGGATTTCCCAACCTCCATCGAGGTGCAACTGCTGGGTAGCGACTCGTTGATGCAACGCACCAATATGAACGTCTGTACACCGGGCACGAATATCGTGATGGAGGGCGAACTGATCCTGGATCATTGCGTGAACTCTTCCTCAGAACTCTGCTACGGCGACGAGTGGTACACCGCGGTGATGGAGGTGAGGGGTAACGAGGTGATCCGCCATATTTTGAACGGCGACACGGTGCTTTACTATAGCCAACCACAGCTTGATGAGCGGGACGGGACCTACGAGCAACTCGTTGAGCTGAATGGCGGTGATAAGATGTTGAGTAAGGGAACGATTTCCCTGCAGAGCGAAGGACATCCCATCGACTTTAGAAAGGTCGAGATCAAGGAACTGCAATAGGTTCTAATAGGAGAGGAGCCACTTGAATGGGTAACAGGCAATAGAAAAACTTAATGCCTTACTGCCATTTGTAAATTATCATTCATGGCGATAGAACACTTTACTTTACAAAAAACGTCCGGCAGATTAGCCTCTCTTGACGTCTTGCGCGGTTTTGACCTGTTTATGCTGGTGTTTTTTCAACCCGTTTTCGTCGCGTTGGCAAAGCATTGGGCACACATCCCCTTTTTCAAGTTCATGTTGCACCAGTTTAGCCATGAAGGGTGGATCGGATTTCGGGCATGGGACTTGGTTATGCCGTTGTTTTTGTTTATGGTAGGAACCGCGATGCCATTTTCATTTGAGAAGTATAAAGATAATCCGGACAAATCAATTGTTCATAAAAAAATAATTCGCCGTTTTGTCATCCTTTTTATTTTGGGAATGGTTGTGCAGGGCAACCTGTTAAGTTTGGATCCCCTGCAATTTCGTTTTTATTCGAACACGTTGCAAGCAATCGCGGTAGGTTACTTGTTCGCGGCTTTCTTTCTATTACACTTATCTCACAAAAATCAATACATTATTACCGCTGCGCTTCTGATAGGATATTGGGCGTTGCTGACCTTTTTTGGCGATTTTACCCCGGAGGGGAATTTTGCTGAAAAAGTAGATCGAGTGGTTTTGGGGCGATTTAGAGATGGCGTTACAGTTAATCCTGATGGAACCTGGCAGTTCTCACCTGATTACCGGTACACTTGGATCCTTTCGAGTATGACATTCATTGTTACGGTGATGTTGGGGGTTTTCGCGGGAAGAATCATGAAAAATGGTGTCAATAAGAAAAAAACATGCGTTACATTGTTGGTTTGGGGCATAGCCCTAACCGTTGCCGGACTGCTAATGAGTTTTCAAACACCGATTATCAAAAAGATCTGGACGAGTAGTATGACATTGTACTCGGGAGGATTATCCTTTCTACTGATGGCGTTATTTTATTACATTATTGATTATAAAAAGAAAACGAAAGGACTCAATTGGCTGAAGATTTATGGAATGAACTCCATCGTGGCATACCTGCTTGGTGGAGTCATAAATTTCAGAAGCGTTGCCAGTTCTTTGCTTTGGGGATTTGAAAAACATATTGGCGATTATTACCCGGCACTACTTACTTTTGCCAACTTCTTAATTATTTTCTTTATTCTTCAAATGATGTATAGAGCCAAACTGTTTATAAAAATTTAAATGATAATACCACAACCACCCTCATCCTTATCGGTGCCTGGTAACTTCCTGTTGGGGCGCTCTTTATAGTTGATGGTGTAAATTATTGACAGGGATGTATGATGGTACTGCAAGTAGGTGAGTAGTGGTTGTGTAGGCAAAAGGTGTTGCTATTAAAAGAGCCTGCTTCAATCAATTGAAGCAGGCTCCTTACTTTCTCTATATCTTGACGTTCGCTTTTTGTTTCATTACTACCGTTCTTAGCTTTTAAACTTGCTGGTAGAGACAAAACAAGTAACAGCGAAGGTCGGGTGTTTAAAATTACCGGTTAGTCGAGTTGCGGTCCCGACGGGATCAATGCCTTTGCGGCATCATTGTCGGCATACTGCTTGAAGTTCTCGATATACATACCGGCCAACTTCCGTGCTTTCTCCTCCCACTCGCTCGGGTCGGCATACGTGGTACGCGGGTCGAGGATATCCGAAACCCTGTCCAGCTTAACCGGTGCGGTGAGGTTCATGATGGGGATATGCATCGTCTCTGCTTTGTCGATAGAACCGTCGAGGATAGCATCGATAATGGCACGGGTGTCTTTCAGCGAGATGCGCTTCCCGGTTCCGTTCCAGCCGGTGTTCACCAGGTAGGCCTTCGCGTTGTATTTGTTCATCCTCTCAACGAGGCGTTTCGCGTACACCGTGGGGTGAAGCGTCAGGAAAGCCTCCCCGAAAGCGGGCGAGAAAGAAGGCACTGGCTCGGTGATGCCGCGCTCGGTACCCGCCAGCTTCGAGGTAAACCCGCAAAGGAAGTGATACTGTGCCTGGTTGTCGTCCAGGATGGAGACGGGAGGCAACACGCCGAAAGCGTCCGCGGAGAGGTAGATGATTTTTTTCGCGTGACCGGCGCGTGAGGGCAGCACGATCTTGCTGATATGGGTGATGGGGTACGACACGCGGGTGTTCTCGGTGGTGGAACCGTCCGTGTAGTCGATGTTCCCCTCGTCGTCCACCGTCACGTTCTCCAGCAGCGCATCACGGCGAATAGCACGCCAGATATCGGGCTCGTTCTCTTCGCTCAGGTTAATTACCTTTGCGTAGCAACCCCCCTCGTAGTTGAAGATACCGTGCTCGTCCCAGCCATGCTCGTCGTCACCGATCAGGTAGCGCTTCGGGTCAGCAGACAGGGTGGTCTTACCGGTGCCCGAAAGACCAAAGAAGATAGCCACGTCACCCTCTTCTCCCACGTTGGCAGAGCAGTGCATGGAGGCAATACCCTTTAACGGTAAATAGTAGTTCATCAGAGCGAAGATACCTTTCTTCATCTCACCGCCATACCAAGTCCCGCCAATCACCTGCATCTTCCGGGTCAAGTCGAACAGGGTGAAGTTCTCGGAGTTCAAACCGTGCTCCTGCCACCTGTCGTTGGTGGTCTTGGATCCGTTTAAGCAGACAAAGTCGGGCTCACCGTAATGGCTTAGCTCGTAATGTGAAGGGCGGATGAACATGTTGGTCACAAAGTGAGCCTGCCAGGCGACCTCCATCACGAAACGAACCTTCAACCGGCTATCGGCGTTCGTTCCGCAGAAGGTGTCTATAACGTAGATTTTCTTCGCTTTGGATAGCTGTTGGGTAACGCGGTCCTTGCAGTAATCAAACGCCTCTTTCGTGCAGGGGCGGTTGATGGTGCCATCCCACCAAAGGGTGTCGCGTGACACATCGTCCATCACGAAGAATTTATCCTTGGGAGAACGTCCGGTGAACTTACCGGTATATACCGCCGTGGCACCGCATTTAGTCAACTTGGCCCTCTCAAACCCTTCGTTAGCGGGATTCATCTCGTCCTGAAAGAGGGTTTCGTAGGATGGGTTATGGACGACCTCAAAGTCGCCCGTGATACCATACTTGCTTAAATTTAATTTTACCATTTTTGAAAAATTTGGGTTTTTGTATGAATACGTATTTGTTTGCGCGTATTTTTTTGGGTGATAACCTTGAAGAAACTGGGCACAAAAATAATCAAAATCTGTAAACTATAGAAACAATAAAAGTGATTATTCCTTAATTGACTGATTTTTGGGGTAAAGCAACCGTCCTTGATAAACAACCGCCCCTTTTGGCGCGAAAGGCATCGTCCCTTGGTAAACCAATCGTTTAACTGGAGGTGGCTAACCCCCCCTTCCGGTGAAAAACCAACTACCAAAACAAAAAAAGGGGGTAAAAAGTTCAAGGAAGGGGAGAAAAATGGTACCTTTGTTTTCAGAAAGTAGTAATCAAAGAAGGAGATGAAACTGTACAATTTTTCGGAGGAGAACTCGCTGCTAAGTTCCTATATCCGTGAAATCAGGGATGTAACCATACAGGGCGACCGCTTGCGGTTCCGTAGAAACCTGGAGAGAATAGGTGAGATCATGGCGTACGAAATCAGTAAAACGTTCGCGTACAAGAAGATCACGGTAAACACGCCGCTTGACGTTGCCGAGGTGAATGTACCGGATGAGGAGGTGGTGATCGCTGCCATCCTCCGCGCGGGGATCCCATTTCACCTTGGGATGTTGAACTACTTTGATGATGCGGGGAACGCCTTCGTTTCGGCCTACAGGAAGTACAAGGAGACGGGACATCAATCGTTTGATATCCACATCGAGTACATCGCCTCCCCCTCCATCGACGACAAGACGCTGATCCTGGCGGATCCGATGCTGGCGACCGGGGCCAGTATGGAGTTAACCTACAGGGCGTTGCTTACGAAAGGGACCCCGCGGCATATCCATGTTGCCACGATTGTCGCTAGCCGGCAGGCTATCGACTACTGCAAGCGGAACTTCCCGAGCGATAAGACCACCATCTGGGCGGCCGTGGTGGATCCGGAGTTGAACGATGCGTCGTATATCGTCCCGGGAATCGGCGATGCGGGCGATCTGGCCTACGGGGAGAAGCTGTAGCGCGGTGGAATCGTGCTTACCCGAAACCCACTGAGCTGCTCGTGAAAACGACAGGAAGTCATATGAGGTAAAGCCCAACGAACAGTTACTCGTAAAACTTTTTGGCGAAGGCGCTAAATTCCCCTTTCCGGCGGACCAGCCGTTTCCAGGCGGCGACCAGAAAGCCGCTCCCGTACCCGATTAACTGTATCCAAGACGCGATAATGCTGTGAAAGGCTACCTTCACCGACCGGTTCCTGAACAGGGAGTCCAGGAAGAGGAGTAGGGAGTAACCTACTGGTACCAGGAGGAGCACCGGGTAGAAAATAGAGAGGATAAGCAGGAGCGCCATGCCGATGACGAAGAGGGCGGGTAGGGTGTGCACCGCTTTCATCGACCCGGGATGCAGCAGGTGGAGGTTGATCCGCGCGATGCCAAAGTTGTAGACCTGCTTGAAGAATTGCCTGTAGGTGGTGCGTCGTTTGTGGTAGACGTGAGCACTGGGGATCAACGCGGTAGTGTACCCTGCCGCGAGAAGGCGGAGGCTAAGGTCGATATCCTCCCCGAACCGCATGGCGCGGTAACCGCCTACCGCGCTGTAAGCAGCCTTGGTAACGCCCATGTTGAACCCGCGGGGCAGGAACCTGTCCAGCGATTTCCGTCGTCCCCGAATACCTCCAGTGGTGAGGAAGGAGGTCATGGCGTAGTTGATCGCCTTCTGCACCGTGGTGAAGGATGGCATGGCCGCATCGGGACCGCCGTACGCATCCACGGGGGTAGCCGCGAGAAAATGGGTCACCTCCTCCAGGTAGCCGGGGGGAATGATGCAGTCCGAATCAAAGAAGATAAGGAAGTCATGTTGCGCTTCAGAGGCTCCAACGTTGCGGGACAAACCGGGCCCTGAGTTGGTTTTCTCTATATAGTGGATGGTGAGCCGATCGCGGTACTTCTCCACGATGGTGCGGCAATCGCGTACGGAGCCATCCTCCACGATGACCACCTCGAATTGTTTATACCTCTGATCACAAAGGCTGGAGAGCAGCTCATCCACCTCGTCGGGACGGTTATATACGGGGATAACGATTGAAAAAAACATGGCCGTTTTGTTTATATATACCGCGAAGCTACGGATTTATCTTGAAACGGTAAAATCCGACAAATAAATGTGAAAATCATTGAATATTTAGAAAAATATGAATATCTTTGTAGGTTAGAGGTTTGGAAAATGTTTGTTCGGCTTAAAAGTTATTAACTATGACAAGGTGTTTTGTAGGGATTATGGCCTGTTTCATGGTATGGAGCTTGGCATCCTGTAGAGAGGAGGGGGGGGTGATAAAAGGAGAGATCGCGAACCTGGAGACACCCTACCTGGTGGCGGCTTACCTCGTGGAAGATACACTGGAGGTAGATACCGTCCAGGTGGATAAGAAGGGGAGGTTCAGTTTCCGGACCCAAGTCGATACGCTTACCGCCTTTTCTCTCTATTTGAACGATTACGATGGCTCTACCGTGGTTTTTGCTGACCGTGATCAAAAGCTGACGGTGAAGGGCGATGCGATGTATCCCGACCTGATCCGGGTCAATGGAAACGAGGTTAATAACGACCTGACCGCTTTCAAGATGGCCCACGAGGATCTTTTAAAACGGCGGGGGCAATTGCTCGTGCAAATAGGGGAGAGCAACGGGGTGGATTCCACCCTCAATACCTCGACCAATCGCCACGAGGAGCTGGAGAAGTTAAACGTGCTGAATCACGAGATAACGGTAAGCGCCGAGGAGTATATCATGGAGAATCCCTCCAAGCTGTCGAGCTTGATTTTGATCAGTAACTTTTTCACCAACAGTGATAACCCGGGGGCGTTAAAACGGGTATTGGGGTACCTGGAGGGTGATGTTAAGCGGACCGAACTGGCTGTTCGGCTCACCTCCTACTCGGAGAAACTGAACCGTTCCGCGGAGGGAGCCGCCATGCCCTACTTCATGCTGGAGGACGGGGAGGGGAACAAGATTCGCTCGTACGATTTTTCAGGGAAGTACTTGCTCCTCTCTTTCATCTCTTCCGCGGGCGTTGAGTCAAGGGAGACCGTGGCCCTGTTAAAGAGGGCGTACGAGGAGCTGGAGCCGGATAGCGTTCAGTTTATAACCGTTTATATCGATAACGATAACTACCCGGTGGAGTATGTGGAGAGTGATTCCATCCCCTGGACGGTAGTGACGGAAGAGAGGGGGTGGGGAGCCGATATCGTGAATAACTTCAACGTACAATACGTGCCATTCAATGTGTTAATCTCTCCTGATAGGACGATTCAAGTAAGAAATATCGCCGCGCAGGGAGTCGTCGATGAAATAAAAAAACGGTCTGAAAAAGAGGAGATTACTGGTATAGGATAAAACGGGAAGCCGATGTTGGTCAAAGTGTTTGGGGCTGCTGTTCAAGGGATAGAAGCCACGCTGATAACCATAGAGGTGAACTGCTCCCGGGGGATTCGTTTTCTCCTGGTGGGGTTGCCGGATGCCTCCGTGAAGGAGAGCCACGAGCGAATCGTGTCGGCCCTCCAGGTGAATGACCTGAAGTTCCCGCGGCAACAGATCGTTATCAACATGTCGCCCGCCGATATCAGGAAAGAGGGATCGGCATATGACCTGCCGTTGGCGGTAGGTATCCTGGCTGCTTCGGGGTCGGTTGATACGAACCGGCTCGATCAATACTTGATGATGGGTGAGCTATCGCTTGATGGGAGTGTCCTACCCCTCAAGGGGGCGCTCTCCATGGCACTTATGGCGAGGGAGAGTGGTTTTAAAGGGTTTATCCTCCCCTCGGAGAATGTGAAAGAAGCCGCCGTGGTGGAGGGGCTGGAGGTCTACGGGGTGCAAACCATCCGGGAGGTGGTCGACTTTTTGAACGGCGAGACATCGTTGGAGCCAACGGTGATCGATCTGCAGGATGAACTGAATCGAGAGAAGCTCTCGTTCGAGTTCGATTTTTCGGAGGTAAAGGGGCAGGAGAACGTGAAGCGCGCCCTGGAGGTGGCTGCGGCAGGGGGTCATAACATTATCCTGGTCGGTGCGCCAGGTGCCGGAAAGTCGATGATGGCCAAGCGGATGCCATCTATTTTGCCCCCGTTGACGCTGGAGGAGACCATTGAGACGACCAAGGTGC
Source organism: Petrimonas sp. (assembly GCA_012839475.1). Lineage (GTDB taxonomy): Bacteria > Bacteroidota > Bacteroidia > Bacteroidales > Dysgonomonadaceae > Proteiniphilum. The sequence continues at coordinate 9,532 of DUNG01000026.1, read as the reverse complement.
ATAGCGTTGCCGGGCGAACCGGATTGGGTGTGTCGTTGATGACACGCCGACCCTTTCGTTCACCCCATCACACCATCAGTAACGTGGCAATGGTAGGGGGTGGCACCGTGCCTCAACCGGGGGAGATAAGCCTTGCGCACAACGGGGTACTCTTCCTCGACGAGTTGCCCGAATTTAACCGGAACGTCCTCGAGGTGATGCGGCAACCCCTGGAGGACAGGAAGATTACCGTCTCGAGGGCGAGATACACCGTGGAGTACCCCGCGAGCTTCATGTTGGTCGCCGCCATGAATCCATGCCCGTGCGGCTATTACAATCACCCCACCCGTGAGTGCGTCTGCTCGCCAGGGGCGGTTTACTCCTACCTGAACAGGATCTCGGGTCCTCTGCTTGATCGGGTGGATATACAGGTGGAGATCGTACCCGTACCGTTCGATAAGATGGCCGATAAAAAGCCTGCCGAGAGCAGTGCCCAAATACGGGAAAGAGTTATTAATGCCCGTGATATCCAATCCCGTCGGTTCGCGAAGGAGAAGGCGAAAGGGGTTTTTTGTAACGCGCAGATGAGCGGGCGGATGCTGAGGAGATACGCGGTGCCCGACGAGCAGGGATTGGCATTGTTGCGCATGGCCATGGAGCGTCGTTCTTTATCGGCACGCGCGTATGACCGGATACTCAAGGTTTCTCGCACCATTGCCGACCTGGAGGGGAGCAAACGTATCTTATCGCCCCACCTCGCGGAGGCCATAAATTACCGGAACCTGGACAGCGATAGGTGGGCAAGGTGACAGGAACCTCGTTCCCTTGTTAAAAACAGGAAGATGCGCTATTAAAGACGAAAGACAATGGCCAATGCTACATAAATAATTTGGTTGAAAAAGTATGAACAAAAAGCATGTAAACCTGATAAAGGTATTTCGTTTTAAACGATTCTCCCGCAAATCGTACAGCATATTCAACAGCATCCGCAAAGTTATTGTCATTGGCGTACTATCAGGATGCGCGTTAACAAGCGCACACGCGGCTTCGGTACACCCGATGGAGAAAATCCAAATCGAAACCTCCCCGGACACCATCCCGATCAAAGAGTTGGACGAGGTAGTGGTTACCGCGTCAAAAATGGATATCCCCTTAAACTTGGCAGCCAAACAGGTGGTTTTGATCTCGAGAAAAGAGATTGAGCGAGCACCCATTCGCGGTATCGAAGACCTTTTAAATCACGTGGCAGGCGTAGATGTTCTACAACGCGGACCGCACGGCGTACAGGCGGATATTTCCCTCAGGGGGGGCTCTTTCGACCAGGTGGCCATTCTTCTCAACGGTATTAACCTTAGCAATCCACAAACCGGGCATTACAGCTTCGACATACCCATCAATCTTTCTGACATAGAGCGCATTGAAATAGTGCAAGGGCCGTCGTCATTAGCTTTCGGGGCAAGCGCGTTTTCAGGGGGTATTAATATCATTACCAAAAAAGATGCACGATCAAACGCGTTCGCGAAACTCGAAGCGGGAATGCATGGACTTTTGGGTGCCGAAACACGGGGAACATACAAAACAGGCAACTCCGTTAACCAGCTTTCATTCGGGTACAAGCGCTCCGACGGGTACATTGAAAACAGCGACTACAAGATCGTTAACCTGCTTTGGCAAAGCAGATTCAATGTTAACCATTCGCTCATTGATTTTCAAGCCGGGCTAAACGACAAAAAATATGGAGCAAACACGTTTTACTCCGCGGCTTTCCCCAATCAATACGACGAGGTACGCGGTATATTCGCATCCGTTAGAGGTGAGACCAACGGGAAGTTGAAATTTATCCCGCGTTTTCATTGGAGCAGGCATTACGATGAATATCACCTTTTCCGCCCGGGAACGCCCGGTGTTCCATCGTGGTACACGTCGCCCAACCATCATCGCTGCGATGTCTTTGGTTTAACCCTGAATATGCAGTACGCGTCGAATTGGGGAATAACCAGCTTTGGCAGCGAATTTCGTAACGAAGGCATTTTGAGCAACAATTTAGGTCGCCCAATGCGCGAACCATCGGGAGAATACACGAGGTGCGATAATCGTTCGAATATCAGTTTTTTCGCCGATCACCATTTCGTGTTCAACAAATTAACACTCTCGATAGGGGGTCTCTACAACTATAACACAGCACTCGCGGACACCTTAAAGTCACGTGGTTTTTACCCGGCTGTCAACCTCTCTTTTCACGCAACCGATGAAGTAAAACTTTTCACATCCTGGAGTAAAGCGACACGCATGCCCACTTTTACCGACTTGTATTACAACGCGGGAAAGCACCGGGGTTTTTCAGGACTTACCCCGGAATACACGCGATCGGCTGAATCAGGAATTCAGTACAATAACGCCGTTTTAACGGCTAACCTCAATGCATTTTACACGAAAGGTGACAATTTAATTGACTGGATTTTGAACCCTTCAGACGACCTGTATCACGCGCGAAATTTGGCATCGCTTACCACGTGCGGTTTTGGGTTAGACATGGATATCAATCTCCAACAATGGTTAGGGGCACAACAGCCGCTGGAATCGGTTAAGATGGGCTATCAATATATCACGCAGAAAAGTAGCGATGCCAAACAGAACAACCCGGTTTCGATGTACATTTTCAACTACCTGCGACATAAGTTCACGGCAAGCCTTCAACATCGCGTCATAAACAACCTGACCGTATCGTGGAATTTACGTTGGCAAGAACGTGCCGGTAGTTATCAAAAATATGTTCCCGGGCAAAAAGAGGGTATCACGACAGCCTATACCCCTTTCGCTTTACTCGATGTAAAAGCCAGTTACCAATTTCAAAACATACACTTTTTCGTGAATGCCAACAATATTTTCGATTCCACGCACGTGGATTATGGAAATATTCCACAACCCGGATTCTGGATGAGTGGCGGGATGAGCTACGCGTTTAAATAAAAAACGGGATTTTCGTCTCAACCCAACTCTAACCCGAACTCATCGGAAAGCTTTTGTAGCGAGGGGTTTTGTTCGGCCATATCGTTGAATATATCCCGGGGGGTAGTCGGCCGCTTGATCGCCTCCTCTTCCGCTATGGTAATCGTCATCGACACGTCGTCGTTCCTTAGTCGCTCGCGTAAAAAGGCGAGGATCGAGGTGCTATTGTCCGTGATGTATTGCTTGTTTAACTCGGTGTTGACCACCACTTCAAAGAGGGTATCGCCCTTCATTTTTGGGGGGTAGGCAGACATGGTGTTTTTCAGCAGCTTCTCTTCGTCAAGCTGCTCCGCGTATGCTTTCCAGGCCGCTACCAGTTGCTGCTCGGTAAAGCGGTCGTTTCCGTTGGTGGTGGAGGCCCCCCCGTTTTCATCCTCTCTCTTTGCCACCGTCTCCTCCATTTCGCTGTTTTCGTTAACCAGCGATGCGATGGATACGCCCATCTGGGTATCGAGTAGGCTCTTTTTCTTGCTAACTTCTTCTTCTTCACCTTTAACACCCTTTACCTCTTTGCGGATTGCCTTTGTTTCGGGGACGACGATGGGCTTCAACTCCCTCTTCGTATCTCCCTTGGGTGATGTAGTGCCCTCGGTTAACTGACACAACTTGATAAGTGTCAACTCCAGCAGCAACCGCCTGTTTTTGCTGAGCCGGTAGTCGAGATCGCACTGGTTGGAGAGCTCGATGGCCTGGTAAAGGAAGTCGGTAGGACACCGTTGGGCAGTGGCCGCGTACCGCTCCTTGATGGAGGCTCCCACCTGCAACAGTTGAGCGGTGGCGGGGTCTTTACTGACGAGCAGATCCCTGAAATGCGAGGCGATTCCGCTGATGATGTATTGCCCCTCGAACCCGCGGTTCAGGATGTCGTTCAGGGTAAGGAGGGCATCCACCACGTTACCTTCAAGGATCGCGTCAGATAACCGAAAGTAGTACTCGTAGTCGAGCACGTTTAGGTTCTCGATAACCGATTGATAGGTGATGTTTCCCCCGGTGTAGCTTACCGTCTGGTCGAAGATGGAAAGCGCATCGCGCATACCGCCATCCGCTTTCTGGGCGATGACGTTGAGCGCTTCCGGCTCCGCATTCACCCCCTCTTGTAAAGCCACGTGCTGCAGGTGCGCCACGATGTCGCTCACCCTGATGCGGTTAAAGTCATACACCTGGCACCTCGATAATATGGTGGGGATGATTTTCTGCTTCTCCGTGGTGGCCAGGATAAAGAGGGCATGTGCCGGTGGCTCTTCCAGCGTTTTCAAGAATGAGTTGAAGGCGGCCTGTGAGAGCATATGCACCTCGTCAATAATGTAGACCTTGTACTTGCCAATCTGAGGAGGGACGCGCACCTGATCAATCAGCGAGCGGATATCGTCCACCCCGTTGTTAGAGGCCGCGTCCAGCTCATGGATGTTGTAGGAACGTTGCTCGTTGAAGGCCACGCACGATTCGCACGCGTTGCACGCCTCGTGGTCAGGTGCGGGGTTCAGGCAATTGATCGTTTTGGCGAAAATGCGGGCGCAGGTGGTTTTACCCACCCCGCGCGGGCCGCTGAAGAGGTAGGCGTGTGCCAACTTATTCCCGGCAATCGCGTTCTTAAGCGTGGTGGTGAGCGCTTCTTGGCCGACCACCGACTTAAAGGTGGTGGGTCTGTATTTCCGGGCAGAAACAATAAAGGGTTCCATCGGCGATTGAACAGCTGTTTTAATTAGGGATTCCACAAATGTACGAAAAATATCAGATTTTTTATACCTTTATGGCGAGATTGATGGATGTGTCGTAACCGTTGCCTCCATACACGAAATATGGAAAATAAATAATCGTATGAAACAGTTATTCGTTCTTTTGCTGACCATCGCGGGGTTACTTTTGGGTATCCTCTCCTGCTCGTTCATGAGCAGGGGTGGCTCAGAGCCAAAGAGTGACTCCCGATTGGAGGAGCAAGCGGTAGAGAATATTCTGGCCGCCTCAGACACGTTTCTCTTACCACAAATCCCGGTGACGCTCGTGGATCCTTTCGAGAGGGCAGTTTACCTGGTGATGCACTACTGGGACCGGTTTGATTTCACCAATAGGGGGTTGATCGATCGCCCGGAAATCACCGAACAAGCGTTCGTGGATTACATCGACATACTCAAGCACATGCCCAAGGAGAACGCCGACGAGTCGCTCGCCTACACGCTTGAGAAAGCCTCTGTTGACACGGCTATGTATATTCACTTTGGGGCGATGTTTGAAAAATACCTGTACGACTTTAACTCCCCCTTCCGGAACGAAGAGATGTACCTCCCGGTTATCGAGCAGCTCGAAAAATCCTCCCTGATACCCGAAGGACGAAAATCGTCTCTCCGCTTTCAAAAGGAGATGGCCCGGAAAAACCGGGTGGGCAACCAGGCGGCCAACTTCAGTTATACCTTACCCTCCGGGAAGTCGTACAAGCTGCACGAGCTGACCAGCGAGTACACCCTGCTTATTTTTTCCAACCCGGGGTGTAACACCTGCGAAGCGATTATCGAGCGGATCGAGCGGTCGAGCGAGGTGAACCGGGCACTGTCTCTGAATAACCCGGGACAGACCATGCTGACCATTTTGACCGTCTACCCCGATGAGGACCTGGACGAGTGGCTCGCTTACCTACCCAATATGCCAGCCACCTGGGTGCATGGGTACGATAAAGGGATGAGGGTTAGCCGTGAAAAACTATACGATATACGGGCTATACCTACGATATACCTGCTCGATAGAGATAAAATGGTGATTCTCAAGGATGCATCGGTTGATGACGTGGAATACTATTTCAGGTAAAGGGTTGATTTTAAGGACAAAAGCCTTTTTTTGGCAAAAAATTTAACAATTGGAAGGCTTTTTTTCGATGAAAATCTTTTTAGTTTGGGAAATGCGGTGTACTTTTGCAACCTTAAATGACGGTTTTTAGCGAAAAATCGTTCAATTTAAGGGAGTTAGGTTCCCACAAGGGGAAGTCTACACTTCGATTATTAACCAAACTATTTTTTTATGAAGTACGTGAACATTTGCCTCATTGTAATCATGACGTTCGCGTTATCAGCAGGTACGGTCAACCAAAAAATGCCCTCCGTAGGTTATCATCCGGGCGAAACGATACCCGATATCGTTTTAACGGATTTGGAAGGGAACAACTACCTCCTGCATGACTACAAAGGCAAAAAAGTAGTGGTCAACTTCTGGGCGTCCTACGATGCCCGCTCAAGAGCCGCTAACGTGCAACTGCACAACATCCTCAAGGGAATGGACGAGGATGTGATTTTCCTCTCCGTCTCTTTCGACGAAAACCAACATGTGGTGGAGCGGACGTTGCGGTTAGATGACATGGAAACCGTTTCACTGTTTAACGAGCCGAATGGCACCCGTTCGAAACTCTATAAGGAGTTGAAATTGGACAGGGGTTTCCGGAACTACTTAATCGACGAAAATGGGGTCATTGCCGCTATGGATGTGGATCCCGCTGACTTAAAGCAGCTTCTTTAAGCGACTCAACACGCGCGTTGAAGGCGAAATTAGCCGTATGTCAATGCACCCGGTTGAGGGAATTGAAACAATAAAAACGGGCCCGGTTAATTTACCGGAGCCCGTTTTTCGTTTTCAGGGAGCATTATGTTCCATAAATAGCTTTTAACCTTACAAAGTCACAAAATATTTTGCAGGTTCCCCTGATGATCCCTTAAATATCACCCGATTCCCTTCTGATCCCTTGCCTTTTCGGGGAATAAAAGCTATTTTTGGGTTTTAGCCCGCCCTATGAAACATAACGAGCAGCTGTTGCAATATCTATGGAAATATAAGTTGTATCCGGCCTCTTCGCTGGTTACGACCGATGGCCATGTGGTAGAGGTGATCGACCCGGGTATGCAGAACCGGGATGCAGGGCCCGACTTTTTTAACGCGAAGATTAAAATCGGAGGGCAGCTGTGGGCAGGCAACGTGGAGATTCACCTCTCTTCAAGCGATTGGGTACAGCATGGCCACCACCGAGACAAGCGTTACAATTCGGTTGTTCTCCACCTGGCCGAAAAGGTGAACCGGGAGATCGTTAACGAAACGGGTCGCACCGTGCCGCAATGTCGTCTCGTAGTGCCGCCTTCGTTACGAGAGAACGCGGCGTTCCTGATTCATGGCGACAGCAAGTTACCGTGCCAAAGCCTGCTCTGCCTCCTACCCCGGAAGTTGATCGAAACCTACCTGCCCCGCTTAGCGATTGAGAGGCTGGAACGGAAAACGGGTGACGTGTTCAAGCTGCTGGAACGCTTTAAGAACTCGTGGGACGAGGTGTTCTACGTGATGCTCGCGAGGAACTTCGGTTTCGGGGTAAATGCCGACGCGTTCTACCGGTTGGCACTCTCGCTGCCCTTTAACTATTTACTGAAACATCAGGGTGATATCGTGCAGCTGGAGGCGCTGCTATTTGGACAAGCCGGCTTCCTGGACGATCCGGCCGTTTCGAACGGTCAAGAAAGCTCGGCTGCCCAAGCTGCCTCGAGCAGGCCTGATAACCCGACCAAGCCGAATGTTCCGGTCAAACAGAACAGTTTGGATAACCCGGATATACCTGTTGTCTCGGACGAAAAGGACGAGTACTACCTGAAATTGAAAGAGGAATACCGCTTCCTGAGAGCAAAGTACTCGCTGAAAAGCCTGGAGGGTGCCCCGTTTAAACGGCTTCGGGTGCGACCCCGCTCCTTTCCCGAGCTGCGTATCGCGCAGATGGCGTCCCTCCTGCACTCATCGGGGCGGCTTTTCTCGATAATCCTGAAAGAGGAGGCATATGATGGTATGCTCGCGCACTTCCAGACAGAGCCGTCAGGCTACTGGAAAAACCACTTCGCATTTGGAAAACCGTCGAAGGAGATGCCTAAAAAGCTGGGTAAGGACTCAGTTGAGGGAATCGTGATCAACACGGTGGCACCCATCCTGTTCGCTTACGGCACGAGCCTCTCCAACGAGAGATATCGTGAACGGGCTATCCACTTTCTCGAGTCAACCAGGCCAGAGAAGAACGGGACGGTGAAAGCATTCGAAAAGGGTGGCGTGATCCCACGGAACGGGGCCGATACCCAGGCGTTAATCCAACTGGCAAGGGAGTACTGTGATAAGCGGAAATGCTTCTACTGCCGGATTGGACACGCGTTGCTCGCGTCGGGGGAGAAGCCCTTTACCACCGTAGAAACAGGGCGGTGAATGAGCGGCGAAACGAATTAATTTGTACTTTTGCACGGTGAATGCATTGCAAATCATCCGAAACAGATTATGCTTAACAAGATTCTATCGTTCGTAACGACCCTCTTCCTGCTTCTGTTGTGCGTCGCGGCCATCCATTCCTGTGCGAACATGGCATCGCCTACAGGTGGGCCGTATGACGTGGATCCCCCGAAGGTGAAGCGTGCGACGCCCGATTTTAATTCGCTCAACATGACCCCTTCGCGGATTGAGATCGAGTTCGATGAAAACATAAAGATCGAGAAACCCACTGAAAAGGTGATCATCACGCCACCGCAAAAAAATATGCCGGTAATCCGTTCCGTTGGGAAAAAAGCGGTGGTGGAGCTAAAAGATACGTTACTATTAAACACCACCTACACCATAGACTTTACCGACGCGATCGTAGATAATAACGAGGGAAATCCCCTGGAGAATTTCGTCTACTCCTTCTCAACGGGCGATCAGCTCGATACCTTGGCGATCTCCGGTAGGGTACTGAATGCCGAAGACCTGGAGCCGGTAACCGGTATCTACGTGGGTATTCACTCCAACCTGGACGATACCGCTTTCACGAAGGTGACGTTCGAACGCATATCCCGAACCGATTCGAGGGGAAATTTTATCGTGCGGGGTATGGCACCCGGCCGCTACCGGGTGTTTGCATTAGATGATCAAAACCGCGATTACAGGTACGATAACCCAATGGAGAAGGTAGCGTTCCTGGATTCAGTGGTGGTACCCTCCACGATGCCGGCAGTGCGGCAAGATACGGTCTTCGTGGATAGCATCACCGTGGATACCATCCTCACGGTACCCTACACCCGCTTCTTGCCTGATGACCTGCTGCTACGTACCTTCCTGTCTGGTTTCCAACGCCGGTACCTCCAGAAGCACGAGCGCCCGGAAGAGCGTAAGCTGGAGATTTTCTTCGCGGCCCCAACTGACATGCCGACCTTTGTCCTGACGAACCCCAAGATGGAGCGGGACGACTGGTACGTTATGGAGCGAACCAAAGGTAACGATACCATCACCCTCTGGATTACCGATTCGTTAATTTACAAACAGGACTCCCTGCAAATGGCGGTTAATTACCTGCGTACCGATTCGCTCAACTTGGATTACATCTCGACGGACACGCTCAACTTCATTATGAGACGATCCCGCCAGGAGCAGAGACAGGCAGAGCAAGCGCGAAAGGAGGCAGAAGAAGCAGCGAGAGAGGAGAAAGCGAAGGAGACGGAAGAGACGGAAGAGACGGAAGAGACGGAAGAGACGGAAGAGACGGAAGAGACGGAAGAGACGGAAGAGACGGAAG
>DUNG01000047.1 GCA_012839475.1 Petrimonas sp. | reverse complement strand
TTTAAACTCGTCGTCATATCGGTGTCTGGTTTTTGACATGGCAAACTACTCCTTTGTCACTTTGTTTTTATCTTACCAGACTATCCGAAATTATAGCACCGACCCAATGTAGAACTGAAACTGGGGAAAAGTACTTGCAAAACACATCCCAGAAGTGGGCGTGGTTCACTATCTTCGCAAAATCATTACTTGCGCTCATTTCACACCTTAAAACTTGCTTGGGTTTCTCGAATAGTTTTCTGAGAAAAATTTATCCACGGCGACCGTGTCAACAAATGGATAACTCTCAGATAAAAGTTTAAAACGAGAATGCCATGCTCGATACCCGTAACCATCTAGATTAGTAGTTGAAGCACTCTCGAAATCCCAGATTATTCGCAAGCAGTACAATAAAAAATCTACTGCTATTTCTGAACCCTGCTCAATCACTTTGGTTTTATCAAAGAATTTCAGCTTATGAAGTTCTGGCAATACTTCGAAACAGAGGTCTAATAGCATTCGACAATCTCTTTTTTGAGACGCCACAATTCCTGAAAAAGCACTTGTCCCAAAATCAATAATATATGGCTCGTGCTTGTCAACTATGACGTTCCCTGAATGTAGATCCCCATGTTTAAAACCAGCCTCATATACTGACATCATAGTCTCTAGTATAGTTTCCATAATTTTAAATCTAAATACTAACTCTTGCGCTTCCTGCAAGTATTTTTTAAGACTTATTCCTGGTATGTACTCTATTCTGGCATAAAAGAAACCGTTTTCAATGTTAGCATCATAAAAACTAGCGATATTAGGAGATTTCACATTTGCATTTTTTACCACTTCCTTACAAAATCGGTTTCTATCAACAGTTTTGCGGTATTTTTTTGGCTTCCATATTTTAACAGCCTCTTGTCTATTCAAAAGAATATTGTATGCAAGAAAAACTATCGCGTTTGCGCCCTCTCCGATTTCTTTAATAAAACACAGATTGGGAAGACGAAATTCTATGTCATTAATAAACAAACCTTTGTCTTTTATCTCAAAAAGCATTGCGCCTTCCTCCCAACACACCTATTTGAAACCCACAACCTTCATTATCAATATTTATAATTGCTGGCGAAACCAAAGGGATTATCCCCATTTAACTATGTCTTTCTTACTTACCAGCCCATCATAAGGTGTTTTTTCTTTTCATAGTTGTCTAGAACTTTGGCGCAGCTTTCCCAATCGACTTTGCCAACATTTACGTGATAGCGCAGCTCGAAGGGATGCTTTTTGGGAACCGCATCAATCTTCTTTTTTGCTTCCTCAATATCGTTCAAGGCAACGTCAATCCAGACATCTTCCAGTACATCAGGGATTTGGCCAAATAGGTTATGAATGTTCTCTAAGCGCTCTGATAATAATTCGTGAACTCTATCTTCAACAGATCCTTTATATCTCATGTTGTATATGAAAACCTCATCATATGCCTGACCGATACGCTGGATGCGTCCTTTCCTCTGTTCCAGCCTGGTCGGATTCCATGGAAGGTCAAGATTTATCAGGGTGCCGAGCGTCTGCAGGTTTAAACCTTCGCTTGCCGCATCTGTACCTACCAACACCCTTAATTCTCTATTTTTGACCATACGCTTAATTTCTTCTTTACTCTTCCGCTCATATACTCCCCCTTTGAACAAACCGGATTTATTCCCGCCGGCATAAATACCTATTTTCTCATCAGGGAGATCGATTGACAGATTTTTTGCAACCCAGTAAGCCGAATCATAATATTGAGAGAAAATAACACAACCACGCTCTATCCAGTTATCTTCCATTAATATTTTTCGAACCAAATTGTATTTCGGATCTCTATCCTGATTAGTATTAATAGTATCAACAAACCTGATCAGGCAATCTCTCTCTTCGACCGACATGTTTTTAAATTCGCCTCTATCTACAGTTTCGTCGCCGCTATATTCATCTTCGTAATCCTCATCATCCACTATGCCCATCCAATCACGAAGCATTTTTTCGGCAGTGTTTTTACCGGCAATCATGGTGCTACCGACTCTCTTTAAAAGAAGGGTTTTGAAGAAGCCTCCCCCTCTTACTCTTTGCTGAAGCAACTCACAAAAATTTTCCGCGTGACTGTATGCTTCTTGTAAATATGGAGGCAATACAATCGCTTCATCATCGGACTCGCCAGATAGTTTAACTTCTATTTTTTTAAGATAAGGCTCGCCGGTTTCCGGATTTATTGTTTTCTCCAAAAAATCTCTGGTTCTTATGACAATATGCCTGACAAACGGGTTGAATTCAGTCATAAAATTACTATCAATAATTCTTTCTATTCTTTTTTGATCAGGTTTACTTAGCTTTTCAATTGCTTCGGGCTTGATTACAAAACCATGGTCATCCATACCTAACTGTTTCCTGATCCGGCCAAAAGTGGTCTCGCCCTCTACGGCTGGTGGAAAAGGATTCCTCAACCACTCCCAGTTTTCAGAATCAAACCGATCCAAAGTCTCTTTATTCATAATCAAATCAAGCGCACGGCCAGGTGATTTTCGCCACATGCTAAATTTACTACCCAGCACGCTATTGCTACCCTGAGACAAAATATTCAGCAAATCCCATGCTTCAATAGGATAGAGCTGTACGGGCGTAGCCGTAGCAAGTAACATACTCTTGGTTCTATTAGATATTTCCAAGAGGAACTTTAACAGATTATTTGGAACAGGTCTCTCATCTTCTTTCCCAGAACCGAAGTTTTTTCTTCTAGCCCGATGAGCTTCATCAACTATGACACACTCATATTCCATGTTTAGAAGATGCTGCACAACATCTGATTTGGCTGTAATCAAGCCCTGGGAGATAAGCCCCACTCTCCGAGGACATCTTTTGATGGCTGCTTCTTCATTGCCGGGATATCTAACGCCATTTTCATCTACCCATTCCTTCCCTGTCCAAACAGCAGAAGGCATATCTAACAGATAGCTCATCTCATCCTGCCATTGCCAAAGAAGTGTTTTAGGAACAATGATTAAGATAGGTTTATCGCCATATAAAGCCATCAGTTGCGCAGATAAGGCCAGCTGTACCGTCTTGCCCAAACCGACCTCGTCAGCCAACACATACCTGGCACCATTCTTTTGGTGGTTTGTAAAAGCGAGCTTAACAAAATACTTTTGGTGTTCCCATAACCCAAATTCCTGCCGGTATACCGGCGACTCAATCACGGAAGAGGCAGGTTCTGCTGTCTCCCGCCAATGGCCGACTGTATGAATTACTTTTCTGTTCGATATTCTCTTAATGTCTTCAATTACAAATTCTGACAAAGGTATAGCATGAGGGTTGTGCCAGAAATAATCGAATTCTTCTTGAACCCAATCTATGGCCTCTTGAGAATCATCTTCCCAAAGAATCTCGTAATTAAGCTCCCAGGCGGCATATGTTTCATTCACGCTGCCGATAAAAGAAGTTTTTTTACCATCCTTTAAAGTTATAACCCCGGCTTTTCCATGAATGAGACCGAATATGTCGTTAGGCATAACTCTAACCTGAAGTTTTTTGCCCTTAATCAACTCATATAATTTTTTAAGCCTGTCCGGTGCATTGGCGTAAATATCTTCCGGCTTGACGCTGCACCATTCCCTGCGCATGGCGTTAAGCGCGGCGCTGGCGGTTTTAACATCTGCTGCATTCATCTCCGAATTGCATACTATCCGGCAGCAGCCTTCCATCTGTTCAATAGCCTCGCCGGCAGCTTCTATGATTGATGAACTAAAATAGCCGGCAATCCGATCATAGCTTTTTGCACCCACTAATTTATCATATAAGAATGAGCGCCCCAGCTTTTTTTTTCGAGTTGAATAGCGATAAATCATTACTGCCTCCTAATCATACGCCGTCGTTTTTCACAAGTTCACGGAGAAGCCGAGCATATTTGGCCTCCTCTTCCCAATGAGGCATATTCTCTAGATGGCTAAATGAGGCAATATAATCTAACAGCTCGACAATGGTGTTTCTCTGGTCCCAATAATTCGGGACTTCATTTCTAAGCCAGTTTTTACCGCTTACTGTATTTCCACTTTTAATTGACTGATGCAGAGCGGCAAGCACATTTCGCAACAGAGATGAGCTAAAACTGTCGCTTTCGCCCATTCCGCTCATCCCAAGCTCTGTAGCTGTTTTAAGCCTGGCCTGATTGGCCCTTGTGCTGGCAAGCAAATTCCGGTATTCTGTAACCCCAAACCCCCTGGCTAATTCCTGGTAGGCTCCTATTTTTGAAACCCCATTCTTTTCAAGATCAAGGCCCTTAATATAAAACCTTTCTTCAGAAATGAGCATCTTCCATATAAAACGATCAAACCCACCCGGTATTAGGTAGTCATAGGCAACTTTAACTGCTGCGTTGATGATTCTTTCAATAGGAGTCTTCTCCCCGGGCATTCTTTCTTTGGAAAGCTCATATTGTATATCAATATCCTCAATTTTTCGATATGTGGTAAGAACTTTAAGCGAAGCGGCATAAGCCGCCAACAAGTAATCGGCATCGTTAAAGTTGGGATCATCTAAATCATCAAGCTCCCGCATACTATCAATCTGCTTTTTTACTTCTTGCTCTATTTCCGGGTAGAGCTCATCGAGATAAGGGGTCTCATTAGAAGTCTGCTTACGCAGTACAAGCAGTACCGTCCCTTTAACGTAATTACCATCTTTTAACCCGCCAGAATCAGTTTCAGTAGCTATGTTCCAGGCCGCAGCAACCCGGAGACCAGCCTCCCATAAAATTAAGGTTAAATCCGCCCACACGCTGACATCCTGATGGGTGAACATAACCACTTGCATACCGTGATCAGGCATTTGTTCGGCTAAATTTTTATAGATTTGGACCATGCTCTGATTAAAATTGGCCCCTGTTCCTTTCACTGCAAGGGCTCTTTTGCTATCGACATACCAATCGGGGAAAATATCCATCAGCATTTTCCTGTCCCATGCAAGGAAAAACTCGGACAATTCGTGATAGTTTATTGCATCAGCATAGGGTGGATCTGTAACCCAAATATGACAAAAGATTTTTACAGAACGTGCATCACATAGCTTTATAATTGAGTCAGATGCATTTTGATAATTGTTTATTACATAAAACCAATATGATCTTAAATTGTTTAATCCTTTGGTTCCATAGTTATACAATGTGTTTAATGCTTGGTTATAAAAAGTGTGCCCGATATTTTCATTAACCCCCGCGTTTATCCAGTGACACAATTTTGAATTCCAATCAGTACACTTGTTTAAACCTAGCAACCCTGTTGCTTTTTCCTCTCTATTCTTAGCATGCTTATCCATAAGTTCCATAAACAAGCCATTTATTAATAACTGCCTTGGATTAAAAAGCTGGTGCCAGTAAGCCCAGCCTCTCTCGCGTATAACTTGACTTGTGTTATAGCCCTCTTCAATAGCACTATCAGGAATATATCCTTTTCTTTGCCAATCCGCAAAGCGTTCCTGAAGAAGGGCAACCACCCTCTCCTCTCTTTTTAAATCCTGCTCGTTAGGAGCCTGGTAATATCTCTCTGTTTTAACCCTTCCATCTTCGTCAATATACTCTCTTTCATAGCGGATGCAGTAGAGCCTCTCCTGGAAAACATCATCAGGAGAAGGAAGAAACTCTGTCTTCTTCCATTTCCTCAGGCCATATTCTATAGAGCCATCTTCATTGGTTCTGTCTTTCCGTATCGCTATAATAGAATTAGTTCTTTTACAATGGGGACATACCAAGTTGCTGTTCTGAATGGTGGAAAGCTGTTCGGCTAACCGGATCTGATTTTGTGAGGCACCGGTAACAATCTCTATATCAAACCCTTTGGTGCCATTTTCCTTTAGAATAGCCACAGTTTTTGTACCCCTGCCAATAATCCACGAAGGAGCTAAAGGTATCTTGAAACCGCAATCGGGACAAATGGTTTCATGGCAGTAAAGGTATGAATTTGCCCGATCCCCTTCTTCATTATGTTCAATACCCCATTCTGTGATCTGTTTATCGGCAAGATCAAATATTTTCTGTTGGAATTCCCTTAGCTTTTTTACTTTTTCATCTGTCGCCCCGTTAATGTTCAATGACGCCCAGGT
>DUNG01000057.1 GCA_012839475.1 Petrimonas sp. | reverse complement strand
ACTCATCCTTGACAAATGTCATTAATTCCTCTTACCTTGCACAAGGACAAGCAAGTTACAGGCAACGCCTGTAATCCTTGTACAGGTATCGGAATTAAAAATACAAGTCAAGGATGAGGTGAAAAAGGAAAAAAAAGAATAATTTTGTAACAAGGCTAATAGAGGATTTAGACTAGAGACACACTAAATGTAACACTACCAAACAACGTGAGGATGAGGGGAAAGGGATTAAGCAATAATTTCATTTTGTGAAACGTGGGTTATACCCGTCACGATGCTGATTGGAATTGGAAAGAGACCAACAACCCATTTATCAGGATGCATTACGTGAGGAAGGGTTGAGCGAAGATAATCCGCGATGATGCGAACTAGAATTAAGGGAAGAGGATTAAAGCACTACGTGACGGGATCTCGCACATTGAAAATAGAAATGTTCCATCCTCTTGTTGGATAGCTATGTATAGGACAGAATGGAGGTAATCTATCAAACGAGCACCTCCACGATAGACATCTCATTCCTCCTCCATCACAACACGGAAGCCTACATTATAAACTTTCTGATACTCACGATAAGGAAGACGATACGAAGATGAAGCACGATAAGGACGGTCATACCACGAACCTCCTCGGGCTACCCTCTTTTCTTTTTGCTCATCCACGTCATTCCTACCATCTGACTCTGAATAAGGATAAGACAAATAAGCAGACCGAGTCCATTCCCAAACGTTACCATGCATATCAAATAAATCCCATGCATTCCGCAAATACCTACCTACAGGCTCGGAAATAAAACCGCCATCATTATAAAGGGTATCGCGTGGAATCCAGTCGTCATATTTATTAGGATTGGGAATGACGCGTACACTCTCGTAGTTTTTGAATGACGTACAAGATGCAAATTCCTCCAGGCGGATATCTCCCACATTGGCATAAGAAGAAAAGTCCGTTCCTAATGTACCAAACCAGAAAGGCGTATCACTACCAGCCCTACAGGCCCATTCCCACTGAGCTTCGGTAGGCAAAGTGAACTTCAAACCCGTTTTCTCAGACAGCCAATTACAAAAATCCATAGCCTCCTGCCATGACACGCGTACGACTGGCTGCTCCTCGCCATTCAATGAATATCCTTTACGCCCAAACTGATAACCATGCCTATGCTCATCACGGCTGTCATGGGTCGGATTATATTGCCGGAACTGTCTGTTGGTTATTTCAAACCGACCAATCCAAAAAGGCTTATCGATTCTCACAGAAGTCTGAGGCATTTCGTCCGGATGGCGCTGACTTCCCATAATGAAACTTCCTGCAGGGATCTTTACCAACTCCAAAGTCATTCCATTTCCTAAATCTACTGTTTTTTGATAATTCCCTAAGTCTAATTGTTTCTGATAAGCCGCTTCCCAACTTCCATATACTGACTTTACAGGACTATACAAAGGCCAGCCCAACAATGCGGTATCACCCACCTCTTCCATCAGCGGCTCTGGAAGTACAGATGAGATATCGTTTTGCACTTCAGGGAGCCATTCCACATCTACCTTCGGTGCACCAAACATCTCGCGATACAACTCTTTTAGCTCCTTACTCCTTTGGGTGGCGGGATAGTTAGGTATATCAGAACGACGGCCATGGAACGGAGCATTAAAATCTATCCAACAGGCCAATTTTTCCAGAGACTCACAATCCAGTTTAACGTTGTGATGTCCCTTTTGGAGTATTTGCATCAGTTCGGTCTGATCAGCATGTACATCCATAGGAACGAGCATATGCATATCACTTTCTATACCGGGACGTCTCACATACCGATGCAAGTAAGCATACGACAATGTAAAATGTCCACCATAATCACTACCAGCCATACCACTGATATGCGATGTCCAATCCGTTATCCATTTATCACCTTTCAAATATGGGATCTGGGGATTGTCTTCACGATTATGGCAAGAAATACAATATTTGTCTAATACAGGTTGCACCTCGTGACGATAGCTGAAACCACGTTCCTTCCCATACCATTCACGAATCATTTGAGGCTGTTTCCTTGAGGCCGTTGTCAATTTAGGAACCGGGACTGTATTCTTATCCTCATGACAACCAATACACGACACTATTTCGCCCGGCATCCCAGTTAACCAGCTTCTCATTACCTGCAAAGCTTTCCCCTCCAAATCCAATGGTTGCAGAAACACTGGAGTATTAGCCGGTATTGTAAATATAGCTGAACCATCTTCTTCCACATCTACCTCACCCAATATACGCTTGATATCCCATGGGCCATCCATACCAATAGTACCCAACAATCCCCCCTGACCAAGAGGACTGAAATCTAACGAACCAACACGTAATTTTTTAACCGTACCACGCGGTATTCCTTTCAATCCGTCTCCATGATAGATATCCTGTAAAAATACAGTTGCCGTTGTTTTACTCAAATCAATCCGATTGGGTATCACAGCAGGCTTTTTACTAGGTTCCAACAGCACCGGTTCCAGATAACAATAGCCTTCTTCTGCAGTAATAAGTGTACGGTTATTGAAACGGTCCACTAAGTAGATTCCCCATAAACTTTGAGGACCATTTTTCATGGACACAATAAAATAATTCTCATTCAATGGAAAAGGTTGAAGAAATTGAGGCCACACACCATCAGGAAGGCGATCTCTGACCAACGGCTCCACTTTACGCCCAGCATAAGGAATCTCTGCAACCACACCATCAGCTTCATGCCTACCCAAACGGGTATCAATTACCATCAAACGACCACTGCGTGAAACACTATGATGCCCTGTTGCAACTCCAACAATACAGGATGGATTACCAGGTATAGGTCTTGCATTAAAAAACGAAGTGGGGAAATATGAATTCGAACCATAGAAAGACCTTTGAGTCGTTCCATCCGGATTCATGGTAAACATGATCCTGGAGTTGGAATGGGGCAAATCAGCATATTCCCATCGTTGATATAACACTGTTCCATCTTCCATCATTACAGGTCCCCAGTTACTATCCTGATCATAGGTTAGCTGACGAGTCTGACCTGTTTTGGGATTATAACTGAACAGACCACACATCTTGTTGCCACCATTGGTACATGGCAGTCCTAAAAAGGTTCCCGTTGAGCAAAAGATATAATTGCCATCGGGGGAGTAACATCCATCAAAACTGTCAAAATCTTTATAGGTATCAGGAGTCAACTGCCTCACCTCTCTTGTGTGTATGTCCAATTCAAACAAATGCCAACGATTGGAGGTCCCAATAGAAGAATACATCAATTTCGTTCCATCAAAATAGGGTTCTGGATCTGAAATTATCATCCCGGGAGCCGGAGCATACAGCTCGCTTTGCTCCACTGCCCCTTTGACTGATTTTAACAACATAAATTGATTATTCCATCCTTTTTGAGGATTGGCAATTTCTGAATTATTCTGAAAATTACTTGGGGCAATCCCGAGTTGCCAACTCATTGATGTTCTGGAATTTTTCCCTAAATCTCGTTTAATGGCTACAATCTTTTTCTCGTTTAGCAGAGGATTGGCTAATAGAGCTGCATCAAGATGACACAAAATATTTTCAACTTTCTTTTTAACTTTAAGATCTTCCCGTCGAAGCCCTTCAACATACTCATCGCGAAACTGTTCCAATTCAGAAAGGGCTTCTTTCCATTTCGTCCCAGGTTTATATTCCTGAGGGAACCTTCTTTGCAGGTCATCCACAGCAGATGTATAACTATCCACTGTATAATAACTCATACGTTCAATCAAATCCTGGTAGGAATTCTGGGATATTACAGTTTCCCAACAGATAAATGACACAAGTAAAAAACAATATAAAGGTTTCATAACACAACAACTTTAAAAACCTGTTTGCCATTTTGAATAATTGTTTATTCATGATGGTAAACATTAAAAAGGGGATGCAGGCGTGATTGTATCAAGCCCTCCCCCCCTTATAATTGACTATCCTTTAAAATCCTTTCACACAGCCTCCTACAATGAGTAAACCATCGAGATCAATCTTTTCAGATCAGGGCCAGACTTTACTCATTTTTTAAAAGAAACTCACGAAGGATTCAACGCTATCTCGTTTCGTACTACAAACCTTTAGCCCCCATGTCTCATCACTTCATTGGTTGCTTCTGATGGAAGATTTTCACCTACTTCTTTATCGAATGAAATCTTAAACGCGTACGCGAATTCACATGGTTTTTCTGACGGGAAGCGAAGCGCCAAGCCCTCTTCCGTCAACTTCCAGTCAATCGCTTCATCCGAACCCAGCAGCTTTATATTTAATATCTCAGCATCGCCTACAACCTCTTTACTTAACGATTTCACCAAGACTTTATCGCTCCAATTAAGCGTGATAACGTAAAAATCATTTTCTTTAACCGTGAAACGCATATCCTGTACAGTGTAGGCTACAGCCCGATTGTCAGAGAAAGAGCCTCGGGTTGATTCTGTAACACCTTCACCCGATTTTTTCCAGCAACGGGTACCATAAATAGATTCTCCATTTACATTTAACCAGTCACCAATAGCTAGTAGAACATTTTTTTGCTCATCGGTAATGGTGCCATCTGCCCTTGGTCCAATATTCAATAGCAGGTTCCCATTTTTGCTAACTATATCGATTAAATCATGAACGATTTGCTCCGGTGTTTTATTCTCCTCACCTTCTATATAACACCATGATCTTTTACCAACAGAGGTATCGGTTTGCCAGGGGAACAGCATCATCTGACCCGATTTCCCCCTTTCTACATCCCATACCTGTATGTTAGTGGGGTAACCTTGTTTCGTGTTAACAACTACGTTTTCACCCCAGTCTAATGCACTGTTGTAATAATAGGCCAGAAATTTATTGAAGTATGGCATTAATATCGAATCATTAACCGTCCAGTCAAACCAAAACAGTTTGGGTTCATACTTGTAAACCAACTCATATGTATGGGCAAGCCACTCTTTGGCAAAATCATCGGTATAGGCTTGATTATCATATCGGCGACCATATAACGTTATGGTCGTATCCTGAACATCGGAAGGGAACTTCATTCCCCCGTTAAAAAACCACGCGTTTTCAGCTCTGTGGGAAGAAAGTCCAAAGATAAGTCCCTCATTTTCTACTGCATTTTTCAATAACCCGATAATGTCTTTTTTTGGACCCATTTTAGTGGCGTTCCACTCATTGAGTTCACTGTCATACATGGCAAATCCATCGTGATGTTCGGCAACTGGAACGACATATTTGGCACCGGCATCTTTGAATAATTTCGCCCATTCGTCGGCATCAAACTTTTCTGCTTTAAACAAAGGGATAAAATCTTTATAACCGAATTCATCCTGCGATCCCCACGTGGCAACGTGGTGTTTATAGGCCCTACTGCCTTCTTGATACATGTTCCTCGCGTACCATTCGCTATCAAAAGCGGGAACGGAATATACTCCCCAATGAATGAAGATACCGAACTTGCCATCTGAAAACCATTGGGGAAACTGGTAGTTTTCAGCAATATTCTCCCAATCAGGTTGAAAAACTTCAGTGCCTTTGGGTGAAGCAACAGATTCAATATCGTACGGTTGTTTATTCGCCTGTTGACAAGACACGAATAAAATCATCATTAATAATAAGCAAGCTTCTTTTTTCATACGATTATTTTATTTTTATGTTTCGGTGTATGGAACTATTTTAATGAACCTATCGGTTTCATACGATTAATAAATTATTCAGATAGAGTCACACGGTTAAAACTAGTTTTAACCGTGTGACATTTATGGTCCAGGTACATCTCACCCGAAAGCTACCCCGTCATTTTCCCATATTGAATTATCAGTCAGTTATTGGAAAGACATCATTATAAGTTTCTGATTCAAAAATATCAATCGCGTTCTCAACTGGTTTAAACAGGGTCTTATACCAAAACTCACCTCCAGCTTTAATATCGGATAAGGTAGTTGACACGTCAAAAGGGGCAACTGAAACTTCCCCTACGCTATTGTCAGATTTTTCATAAGAAAGTACAGTTTCAACAATAGTGCTCCCACCAACAGCTCGCCAAGTAATGGTAGCTTCACTGCCATCCACTGTAAGCTTCTGAATGGTTCTATTGAATAAACGTGATGCGAATAGATCTCCAAAAGATTCAGCAGTCAACTCATATCCCAAGGACCTGTTATTATATATATCAAAGCTAACGAAGGTGAAAATATATTCGCCTTCAGGTATATTAGGAACAATATGTTTATAAATACCAGGTTCATTGTTAATTGCAAAATCCAAAGAGTCATTATTATCATTCCAATAGATTCGAACTTTATCTATTCTTTGAGACAGGGCGAACATTTCAAATTCAATTCTGTCCTTACCTGGATTGGAGGCCACGCTATCTAATTTCGCGGCGTAAAGTATTTCGCCTTCATCTAAATACATTTGATGCATATCGTTCATTTTCGAACAAGACGATACTAAAATTAGCAGCAGTACAAGTAAGAATAATGGGTGTATTGTTTTTATTGTCATAATTGCCTAAGTTTAAAATAATGGATTGTTTTCATCAACGATTATCACCAAAAACTTCTATCTCCGATATATGAAGAAAATCTCCTCCTGACCAGTTTTCGGTTACTAAAATTCTAATGTACCTAACCCTGGGGTTTTCAGGAGAATTCAAAAACTCTTCTCCCGCGGCTGCCCATGCGGCATCCTCAGCAGAATACTGTCCTAACGGCAATTCAGATGGTTTGATTGACTCGCATTCCATCAGTTTTATCCACGACCCCCAATCCCCGGACGTGTCAAGGGTTTCAGCTCCCCACACCTGAAACTTCCTAATATTTCCATGTCTGTAAATCCAAGATCCTTGTCGCTGATACACTTTTATTCGGCTAATCCTTCCAGTCTGTCCCAAGTCTAAGGTAAACGCGTGTGGCCATCTCCCGGAACCTTGCGCCGTGTGGAAGCCATGATCACCAATTCTTCCATCATAAATGTTTGGAAGTACCCAACCCCACGCCGAAGGCTCATCTCCAGGTAGATATAAAGCGCGAAACTTAAGTCGGTCGAATTGGGTTTCATAAAGTGGCGTCAAAGAGGTATACTGGGTCTCTGAGCGATTTTCCCATCTATCTTGCACGAAAATACCAAAGTTGCCAGGTATCGTGTCAAGCCCTCGAACCGTACCATCACCTGCTACGACAGAACTGTAAAACGTCTCTATGGGAACGTACTCCATGTTACTGTCTTCTCTTAAAACAACCACCGATATTTCCGCACGATCCGGATTGTCCCAGTACAAATGGATCCCCCCGAAATCTTCAACGGCTCGCATCGTTTGCGCGATAGAAATCAAGGGCGGTTCCAAGGGTTCAATTGTTACCGTAACACCTTCGGATTCATTTTGGCTTCTATCCACGGCATGCAGGGTTACCTGGCGAGGTTTTGTATCTCCAAACCCGTATAGTTTTAACGTATCGGTGTATAATGATGATTTAGCCTCATTAATAATACCGTCTCTTAGTGAGTATATTGCTTTTACATATAAGAGATCCTCATCTTTTGGCAACTTGTATGTAAGAATTGCCCCACCCTTTACATTTTTCACCTTCACATCAGAAACCTTTCCTGGGGCGACATTGTCAATGGGTATCTGCCCAATTGGCTCTTCACCGCATGAAACCACGAGTAAAAGGATAAATATCAAAAATAATGTAATTTGATGTTTCATTTTTATCTCTATTTAAAAGTTATTACCATCCATAATTTTGAATCAAGTTGTTGTTCACCGAAAGATCATATTCTCTTATAGGCCAAAAATAGTCTTTCACTGAGAATTGAATGGGTTTTTGGGGAAGAAGAGTTAACACGTAAAAATCCTCCGCGTTATCGCCTGAAGTATTCCATCCTCTTGGCTGTTCATTCAACGTGCTAATTTGTTTCCACCTTCTGATATCCCAAAACCTTTTCCCTTCAAAAGCAAGTTCAATAGTACGCTCTTGTTGAATGATCTCACGTAATCCCTCCTTAGTTTTAGGCTTGTTCGGTTCAACCGAATAATTGGCCCAAGACTCCTCTACACCTTTTAGTCCAGCCCTTTTTCTTATCGCGTCTAAATAGGTAAACACCTCATCTGATGGCCCGTTAGCCTCATTCAACGCTTCCGCGTAGTAGAGGTACAGGTCAGCCAAACGCATGACTGGAAAGGGATAGTATTCCACGCTGTTATTAGATGCCGTCACAGCATTTTTGAAGCTATGCATTTTTTTCACGGAGTACCCGGTTATAGAAAAACACTCGGAAGCAGATGACATCCCTGAAAATTCTCTTGCATAAAACTCGGTCCATTTCACGTTACCCGGGAAGTCGTAATATCCATTTCCAAAATATATTCCACGGTCAAATCCAAGGCTGGCATAAAATCTTGGCTCACGGTTGAAGTGAAAGTTTATCGTCGTCTTCCCTTCTTTAACATAATATATCTCGTCTCCGGACGAAGGCTCCGGCCTCATTTTAAATCGATTCTCAAACCAACCTTTACTTAACCAATCCTTATCTTCATCTATTGGTACACCGTTCTTGGAATAGTATTGTTCCACTATTTTGATAGTTGGCCCCCACTCTGATCGAATAGAGGTGTGTTCTGCTGCCAACCGCATTATTTTGGCTTGAGCCTGTCGTGATAATTCGCTACAATTGTGATTGGTCCCTCCCCATATTAACTCTTTGTTCCATCTGTCGCAAATGGCTTGACGATAGGTTGTTTGAACCCAGAATGGCTCTGGGGCCGTCATCGCTTGTGGATCAACAATGTCATACAACTCTTTCCCTTGTTCATGGCATAAATCGATAGCCTCTTTACATGCTTCAGCGGCAATGACCCACTTATTATCATCCACGGTTTGTGGAAACAGACAGATCCCCCTATTATCAACCATACTGGCATAATTGGTATTCCCATTAAACAGAGGACTTGCCCAAAACACGAGTACCTGCGCCCTTACGCTCATGGCAGTTAAATTGCTAGCCCTTCCTGCTTCTGTACCTTCAATTACTTCTCGCTCATCAGGTAATTCGTTTGCGGCCTCTAACAACAGGTCAGAGATATACGTGACAACGGAGTCAACGGGTTCACGGTATACTTTGACCTCATCGACATCCGCTGAAACGGGTAAGTTGGTATCCATAATGGGTATTGGTCCATACATTCTGAACAGGTAGAAATGATAATAGGCTTTCAGAAATTTGACTTCAGCGCTCCACCTCTCTTTTTCGTAATCGGGGATATCTACCACGCTATTGATGTTTTCAAGGAATATGTTGCAATCCCTTATCCCTTGCCACAAATTCACGTCTGCGCCTCGCCCGCCATTCCAAAAATTCACATATGGATTGGTTGCATTTTGCCTGGCATTTGCAATGTCGCGGGAGCTCCATGTAATGAAATAATGGGTCCAGGTATCGTCGCCCCCGCTCATGGCAACATCCCATGAAACATCACCTTCACGGGGTAAGTAACCATAACAAGTATACAGGAATCTCTCAGTAGAGGCCCTGTTTCTAAAGGCGTATTCAATTGTTGCCACGTTATCTGGAACGACATCCAAATAGCTACAGGATATCATTCCAACCCCGATAATTATAAAAAGTGTATATATTATTTTTTTCATAAGGAATATTATTTAAAAAGTTGTTTGCAAGCCTAAATTAAATACCATTTGAATAGGATAACCCAATCCATTTCCACCCATTTCAGGGTCCCATAACTTGAATTTGCTGAATGTAAGGAGGTTGGTTCCACTAAGGTATATCCTCAGGTTATTTATTTTTACAGCGGATAAAGTTTGTCTTGGTATAGAATAGCCTAATTCCAGTGATTTCAACCTCAAAAATGATCCGTCACGCATAAACCAAGTTGATGTCTGAACATTATTCTCAACAATCTTTTCAGATAATCGTGGCCACAAAGCATATAAGTCTCTATTGGCTTCTGACCAATGGCTATCGGCATAAGCTTTCAACAGAGCATTTTGCCTATCGATAAAGGGCGCTGTGGCGGTTGGATCTATCCAGAATGATTCTCTTGCAAGTCCCTGGAAAAAACAGGACAGGTCAAAATTTTTGTACCCCATCGAAACCCCGAACCCATAAACAATTTCAGGGCTTTGCGGATAACCTATAAAGACCTTGTCTAAATCAGAAATTTTCCCGTCTCCGTTTATATCCTTGTATTTAATGTCCCCCGCGCGATAATCACCGAATTGCAAGGGTGAATTTCTCACCTCATCTTCATCAACAAATAGCCGTTCGGCAACATAACCTTGATTTTGTGAAAGAGATTGCCCCACGTGTGACAACCACGGCATACTGCTATAATCAGGCTCTTCATAAACAGTAAACGCGCTGGTCGCGTAAGTGAAGTTAGCCAGCGCCGTTACCCAAAGTGACTGGCTGATAACATGATTATAGTTAATAGACATATCAAACCCTTCACTCCTAGCTTTTCCAACATTAGCGCTGATAGGGGCTTGTAATCCCATTGTTGCAGGAATCGCCGCACGATTCATCAGGATGTTTGTCCGGTTTTCTTTAAACACATCGGCTTGAAGTGTGATTTTTTCCCAAAGCCCCAACTCTATTCCAAGGTTTGTTTTTTCAGCGGTCTCCCATGAGATTAAATCGTTTGAATAGCGCGAGATCGAAATACCGCTCAAAAATCTTCCCCCACTGTTCCCGTACGTACCAAAAGAAGACCCCTTTTCGTCATTATTCATATTAACATTCGATAAATAGAAAAAGCGGTCGGTAGGGCTTCCAATCTCATCGTTTCCAACAAATCCATAGGTAGCTTTAAATTTCAACATATTAATCGTCTCCTTTAACCGATCACCCCAAAAATTTTCATTGGACACGATCCATCCCAATCCAATGGATGGGAAAAAACCAAACCTTTCCTTTTTGGAAAAACGCTCAGATCCATTATACCCGAAGTTTAACTCGGTAAAATATCGAGACGCGTAAGCGTAGGTGAATCGACCGGCCAATCCTAAATTCCTGTGAGGGAGGGATTGCTGCAAATCCCCGGCATTCGCTTGTATGGACTCTCTCATGGTCCCCACCAATAACGCGCTAACGGCATGATCATCATTATACACCCGCTCCCAGCTAAGGGCACCTTCAAAGTAAGTACTTGATGTCACATCTTTTTGTCCTTCCGAATAGTCTAAGTATTCTCTACCCGTTTGTTCATTGATCACGTTTAACACGTACTCGTCCGTTTTTTTAATATACCTGCCAACATTATAAAAGAAAGGATTGAAAAAACGACTTACCTCGTAATAGGAATATCGGTTGGTGTTAAACATACCCCTTAATGACAAACCTTCGGTTATGAAATCAAGATTTTGCATTAATTCCACTTGGGCGAACATCTGCGATGTTGTGTAATCTCGATACCCTTTTGTCATTTCGGCATACGGGTTAACAAATTGTCCTTGATCATAATTACCGTACAGAATGTGCTTGGTGAATTCGTTGGCCTTATCCGGTTTGAAATACGGTGGAAAAAGCGCTGGATTAGATCTCATTACAAGCGAGTACATCGCATCACCACCCTGCAACGGACCTGTATAATCATCGAATGTACCTTGTAGTCTAACGGCTACTTCAGTCGTAGGAGTTACATTGATGTTCACGTTTGCCCGTAACATATACCGTTTTAAATCAATATTGTTGTTAAAATTATTTATCGGGTCAACTTTTAACACCCCCTTGTCATTATTCAACGTTCCAGCCAAATAATAACGAGTTACCTTACCACCACCACTGAGGTTAAAATTAAAGCGCTGATTGTGAGCGTAATCATTAAAAAGGGTTTTGTACCAATCATTGGCGGGATAAACATACGGGTTCCCTCCCGCGATCGTATTATCAATTTTGTTTTGAGAATACAATGTAACTCCTAACGGGTTCCTAGTTCTTACAGCCTCATTATGAAGTTTCATATAGGTTATTGGATCTGCAAGCTCAACCCTGTGAGTTGGGGTAGACACGGAGTTTTCATACCGTATGTTCATCGTTGCCTTTCCTTCTCTACCTTCCTTCGTCGTTATCAATATTACCCCGTTTGCTCCCCTTGAGCCATACAAAGCCGTTGCAGTAGCATCCTTCATAATTGAAAAGGTTGCAATATCATCGGGTTGCATTCTGGCTAGATCCGCGGCACTAACCTCATTGTTATCTAGCAATATCAGTGGATCTTTCTTGTATCCAAACGTTGTAACGCCCCTCACAAAGAAATCCGCGTTATCTCTTCCTGGTTCCCCGCTTCGCTGATAAGAAATTAACCCGGCCACTCGTCCTGCTAACGCGGTAGTGAGGTTACTACTTGGTACTTTTAAATCTTTAGTGTTTACAGTAGTAATGGAACTTATCACACTCTCTTTCCTCTGTTTTGCAAAAGCTACCACGGTAACTTCATCCAGCAATTCAGCCTGCTCTTCAAGTGTAACATTCAACGTTGTCCTGTTGTTAACATTAATTGTTTGAGTTTGCAGCCCTAAAAAAGAGAACTGAAGCTGATCGGTTGGCTGAACCTCAATGGAGTAACGACCATCCACGTCTGTTATTACACCTTTAGTAGTACCTACAACAACAATAGTTGCCCCGGGAACAGGTTCGTACTGTGAATCTACAACCTGACCTCTCACCGTAATGGTCTGAGCAAATGTCCCCAGGGGTATCATCCACGCGAACGCGAACAACAGCATTGTACATTTTAATAATGAATGTCTTTTTTTCATCCCTTTTTTATTTAAAAGATTAATAATCAAACCTTTTCAGAAAATTTCAAATTATTGAAAAGTAGCTCTCCAAGAATTTTGTTGTTCCGATAATATCATATTTTACTTATTTACCATACAAACTAACATGCACGGTCTCTTACAGCCTATTTGTTTTTAAGCTCTTGAAACAATTCAAACCCTTGACCGGGTGTTAGTCCATTATGCACCACCGCGTAAACTGCCTGAATCATGGAAGCGGGTGACTCACTTTGGAAGACATTACGCCCCATATCAACTCCAGCAGCTCCTTCATTAACTGCCTTATAGCATAACTCTAACGCTTCCTTCTCAGGCAATTTCTTACCTCCGGCAATCACTATAGGCACGGGACATGTGGAGGTAACTTTTTCAAAACCTTCGCAATAGTATGTTTTAACAATGGTGGCACCATTTTCAGCGCATACCCGCGAAGCCAGTGCAAAGTAACGGGCATCACGAACCATTTCCTTACCAACGGCAGTAACCCCCATTACGGGTATACCATAGCGATTTCCTGCATCTACCGCTTTCACCAGGTTCGCGGCCGTGATTGACTCCCGTTCGCCATCCCCTGCTGAGAACATCACTGCCATGGCTGAAGCATTGCAACGAATCGCCTCTTCCACGTCAATAAGCACGTTCCGATTCAGTTCCGTCAATATGGTTGAACCGGCATCAAAACGCAAGCAAACCGGTTTATTCACATTTGCAGGAATCGAAGATTGGAGAATTCCCCTGGTACACATCAAGCAATCAGCATATTGTACCAAAGGGACAATCTCCAAGTCAATACGTCCCAACCCAGAGGTTGGTCCCATAATAAACCCGTGGTCAAATGCCAGCATCACGGTACGTCCCGTAAGGGGGTTGAAAATTCGGGATAACCTGTCTTTCATTCCCCAACCCAAGTTGGAGGCACCTTTTACTTTAAAATCAGCATATGAAGCGACCTCTTTTAACCCAAAGGAGGTAGCTTCAATATATCCATCCATATCAGCCATAATGATTTTTAATTATTAACAACCTGTGCGTTATGTCTTAATCAGCCATTGTCTTTAATGCTTCGACAAAGGACTGGAGTATACAACTCCATGATGTGGCACCGCTATCGGCAAAACCAACCGATCGCTCACCATAGTTACGAGCTCTGCCGTAATTGGCCTTCATCCGCGTGGTAGCGGCTGCACCAGCTAAAGCAGCATCAGCACCAGCCTGCATCACCTCAACAATATCTTCAGATTTACAAAGCTGCATCGCTTCCACGGCTGGCACCACTGCATCCATCAAAGTTTTATCCCCAGGCTTGGCTTGTGTCTGTTTCTGCAAGTTAGCTAAAGCCCCGGCGAACATTCCACGAACTTCAGCCGCATCCAGTCTCGTGCCGGAAACGCAATCACCCATACCCAAAAAGAAAGCCCCTAATAAAGTACTGGTTGATCCGCTTACCTGAAGCATCATGTTCATTCCTATGTCGTTAAGCATCGATTTAAACTCTACACCTTGTCTAGCCGTATTGACCGCGGTCAACATGGCCGTATAAATTGCCTGCCCATGATCACCATCACCTATAACCGCATCCAAGCTGGAAAACTCGTCAACCCGTTCACTTATATTCTTTAGGGCATGCTCCAGCATAGATTTGAAATCGTCAATGGTCAATTCTTTTTTCATGTCTCGAAATTAACTCCCAAGGTTAGTCCAATAGGGGGTATTCGAAGGCTTGTTCTTTAGGTACTCTATGTGATCATCATCCAATATGCCCAAAATCATTTGGAAGCCCGCTTGTTCCTGAACGGTCAGGATCTCTTGTATGCGACTCACGCAGACTTGCAATCCACGTGCCTCAAGCTCATAGAATGCCTTACGAAACACGATATTCAACTCCATATGTGTTGTCGCCCCAACACCGTTGATAATCAGCATCATTTTGTCTCCCTTCTCGGGCTTAAGTTGCTGGCACAAAAGCCCAACCATCTCCGCTGCTGTATCGTCAGCCGAGACCAGTGCTTTCCGAGTACCACCACCTTCACCATGTTGCCCCATACCTATCTCCATGATTCCATCCGGGAGGTCAGTTATGATTGCCCCATTTTGTGGATGGGAACAAGACTTCATGGCTACTGCCAATGTAGCGACCTGTTGATTATAGCGCTCGGCAATCTCAACCAGTTCGTCCAACGATTTGCCTTCATCGGCGGCAGCACCTAAGATTTTGTACAAAGGTACACATCCAGCCAGTCCGCGACGATCATTCAAATCGGCTCCAATCCCGGCGCTGATGTCATCGTGCGTCATCACTTTAGCCACTTTTATACCCTCACGCTCAGCCAGCTGACATGCCATGTTGGCACTCAAAACATCGCCCGAATGGTTGAGTACCACAAGCAATATTCCAGCCTTTCGTTGCATCAGCCGCAATGCCTGAAGTAGGCGTTGTGCACCGGGTGCGGCAAAAATATCACCCACCACGGAACAGTCGAGCATACCATCACCAACGAAGCCACTCAAGGCCGGTTCATGACCGGATCCACCCAGGGTTACGATTGCCACCTTATCTTCATCTTTCGGATTCGCTCTAACAACGATATTCTCAGCAGCCAATTTTACATGTTCCGGGTAGGCTAACACCAAACCCTCCAACAATTCTTTCGTGATGTTTTCCGGGTTATTAATGAATTTAGTTTGCATATCTTTCACTCCTTACATTAATGTGTTTCACTTCATCTCCATCAATTCGACAGAAATACCTTCTTCCTCGATGAATGCAATTGACAGATGTTCGTCAAGAGCCATAGGTCCAAAAATCACCTTTTTCCCCTTTAGCTCTTCTTCTAATGATTGAACAACATAGGCTATATGCGCCTGTTTTTGAACCAGCTCGGGCATACAGCTTCCTGGCTCGAATTTCAAAAACTCAATTTTGTTTGGGCTTTTACTGATGTCTGTTAACCAAACACCTAAGTCATCATTGTAAAAGGCACCTTCCGGAATGGTATCGGTAATGATACCAAAATGATGCAATGTTCTCATTTTTGATTTTGTTAAATGATTAATGATTAATGATTAACGTAACCTGTATAGGTCACATTTCGTCCGACCGCAGGCCACAATCAAGCGGCTAAATAACAGACTTTATTCTTCAATGATCACCCGGAAACCAACATTGAATACACGTTGGTACGGGTAGAATCCTTTTCGCGAATAAGAGGTGGAGAACTTGGGTCTTTCAATATATGATCCACCGCGAACCACCTTGTATTCACCCTTTTCTTTGCTTTTCTCCATGTATGGATAGGGTAAATAGTCCGATCGTGTCCATTCAGCCACGTTACCATGCATACAATACAATCCGAATGGATTGGCCTCATACTGCTTGCCGCCGATCTGAACCAAATTCCCGTCATCCACGCTCTCCTCTTTAGGAAGGAAGGTGTAATATGGATACCACGGGTTATCGGGTTGCATGGGTTGCGGATCCACTCCAGAAACGGCAAACAGTAATGTCGTTCTGTCCGCCAAGTTATCTTTATCGCCAAAATCGGCATGAAGGTCACCATACCAGAAGTCACTATCGCTCCCGGCTCGACAAGCCCACTCCCATTGAGCTTCCGTCGGCAGGGTAATATTCAGTCCGGTTCTTTCACTTACCTGTTTGCAAAACTCCATGGCATCGTTATAACTGACGCGGATAACGGGCTGATCTGGTTCATTGGCAGGGTAGCCAGGTACAACATGATCTTTCCATTGCTGGTCTACGTACCGACTGTCATGATCTGGGAATATCACGTTGAACTGCTCGTTGGTAGTTTCCAGTTCGGCCATCCAGAAAGGCTTGTCTATCTTAACCTTAGAGGTGGGCTGCGTGTCCATAGGCCCTTGATAGCTTCCCATGACGAATTCTCCGGCGGGAATACGTACAAAAGCGATATTTACCCCCGGGGCCAATTCTACAACTTTCCTTACTTCACCGGTCGATATTTGCTTCGCTCTGGCATCCTCTGCA
The DNA here is from genome assembly GCA_012839475.1 of Petrimonas sp. Classification (GTDB taxonomy): domain Bacteria; phylum Bacteroidota; class Bacteroidia; order Bacteroidales; family Dysgonomonadaceae; genus Proteiniphilum. Next base: position 55,715 of record DUNG01000057.1, on the reverse strand, counting down.
TCAAATGGCCAACCTTTAACCGTCCAGTTTTTAATTTTCACCTCCTTACTTTTCTTGGGCATCTCCGGCACGATCTCCCCTTTCCCCTTCAGGTAAGCCGCGTAGTCGGAAAGCTCTTTCTTCCAATCCACACCGGCACCGTTACCATATTTGTTCGTCAATTCTATTCGGCGTTCTATCTGATCGAATCCCTGGTAAGGATGATTGGTCAAGACATTGGCATTAAAATAACCTTTGTCGGGTGCATTGTAGTCAATCCATGTGTACAAAGTGCGCCACTCTTTGTCCGTAAGCTCCACGTTATAATGCCCGCGCTTAAGCATACGGACAAGCTCACTTGTATTGGGATGATACTCATAAGGCTGCAATACAACCATGTCACCTTCACCACCCTGGCGATGGATATAAGGATGGAAGTTTAGATACGAAGTCCCATACCCGCGTTCATCTTTCTTCCCACCTCGTAGGTCAAACGCTTGTTCCCCATCGTGGCAAGCAATACAGGCACGATCAAGGATGGGTTGTATCTCGAGATCAAAGGTGAAAGAACGCACACCTCCCTCGGGAGGAATCAGTTTACTAGGACTCTTTTGCGAGGCGATCACTCGTTTGGGTATCGGAATCTGATTCTGATTCTCATGACAACCGACGCAAGAGACCACTTCACCCGGTTGCCCTGTTACCCAACTACGCATCCATTGGACAGCAACCCCCTCCTCATCGATAGGCTGTATAGAGATGGGCGTGTTAGCCGGGGCCGTGAATATAACTGATCCATCTTCTTCTACCGGTACGGTCCCTAATATGCGCTTTATGTCCCAACCAGACTGAATGCCGTGCCAATTATGGTCAGACTGAGTTTGCACGTACGCGTATTCGTAGGCATGCAGACGAAGTTCTTTAACTGTCCCCCGGGGAATTCCACGGAGCCCTTCCCCCTCATAGATATCTTGAATGAAAAAGGTTGCCTCTTTCTGATCTAGCTTCACACGATCGGGAATCAAAGGAGGAATATCTGTTTTCTTCACCAGGATAGGGCTTATGAAGCCTTCGCCTTCCGCTTCCCATATACAGGTCACATTATCGAACACGTCCACGAGGTAAATTCCCCACAAGGAGTTAGGGGTTAGTTTAGCTGAAACCAAGAAGTACTTATCATTCAACACGGTGGGCTTTATGAACTGGGGCCAAACCCCGTTAACCAACTCATCTTTGATTAACTCCTCGATGGGGCGATCACGGTGCGGTATTTCCTGCACCATACCCGATACGCTCTTGCGCCCCTTGGCCGGATCAAAAACTATGAGACGTCCGGAGCGGGCAATACCATGATGGCCGGAAATGATCCCCACGAAAGAGGAAGCTTGACCCGGAATGGGCTGCACGTCGAACACGCTATTGGGAAACATGGCCCCGCTTCCATACAGCGCCTTATTCTCAGTCCCATCGGGATTCATGTGCATCACGATACGCGAATAGTAATGCGTCAAGTCCGTGTATTCCCAACGCGTGTACATCACACGACCATTGTTCATGATAACTGGGTTCCAATTGGCATCTTGGTCGAACGTTAAACGACGGAGATTTCTGTTTTCGGGGTCATAAAGCACCAGGTTCCCAACTGCATCACTACCACTCACGCAAGGTACTCCGTGGTAACCGATGTTGGAAACGGCCAAAATCCGGCCATCCGGCAAATAGGTACCATCATAAAACTCGAGGTCTGGCTCATCGTTATCAATCAGAGGTTGATAACCACTTCCATCAAGTTTCACCTCGAAAACATTCCAGCGCCTATCGGCTTGAAGTTGGGAGAACATCACACGATCTGCATCCCAATGCATTCGCAGGTCAGCAATGGATGAACCGTTACCCGGTTTATGAACCTGGCGGAGCTTGATCTCCCCGCGAAGATTCGACAACTCTACAATTTCAGCATCAAACCCCCCGCGTGGGGCAGACTCTTGGTTGCTCCAGTTATTCATCTGCGTCCCTAATTGAGGAGCCATCGCCCTCCGTGCACCATCTTTTAATATAAAACGAGATGCTACAATCTTATCGGGATCAAGCAGAGGGTTACCAAGAAGGATAGAACGTTTTAATTCCAGTGCACGTTTAGCATCTGACAGGGCTTGAACATCTCCCCTGTACATCTCGTCAAACCCCTTGTTTGCCAAAACTGAAAGCTCCCTCAACATGGGGGTATACTTTCCCGCGTCAAACGTTGACGATTTGTTCATATCGTTGTATGCGAGTTCTACCGAAGAAAAGTTCAACCAAGACAAAGCATGCTGGATCTCCAACACCTTGGACACTTCATCTATCAACTGTGAGTACTGTCTTTTCTTAGCCTCCAAGCTTTGCTCCTTATTGGCGATTTGTAACCTTTCTTCATAATAGGAGTTGTCCTTTAATTGCCTCAAAAGGCTCTTAATCAATTGCTCTTCCTCGGCTAAGATCGCAGTTGTTGATATAGACTCCAAAAAACTTGTAAAAGACGGCATGGCCTCAGGCTCTACAAAATGTACCATAGCTTTTGGGTATACTTTGATAGCAGGTTCAGCCTTTCTTTCCTTAGGAGCCGCGAACACGGGAATTATTCCCAGCACTAGGAAACACCCTTTCAAAAGGACTTTTTTTGGTAACATGAGACAAAGATGTTTGGTCAAATGATTTGCACATTCTTATAGCCCTGCATTTTGATTGGTAAACCTCAAACCAGCACCATCGTGGTAACTTGCCCATTCCTCCACGATAGCACCCTCAGGGCCAGCCATCATAAAATGGTATGTCTCCAATTCCTTCAGCCTAAGAAGATCGCCTACCTCTTGAACAACGAAATTCTTGCTCTTGATAGGGCCATGCTTGGGCGGAATTGAAGGAGCATCGGGTGTCTCGGTACCTACTTCGGAAAAATTATAGACCCACCCATGAGTGACCATCCATGACTCATGCTTTGGTGAGAAATTAGCGGTTGCCACATGAGCATGCTCTGGTATCATCTGTCCGGGCAACAAGTAGATAGTATGTGCGAAATACTTGTATTCAGGATCGTTCACCCAAAAAATACCTCCCATACCTACATTCTCAAAGTCACCCAGACCATGATCCGTTACCCACATATCCTTCTCCATCAAATCAGTAAATGGGACATTGTAAAACGCAAGCATCTCTTTCATTGCTTGCATGGCTACTTCCTGTTGGAATAGACCGTCTCGATAAAAATCGGCATTTGTAAACTTCTTACTGAACTTCATCATTTCATCATTTTTTTGTTCGTTAATACTGCTGGTATTTTCATTTCCTTGAACCTTACCAGTTTTTCCTGTACAAGCAACGAGCGATCCAAATGCGATCATTGCCAAAAAAAACCACGTAACACTCTTTTTCATCATTGTTCTAATATTAAAAATTATCGTCTCCTTAATCAATCCAACTAAGCATCTTCAAAAGCCAGAAAGCCCTAAATTGGAGCCATCATGAATTGTATTCGAGCATCACCCCATGGCAATACCTTCAACTTCTATCAGCAATTCGTCCCTACAAACATCGGCCCATAGGTAAGAAATGGGTACCGATTGCTCGCGAGATGACAAATGGCGTCTCACTGTTTCATAATCTTTCGGGTTTTTCAAGTATACCCTCAACATACGTATCCTGTCATTGCCTATCAATTGCGAAATATTATCTATGGTGACATTCATTTGACGCTCAACCCCAACCCCCTTCAGACTCTCCTCTCCTCTAATAGCCGCGGTACCAGACACATACACCAACCTGCGGTCTCCAAAGGTCATACTTTTAGCCCTTTCGAACTTGGGGGTTGCCTTTTCGCCACCCGCCTCCTTTAAGACATCGCTTGAATATTCATGAGCGGCCACCTGTAGCTTATTATCAATAGGTGTAGCGAAGCAACATTTAGATTTAAAAATCACGGCATCAATATCTACCGATACACCGCCCACCATCGTTCCAATACCAGTTGCCGCGGGATAGCCATTTTCCCATCGATCCAACGAGTAAAACTCACCACGGGCGTTGTTGAACATCTGATAATGCTGATTTTTACCATCCCACGCTGTAATCCGTTCAATGTAATTCCATTGACGAGTAATTGAAGCAATTGGAAATTTCTCTTTTCCCAAAAGCTCCCCTATTAACCGGAAAACCTCCCTCGATTGATCGAGTATACACACTGACAAATCTGCTTGAAAACCTCCGGCATAAAGTAAACGAGCACATTCGTTTTCAACGATTACATATGAATATCCTTCATGTTCGCTGAAACGTACAATATCCTTTTCTCCGGGCATGTAACTATGTACCTCCATGACCAGCCCACCTTCCAAGGGGGGTTGAGGGACGTAGGTCAGCGCCGGCATCTTATCACTAAATTTCTCGTGGCAACAGGCACGTAGATGTTCACGTTGTTCTACGAACTGCACGTTATTTACAGGAGCCCCAAATACAATAAGGCGAAGTATAGACCTATCATCAGGCAGTTGAACCATCAATTCATTGACCATACAGTCAAAAGATCCCACTTCTGATGTATATATAGTGTAGTCTATTTTATCGCAGTAATTCATAAAGAGTTCACATATTCCGTTAATGCCTCGATATCTTCACTGGAAACCTTCTTGTTGATGCCATGACCATGCACTTCGAATACATCTCTCATCGTGGCCGCCCGGCCATCAAAAAGGTAGGGTGCCGTGCGCCAGACCTCACGTAGCGTTGGTGTATCCCAACCTTTTTCAAACTCGATATCTTCACCGATTCGGTACATCTTCATATCCGTGTAATAAATACCACTGTGACATTCGCCACACTTCAACCTGTCGAACACCTTTTTACCTGCTTTCGCTTTTTCAGATAACTCGTTATTAACAAGATAAGGGCTCGGTACGGGTTGCAAAGACATTAAATATTCGTCTACACACTGAGCATCTTCTTCTGGTATCTCGAAAAACTGGATGAACTTGTACCCTGCGCGAACGGCCCGAGCAGCCGAATCACGTATACCAGAAATCATGTTAGGGGGTGTAACATGGCTGAAAATTAAGCTTTTGCAGTTTTTTGGATTTCCTATACCGTCATTCATCAAGTCCCAATTCATGCCATCTGCCCGCGCTTCCGGATGGCAACCAATACAGCTCTGCCAGTGCTGAAAACAGAGCGTCGCATCATGAAAATATTTTTCACCTTTATCGATAGAGCTCTCTACACGCCCCGGGTTCAGGTCGGCCTGTGACAATGCATGGGTTCGCGTGTCCATCACGTTTAAGGTATCAGAAAAGTAGGTGGGTACGAACAAACGGTTATCTGCCAGTAATATCTCTCTCGGACCATTACCTTGTAAAGGTATGCGCTCACGCAAGCCGTACAAAAAGGTCAAGTCATACTCTAAAACCGATTTATCAGGAAACGCTAAAAACTTATTAAGCATCTCTTTGTGGCGTATCACGCTTATTTCATGTGTCCCTGAATGTGAAATGAAAATCTTTTCTTCGTTGCAGGCTATGCTCCAAATGCCAGCTGCCCCTCGCTCGGGTTCATCCACGATTACCGTTCCTAAAAACTGCAGTTGCCCCACGTCAATCACGCTGAAAGCACTCGTGTTCATCCAACCCTGTTGCAGTTGTGAAGTGGGTACCGTATAGCGTCCCAAGTTGTGAGATACATAAGCGTACTTTCCATCGGGAGTTATACAAACACCCCGTAACGCGTTACTCCCATTGGCCAACCGAATATCTTTGATCTTGGTGAAACTGTTGAGGTCGATGACGGATACGCACGCGGAGACGTGATCCACGTCTGCTCGTTGAGCCGGAAGAAAATTCGTGACAAACAGGAGTTTTCCATCCTTGCTGATTGCTGCCGAGGTCGGTTCCCGAAGGACGGGTACGGTGCGGGTCACCCTGTTTGTCGACAAATCCACTTCAGATATCGTGTTCTGGAACTGGTTGCACACGTATAACTTATCTAATACTTTATTAATAACAGGTGCGCGGGCTCCGGAGCCCACACGCACGGATGCCACCTCTTTCCCATCAGGCAAGTTCAATACCTTGAGTATCCCTTTAGTTTCAAAAGTGGTAACATATAGTCTGTTCCCTTCAACAGCAATTCCCGTTGGCTCCTCATCCATAGCGTAAGACCTGATCAATTGCCGACCATCCGGAGAATAAACGGCCACACGTTTTAGGCCTTTCTCAGGTATTACCAATTCTCCTCGTGAATTCAAGGCGATGCCGGTTGGGTAGCGTGGAACCTGATTCGCGAAAGTCGACAAGGTAATACCCGCCATCACGCCTAACAAAAAAGCCCTAGTTCTTAGCGGTATCATCACTCTTTATTTTTTAGTTTGCATATAGCCAAGCTCGGCAGAAATAAGTTTGGCTTCTTCTTTTATCAGGACAGCATTATTCTCGATTACTTCTTTGGTGAGTCGACCTTTGGGGCCTGAAATCCAAATCGAACCACACGGGTAACCTCTGTAATCAAAGACTGGAGAAGCTATACAAATAACTCCAGTAAGTTCCTCTTCGTTGTCTATAGCATAGCCAAGTCTGAGGATTTTTCTCAACTCTTTCATATAATCCTCGCGAGAGGTAATGGTACGTTCATTAAAGCGTTGAAAATCCATGTTCAACAAATATTTTTCCCTTACACTATTCGGTAGATAAGCCATAATAGCTTTTCCCGGGGCAGAACAATGCAATTCAAACGATTTTCCTGGAGCTAATGTAAAGCTAAATGGATAAGAACCTTGGGCCTGATTGATGAAAACTCCTTTCTCTTCACCCATTACACCAAAACAGACCGTCTCTCTTACCTGATCACGAAGTGTTTGCAAATGGGGTAGAACCGTTTCAATCAATTGGTGTTCGTTCAAGGCACGAAATCCCAAAGTCAGTAATTTTAGCGATAACTTATAGCATCTAGACCTTTCGTCATATGTCAAAAATTCCAAACGCATCATCGTGTTCATGATACGATAGGCAGTAGTTTGCGATAATTCCAACTCCTCCTTTATCTCTTGCAACGTCATTCCTTTATTGTTGCGAGAGAGGCAATCTAGTATGGATAATCCCTTTTCTAAACTAGGAACCCGGTACTTTTCCTCTTTGTTATCCATATGCAAAAACGTGTTTTCCACTTTTGGAAAATTATTCCATCATGATGATAAACATAAGAATAGAATTTAATATAAACAAATATTTGTTCAATTTTTTCTAATTTAATTTTGTCATGGCAATGTTCAAAGGCACTTCACACCTTGCTATTATTTTAACACGATTCTCACCTTTACCAAAAAAGGTTAAGGTTATCGGGGCCTCGTTGTGCCCACATACCAAACTTCGCATCGCGGGACTATTCAGGGAGCTCGTGTTGCTGCAACGACTCCCACGTTGGCTCGAATTTTCCTTCTTTCATCTCCTCGGCGTCCACGCTGATCCTATAGATGAAATCAGGGTCACTAACTTGCGCGGTGACGCTTGAACATAACCAGGTGAAATAAGCGACAACGCATACGATTTTTATTAACGAGAATACCTTTGTCACTTTGTCATGCTACTACATAATAAATATAATGTTAAAGATTATTGTTCATGGTCGCATCATAGACACAAAATCATAAAAAATAATAATATATGGCAACAAATGTAATGACTTTAGCCTGGAAAATTTTTGACCATTTTCGACAATAAGTTGCACTATATCGATGATTTGTTTATTTTTGTGTTAAAAACAACGTGAAGATGAGGGGAAAGGGCTTGGATAAGAATTTCATTTTGTTAAACGTGGGCTATGCCTATCACGATGCTGACTGGAATTGGAAAGAGGTCAATAGCCCCTTTATCAGGATGCATTACGTGAAAAAAGGTCGAGCGAAGATAATCCGTGATGATGGCGAACAAGAACTAAGGGAAGGGAACCTTTACCTTACCCCGTCTTACGTGAAGCATTCGTACGAGTGCAACGGTGTATTGGAACTTTATTACATTCATCTGTACGAGGATCCCGGTAATGAACTCAGTATTTTCGAACTAATTGACTTCCCAGTGGAAGTAGTCTCTTCACGTGTTGATCTTCTTTTAATCGAACGATTAATTAACATCAACCCGGGAAGGGAATTAAAACACTATGACCCAAAAACTTACAACGACTCCTCCACGCTAGCCCAAAACATTGCCTTACAAAAAAAGAGCCCCCTGGCGAACGAGATGGAGACACGAGGCATTGTTAACGTGTTATTTTCCCGATTCCTGGCTCCAGCCACGTATAAAAAAGAACACCTTGAAGAGCGAGTATTAAAATGCCTTCTCCATATCCATAGGAACCTGGACAAACAGGTAGATATTGATCAGTTGGCCGCCATCTGTTACCTCACCAAAGACCATTTTATCCGGCTTTTCAACAAGGAGATGCATTGCACCCCCCGGAAATACATTAATCGGAAAAAAATTGAAGCTGCTCAACTCAAGCTTTTAATTGAGGATACAAGCATAAAGGAGATAGCCTTTGGACTGGGTTTTGATAACGTTTCATACTTTAATCGACTATTTAATAAATTAACAGGCGAAAGCCCGGGGCAATATAGAAAGAGAATGCAGACGTGATTGTAACACCCACACATCGCATTTCCAAGTATCTATTGGTCTCTCGTGTAAATAAATGTCTTTTTGTCTGCCAGCCGTTGGCACCTGAAACGAAGCGATTAGTTAATAAGAATAATAAATAAAGGACAAACACAAGTGACTAAAAATGAAACGAATAACTGTTTTTTGTTGTTTACTGTTGCTTATCGGTTGCCAGCAACAGTTGGGGGATCCCTCGTTAATTCTCTGGTACGAACAACCCGCTGAGACGTGGAACGAGGCGTTGCCGGTAGGTAATGGGCGACTGGGGGCCATGGTCTTTGGCCAGACAGGTACCGAGCGTATTCAGTTAAACGAAGAGAGCCTGTGGAGCGGGAGACCGCTAAACAGCAATAACCCTACTTCTTTGACGCACCTTAAAGAGGTACAGGGGTTAATCCTCGAAGGCAAAATATCGGAGGCTACCGCATTGGCCGAGAAACACATGGTGGGCACACCGCCCCGCGTTCGCTCCTACCAAACCTTGGGCGATCTATGGCTCGAGTTTGGCGAGAGACCATCCAGCCATTACCGGAGGGAGCTGGACTTGAACACGGGCATTTGTCGGGTGAGCTACAAGGTAGATGGGGTAGAATACACGCGTGAGGTGTTAGCTTCATCTCCCGACAACCTGATCGCGGTTCATGTAAAGGCTTCTAAAAAAGGAGCTTTGAGCTTAAAGGTAAGTTTAACGCGGGAAAAGGACGCGTTAACGAGGGCAGAAGGGAATGGACTTATCATGACCGGACAGGTGATGGACACAGAAGATCCTTTGCGGGGTCCGGGCGGAGCACATATGAAGTTTGAGGCCCGCCTAAAAGCGGTGAACAAGGGTGGTTCCATTCGTACGGAAGAGAACTCGCTGGTGGTAGAGAATGCTAACGAGCTAACCCTGCTAGTAACGGCAGCCACCGATTACAACCTGGAAAAATTGAACTTCGACCGTTCCATCGATCCCGGTGAAATTTGCAGTAAGATTCTTGAAAGCTCAGGAAACAAGACGTTCGGGAGCATCAAAAAGTCGCATACGCGGGATTACCAAACCCTGTTTAACCGGGTTTCGTTGAATCTTGGTGAAAGCACTAACGGTGCCATGCCTACCGATAAACGTTTACAGGCGGTGAAAGAGGGTGCTCACGATCCTCAGCTCATAGCGCTTTACTTTCAATTCGGGCGCTACCTGCTGATGGGGAGTTCGCGTGCCCCGGCTGTTTTACCCGCTAACCTTCAGGGGGTGTGGTGCCAGGATTTCATGGCGCCGTGGGGATCGGATTACCATACCAACATTAACCTGCAGATGAACTACTGGCCGGCGGAGGTCTGTAACCTAAGTGAAACGGTGATTCCCTTATCACGCTTTTTAGAACAGTTGCAAGGGCCGGGTAGCATTACGGCACAAGAGATGTACGGTACGCGTGGCTGGACCTTACATCACTTGACAGATGTCTTTGGTCGCACCTCGGTAATGGACGGGATTTGGGGACTGTTCCCCATGGGAGGGCCCTGGATGACCCTCACGTTATACGAGCACTTCGCATTCACGGGAGATCTCGACTACCTCCGGGAACTAGCCTACCCGATCATGAAGGGGTCGGCAGAGTTCGTACTTGACTTCCTGATCAGGGATAATGAGGGTCAATGGGTTACCGCACCCTCAAACTCCCCGGAAAATCAGTATGTTATGCCCGAAACGGGGCAAAGGTTCGATATGACCTACGCGGCCACCATCGACTTGCAAATTATCACGGAACTATTCAACAACTGCATCCATTCGGCCAATTGCTTGGGGGTCGATAAAGCTTTTACCGATAGCCTGAAAGCCGTTTTAAGCGAGATGCCTCCCGTGAAAGTGTCCGAGAAAACTGGCGGGATACAGGAGTGGGTAAAAGATTACGATGAAACGGAGCCGGGCCACCGCCACATGTCGCACTTGGTGGGTTTGCACCCTGGCACGCAGATTACCCCCTCCACCCCCGACCTTTTTGAAGCGGCCAAGAAAACCATAGCCCGGCGTCTGGAAAAGGGCGGAGGGCACACAGGCTGGAGCCGAGCCTGGATCATTAATTTTTACGCGCGACTCGGCGATGGCGAGAACGCGTTACACCATATGAACGAACTGTTGAGTAACTCCACGTTACCCAACCTGTTTGATGATCATCCCCCGTTCCAGATCGATGGGAATTTCGGGGGCACCGCGGGTATCGCCGAAATGCTTCTGCAGTCACACGGAGGCGAAATCACGCTCTTACCCGCCCTACCCTCCGACTGGAAGGATGGACGGGTGAGCGGTCTTCGTGCACGAGGGGGTGCGGAAGTCGATATGGAATGGCAGAATGGGCGGCTATATAGGGCAAAAATTCACTCGTTAACAGGCCACCCGCTTATCGTGCGTTATCGAGGGGAAACCGTGGAATTACCGTTGAGTGCTGGCAAATCAGTCGTTTTAAATGAGATGCTGAAAAGAAGGTGAAGGATGTAATGTAGGTGGGGTAAAGATTTTCATGCGTCACGCTATTTCTGTTTCATTACCCGTTTCACCTTTTTGGATAACCATTTTATCCACAACCGGTATCGAATCTTTTTCGAGTAGTTTTCGTTTTCCAGCGGATCGACCTCGTGATCGAAGAGCATCGTTGATTTTTTACCATCCGGTCTCTCCCACTCAGCGTAGTTGAAGCGGTCGGTCACGATACCAAAGCCACCTTGCCATTGTACGAACAGATGGTTTTTTACCTTGGCTTGGTGGTTTTTTAAGATGGGGACGAAACTTTTCCCATCCAGCTGGTTTTTAGGTATGGGCAAGTTGCACAACTCGCAAAGCGTCGGGTAAATATCAACGAACTCCACCATCGAAAGCGATTCCCCACCATCAAGCCACGGAACGTGTACGATGAGCGGGCTTCTCGTGGATGTTTTCATCAGGTTGTGTTTGCCGATGAAGTTATGTTCACCAAGGTTCCAGCCGTGGTCGCCCATCAATAACACTATGGTATTCTTTGCCAGATCAAGCTCTTTTAACGCGTTCAAGATCATTCCAATTTGTGCGTCCACGTAGCTCACGCAGGCGTAATACCCATGGCGAAGTTCACGCAGGTATTCGGTATCTTCAGGTTCGCTAACGCATGCATACGCGTAAATTTCGCGTGAATTCTGCACCTCATCAGGCAGATTCTCCGGGCGAAACCGGTTGCTGGGTAGTGGAATCTCGTTTCGGTCGTACAGGTCCCAATATTTTTTAGGCGCATTAAAGGGAAGGTGCGGCTTCCAAAACCCGACACCCAAGAAAAAGGGCTTGTTCATTGCTTTCAACCGCTTCAAATCGGCAATGCTCTTGAGGGCCAACTTGCCGTCGTCGTATGCCGAATCGGGCACTTCTGCCGACTCGCGGTAGGGACCACGCAACGTTTCGGGATTGATATGGTTGCCCGACTCCTCGTTTAACCACATCTCCCACCGGTTATACTCGTTGTTATACACGTCATAACCGTCCGGATGCGTTCTGAAAGGCGGTTCACTCCATGAATCGGCATGATCATCTATGTGGTGAAATACTTTCCCGTTAGAAACGGTGTGATACCCATTGTTCGTGAACAGACGTGTAAAGGGAACCGCATCAGGTGCATCTGTTTGCGCACGCGTGGTGTAATTCACAAATCGCTCTGGGAAAGCGGGGTACATCCCGGTGAACAGGCTCGCCCGCGATGCGCCGCTAACGGGAATATTGCAATAAGCGTTTTGAAATAGCGTGGACCTTTTCGCCAAGGAGTCGATATGTGGCGTTTTAATGGCCTCCACCCCGTAACACCCTAGCTCGGGGCGAAGGTCATCGGCTATGATGAATAGCACGTTGGGCTTCGCCCCGGGCGGTGCGCCAGATGCGGTTACCGATAAGAGAACGGCAAAGGCGGCAGGGTATTTCAAGTTCATAGGGCAATCGATTACGGTGTATGACCTAAGAACTTCAAAGATAATCTTTTTTGTTGTCTTTCTACCTCGTAATGGAATTGGTCTTGGCTGAATATCCAGTAGACAGGGAAAATTCTTGTTCTTTGTTTACGTTTCGTAAGTTCAAATAGAATTAGTTTAAGGCATTGTATTAAAACCTTCAGTTTTTATTTCCCACATTCCATTTTTGGGAAAACCTGGAGAAATAGTTTCTTTAACCCCGTCCCAGCCACCTGCCATCATTGCAATTGCAGTTAGGAGACCTCCATTAGAGGGGAAATAAGGATAAGGGGATCCTTCCCCATAGGAAAGACCGTGTTGATCAAATATGAAATTATCATGCAAAAGAAGATTTATTGCATCATCAGGCCTATTTAGTCTAGCAGCTGTCATTGCTAACATAGGATAGTCCCATCCCCAAATTCTATTGAGATTCCAAACAGAAAGAATTTTGTCAAATGTGTTCTCAAGTATCTCTATGTCTACTCCATCTCCTGGTAACATTCCATAAGTACCAATTAAGGCCGGATGTTCGTAATTATATTTTGTCCACATGTTTTCTATACCTTCATACAACACGTAAAGTTCATCCTCGATTGGTAAGGGAGCAAGATTTTCTAAAACATCTTTCAAAGCTTCTGGTGGTTTTATTCCTAAACGATTGTACCAAATTATAGACGTCTTCAATCCAAATCTCCAGTAACCTAGTTCAAAGGCAGGATTTAGAGTTGTCAAATAATCAACGTTCTCAGATACTGGAATTAGTGGAGGCCCAAGAATATATTTATTTTCATTTGAATTATAATATGGAATTGAAGCTAAAAAGTCAGCAGTTTCAAAAACAATCTCTTTCCATTTATTCAAAGTATTTCTGTTTGGATGTAGCCTGTAATCTAATTCTGCAAAATAAATTGGATGAGGCTGTTGCCAAATTAAAAATGCATGACAAGGATGAGGCCATTCAGAATTATTGTATGCTGTGCATTTGGGCCATCTAGCTCCATTAAATCCTTCGTTTTTTGCCCTTTCTATGGCAGAATCCAAGAAGTCCTGATAAATTGACAAACTTTTATCCCACTGTTCCCATCGGTTCCATAATGCCCAGTGCACTCCGTGCCACCATATCATCTCGAAATGAAATCGACCATACCACCCGTTATTAACTAAGCCGCTTTCTTGAGGTGGTAACGAACCTGCTTCATTTACTTTCATTAAATATTGAGATAAAACAATTCTTCTTTCTAATTCTTTCCACCTGACATCTTTGCTTTCAGATAAATCAATTGCAGCTCCAGAGTTCCAAAAATCAGACCACCCTATAGCGCTTGCATTTAAACATTCATTAACGTCAGGAAGTTCACCAACAATCTTTTCAGGAGAAAATTCACATACAAATTGAATTTCATTTGAAGAAGGGATCAATTCAAATTTATGGGGATTATTAATATCGCCTACAAAACTTGACTTAGTGAACCACTTCAATGCCACATAATACAAATCATTGTCCAATTTTCTAGAAAAATTAACTTGATTGTATATTTCTTCATAGTTAGTCTGATGCAACAAGTGATTATCCCATATGCCAATATAATCACCCCCATGACTATTTTCTGAAGTTGCAGATGGAAATTCCAGGGTAATAGATATCTGTCCGCTTCTTACAAGTTCTGACTCAACGTTTACAGCGATTAAATCTTTGTATGGATGACATGCTGTTTTAACACTAACAGGTATCCCTTCAATCTCAAAATAGCTCGAGATTATTCCTGACCATAAATTTAGTTCTTGATGACATTTTTGTAAATCTTCAGCTTTCACCTTTTCACCATTTGATTTTTTTAGTGAAAAGGCTATCCTGCCTAGATTGATTCTGTGGGGGTTCCCTGAAAGCCAATTAGATAGTTTTTTTTGCTCATCATCTTCTTCATTGACCAAGGGATATCTAACCATCCTACCAAAAGTGTTCACAAGTTGTCCCTTAAAATTTTCAATTTTTGTGCCTTCAGGAAGAGGGTCACTATGCCAGCCCCAGTGGGACATTGTATTAAACGGGACAAAAGTTTGAAGTCCAGTAATGTCTACTGAAAAAGCAAATTCTCCATTACCTACTTGCGCAGGGCTTCTTTTGTCTAATTTATTTGAAGTCACATTGTGTCTTTCAACAACCTTTTTTCTATCTATAGAGAAAATATTAAGAGAAACACAAAAGAAAAGCAAAAATAACAAAAAGTGTTGGCTGAAAGTCTTCATAATTTAAAGTTTAACGAAACACGTAAACACATTTGCATCTACTGATTTCAAGTTGTTTATAGTTTTATTTTTAGATGTTTCTACAATCTTTCCTATTAAGTATGTTTTATGTATTCACTCCGAGTCACGGTTATACGTTCATTTGTACCTGATACGATATTCATTGTATCTTTTATTAAAGAGTGTAAAAGACAGATTTTTCATGTTATAAAGAGTTTGACTTATCATACGTGCCTTATAAATATCGTCTCGTTTTTACCTAGATTTTCAATCTATTATTTTCTTATGTCAAATAGTCTGTCAACAATTCAAATTTATCCATACCATTTTCCCAATGAAAATCAACAACAAAAGTGCCATTTTCCGTTCACAGATGAGAGGTTTGACACAAAAAAATACTTGAGGTGTAATTTTTTTTAATTAGCTCAATCATTTCGAACCATTCAATATTTGATTTATGTGATATTTTGTTATTTGTTTTCAATCAGTTGAAAAGTTTTCTAAGAAATTTAGAAGTCTCAACGGCATTATTCAAATGAACCAACTGGTTTATTTCATCATAATACTCATTAACAATTTGCACATATTTTTTAATCCAATAAATGCTTTCGGAAATTGCACCGATTGCATCTTCACGATAAGGGTACTGATCCATTGAAAACCAACCTTTATATCCTGTTTTTTTCAACCAAAAAAGCAGATCAACATAACACGTTAAATGGACACTGCTTACAATCATATCATCGTCCCAATATCCGTGATTGTCATTGAAATGCATGTGATACAGCAGGTCCCCAGCCCTTTTGGCTAAAACAACTGATTCGGCCACATTTTCACCTCCAACAAAGCTATGACCAGTATCAATTGTAATTCCCACATTAGTACATCCTGTTTCCTTAGCTGCAAGGATTGTATCAGCCATACGTGCATGGTAGGAAAAGTTACGTGGTTCTTTTGGTTTATATTCAAGTGCAAAGCGAAGTGTTGGATAGGCTGTCGCAACAGTAGCAATACCCTCCTTAAGCCATTCCCGTTCTTGATTATAGTCTGTTGCAAGAAAATAATCATAACCATCTTGTGCCATCCATAGATTAATAATTTCACATTCCATCTCGAGAGCAATATCACACATTTCGTGCAAATAGTCAATTGCTTTTTTTCTAATTTTAATCTCTGTATTTGTAATAAATCCCTTGCCGTAAATTTTATCGGAAAAAGTATCTGGAATAATAGAGGCACAGGTAATACCATAATCTGAGAAACGCTGTTTCATATCTTTCACATTATCAGCTCGAATATCCCATGTGCCAACTAATTCTATTCCGTCAATAAATGGCATCCTTTTAACTGCAACATCTAGCATTTCCTCAGAAGGGATATTGTCTTTGTAGCTTTTGCAAAATCTATCACAAGTATTTCCTAAATTTCCTAATATAATTGAATATTTATTGTTCATGCTTTTGATTATTAACTGTTTGATTTTAAATATACTTATATTATTCCTTCAATAGAATACTGGTTTAATTTTGTCTTATATAGTAATTGTTCCCATCAAATCTTTTTATTAATTATTACTGGTCCTAGTAATCCTTTTTCTTTAAGAGATTCATTAATATTAGGCCAAGAAATAACCCATGTTTTTCGTTTTTCTACCGGCTGATTAGCGTCATAGAGCAAACGATTAAACCATGTGCTTGTGACTTCAATTTCTAATATGTTTTCTCCTGATTTCAGGTTCTCTGTTATATCAGAACAATAAGGAGGAGTCCACAACTTTTCCACTACTTTGCCGTTCAATTTTATCACTGCAAAATCCTCAACACGCCCTAAATCAAGCGAATAAAATGCGTTGTCATTTAATTCATCTATCTGAAAAGTTGTCGAATAGATCACTGAACCGGAAAAAGTTTTAGCTTCTGAGGACAACTCTAAATCTTTCCATGGAGTTAACTTGTCAATATGATGAGATTCGGGAGCTCCCCATCCAGAAGGAAAAGAAAGTTTCCATGGTCCGGGAATATCTGTTGTTTCAATTATTTCCTTTGGAAACTGTGTTTGTTCTATCCCTAATCCATTTATTTTAGGAAAAACCACAAAGCAAGAGCCTGAAGGTGGTAAATCAATATTTACATACGTATAATCGTCATCGGTTTTTACAACTTTTGCGGCTTTTATTTCCCCGTTTAGCGGATCCCAAATTTGTGGTGTGCCCAGGCTTTTAAAACCAACGTTACCTTCAAAGCTACTTCCAAACTGGGGGCAAATATAATACCAATCCGCACCTTGAACTTCACGATGTAACCATAAAATATCGTTATTGATTACATCAGGCAATAGTGCTAAACATTTTATAGCATCGTCAATAGTTGTGTTTGATAAAACTTTGCCATTTCCAACCGCCCGAATATATTCATTCTTATCTCCCCAAAGAGCTTTTACCGCCTTGTCAAAGCGTTGTTGAGCATCTTTGCCCTTTAAGGTCGCAAGACCTTGCGGTGGGTCACCTACAATAATGGCTCCCTTCCGTACCAACTCTAACAACTTTTCCAATGTTTCAGGTAGCATCCTTTTATTGTCGGGTAGCCATATAAAATAGTAACTAAGGCCTTCTGGAGTCACAATTTTGCCATTTTTTACTGTTAGTCTATTTAGTAGAATATCAGGATTACAATAATCGTATTTAAAGCCTGACGGGAAACAGGCTTTCTGATCGGGTTTGTGGTTAATCTCATCACCTAAATACCAAAGAATATCAGACACTGAATTGCCCCTTTCTAAAAGGTAACTGACACGAGCCATATACAAGTTAAATTCAGGCATAAACTTCCACCAGGTTTGATGACGTAAAAATGGAGTACCAACACGAGCATCGCCAAATGAGCACCCTGGTGGCAACCCATCTATTCGGGGGTTATGAGTATATGCTTGATAAACTAAATGCGTTACTCCCTCGATGAAATTCAGATTAGCAACCTCTTTCAACATTTTTAAATGTTCATCCCAAGTAAGTTCAAACGAAGTAAAAGCCTCAGCAGATATTCTTGGTTTTCCATATAATCTTCCAGCAGATACCGTTGGCTTAATGGGTTTAAAGTTGAATGAACCTACGAAATAATCCGTATAGGGTTGCCAAAACTCACACATAGGAACATCAGCGTGTTTGAAATATTCCATAATATCTCCAGTTAAGACATCTCCAGCAGCTGTTTCATAGGCAATGTTAAGGTTACTTTTTTTAGCTAATTGAGCCATTTCTCCATAAAAGTTGTTGACTACTAAATAGTTGACTACACTCCTCCAGTCACGTAAAAAACGACTGGTTGTTTCCTGGCTATCAATCACATACCCAAATATTGCCGGTAGCCATTTCCGTAAATGATAGTTTGTTTGGTTATGAAACTCAATTTCCATATTGGAAGTCCAGGTTTGGGCGCTACACTCCCAGCTATCTATCAACATTCCATTTAATAGTCCCCCCTTTAATATACCTTCGTTTAGCTGTCCGATATAATTCGCAAACTGGCTTTGTGCTCCCAACTTAGAAAATTTGTCACACTCCCAACCAACACCTTCAATGGGTGCGGGCGCATTTGTTTGCCCAGTATTTACATGACCAACACGAAGTATCGTCCACTTGCCTTGTGGAATGTTCCATTTTAAGTTACCCAACTCATCCATAAATTCAGAAATGTCAAGTATCTGATTTGAATGGATAAACGATTCGGGAGATTGTTTAGGTTCTTCACTGGCTCGAACGATACTTCTTAATGTCCACGCTGCTTCCGACTCCCAATTATTCTTTCGTGCGGCAGATGACAAGCGAAGAGACTTTAAATTCATGTCATGTTCATTAACTATTTCAATTCGATATTTTTTTGTGCCACCTGTCTCATTGCAGGATAACGAGATTGGCTGATTGGATTGCCATGCAGCTTGGGGCATTGGGGTGTCCAATATTACCTTCTTTGTCCCATCATCGAAAATGGCATAAACCTTAACATAGATAGAGGGCTCGTAGGACATTTGATGGTTAAAACCTTGCACATCAGAAAATTCAATGGTTCTAACGACAACTGATTCTGTGAAACCCACCTCAATCCAATGAGGGTTGGAGAGTGATGTGGGTGTCAAATTAATGTCGTTCGTTATTTCTCCGGAGAGAAAACTCTCCCATGGGAATGAAACATTGCTGTAAGCGGAATAAGGTCGTAGAGATTCCCCGCTATCTCCAATGGGAGTTGGGAAGGCAAGTACTGTGACATCATGGTAATCGCGCCACTCTTCATGACTCGGTTGGGGCATGGGTATTATTTGGTTAAACAACCGGCCCCCTTCCGTATCTAATCTGCTGTATACTAAATGACGCATGCTGTTCGAAGTCTCTATCCATGGCCCACCGGAAGTGCCCCATCCTAATGCGTTGTGCATGGTAAAACGCAATCCAAGGTCCTTGCACTCTTCAGCGACGAGCTTAACTAAATCTTCCCACTCTTTTCCTAAAGGAATGATTTGTGGAGAAACTCCAGGCCAAGGTTTGCTCCCTTCATGTTGTTCATGGAAAAGTTGCAGACCCGAAAAACCGGCGTTTGCAATTGCTTCTATATCGGCTTTAATCCCTAGCGCTGAAATGTTTCCTCCATAAAAATGAAACCAAATTTCCGGATAAAATACTTTTGAAGGATTTTGAAATTTCAAAATATCCGTACGATTAAAAGGTAATTTCAACTCTTCAATTGAAGGTGTGATTGGTAATTGAGAGTACAAATCGTTTATTATTCTGGGTATAAAGCAAAATAGGGAAATAAAGATTATGCTTATTGTTTTATTCATTTTTGATTTGCAATTAAGTTTCCGCATTATAAATTAACAATATCAAAACTCTTTAAATGATTTTTGCTTTAAAAATCATTTAAACGTTATCGTAAAATGTGTTTAAAAAACCTTCCCGTTTTACGGGTTGTCATCTTTTATAAGACATTTCTTTCCACGAAACTCAATTAATTAGAAGGTGATTGTTTGATCTATCTCTGACATATTCCTCAATATCCATTATTTTGAGTCAGTGAACCAAGACTTTTGTCGATTTCAGTCCTAGGAATAGGTAAATAGTAGTGCATTTCCTTAAATGATCTTTTCTCTAATTCTTTAACTTCATATTTTTTACTTCCATCATCTAATTTTTCGATTACCATTCTTTTTAAGTTTATATTTTCAGTCATCTGAGCCACTTTCCAACGTCGAACATCAAAAAATCGATGTCCCTCAAACATTAGCTCGATTCTCCTTTCATGATAGATTCTTTCTCTTAATTCTTCACCACTTGCAAAAATAGGTGGCATTTGCACACTAGGTCTTGCTCTAACCCTATTGATTATTTCTAGAGCTATTTCTTCATGCCCTAATTCAAATTGCGCCTCAGCATAATTTAATAATATTTCAGTATATCGAAAATGAATCCAAGGATTTGTCGGTTGTGTAGTACTACCCGTTGGAGGAATATCTGGTGTTATAAATTTCTTCATGTAATATCCTGTTAGTGATGCATTCCACGCCTCAATACTACTTCCACGAGAATCTAATCCCCCATTATAGGTTTCTGTTTCTCTGTCCATCCAAATTGCCCCATCATATAAAATTGAGGCGTAAAATCTTGGATCGCGATCTACATATGGGTTATTGGGATCATACCCTGATTCAGGATTGACTGTTACACCATCATCTAAAAATGGCATTTTTCCGTTCAACATTTCAAAACTAGAAACAAGATTCTCAGTTGGGCAATTACCTCCCCATCCATTAGAACCGTTTCTCCCATTAAATAATGTCATTCGATGAAAGTTTGATTGTGAAAAGTACCTCGCAAAAATTATTTCATCATTGTTTTCTAAAAAAATATTTTGATAATCATCATGTAATGTATACCCTGCATCAAGTAATTCAGAAGCAGCATCAGATGCCTTTTGCCATTTTTGCAAATCATGATTTGGGTTATTTAAAGAACTTGCCGCATACAATAAAACTCGTGATTTCAAGGCTCTTGCAGCATCGGCTGAGATTTTACCCAGAGTTTCACTTTTATTAGGAAGTAATTTTATAGTTTCATCTAATTCTAAACAAATAAAATCAACACATTCGTCGTAAGTATTTCTACTTACGGAGAAATCATCATCTAATTTGAATGACTCTGTAATGATTGGCACTCCCCCGTATCTTGATATTAAGTTAAAATAAATAAATGCACGCAGAAATTTCATTTCTCCAATCATCGTTTGTTTTTTATCCTCATTTATTGGAGAATCATTAATTTTTTCAAAAAAGATGTTGATATTCCTTAGATATGAGAAGGAATGATTCCAATTGTTAATCAAAGTTGAAAGGCTAGTAACATTATCAGAAGTCAATTCACCTCGTTGGATAATGTAACCTCCTGAAGCATTGTGTATATCATAAATTTCATCTGTTGCTGCCGCTAGTAACCCCTGAGGAAAACCATGCGGTATTGAATGATAATTAGCGTTTATATATGCCTGGACAAGATTCTCATCTTGCCATAAATCTTTTTCAGACAACCTATCAAGAGGTTTTAGATCCAAAACTTCATTGCATGATGTAATTATAATCAATATACTTAATAATGATAAAATCTTTTTCATTGTATGCTTTGTTAAAATGTTAAATCAATTCCAAAATTGTAGGTACGTTGTTGAGGATAAAACCAATATCTGTTGGTTTCAGGATCAAATCCAGTACCTCTAAAATGGTCATATATTAGCAATATATTATTACCATTAACATAGAGACGCAAGTTATTAATTCCTAGCTTTTGAGATAATTTTTGAGGTAATGAATACCCAAATTCTAAATTCTTCAATCTTAAGAAATCTGAATTAAACAAATAATGTGTTGAAACTTGCGTGTTGTTGTTCCAAAGTTCTAGTGAAGGTCTAGGCATAGTTGCGTTTGTATTATCTGGAGACCAGTAATCTCTTGCGCGTATATGCGAAAAGTTACCCAAACTGTAGCTCATCACAGTAAAATAACTACCTAGATAAACATTTGCATTTGCTTGACCTTGAAATAACACTGACAAATCAAAATTTCTATAATTAAATGTTGTATTAAGGCTGTATACGATCTCAGGAGTATTAGTTTCATTAATTCTGATCATATCTCTAGAATTTATTTCGCCATCTTTATTAACATCTTCATACTTAATATCTCCTGGTCTTGTCCCTGGCAAATGAGGATATGAATCAATTTCATTTTGAGAAGAGAAAATTCCAAGAGATTTATAATAAAGAGAAGATCCTATAGGCCTTCCAGTAGCTAATTGATAATCTTCAGCCGCAGGGGCTTCGTCAGAAAACACTACCTTATTACGAGCAAATGAAAAATTACCATTAATTGAATATTTGAATTCATTTATTGAATTCATATGGGACAATTGTAATTCAATGCCTTTATTTTCTACTATACCGATATTTTCGTCCGGAAGTACTAAACCGGTATAACTGGGAACAATAGCTGACCTTTTTGTAAGAATATTCGAGCGTTTTGTTTTAAATAAATCGAGCTCAATGTTAAGTAATCCTTGCCACATTAGTGATTCAAAACCAATATTAGATGTTTCAGCAACCTCCCAGGTTATATTGGGATTGGGAGTACCACTTTGAATCAATCCAGTGACATCTTTATTGTCTAATACATAATTATTACCGTAACTATAAGTCATAAGATATTGGAAAGCGGCAACATTGTCATTCCCCATTTTCCCATATGATGCCCTTAGTTTTAAATTGTCCAAGAAATAAAGATCATTTAGGAATGGTTCTTCCGATATCCTCCATCCAACGGAAATACCAGGAAATGCACCCCATCTTTTCGTTTCTGGAAAATTAGGAGAACCATCATATCTTAAAATTAATTGAGCAAGATATTTACTTTTGTAATCATAAGTCATCCTACCAAAGTAGTTCAATCTAGAAAATTGAGTGGCATTTCCACTATTTGATTGATGATTTTTATCATTACTGCCTGCGTCTATAACTGATAGTGCTGTTGAAGGAAAATTACTTCTGTAACCATAAAGAAAATTGTAATTTTCTTCCATTTGTTCAGCCCCTAGTAGAAAGTTAATATTATGATTTCCAAAACTTTGCTCATAGTTTATTCTGGTGTTTATTGTAAATCTTGTAAATTGACTGAATGTTTCTCCTAGGGTTGCCTGATTGGACTGTCTTCCAGAGCGAGCTTCAAACAATTCACCAGTAGAGCTGTCTTTGTAATAAACATACGTTGGTAAGTTAAAAACTTTTTGGAAATTAAATGATCCGTCCCAATTTGCACTACCTTCTACTGACAAGCCTTTGACCCAAGGTATATATAAACTGTAATTTAATGTGGTTTCAATTTTTTTATTTTTTTGATTGTTATAACCTGAATTACCGCTTACCCGATTAATTATATTCTCACTGTCTCTTAACGGCTTAAGATACTTAGTTCCTGGCCAATACGGAGATTCTGTTGGCGGATAAAG
Source organism: Petrimonas sp. (assembly GCA_012839475.1). Taxonomy (GTDB): domain Bacteria; phylum Bacteroidota; class Bacteroidia; order Bacteroidales; family Dysgonomonadaceae; genus Proteiniphilum. Next base: position 32,339 of record DUNG01000057.1, on the reverse strand, counting down.
ATAAATATGGCTATAGAAATCATTAGTATCTCCAGAAGGATATTCATTATTGTTTAACCTACCAGAAACATTTAGTCCAACTTTAAAAAAATCAGTAACTTGTACTTCAACATTGGTGCGAAGATTATATTGTTTAACCTTAGTTATCCCAAAATTAAAATGTCCATTTTGTGTTAATTCACCAATTGAAAAATAATAACTTAATCCTTTTGTGACTCCAGAGGCTGATAAATTGGTACGATGTTGTGGGGTAAATTTTTTCGTTATGAAACTAAACCAATCAGTATTTGGGTAATTAGGATCAGTTCCTTCCCTAAATTTATTTAATTCTTCATTAGTATATCTTGGATCTCTGCCTTCTGCTATTTCAGTTTCATTATATACTTTTGCAAATGTGTAAGCATCAGCCATTTTAATATTTCTTGTTGGTTGGGAAAATCCTTGATTGTATGAAAAATTAAAAATTGGAACACTTTCTTTGCCTCTTTTTGTTGTAACAAGTACAACACCATTAGCTGATCTGGCCCCATAAATAGCAGCGGTAGCATCTTTTAAAACTGTTATATCTTCAATATCAGATGGATTTATTAACCCTAAATCATCTCGCTGAACACCATCAACAATTATTAATGGATTTGAATTCCCAGTTGTGTTTCTTCCTCTAATTAGAAAAGAAGGATTGTCTCTTCCTGGCTCTCCAGATATAGTATTTATTATTACACCGGGTAATTTCCCTACGAGCGAATTTAAAACGTTAGGAGATTTACTTTTTAATATTTCATCCCCCCTAGTTGTGGCTATTGCTCCAGTTAGTGTAACTCTTTTTTGTGTACCATACCCTATCGCAACAACTTCTTCAAGTCCAATTGTTTCTTCAATCATGACAACATCTATAATGGTTTTATTCTCAACCAATATTTCTTGCTGTTTCATACCTACGTAGGTTATTTGTAGTACAGCATTTTCGGGCAGATTAGATAAAATGAAATTCCCATCCATATCTGTAACTGTACCTTGTGAAGGGTTGTCTTTTACAACAATTGTTACTCCGATAACTGGGTCTCCATTTACATCGGTAACGCTTCCCCTCACAGTTTTCCCTTGCTGTTGAGTAGTGCGCACCAAATTAGTAGTAATACTTATCGGTTTCTCTGCTTTTTTCGAAAGAACAATATAGTTTTTCTCAAAATCGTAACCGATATCTGTGTCACTGAAAGCTTGATTTAGGTATTCTGAAACTTTGTTCGACCGATTTTTTAGATAAACTGTGCGTGAGGTATCTACCTCTCGGTTACTGTAAACGACAAAGTAGTCAGTTTGTTTTTCAATTTCAGTAATCAATTGACTTACAGTGATAGTATTTGCTTTTAACTCAATTATTGCATCCTGTGCATTTGAGTTGAATGCCATTATGTGAAATGTAAAGGCAAACAGAAATAGGAGACATGTTTTCATGATTTTAATAAATCCTTTAAAGTCACTTTTAAGTGGAAAGCGACTCGGTGAAATGTTTTTTTCCATATATTTGCATGTTTAAAGTGAATACTTAGTGAAAGTTGAGTGTTGCTTTAATCGCGGCGACAGGTGTTGGAGCACTTGTCGCCTTTTATTTTTCAAGGTCATTTTCCATAGGCTATTTATTTTAAGTTATTAATTGATAAGTTTTACTTCGTCAGTGTTATGATGTTGTTATCCGTGTCTACCTCTATTTTAAACGGCTGAATTTTTTGTATGATGCGCAAAATCTCATGAATGCCATCCCGCTGACGGAATTTTCCCGTGTACCTCACGTTAAATATATCCGGATCTTCAACCACGATTTTCACATCGTAATAAAGCTGTAACTTTTCAATGATATCGATTAGCCGCTCGTTATGAAAACTGTATACTCCCTTTTTCCAGAGCATGCGATCGGGATTCAAGATGGGTGATATCTCCATCGTGTGATTTCTATAAACCATCTGTTCGTTCGGGTTCAGGAGTGCGACACGCCCGTTATTCCTCTTCTCGACTATCCTTAAGGATCCTTCTATCAGGTCAGTTTGAACGTACTCACCATCCGGGTACGCGTAAACATTGAATCTCGTTCCCAGGACTTGTAGCTCGAGCTCTGGAGTAGAAACAACAAATGGCTTTTGCCCTTTTGCCACATCAAAGAACGCTTCACCGACTATCTCCACGCTCCTGCCGTTTCTGGAGAAACGGGATGGGTAGGTCAGGGTCGATTGGGCGTTCAGCCAAACACGTGTCCCATCTTGCAAAGTTATCTGGGCACGTTGACCGGCCGGGACGTAAAGGCTGTTCGTCTCCAGGTTGGCATCCCTTTCCTGCAAGAAAAGCGTACCCAAAACGGTAGAAATTATAAGAACTAAAGCAACCGCTACGTACTTTAAAGTATTTATGCAGAGTTTCCGCCGAGCCTTTTGTTTGATACCCCGCATGAACACATCGTAACTTTCCTGACCTACTTCGCTGTCCTCGGGGAGTGGTAGTAGACTTGAAACCGCGCTCAGGTTTTGAAGCTGAACAAAGTCAGCCCTTAACCGACTATCGTTTTCAATTCGTTGGAACAGCTCCAGCTCTTCGACACGCGGGAGGTTACCGGAAAAATATTGTGAGAGTTGCTTGTCCATTTACGTTGTTATATAAATAGAACGGATGGGGAGTGAAAAACCGCTAAATAAAGTCAAATAAATGTTGAAAAAAAACTTGTTTTGTTTTTTTATATCGTTGCATTACGGTACTTTAGTGGTGTGATTTAAAATGCGATGCCATTAGAAAGAGTTTTCCATGAAGAGCAGAATCGCTTGTTTTGGATCCTGTTTGCTGATAGCCCCATGTCAAGCCCTATTCATTTGTGTAGTGTTTGTCACAGGTTAACAGATGTAGAATGAACCATACATATACATTATAATATAAAAAGAACTATGAAACTATCGAGAAGAAACTTTTTAGGAGCATCGGCAGCCGCGGCTGCCGCTACAATACTCGGCACGGGTTACTCCTGTTCGAACGTGAGCAAGGCGAAGCGTGGGACGAACCGTACAACCGGTACATTGCCCAACTCAAAGTTTGCCGGTGTACAAATTGGTTGCATCACCTACAGCTTTCGCGATTTGGGGGATGATGTGGACACCACGCTAAAAGCGTGTGTTGACGCGGGTATAAGCTCCATTGAATTGATGGGATCGGGTTTGGAAAGGTGCCTGGGGGCGCCCGTTAACCCGGTCAGCCGAAGGGCTACGGCAGAGGCGCCTTTCACTGATGAGGAGAAAAGGTCGATTGAGCGTTACGGCAAGGCGCTAAATGAATGGAGAAGATCGGAGGAAACAATTGGAAAATACGTGCAGCTCCGGAAAAAGTTCAATGATGCAGGGGTGAACATCCATATATTGAAGTGGTTGTCGGGGACGAGCGACGAAGAGCTTGACTACTCTTTTAAAATCGCCAAAATACTGGGTGCCATTGGCATAACTATTGAGGCAGGCGATGAGAACGCGAAGATGCTGGGACCCGCTGCAGAACGCAACGGGATGTACGCGATACTCCATAACCATGGTCAGTATGCGGAACCTGGTTTCGATATTGATCGGCAATTAGGCTATTCCCCCGCGGTAATGTTGAATTTTGACATGGGCCATTACTTTGGCTCCACGGGCCTCAACCCGGCTGATTTCATTCGTAAATACCACGATAGGATTGCCAGCCTGCATTTGAAAGACAAAACCGGACCAAATAATCCAGTTAGAGATCAGAACCAAGTGTGGGGACAAGGAGAAACTCCCCTGAAGGAGGTCTTACAACTTGTCAGAGACCAGGGATGGCCCATCTATTGTGATATAGAACTTGAATATCCGGTAGTCCCTTGGTCAAGTTCGGTGAAGGAGGTGAGAACCTGCATGGAGTATTGCCGTCAGATATTGATATAGAAAGGTGAAGATAATCATCAAATTTTCCCTTCATTGAAATATATGGATAAAGTGCTAAGATGAAGCGGGCTAAACAGTTTGTCCTGCCTCTGATCCACGGTAGCTCTAAGAAGAAAACGTGCTACCTGATCTCCTATCCGTCTGTTGGGATAGTCATGTTAATTTGATGTTTTCTATGCCTGCTGATTCCTTATTTCAACATTAAGGATTCACCAGTATCTTCAATTTCAAATAACTTTAATCTCTCTTTCCCTGCTGGCCCGTTGGGTTGATGAAAGGCGAGCAATAGCCTACCGTCAAAAGTTTTAAATATCATACCATGCCCCCCATCTTCTTCAAAAAGTAACTTTTCTTGTTGAATCCAAGGACCTTTTAACTTGCCCGACTTTGACTCCGCTATTCCAATAGCATATCCTTTGGCACCAAAGCTTGACCAAATCATCAGTAGTTTATTCCACTTGGTTTTATAGATAAAACATCCATCGGTTACTTTACTGTTCTCACCTGTTGACCATTTTGCCTCGGAAGCATGAAACATTTTACGTGGCTTACCAACCGGTTTAGACAGATCAGGTGATAATCGAATATAATTGATGGAGCCATCTATAATTTCAACCCATTCATGGCAGAAAATCATGTAAGGTGTGCCGTTTTCAACGTACAAAGTTCCGTCCAAAGCCATCCAGTTCTCCGGTGTATGTGGCTTATTCGCAAATGGCTTGAAGGGACCTTGGGGTGAGTCGGCTACAAAAATCTGGGTTCCCCTCTTGTAATGAGGAGGCCAATCCGTTTCACCTTTTGGCTTTTTCATGTTTTCATGGGTTTCAGATGAGGTAAGGGTAACGAATAGATAATATTTTCCATTATATGGATGCATTTCGGGTGCCCAAACCATATTCGTCGCCCATGAATTTTCATCTAAAATAAGCACGGGCTTAGGTGCTTCCCATTGCTTCAAATCAGTGCTGATGTAGACTTCAACCCCTTTGGATGCCGCGTTGTCGTCATTTTCTACTAAACGGTTATGTATCTGAGCATACATGTAATACTTGCGTGTGACCGTGTCAGCAAAGATATAGGGATCACGTATCCTAATATCATCAGCTGATAACATCGTTTGACTTACATCTTGCGCTACAATAAGGTTGGAGAACAAGATCATTAAAAAAAACATTAAGGTTTTCATGTAATTATTTTATTTAATTCAAGACATTTTGTTTAAACTTTTTAACGCTTCTTTGAGTTTCTTGTAAGCGATAGCCATCTGGCTCTCCACGGTATGAATGGAAATGTTGAGTTCTCGGGCGATCGCTTTCTGTTTCTTTCCCTCGAGCTTGTTCATCAAGAATATCTCCCTGCATTTTTCCGGCAGGTCATCGATGGCGTCTTGAATAAGGGTTTCTATGTCCGGCTTGTTGAGAAATGCGCTATCAAGCGCTTCCAGCGATTCTAACTTCATCTTCAACTCCCGTAACTGTTCGTCTCGTATCGTTTTATTCACCTCTTGTTCTAAGGTTTCACGACGAAGGAAATCGACACACCTGTTCTTCAACACGGTGAAAAGGTAACCATTGAGGTTAACGAAAGAGGAAAACTCCAATTGCTTTTCCCAAAGCTCAGAGAAGATGTCCTGCACGATATTCTCTGCATCCTCTTCCCTGACAACGTACTGCCGGGCGAAGCGCTTCAGTCGAGCGTAATAGGAAATATATACTTCCTTAAACTGATCCTTATATTCCAGAGAGAATTTTTCGTGCATTATTAACTATTATAGATTAGAACCAAAATTACAAAAAAATATGATAACAGGGTGAAGAAAATGTTTTTCGCGCCTGTATCAGGTAATCTGGTATTTAATATTTAAAGCTACGGTCTCGTGTTATTACTCTTTTGGTTGAGTAATTCAAAACTTTACCACTCCTCACGAACGAAAAACGGCTAGAAAAGACTTAAAGTCGATTCTTATTGCTATTTTTGTGTTTCGCAGCAGGTCGGTTTGTCGCTCTCCTACACGGGAGGGAGGAAAGTCCGGGCAACGCAGAGCACCATACTTCCTAACGGGAAGCAGTTCGCGAGGGCAGGCTAGCGTAACAGAAAATAACCGCCACGGCTTAGCCGGGGTAAGGGTGAAAAGGTGAGGTAAGGGCTCACCGGGTGCCACGGTGACGTGGCACGCCGTACGCGCTATGGGTTGCAAGGCCATGTATATCGGATAGGTAGGGTTGCTCGCCCGATGCCGAGGGGTAGGCCGCTACAGGGGGATGGCGACATCGCCCCGCAGATAAATGACAAACACCCGGTTCACCGGGATACAGAACCCGGCTTATAGACCGGCTGCTTTTTTCAGGAATCATCAAGAAGCGATATGGAGGATAGCGCAAAGAAAAAGGGTGGCGATGACATAGAGGAGCTGGGTAGGATCGGGCGACTTTGGAGCCGGGTCACCCGTGTAATCCAATTCCTCACGTACGACATCTGGCGCTTGAACCCGGAGTCGATGTCGAACAAGGAAAACATCCTTTTCAACGCGATTAAAACGGTGATGCTGACCGTGCGAAACGTGCAGGAGCTGAACATCGCTGCCAGCGCCCGGTCGCTAACCTACCGCACCCTACTCTCCATCGTGCCACTGCTGGCCATTATTTTCGCCATCGCCCGGGGATTTGGCATAGAGAATATCATGCAAAGTGGCCTCTTCAACCTGATGACCGGGGGGAATAGGCACCTGACGGAAATGGTGACCAGTGAGCCGATAGCTGGTGGGGTAAGTGCCAGTGACCGTACCCATCAGTTTCTCGACATCCTGCTGGAGGCGATCAACAACTCCCTGGAAGAGGCCAAGGGTGGGGGCCTGTTCGCCGGGATCGGTATCCTTCTGTTTCTCTACACCATCCTGCTCCTCTTTAACGACATCGAGGCCAACTTCAACAAGATATGGCAGGTGAGCCGAGGGCGAAGTATTGCCCGGAAGGTGACCGACTACTCGGCGATGGTACTGTTCGTACCCATTTTCTTCATCCTGATCAACGCGCTCACTATCCTGAACTATCCCCAGAACGAGACGCTCAAGGCGATTTACATCCTCTATCCCATTATTCCCCGGTTGCTGGATATCGTCCCGTTCGCGTTGATCATCTTGTTGTTCACCGTCCTCTACCTGGTTATACCGAACACCAAGGTGAAGTTTCACAACGCGTTCATCGCGGGAATCGTGGCGGGGGTCACCTTTCAATTCGTTCAAATGCTCTACCTATCCGGGCAGATATGGATTACCCGTTACAACGCGATTTACGGGACGTTCGCGGCCATCCCCCTCATGCTCCTCTGGATTCAGCTCTCATGGTTCATCACCCTGATTGGGGCGGAGTTGTCGTACGCGGCACAGAACGTGAGAAATTTCTCCTTCGAGAAGGAGACGAAAAATATTAGCCGGAGATACAGGGATTTCTTCACGTTGATGATCGCGTCGGAGGTGGTGCAGCGGTTTGCCAACGAGCTATCGCCCCTTACGGCCGATCGGCTTTCGGTGAGGTGCCAAGTACCCGCCCGCCTCACCCACATCATCCTGGATGAGCTGGTGGAGTTGAACGTGCTCTCCCCCACCTCCTTGGCAAGTGACGAGCGGGTTGTCGCCTTTCAGCCTGCGGTGGACATCAACCTCATCTCGGTGAACTACGTTCTGTCGAAAATCGACTCCAAGGGGTCGGAAGATTTCCTGGTTGATACCGATAATAAGTTTCACGCGCATTGGGAAGCCCTTATCGCGTCGCGAAGTAGCCTGTATGAAGGCAAGCACGATCTGCTGCTGAAGGATTTGGTGATGGTGAAGGAGGAGGGGGAGGATGAAGTGAACAAGGTTGATGCAGCGAAATGAGATACCGCAGCAGAGGAGATTGTAAAAAACAATTCGGTGAAGCCAGTTGTTATTCAATGGCGACACGCACCCATTCATATAAGCAAACTATGTTAAAGATAAAGAACCTGCACGCGATCGTGGAGGGAAAAGAGATTTTAAAAGGAATAAACCTCGAGGTGGCTCCCGGCGAGATTCACGCCATCATGGGACCCAACGGGTCCGGTAAGAGTACGTTGGCATCGGTACTGGCGGGAAACCCCAAGTACGAGGTAACTCGGGGCAATATCACGTTTAAAGGGAAGGACCTGCTGGAGATGGCACCGGAGGAGCGGGCATGCGGAGGGCTGTTCCTCAGCTTCCAGTACCCGGTGGAAATTCCCGGGGTAAGCATGGTGAACTTCATGCGGGCATCCATCAACGCGCAACGGAAATACCGGGGGGAGACCCCCATCTCGGCAAGCGAGTTCCTCAAGATGATGCGCGATAAACGGGAACTGTTGGGTATGGACAGTCAGCTGGTGAGTCGCTCGGTCAACGAGGGGTTCTCCGGGGGAGAGAAGAAGAAAAACGAGATATTCCAAATGGCGATGCTTAACCCACTGCTCTCCATTCTGGATGAGACCGATTCGGGACTCGATATCGATGCGCTCCGTGTGGTGGCCGAAGGAGTGAACAGGTTGCAAACCAAGGAGAACGCGACCATCGTTATCACGCACTACCAGCGTCTGCTGGAGTATATCAAGCCCCATCGAGTACACGTGCTATACGATGGCAAGATCGTGAAGTCGGGAGATCCCGAATTGGCACTCGAGCTGGAGCGAAGGGGATATGACTGGATAGTGAATCTTTAAGCGACGAACGAGTTAAATACTACGCCGGGTGTATAAGGTGGCGCTCGGTTGTTGAACCCGCAACTGGTGCACCGACCGTAGAATTCAATTGTAAGATGGTTGAGAAACAGTACATAGAGTTATTTGAACAATACCGGGAGGAGGTGGATAAGCACTCCGCGGAGGGGATGAACAGGCTTCGCGACGCAGCTTTGGAGACGTTTAAACGAACTGGCTTCCCCACCACGAAGCATGAAGAATACCGTCACTCTAATATCGCACACGCTTTCGATGCCGATTTAGGGTTGAACCTTCGGAACATTCCCGTGAAGGTGAGCCCTTATGACGCATTCAAGTGCAATGTACCCAACCTCAACACCCACCTCTGCTTTCTGGTTAACGACCGATTTTACGGCAAGGTGAGGCAAGGAGAACTTCACAAGCGGGAGCAATTAAGCAAAATAAAACCTGACTACTACGACAAGTTAAAGCAGGAGGAGCCCCTTCCCGAAGGGGTCTTCGCGGGAAGCTTGCGTGCCTTTTCCGAAAAATACCCTGAACAGTTTGAAGCGCACTACGGGAAGATAGCCGACTACACCGGTAACGGTACGGTAGCATATAACACCCTGTTCGCCCAGGATGGCTTCGTGGTGTACGTCCCGAAGAACGTGACGGTCGAGAAGCCGCTACAGCTGGTAAATATCTTGCGAGGGGGGGTGGATCTGAACGTGAACCGGCGAAACCTGATTATCGCCGAGGAGAATGCGCGGGTGAAGCTGTTGGTGTGTGACCACGCGGTAGACGACGTCCACTTCGTGGTGACGCAGGTAACCGAGATCGCTGCCGAGGCCTCGTCACAAGTGGACCTTTATGAGTTGGAGGAGAATTCGACAAAGGTTACCCGCTTGAACAACCTCTTTTGCGAGCAGCAAGAGCGCTCTGTCGTGCACGTCACCGGCATTACCCTCCATAATGGCTTTACCCGTAACAACTACCGCTTTAAGTTGTTGGGCGAGCATGCGGACGTGCACGCGGGAGGGTTGGCCATTTGCGACAAGAAGCAGCACGTGGACAACTTCGTGTTCGTGGAACATACTGTCCCGCGATGCACCAGCAACGAGCTGTTCAAGACGGTGCTGCAGGAAGAGGCCACCGGGGTGTTCCGCGGGAGGATACTGGTGGAGAAAGATGCCCAACAGACGTTGGCATACCAGGTGAACCGCAACCTGGTCATGTCGGACAAGGCACGAATGTTCGCGCAACCGCAACTGGAGATTTATGCCGATGACGTGAAGTGTTCGCACGGGCTCACCACCGGTCACCTCGACGAAGAGGCACGGTTCTACATGCAGGCGCGGGGTATCAGTGCCGAGGAGGCGCAGCTGATGTTGATGGTGGCCTTCACGCGTGACGTGGTGGACATGATTCGGATACCGGCACTGCAAGAGCGTTTGGTTCACCTTATCGACAAGCGCTTCCGGGGCGAGTTCACCCGTTGCGGTAACTGCGAGATATGTATGTAATTGGACGGGGATGTAAATAACCACTTCATGTTTTTTGATGTACATAAAATAAGGGCCGACTTCCCGATTCTTTCCCGGGAGGTTCACGGTCACCCCTTGGTCTACCTCGATAACGCCGCGACCACGCAGAAGCCACGGCAGGTACTGGAGAAGATCACGGAGGTCTACACCGCGGCGAACGGCAACGTGCACCGGGGGGTGCACTCCCTTAGCCAAGCGGCGACGAGCCAGTTCGAGGCCTCCCGTGAGACGGTGCGTCGGTTCATCAACGCGGCATCGATCAACGAGATCGTTTTCACCAAGGGAGCGACAGAGGCGATCAACCTGGTCGCATCATCGTTCTGCAGCAGCCAATGTAGCGCGGGTGACGAGGTGCTGATCACCGCGATGGAGCATCACTCCAACATCGTTCCGTGGCAGCTCCAGCGAGAAAGGATGGGCATCCGGCTGAAAGTGGCGCCCATCACTCCGTCAGGAGAGCTGATCATGGAGGAGTTCGAGAGGCTAATCTCGCGTAGAACCAAGCTGATAGCCGTTACGCATGTCTCCAACGTGCTGGGAACGGTTAACCCGGTGGGGGAGATCGTGAGAATAGCCCACCAACATGGCGTGCCGGTCCTGATCGATGCGGCACAGAGCGTACCCCACACCGAAGTGAATGTTCAAGCGCTTGACTGCGACTTCCTTACCTTCTCTGCTCACAAGGTGTACGGGCCGACCGGGGTGGGTCTTCTTTACGCCAAAGAGGAGTGGCTGAACGCCCTCCCGCCCTACCAAGGTGGGGGAGAGATGATCGAGGGGGTGACCTTCGAGGAGACTACTTTCAACCGACCGCCCTTCAAGTTCGAGGCGGGAACGCCCGATTTCGTGGGCAGTGCTGCCCTTGGAACCGCCTTGGATTACCTCACCGCCATCGGCCTCGAGCGGGTTGAGCGGTATGAGAAGGAGCTACTGGATTACGCTACCGACCGGCTCCTCGCGATACCGGGACTACGTATCGTTGGTACCGCCAAAGAGAAAAGCAGCGTGATCTCGTTCCTGGTAGAGGGAATTCACCCGTACGATTTGGGGACCCTGCTCGATGGGATGGGCATCGCCGTTCGTACCGGCCACCACTGCGCCGAACCGCTGATGCATACCTTAGGCATCGACGGCACGGTACGCGCCTCGTTCGCTTTCTATAACACCCGGGAGGAGGTCGACCGGCTGGCAGAAGGAATTGAGCGTATCGCCAAGATGTTTTAATCGGGTTCCTTCAAAAACGACTGACAATCCTGTTTTCTTAATCTCCCTTCTCGGAACACTCCTTTAAATTCTCTTAGCCCGGATGCCTTTAACACAGTCATGGATTTGCCCACACAGAAGATATCTGCTAGCCCGGTAATACAATCTAGCTCACGGAAACCGAGCTAAAACTACAAGTAATCAACGTGAAAATCAGCCAAAAAGGCAAAATGCAAGGACTGGTATCGGTGGCTATCACGAACAAACAGGCTACATTATCATCTCCATGAACAAGGACAACCCGCTACGCACATCTGGTTAACAAAAGGAAACAAGCGTTAAATAAGCCACTCTTTGCATGGGGTGTTCACCTTCTCGCACGTCAAGTTAGTATAGTCAAGTGTTTACAAATGAACAGGTGCAAAGATCTCAAGGACCTTACCGTGAGTTCCTATGGGTCTGGATTTAATATTAGCGTGTACCCCGATGAATCGATGCACCAAATTACATCGACCGAAAATAATGAAATGTAGAAAGTTGGAGTGGAAATGGTATGTTCCGTGAAAAATCCGGACCAATCACCTACTCCATTTACAAACGAGAATAACTGAAGAATGCCTATGAAAGAAAACGATGAATGAACAACAGAAAAACGGGAGAATGAAACACCCTCCCGTCACGGTTTGCACTTGCAACGCGGAAAATCTCACCTCACCGCGAAGCAACTGATTTACTAAATCCATCCAATGAATTTAATAACAATGTAAAAGTATGAATAATAAACCAATCAACCAAAAAGCACGCCTCTTTTGCACTTCTAAGTTGAACTTAGGTTTCTGTAATAAAATACCCATCGCTATGAGGATGACGCTCCTATTTATGTTCCTGCTTGCATTTCATGTGCAGGCAAATCAATCTAATTCTCAAGTCACGAAAGTTTCTCTCGATATGGAAAACAGTTCCATCGAAGAGAAAGAGACGCCGGTTATTCTTTCACCACAACATTCCGATGATGGCGAATTGGTGTTCGCAACACTCGACCACGCGGATTATTCTTTCAGTAAAATGCTCCAACAACAGAAAAGGACCATCACCGGAACCGTTATCGATCCCGATGGCTTACCCGTTATAGGGGCAAACATCATCGAGGTTGGAACCACTAACGGTACCATTACCGATATGGATGGGAATTTCTCGTTAAACGTGGGAGCCAATGCTACCATCCGAATCACCTATATCGGATATCTGGAACAAAACATCCGAACTGAAGGAAGGAGCACGTTTAACGTGGCACTAGAAGAAGATACCAGGGCGCTGGAGGAAATAATTGTTGTGGGATACGGAACTCAGAAAAAGGAAAGCGTCGTGGGGGCTATCTCGACTTTATCATCGGATGACATTCTCCGATCCCCTTCAGCGAATATATCACAAGCGATGTCAGGCACCATTAGTGGCCTTTTTACTTCGCAAATTTCGGGGTCTCCAGGTTCAGATGACGTCTCTATTTTTATTCGTGGTCGTGCGACTTTTGCCAGCGATTCACAACCACTCGTACTGGTAGATGGTGTGGAACGCCCGTTCTCACAAATCGCACCCGATGATATTGAATCTATTTCTGTATTAAAAGATGCATCGGCAACCGCTGTTTACGGAGTTCGCGGTGCGAATGGCGTTTTGTTAATTACCACCAAGCGTGGTCGCGATGAGAAACCGGTTGTGAGCCTTACAGCTAACTGGCAATTTCAAAGTCCTACACGCGAAGATACCTACCTTAATTCCTACGAGTCAGTCAAGTTACTCGAAGAAGCACTGGCAAACGACGGGCTTCCCTCCCAATATTCGGCTAACGATATCGAAATGTATAGGAAAGCAAGCGAAGGCCAGTTAAGTGGAGTAGATCGCTTACTATATCCGGATGTTGACTGGCACGACGAAGTATTGGACAAGGTAGCGCCTGCGCAACGATACAATCTTAGCATCAGGGGCGGAACAAAGCGAATGCGATATTATGCATCCGGTGAGATGTACCAGCAAGCCTCCATGATTAAGAACCTGAGTCAGGATATGTATGGAAATAGTTCAAGCCCCAGCTTTAACCGCAGTGCTTTTCGTGTCAACACGGACTTTTTCATGACGAAGGATCTAACCATGTCAATCAATTTTGGAACGCGTTTCGAGGGACGTTTTGGACCTAACGCGATGGACTCGCCCCGCTTAAGTGAAATTTTTTATGAAATTAACCACACCCCAAGTTGGATTTTCCCCGTATATTATCCGGGAGTAAAGCAAGGGGATGAAGTCATCAATCTTTATGGTGGCAGCTCACAGTATCAAAACAATATCGTGGCTCGTTTAGCGAAAGGAGGTCACTTTAAGGAGCGAATGGCCATCATCGAGTCCAATTATATCCTGAATTATGATATGGGATGGTTGACTGAGGGCTTGAGCACAAGAGGAATGGTTTCCTTTGACTATCAGAATATGCATAGGAATAATTTCAGTGCAGATTTTGCCACGTACGAGCTAAATGATCGTGCAAACCATACAAGTTTTGATGCATACAACCGATTTAACAGCGACACCCAATTGTCACATTCATCCGGTTTCCAGGCAATCCAAAAACTCTACATCGAGTTACAATTGAACTATGCCCGTACATTTGGGGTACATGAAGTAACCGGCATGCTACTCTATAATCAGAATGATTTGCGTAACCGAAACCAGTTGGCTCAACGCTATCAAGGCTTGGTTGGCCGGGCTACTTACGCGTACGCGGGACGTTACCTGTTTGATATAAATGCCGGCTACAACGGTTCAGAAAACTTTCAGAAAGGAAGTCAACGATTCGGGTTTTTCCCCTCCTTTGCCTTGGGATGGCGCATTACAGAAGAGGAATTCATGGAAAATGCTAAAAGCTGGTTAGACAACCTGAAACTCCGCGTTTCTTACGGTCAGGTGGGTAACGACAAATACAGGCAACGATTTCTATACGAAGAAAGATGGTTACAAAACAGCAATACCTATTATTTTGGTACGACGCCAACCACCGGTATCTACGAAACCCAATATCCAAATTACAATGTGACTTGGGAAACCGCCAACAAGTACAATTTTGGACTTGAATTCGGCTTATTACAGAAATTGACTGGAAATATTGAGTTTTTCTACGAAGATCGAAACGATATATTAACGGAGTACCTGACCCAACCCCAATGGGTGGGTGTTGTCATGGCTGCTGGCAATTTAGGTAAAACCCAAAACAAAGGCATTGAGGTAGAGTTAAAATTCAATGAACGCCTTAGTAATGGAATCAACTACAATGCCGGTTTAATGTTTTCACATTCCAGGAATAAAATACTTGAAATGGATGAGCCAGAACTTAAAACTGATTACCGTAAACGCGAGGGACACCCGATTGATCAGTTCTTCGGCTTGGTTGTGGACGGATTTGTTACACAGGCCGATCTGGATAGTGGCAAATTACCCACTTCATCTTTTGGTGTAGTAAATGTTGGTGATTTTAAATACCGAGATGTAAATGGCGACAATATAATCGATGAAAGAGACGAAACCTTTATCGGCTATAGTGATATTCCCGAAAACATGCTGGCGCTTACGTTAGGTGGTGGATATAAGAACTGGTCTTTCAATATTATGTTCCAGGGAGTTAGTCACGTGAGTCGCTTCTATGATGCAGAAGCGATGTTTGCTTTTGTTGATGGTGGCAAAGTGAAAAAGATCCATTTGGACCGTTGGGATCCATCAAAGAGCGAAGCGGACAACTTAGCCAACGCGAAATACCCGTTGTTGCACTACGATGCTTATGCAAACCACAACCAGCGTTTAAACTCGTTCTTCTTGAAAAATGGGGCATTCGCACGATTGAAGAATGTCGAAGTGAGCTACCGTTTACCGACAGATTGGTCTGAAAAAGTTGGCATGAGTGAATGTCGACTGTATGTAAACGGCAACAACTTGCTTACATGGGATCACCTGAATGGACTGACTGATCCCGAAAGCAATGGTTCCAATCGGTATCCGATTATGAAGACTGTGAACTTTGGCGTTAATATTAGATTCTAATAAACTTTATTCTTATGGGAAAAATTATAAAAAGTCTACTTACGTTAATGGTTTTTGTCACGCTGACCACATCATGTGCAGACATGTTCGGTGACTTTTTGGACAAACAACCAAGTAATGAAATGACGGAACAAATGGTTTTTGATAGCTGGAACCTAATGGTGCGATACCACAATGATACGTATAAGTACCTGCGAGATGGAAGTTGCCGTTTTTACAACTCATGGTTAGACGCGGCTACCGATTTAGCGATGACCAGTTATTCCTGGGGGGGGGTTAGAACCACCTTCAATGTGGGCAATTATTACGGTTCGGGACGAAACACTTCCGCTTGGTCTGTTTCTCAAATTAATGCCGCGAGGCGAGAATCCGGCCAAGATGGGATTATGGAAGAACTTACCGGAACGTGGGATCACTATTACACCGCCATCCGTAAAACGAATATGATTATAACCCGTATTGAGTCGGTACCTAAAGACCCGTCCTTGAGTGACACGCAATATGAAACGGATAAAATGAACTATACATCCGAGGCACGTTTCTTACGCGCATTTTTTTATTGGGAATTGTTCTTACGTTATGGTCCTGTTCCTATCGTGAAAGAACCTCTTGATCCTAACGACGGGGACTTGCTGGTAAGCAAGTACAACAAACGACCAACGGTAAAAGAATACGTTGTGGATTTTATTCTCGAGGAGTTGAAACAATGTGAGCCAGGGTTATTGAGTTATAAAGATGCATGGGCTTCAGCACGTGCAGGACGTATTGGACAACCGATCGCCAGCGCGTTATACTCGCGCATAATGCTCTACATGGCCAGTCCACGTTACAGTGCGGAGTCAGGCATCACCTGGCAACAGGCTGCCGATGCTTCCAAACAGTTCATTGATACCCATGGAGAGAATTTTAGCTTGTTTACCACCTCCGACGGTGCGATTCATCCTTATACCAACGCGTTACTGAGAACCGCTTTTACGGGCAATAACCGTGAAGTTATTTTTTATCGAAACAGCTCTGGAGGTAGTGCCACGATTGGCTGGAGAGATATACGGAACGATACGCCTGTGGGCGAGGGTGGAAACGGAGGAAACTGTCCAACCCAAAACTTGGTTGACATGTATGATATGATTGACGGTTCATCTCCGTTTGCCCAATATGACGCAACCGGTGCACCTGTTTACAACAGTGCTACAAATGCTCCTACAATAAACACGGCAAGCGGGTATAACGATGCCGACCCATGGGCAAACCGTGACCCGCGCTTAGCTGCTACTATTCTATATCATGGCAACAGATGGGGTAATGGAGTTATCAATGTCATCCACGGCCAACGCGATAATCCTGTAGGCAATGCTAATGCCACACAAACTGGTTATTATATGCGCAAATATATACCTGAGGCTATTTTGGCCAATGAGCATTCACAGCAAGCCTACCGCTTATGGACATTTATCCGCTACGCGGAAATTCTTCTAAATTACGCGGAAGCCTTGAATGAAGCACAAGGGCCAAACGAAGAGGTATACAAGGCGCTCGACATGGTTCGCGGACGTGCGGGTATTACCGGTAGTGTAGCAAACAGGGATGATTTAACCACCTCAAAAGATAATATGCGCAATTTTATCCGTAAGGAACGAAATGTCGAGTTGGCGTTCGAAGAGCATCGCATGTGGGATGTACGCCGGTGGAATGTAGCAGTAGAGGCATTATCTCGTCCCATCTACGGTATCAACGTGGATGCCAACGGGACCATAACACGCAAAGTTGTTCAAAACAGGGTATTTCAGGAGAAAATGTATCTCTACCCGATACCCGAAGGGGAGGTGTGGAAAACGAACATGACAAATAATCCAGGTTGGTAATCTTTAAACTACAAATAGTATACAAACATGAATAATATAAAAAGCAAGTTGGTAAGAGCAGGTAAATTCCTTTTAATGGGGAGCCTGTTATTAGTGACTTTTTCGATCACAGCTCAAGAAAGAGTACAACAACGGTCACCTCAAAGACAGCGCCAAGTTGAACGGCGTTTACTAGAGGGTCAGATTGTGAATTCACAAGGAGAACCTATAGCTGGAGCCATAATAAACATTGCAGAACAGAGCAACATTGTCCTATCAGATGAGAACGGGAAATTCAGTTTAAGCAACGTGGCACTTGGTGATGAGATAATCGTTACAAGCATCGGTTACAAGACAGCCTCCAGTTTCGCAGAATTCGGCACCGATTACGTTGTTGTAATGGAAGATGAGTTGGAAGAGTACGAACAGACGATGCCGGTACCTTTCGGTCGTAAACCAAGAAAATTCATGACCGAATCAACCTCAGCGGTAACGGGTGAGGAGTTGCAAAAACACCCGATAACCATCCTGCAGAACGCATTCACCTCAACGGTAACGGGCGTATCGGTTTACGAGTGGTCCAGTGAACCTGGCTGGTCAGAAACGGAAATCTACATTCGTGGATTACGTTCCCAAAACATATACGCGCGCCGACCGCTGATACTGGTTGATAATGTAGAACGCGACCTTTCGTTTTTAGATGCTTATCCTATTGAAAACATCACCATCCTAAAAGATGCTGCTGCAACAGCTATTTATGGAATGAGGGGAGCAAACGGTGCCATCTTGGTAACCACAAAGCGTGGGGTGCCCGGAAAAACAAAAATTGAGTTCGCTCAAGAAGTGGGCTTCCAGTCGAGGACGAACCGTATGCAAAACCAAAACTCTTATGAGATGGCGATTACCCGCAACCGGGTAAGGGAATTAAGTGGACAAGCGCGTATGTATACCGATAAGCAGATCGAGATGTACCGCCGCGTTGTTGCAGGTGAAAAATTAGAGGGAGTAGATCAGTATAAATATTTCAATACAGACTGGTTTGACGATCTCTACCGCGAGAATGCCCCCATATATAAAACGAACTTTCAAATTAGTGGGGGAACGGAAAGTACACGTTATTACGTGTCCGCGTCTTACCTTCGCCAGGAAGGTATATGGAACAATGAGTATGCAAACTATCATAAAAATTACAACACCCAACATAACCTGAACAGGTTTAACCTACGCACGAACGTTGATATTGACGTGAACAAATATTTAAACGTGTCGCTAGATTTAGGAGGGCGGATGGACTATATTCAGCAACCCAACATTTGGGTGTTTGGTCTTGTAACATTCGGTGCCGTGGAAGCGAATCCGATGGAGCCAAAAAAAACACCCGAGGGTCTGGATTACCGTTCAAGCACGGCACAAAGCCCCTTGTGGCACATCGCCGGGCGGGGATTAGATAAGAACCGCCGCCGTAATGTCTACTCTACGGCTACCTTAACAGGTGATTTAAATGATTTGGTTAAGGGATTAAAAGCTTATGCAACGATAAGCTTTGATTCATACGATGTGTTCCGGATGGCTCAGAGCAGCGACTTGGATATGTTTAATTATAATTACGCGGATGAAAGTGTCACCGACGTTAGCGAGTTTAGACTAAGACGAAATCGCACTTATTCCGCGTTAAGTAATCCATCAGCTCAGGAACGTGGGAACTCTTATAACACCAATTTTCATGCGGGTCTCTTGTTTAACCGAAGCTTTGGCATGCACTATATTGACGCCCGCGCATTTGTTCGAACCTATATGAACATGGATAATACCGGATCTCAAGGCAGCCAGTCATCCAAACGCTTCCTGTCGTTTAACGGGCAAGGCATGTATGTCTACGACAGCCGTTATATTTTCTCGGGAAGCTTGTCTCGAATGGGACATGACAACTTTGACCCGAGTAACCGTTGGGGAACGTTTGGTGGCGTATCTTTAGGATGGATACTTTCCGAAGAAAGTTGGCTGAATCATGAAAACTTGAACCTGTTAAAACTGCGTGCATCCTATGGGCGAGCCGGTATGTCGGAAACCATGGCTGAAACCTCCCGTTACCCGTATCAAAACGTCTTTGAAGACACGTCAACGGAGAACCCTCTTCGCATATATACTTTTGGTACTTCTCGATCCGTTGTAAATGGTGTTCGGGAAGTACAGGCTGGAAATAAAAACAGCATATGGGAGCTTTCTGACATGGTAAATATCGGATTGGATTTCGATGGGTGGAACGGGAAAATGTATGGTTCGGTAGACGCTTTCAAAGAGTGGCGCTCGAACATTTTGGTAGCACGTTCTAACATTCCAAGCTTATTCGGGGTATCAGTGGCCAATGATTCATATGGTAAAGTTGAATCAAAAGGCTACGAAGTGACACTGGGTCATCGAAATCAAATAAATGACTTCTCTTACTTTTTCGAAGGAAGAGTTACTTATAATACAAACAAAATTGTTGATTTGGATGAAACCACACCCAATGTCCCATGGCAAGCTAGAAAGGGAGATCGCATCCGCGATTACACTTCGGTGTCAGCTCTCTATGAGGGTGCATTCAATAGAACCGTTGGGGGATGGAATTTATACAAGTTCGTAGAATGGGCAACTGACCCTGATTTAATTGCCACCAGTCATCAGGATGCGATTGACAATCCACACAAATATCCCTACAATATTGCTTCCGGCGGTAAACAGCTATTGGGAACTGCCGTGTTTGAAGACTTGGATGGTGACCGAAAAATTGATGTGAACGATATGATACCTTCAGGATACACGATTATCCCTGATTTAATCCCATCATTCACACTTGGTTTTGGGTACAAGGGCTTTGATGCCCGTGTGGTTATGAATGCATATTTAAACCGATCGGTATTTATATCGCCAGCAATGGCATGGTCTGGCTGGGGTAACATGGGTACTCAGGAAGTAGTTAATGTATGGGGGTACCACACTGATGACCCGTTTGATCCGCGCAATGTAAATGCCTCTTGGCCAAGACCGGTTTATGGCGGTTATGAACCCGTGAGTAGTGACCGGGGTACAGGTACTTATCAAAATGATATTTGGATTCGTAGCGGTGACTATTGGTCGCTTCGAAATATCGAAGTGGGTTATTCATTCCCAAAGAAGCTTATTGCAAAAGCGAATATGACAAACCTTCGTTTTTATTTCAGTGCTTATAACATACAAACTTGGAGTAATTTGCCAAAAGACATGGATCCGGATAAACCGATGAGTTATGTTTGGTGGTATCCAAAAGTTCGTACCTTCTCATTGGGATTAAACCTCTGTTTTTAATGTAAAAAACATACGACTTAACAATAATATGATGAAAAAAATTGCATTATTTATTATAACGTTGCTTTTGGTGTTTGGGAATACCTCTTGTAGTGATTTTCTTGACAAGGAAGTCGACCTGAGTCTCACCGAAGAAAATGTATTCAGCAGTGTTGAGAACACCCGTAGATTTCTAGCGAATGTTTATTCTAATTTGCCGGATCCATTTCACGGGATTAGGCGTGATGCACAGTTCAGGGGAGCATTTCACGACCTAATGACAAACAACGCGATTTCATACTGGAACGTACACCGTTATCACAGCGTGCTCACTGATGGCTATTCAGCGGCAGATCACTGGTTTGCCATTGATTATTGGCCAAGACATTTCAGGGGAATTCGAGCAGCCAACCAATTGATGAAAAACGCGCGTGTATCGGTGTTGGGTAACACGGTAACGAACGATGACAACAGTCAGCTCTATGATCGCTATATGGCTGAAGCACGGCTCCTCCGTGCGATCTTTCACTTTGAAGCCACCTGCTGGTTTGGACCCATACCAATAATTGGTGACGATGAGGAAGGAATACCTATCGTGTTAGGTTCAGATGAAACAGAGAAAATGAACATGTCACGTGTACCGGTTGCCGATGTTTTGAAGTGGATTGCCGACGAGTGTGACGCCGTTAAGAATACATTACCCTACCGTTACACGAATGAAGCTGAAAACTGGGGACGCGTTAATGGGGCCACAGCGTATGCCTTGAAATCAAGAGCGTTGCTTTACAGGGCATCGCCGCTTAACAACCCCACCAATGATATAACATTGTGGCAGCAAGCAGCAACGGCTGCAACGGATTTGATCCAGAAGAACAGTAATGAACCTTTCAATTATAAACTATACCGCACGGCAGATGATGATATCAACAGGAATTATTACGAGTGCTTTATTGTTACTCCTTTCCTGAACGATGAGTTTATTCTCACTTCGTTCGTCAGGTTAATGAACTCGATTGAGACAGAGATGTCTCCTCCAGGATTCCAGGGTGCTGCAACCGGGGTTGGACGCGCAAACCCTACACAGAATTTGGTGGACAGCTATGAAACACTGAATGGACTGCCTATTGACGAAGACCCATCGTATGACGAGCAGAACCCCTATGTAAATCGTGATCCTCGATTTTCTCAAACGATTCTGCATCACGGCGCCATTTGGGGTGATCCGGTACAAGAGGAAGAGCGCCCGATAGATGTTTCCTACCCGAATGGCAGGGACTTTCAGTCATTGCACGGTGGAACTTACACTGGCTATTACCCTAAAAAGTACGTTAACAACATGTCATTCAAGGTGCCCGTCAATTACCTGCACGCTTTCCCTATTTTCCGATACGGAGAGGTTTTACTTAATGCAGCAGAAGCCATCAATGAAGCATATGGGCCTAGTGACGCTTACCAATACGTAAACGAAGTGAGGGCACGAGTAGGGATGCCACCATACGGTGGTATGACCCAGGAACAGTTACGCGAACGTATTCGCAACGAACGTCGTGTAGAGTTATGCTTCGAAGACCATTGGTGGTTTGATGAACGTCGCTGGAAGTTGTTTGAAAATCAAACAATGGAGAGTGAAAAAAGCCTGCCACGATACAAGCAGTGCTACAATATCTATGGCGTACGGGTCACTCCAGGCGAGGATATCGTGTATAACTACGGTCCGGCTCAATTACATCCAAAACGAACGTTGTTATCCCCAAAAAGCTATTATTTTCCTATCCCGGATAGTGAAGTGAAAAAAGCTCCGAACCTGGGACAAAACCCTGGATGGGAGTTATCAGAATAAAGTTAAACTCTATTTCATCATCAACCCCTTAATTTTTTAACGACATGAAAGTAAAATTATTAACGATTGTAATGGCTGTGGGTTTCGCTTTGAGCCTGAACGCGCAGAACAAAATGAGCTTGAACGCCGATCAAGGTCAGTATCAAATCAGCAAGCATATTTACGGTCACTTTTCCGAGCATTTGGGTCGCTGTATATATGAAGGCTACTGGGTAGGTGAAGACTCACCTATTCCCAACACACGGGGTATTCGAAACGATGTGGTAAAAGCATTGAGAGATATCAAAATCCCAAATTTGCGTTGGCCTGGCGGCTGCTTTGCCGATGAATACCACTGGATGGATGGTATCGGTCCCCGGGATCAGCGTAAAAAAATGGTCAATACACATTGGGGAGGTGTCGTGGAAGACAATAGCTTTGGTACGCACGAATTTTTAGACCTTTGTGAACAACTTGGAACAGAGCCCTACATTTGTGGTAATGTGGGTAGTGGCACCGTTCAGGAAATGGCCCAGTGGATTGAATACATCACCTTCGATGGTGAAAGCCCGATGGCTAACCTCCGTAGAGCAAACGGACGCGAAGAGCCCTGGAAGGTCACATTTTGGGGAGTTGGAAATGAAAACTGGGGCTGTGGAGGAAACATGACTGCCGAATTCTATGCCGACCAATATCAGCAATTTGCCACCTATTGCCGTAACTTTAGCGGCAATCGCCTTTATCGTATTGCAGGCGGAGCCAACTCTTTTGATTATAACTGGACGGAAGTATTGATGCAGAAAGCGGCCAACCGGATGCAGGGATTATCACTACATTATTATACCCGGCCAGCCCTTAGTGAAGCACAAGGCGGTTCAAGGGCTGCAACTGTTTTTGATGAGGCGGATTATTATGGTGTCATCAGAAACGCTTATCGTATGGATGAGTTACTCACCCGCCACTCAACAATCATGGATCGCTACGATCCTGATAAACGAATTGGCCTTGTTGTCGATGAATGGGGTACATGGTATTCAGTAGAACCAGGAACCAATCCAGGATTTCTCTATCAACAAAACTCCCTGCGCGATGCTATTGTAGCCGGTATTTCTCTAAACACGTTCAACAAGCATTGCGATCGCGTTTCCATGGCTCAAATCGCGCAAACAATTAACGTGCTGCAGTCTGTCATCCTAACCGACAAGGAAAAAATGCTGCTCACACCAACCTATTGGGTGTTTCACATGATGCAGGTTCATCAAGATGCAACCATGTTGCCCATTCAGGTTATCAGCAACAAAATTCAATTACCGCCACAACTCGTCCAGACAACCGCGGGAAGGGGTCAAGGTGGTCAACAAGCTGCTAGGGAAATTGATGCAATTAGTGTTTCTGCTTCTCGCGATCAATCTGGCAAAGTGCATGTGACGCTCGTTAACTGCGACCTGAACAACGCGCAGACAGTAGATTGCGACCTGGGCTCTTTTATGGCGAAAAAGGTTACCGGAAAAATACTTACCTCTGCAAAGATACAAGATCACAATACATTTGATAATCCGAACACCGTCAATGTAAAAGATTTTAGTGATGCTAAAATAAGCGGAAGCAAATTAACCATTCAGTTGCCTTCAAAATCAATTGTTCAGTTAGAACTTACACTTTAAAAAAAACTATGTCCCTTGTAGATAGAAATCTACAAGGGACATAGTTATCATTGTAAACAACCACGATCATGAAAAAACTAAAAGTGCTGTTTGCATCTGTTTTCCTGTTTACTGTTGGATTCCTCCATTCACAAACAGATCAACCAATCAGTATAAACATTGATGCGAACAATCAAATTGCAACTGTCACCAAGTTCTTTAATGGCACAAATATCGAGGACTTAAACAACCAGACCAATGGTGGTATGTTTAGTCAACTAATCCACGGTGAAGCTTTTGAAGAAAATGTCGAAACGGACTTTCTTAACTTGGAACTTAAGGATTATTCCAAAATCTATGTCTATTTAGATGAGCGCCGGATACCACATTTAATTTCTCAATCAAACATATACAATCGCATCACCTGGAACAACATCACGGAGATGTACGATGTTTATTCGAAGGATATTTACGCGCATGTTCAAGATAGAGCTCCGGAGATTATATCAGGCTGGAAGTTTTATGGACGTTACCTCCCATACGACTCACTTCCTGCAAACATACAGCAGACAATGCTCGAACGCGTCAATGGTAATGAGCAAATTTCCAAGTTTTGGAACAAACTGGTTTCTGGTAGCCCCCAATTTCGCTATACGCTGGAACGTAATTATAAAGCCTACATGGGTCGTCAGACACAAGTCATCACTTTTCTTAGTGGAAGTGGGGAAGTGGGTATTACCAATCACGGCTTATATAAACAGGGTATCCGTTTTGAAGCCCATAAACCTTATGATGGTGTATTGCGCGTGATGGCCAATGAACCAACCAATATCTATATTTCTCTGAGGGATGAAAATGGCCGTGTTTTGGCCGAGAAATCATTTAATTTGAAAGGCGACGGCAGTTATGAGAAAGTGGAATATGAGTTAATCCCTAATGGCAACACCATAAAAGGTAGTATTGGGGTATCCCTGAAAAAGCCTGGTGAAGTTCGTTTGGGATTCATGTTCCTACAACCCGGCGAATGGGGTCGTGTCCCGGGTGGATGGCCGATTCGTACTATGTTTACGGATGCACTTAAAAAGCAAGGCATTACCGCGTTCCGTTATAACGGGTCAATGGTGGATGTTGGTAATGACACCTATCTTTACCGTTGGAAGAAAATGATAGGCCCGATTGATGAAAGAAGGATTTGTTTACGTAACGGCTTTAACTTATACGCCACGCATAGCTTTGGATTTATTGAAATGCTACAAGCAGCAGAGGCAATTGGGGCGATCGCCATTATAGGAATGAGCATGGATGAAACGTATGAGGATATCAGAGACTTTGTTGAATACGTTAACGGGCCCACTACATCCAAGTGGGGAGCATTAAGGGCTCAACATGGCCATCCGCAACCATATAACCTCAAATATATTCAAGTTGATAACGAACGTGGCATCTCTAGAGGATATATCGAATGTATGAAAAAATTTGCCTTGGCTGCTTGGGAAGTAGATCCTGATATGTCCATTATGACCTCGCTTAACATAGGAGGCTCTGGCTATCGCCGCGAGCTTACCGAGGCACAAAAACAACGTATAGAAAATATCGAGGAACAGCTTTCAGAAATACAAAGTACTCCTTACTCAAGACAACAAATTACTCAACTACAGCAACAATTGACACAACTTAGATCAGCTACCCGCTCGTATGAATTAGCATCAGAGATGGTCGGCTGGTTTATATCCCAGGGCAAAGGAGACAAGTTGGCATGGGACCCTCACTATGGAGGCTCTATTTCGTTTGCAGATCGTGGGGAAGCCTACCTCAATGAAATGGGTGTGATTTTACAAAGAGAATTGGCAAAAGACTATCCCGGGTATTGGTTGAAACTACATCCAATGGAAGAGAATGGATCCCGTTGTGACTGGGATCGCGGTCTTGCGCATGCCCACAACTGGAACACGAATCAACGTTATGGTAATAGCTTCGTCATGCTTGGAACGGCAAACACGTTTCAACCTCATGGTTTACACTACATGTGGGATCAGGGCCGAATCCATTATACTTCGGACACTATCTGGTTTCAACCTTCGGCACATGTTGATGAAATTATGATGCAGACGTGGAAGCCAAATGTAATCGAAGCTACGAGTAGCGTTGATAGCGTATTGGATGTAACTGCAAAAATTAACGACGCCAACACCGAGCTTACTTTGTATGTTGTCAATTTGTCGGATAATCCACAAGAAGCCATTATCAATATAGACAACTTTAGATTCAACACCAGGGGTGAGGTTATCACTATTGGCGATTGCGACTTAACGGAATACAACACCTACGCGAATATGAACAATGTTGTTCCCGTGTATTCCAAGACAACTATTAAACGGAAAGACGCGAAGTATATTTTTCCTAAATATTCTTTTACAGTTATTACTTTGAAAAGATAATTCATTGGACAGTCATCGTTTCTCACAATTAATAGACAATACCTGTTAAGGAAAATAGAACATATTTAGTCAGTAGATCGTTGCGAGATATTGACGATAAGTGAACGACTTAACTTTCGCGTGTTGTATTATGGTTATTATTTGCTTTCTATTTCGTTTCGCTTGAAAGCAAAAATAATCACAAATGCGAAAGTGAAATTAAGGCGTAAACTCGATTATTTTTTTTAAATTCGCGTAAACCTATTCACGCGGATAGGGTTATATCGTGTAATTTAGTAATCGATGAAAGATAACGCCTTCTTACATAACCTGTTCAGGAGGATCGCCTTTAATGACGATCACGAGGCGTTTAAAGAGTTGTTTTTCGACTTCTACCCTTCCCTCTGCGTATTCGCACAACGTTACATCTCATCAGCCGAGGTCTGTGAAGACATTGTACAAGAGACCTTTTACAACCTATGGAAAAACCGAAAAAAAATCAAGGTGACTTCCTCTTTTCGCAACCTGCTAATTACCAGCGTGAAAAATAGCTGCGCCGATTACCTGCGAAAACAGTCGGTACGTAAAGTTCACGCGGAACGTGAGGCCCCACACGAAGAGATGGATACGCCCGAAGAGATCTACACCATTGGTGAACTGGAAAAGATGCTCCACGAGGCACTGGAACGACTACCCCCCAACGTTCAAAAAGCGTTCAAGTTGAGTCGATGCGAGAACATGACCTATAACCAGATCGCCGAGGAGATGGGCGTATCCCCAAAAACAGTCGAAGCGTACATCAGCAAGGCTTTGAACATGTTAAGGACCAACCTCAAGGATTACCTTCCGTAACCGTTCCTATCGTGTAAGGTGTGGTCCGGTTAAACTAAAACCTTCTTATACCAATTCTCCATGCTTTCGGGTTGACAACTTTAAGATTAGATAAGAACCGCCCGGACTTGTGGAATCAACCAGTAACACTTTTTTAACCGGCTAAAAGAAAAAAAACGTTAAATAGCCGCCATTGGCATGGGGTATTCACCTTCTCGCACGTCAAGTTTATGTAACCAAAACATTTCTGAAAAGGTGCAAAGAGCACCAAAGAGTGGGAGTAATATGAAAAATTTGAGACAAGTAAATGGTATTTACGAACTAACAGAAACTTTAACGAAACAGCAAAGCATCGATACGGCAAAGGCATGGAACAAAGTATCCAGGAAAATAGCCTATCTCTCTTTTAGGAAAAGAGCTTGGAATTTCTCCTGTAGGGCAGCGGTGATACTGCTAATCCTAGGCTTGCTGTATCAATTCATTATCCAGCCAATGCTGGATACAGCGCCAATAGAGAGCATCACGCTCTCCTCCGCCCCGGGCATCGTTACAAAAGTCATATTGCCTGATGGAAGTGAGGTATGGCTTAATTCCCAAAGCGAGCTGACCTATCCCATACGTTTCACGGGCAAAGAAAGGAGGGTCGAGCTATCAGGTGAAGCCTACTTTAAGGTCATTGCAGATCAACAGAATCGCTTTAACGTGGCAACGTCCGATAACATTACTGTTAGTGCCTACGGAACCGAATTTAACGTCAGTGCGTATCCCAATGCATCGGAGTGTCAAGTCACGTTAACCGAGGGGAACGTGAATGTGGCAGTGGAAGCGGAACGTCCCGTTACAAAAGAGTTGTCTGTAGGGCAAAAATTGGTGCTGTCACGTTTAACCGGTCAAGTGAACGTTGTGGAAACCGACACTTACGTTGATACCGCGTGGAAAGATGGCAAGATGGTGTTTAGAAGGGAGAACCTTGAAACTATCGTGTACAAGCTTTCTCGTAAATTTGGAGTAACCATCTATCTTGAAGATGACGTGCTGAAAGAGTACGAGTACACGGCAACCTTCACCAACGAAACGCTGGAAGATATCTTGGAACTTTTGAAAAGATCCGCACCGATTACCTACTCCATTTCCGATCGGGAGCAACTGGGTAACGACACATTTTCGCGACGAGTCGTCACGATTTGCACACGGTGAAATCAAGATACAACGACAAGAAAAACGCGATAATAAAATAAAGTGAATAACCTAAATGGGAGAATACCTATGAAAAATAACGAAGAATGAACAGCAGAGAGCGGGAGAATAAAACAGGCTCTCCGTTAAAATTGTCAATGGCATCGCGGAAAATCTCACCTCACCGCGAAGCAACTGATTTACTAAATCCATCCAATATATTTAATAGAAATGTAACAGTATGAATAATAAATAAATCAGCCAATAAGCACGTCTCTTTCGTACTTTTTGTAAGAAAATACCCATCGCTATGAGGATGACACTCCTGTTTTTCTTCCTGCTTGTTTTTTATTTACAGGCAGAACAGTCTTACTCTCAGGTCACGACAATTTCTCTTGAGTTGGAAAACAGCTCCATCGAAAGGATATTACAGGTCATCGAAGAGAAATCGGAATTCTATTTCCTGTATAACAGCAAATTAATTGATGTGGATAGGAAAACCGACATCCACGCCAACGAAGAGTCGATCGCATCGCTATTGAATCAACTGTTTGACCCTAATGAGGTGGAATACGAAGTGAAAGGCACGCAGATTATTCTCTCGCCAAAGAAGATGGTCGACCAGCAAATAACCCTCACCGAGACGTTCCAACCGCGAAAAAGAACCGTTACAGGAATCGTTATGGATGCCGCGGGCTTACCCGTTATAGGGGCAAATATTATCGAAATTGGAACTACCAATGGAACCATTACCAACATGGATGGTAAATTCTCGTTAAGCGTGGAAGATAAGGCAACAATTCGAATCTCCTACATCGGGTATATAGAACAACATATCACCACTGAAGGAAGAACCACGTTCAATATCACGCTAACAGAAGATACAAGGGCGTTGGATGAGTTGGTTGTTATCGGTTATGGAACGCAACGAAAAGGAGAAGTGACAAGCTCAGTGGCAAGCGTTAGGCCAGAAAACTTTGGGAAAGGCGCCATGAAGGACGTAGGACAACTCATACAAGGTAAAGTTGCAGGCCTGGCAATAATTAATCCGAGTGGAGATCCAACGGCAACAACGCAATTTAGATTAAGGGGAACAAACACAATTGGTGGTGCTAACACTGCTCCTTTGGTTCTCATTGATGGGATACCCGGCAGTATAAATACAGTCGCGCCTGAAGACGTTGAGAGCGTGGATGTGTTGAAGGATGGCTCAGCTGCTGCAATTTATGGAACACGTGGTACAAACGGTGTTATTCTAATTACCACGAAGAAAGCCACGGGTGACCAGATTAATCTCGTGGAATATAATGGATATATAAGTACCTCCCAGATTGTCAGAAGACTACGAATGTTAAATGGAGAGGAGTTTAGAAAAATGTATCCTGAAGAAGACCATGGAGCAAATACCAATTGGCTGGATGAGATAACACGAACACCATTCTCAAACGTTCACAACCTATCTTTTAGAGGTGGTAATACAACAACAAATTACATCGCGAACATCAATTACAATGATACAGAAGGTATCATGCTAAAATCTGACAATAAAACACTTTCGGGAAGAATTGAAGTGACACACCGTCTGTTTGATGACAAATTACAATTAAAGCTCGGTCTCTTGGGAAAGAGGAATCAATATGAATCAACGAGTAACGCGGGAAGTTTCAGTGGCTATACATACAGGCAAGCGATCTTACGTAACCCAACAGATCCTGTAAAGAACGAAGATGGAAGTTGGAATGAAAATCTCAGTAAGTTCGAGTACGAAAACCCCATGGCCAGGTTACATGAGAGTTATGGAAATGTCAAAAACATTGAATTGAGGATGAATGGTAGCGCTACGTACAATCCCATTGAAGATCTAACGCTGAAAGCTATCTTTTCTCATGTACGCGGGAACAGGAATCATGGGTATTCAGAAACACTTGAGCATGCTTCCGCTAAACGTGATGGCTTTCCCGGATGGTCTTCTGTCGGCGCATCTACAAATTTGGAGGAGGTGGTCGAGCTAACAGCCCACTATCAGAAACAACTGGATAAGCATAACTTTTCCGTTCTGGGAGGATATAGCTACAATAAATTTGATTATGAAGACATCTATTTTGCAAATCACGGTTTTCAGGATAATCAATTTGGAGGATGGCACAATATAGGAATAGGATCTGCATTAAAGGAGGGAAAAGCATCGGTCAACTCGAATAAACGCATTTCTAACCTTATCGGTTTTTTCGGCAGGGCTACTTATACTTATGACAACCGGTATTTGTTAATGACCAGCTTCCGTTATGAAGGTGCAAGCCAATTATGGGGTACAGATAACGAGTGGGGGGCTTTTCCCTCTATCTCCCTGGGTTGGAGAGTTTCTGAAGAAAAATTCATGAAAAATATTGGGGCAATCAATGACCTGAAATTACGCGTTGGATATGGGGTGACCGGTTCTCAGCCCAGAAACAGTTTCCTGGGTGTAGCCATGCTGAGGTACGATAAATATGCATACGTGAACGACAAGTGGGTGCAAACCATTGTACCTGCATCAAATGCCAATCCAAATTTGAAATGGGAAGAAAAGAAAGAAACAAATATTGGTGTAGATTTTATCCTGCTGAGAGGTAGATTCTCTGGTAGTGTTGACCTCTATAACCGGGAGGTAGATGGTTTATTATATGAATACAACGTGCCGGTTCCTCCCAATTTATACAACAGAACCTGGGCAAATGGTGGCGTAATGCAAAATCGAGGTCTTGAAGTATTGTTGAATGCGATCATGATTCGTAAGAAAGATTTTGACTGGAACAGCAATGCAACTTTCTCTACCAATTCAAACAAATTGAAAAGTCTTGACGGTAGTGTCTTTAAAACGGAACATGACTACTTTAATACAGGCTGGCTGGCAGAGCCCGTGAAGACGATATCTCACCGGGTTGAAGTAGGTCAGCGAATTGGCAACTTTTGGGGATTCAAGGTTATTGATGTTGATGAACAAGGCAGATGGATTTACGAAGGTTCAAACGGAGAAAAAATTCCAAACAGTGAATTTTCCAGAGCGCCGGAAGAGAAAAAAATCCTTGGAAACGGATTACCTAAATACTACGTGAGCTGGAACAACAATTTCTTCTACAAGAATTTTGATCTGAGCATCACAATGAGAGGGGCGTTCTGTTACCAAATCATCAACGAAGCCAGGATCTATTTTGAAAACACGAAAAACAGCAGACAAGAAAACAGGCTACAATCGGTAAACGACAAAATCTTCAACAAAGTGCCTCTAAGCAGGGAGATTGATCCTGAATTTAACAGTTACTACGTTGAAGACGGTGATTATTGGAAGGTAGATAACGTGACATTAGGTTATACCTTCAATGAGTTGGACAGGCACATTCAATCCCTAAGAATTTATGGCTCAATATTAAACACGCTTATACTCACAAAATATAAAGGTGTGGATCCAGAAGTGTCTGTTTCAGGGCTCAATCCAGGTTACGATAACAGAGACCAATATCCAAGTACACGCCTGTTTACCCTAGGTATTGGAATTAAGCTTTAATTATAGTTGATAATCAAATGAAACCAAAAATAATTTACTTTCTCCTAACCATAATGATCTATGCTGGTTTCACCTCTTGTATAGACCTAATAGGTGAAAGCTATGGATTGGTAATATCGGTAGTGTTACATTTAGTGTGTCTCTAGTCTAAATCCTCTATTAGCCTTGTTACAAAATTATTCTTTTTTTTCTTTTTCACCTCATCCTTGACTTGTATTTTTAATTCCGATACCTGTACAAGGATTACAGGCGTTGCCTGTAACTTGCTTGTCCTTGTGCAAGGTAAGAGGAATTAATGACATTTGTCAAGGATGAGT
>DUNG01000053.1 GCA_012839475.1 Petrimonas sp. | reverse complement strand
TGGTTACCCTAACGGGTAATCATCCTATAGGATGACAAGGTCCCTTCTTCTATATTTACCTCAATTTCCCTCCTAAACCCCTACAGTAATTTTACACTACCCAGAAGCGGTTGCTTTTTGTAAGGATATTTTAGGTGAGCTTCTTACGTATGAAAAGGAACATGATGGAAGCCTCCTAGCCACACTGGAAACGTATTTATTTTACAATTGCAATAAGGCTGAACTGGCTCGGAGGATGTATCTGCATATTAATACAGTTCAATACCGAATTAATAAAATAGAAGAAATTCTTGGAGTCGATCTGGATGAACAGGAGGCGCGTTTGAATCTGTCGATTGCTCTTAAGATTTACCCCTTAGTTAAAGAAAAAATCCTGTTAGAATAGTTAAATGGAATTACGTAACGAGGATCTATATTTGGATTTAAAAATCGGAAGGGGAAATAATTTATGAAAAATAACGAACGTGCTCGTATTTTTGACATTCAGGGGTTTTCCGTTCATGATGGTCCCGGTGGAAGAACTTTAATATTTTTTAAAGGTTGTCCCTTGAGATGCGTATGGTGTTGTAATCCGGAAGGTGTGAACCCTTACCGGGAGGTTATGTATAAAAGTTTACAATGCCAAAAATGTTATAATTGTGTAGGTAAATGCTCCCAAAAGGCTATTAGCATTAATGGAAGCACCGGATTAATCCTATTTGATAGGAGTATATGTAAGGAATGCGACACTTTTGAGTGTGTAGAAGCTTGTTACAATGGTGCTTTGGGTATTACTGGTAAAGATTATTCAATTGATGAATTGATGCATAAAATAGAACGAGATAGAAGGTTTTGGGGTAAAGGGGGAGGGGTGACACTCGGTGGTGGAGAGGTACTGCAACAATATAAATTTGCATCCCGCCTGCTAGAACGTTGCCATGCAAATTATATTAATACTGCTATTGAAACATCAGCTTATGCACCATGGTCACATTTACAGGGAGTATTAAAAAATACTGATTGGGTTTTTGTAGACATTAAGTGTATGGATTCGGATATTCATTCAAAGGTGACTGGCGTTCCGAACCGTCTAATACTAGAGAATATAAAACGGATGGCAGCGAAAAATAGAAATTATCGGCTAATTCCTAGAATACCAATTATCCCCGGAATTAATGATGACAATAAGAATATTTTCGAAACCGTTGAATTTCTTAAACGTGTTAATCTTTTTGAGATTAATATCTTACCTTTTCACCGTTTAGGTACATCGAAGTATGAACAACTCGGCCTTGAATATGCATTTGCCGAAATGGAATCACCAGAAACAGATGTAATGGAACGTATAAGAGATCTTTTTGAGGCTTATGATATACGCTGTTATGTAGGGAGTGATACCCCATTCTAAGAGCTATTATTTGATAGCTTGTCCGCGTTTAAGAAGAAAACTTAACCTGGAATAGAGACTAGTTTTCTTGACTGCGCTTGTAACGTAAGCGTTAAACTGTTCCCACCTAACCAATAGCCCTTTTTTATGGTGGAGTTGACCCGGTTTGGTGGGTACAACGGGGCTTGATTTTCATGCTGATTCTTTTAATTTCTCTTGTTTGAACCACCTCTCTTCGAATTCGGCTGGGGATAGATATCCTAGGGCGGAATGTCGCCGCTTGCGGTTGTAGAAACACTCGATATATTCAAAGATCGCAGACCGGAGGCATTGACGAGTTGGCCAGGTATAGCGGTCAAGCAGCTCAGTCTGCAGCGTGGCGTAGAAACTTTCAGCGGCAGCGTTGTCCAAGGCATCACCAACAGGACAGGTAAAGCCACCCTTCACCGGTGGTGTGTTGCGTAATATCTGCCACCCACAGCTGGTTGGGGGCAGCCGCTGTGAAAGACCGCTGAACCAGGTCGGGAAAAGACGGTTGCAAAGGATCCTGCTTTGTACACCCTTTCAGTCTTCGCCGGTGGACCCCAACCAGGTTTGCCTGACGCATCAGCCGGGTTACACGCTTCTTCGAGCAGCGGATACCGCGGCCTAGGTGCGCCAGGCAAACCTGGTTGGGGTCCACCGGCGAAGACTGAAAGGGTGTACAAAGCGGGATCCTTCGCGAACGTGTGAAAGACCGCTGAACCAGGTCGGGAAAAGACGGTTGCAAAGGATCCTGCTTTGTACACCCTTTCAGTCTTCGCC
>DUNG01000039.1 GCA_012839475.1 Petrimonas sp. | reverse complement strand
GCTCCGCTTGGCTGCGGGCGCTCGTTGGCGTCATGGCCCAGGGTGTGGAGAAACACCAGCTGCTATTAGGCCAGCCGACCAGCCGTCAGGCCCTGGAGGGGCAGGTGACAAACCGCCATGAGTACGATATCACCCAGCGCATCATCGAGGATCCCGGCAGCAGGGAACTTGCCCGCGACCTTTTCCGAAGAGCAATTAATCCGGGTTTGGGAAGCGGATGCAAAGAATAGTTTAGCCTGGTTTCTGGAGTATGACGGCCGGGGCTTGTGGCAGCCGGCCGCACACTTAGAACTGTTGTGTAATAAGATTGAGGCCGTCGAGCGTGGAGGGCTAAAGCGCTTGATGGTCTTTTTACCGCCCAGGCATGGTAAAAGCCAGGTAGTCTCAAAAAAATTCCCGGCCTGGTATTTAGGACGCAACCCGGACAAGGAAATCATCATCAGCTCTTACTCAGCTGATTTGGCATACGACTTTTCACGGATTGCCCGGAACACCTTCCGCGAGTGGGGGCCGAAGCTGTGGGGGTTGCAGCTGGCCGGCGACAGTGGTGCGGTAGGGCGCTGGGGGGTTGATGGACACACCGGCGGGCTGGTAGCTGCAGGCGTTGGGGGCCCGATCACTGGCCGCGGCGCTCACGTAGCGATCATCGACGACCCTTTCAAGAACTACGAAGAGGCGGCGTCGGAGACCATCCGCGAAAAAGTTTTGAATTGGTACCGCTCCACCCTGCGAACACGCCTTGCCCCAGGCGGCGCCATCATCCTGGTCATGACCCGCTGGCACGAAAAGGACCTGGCGGGCGAACTCGAAAAAGCCATGAAGGACGGCGGGGAGGTTTGGGAAATTATTGACCTGCCGGCGTTCGCAAAAGAAAACGACGCTCTCGGCAGGGCCCCAGGTGAAGTGCTCTGGCCGGCGCGGTATCCGGCATCAGAGCTCGAAGACACGAAGATCGCTCTGGGTAGCTACCTTTGGAATGCCCTTTACCAGCAGAAACCTTCACCGGCCGCGGGCAACAAGTTCAAGCGCGCCTGGTTCCGATATTTCGAGATTGATGACGATCATGTCGTTTTGCACACGCCCGGCGAAGAGCAGGAAAGAAAGCGCGTTCCGCTCAATCGGTGCTGGTGCTTCCAGACCTGCGATCCGGCGGGCTCGACCAAGACCAGCGCGGACTATTTTGCCCTAGGAACTTGGCTGGTTACGCCAAATCGGGATCTATTGCTTCGAGACGTGATTCGAACGCGTCTCGAGGGCCCCGATCAACCGAAACTTTTTGAGCAAGGCTACCGGCGCTGGAACCCGAAGCTGCAAGGTGTTGAGACGAAGAACATGGGGCTTACCCTGTTCCAAGAGCTGCGGCGCAAGGGGCTGCCGGTGATAGATTTAAAAGCCGAGGTGGATAAGGAAACCAGGGCGCTGCCGGTAATGGCCCGCATGGAGGCTGGCACCGTTTACTTCTTAATCGGCGCACCCTGGCTCGGTGAATACGAAGATGAGCTTTTAGTGTTCCCAAACGGGGAATATGACGACCAGGTGGACATGACCAGCTACGCCGGCATTATTGTGGCGGGCAGGCGGCATACGGGACCCGTTGCTAAACCCGCCGGCTGGTAAGGGAGTGATAACTTGCTTACAAATATGAACTTTTTAAATATCGGTGCACCCTGGCCGCCGCCTTCGGAGCTGGAGCGGGTCACCCTCTACAAACAGAATCGCGATCTGTTTGAGGGCAAACATGACAAGGTATTTAAAGACTGGATCCGCGTCCTGCGTGATGACCAGCAGGCCACCCTCGAAATCATTTTGAACTGGCCGAAGCGGCTGTCAACACTCTTTGCCGACCTACTTTTAGGGGAGCCCCCGCAGGTTAAGGCTGGCGATGAAGGCAGCAAGGAGCAGGATGCGGCTAACAGAATCATCGAGCTGAACAATCTTTACAACACGGCCTACGAAGTAGCCCTGGACGTTTCCCGCTTTGGCGTCGGCCTTTTTAAGATCCGCCATGATGAGCGGGCCATCATCGAGGCCCAGACGCCGCTGGTCTGGTTTCCGGTGGTCCAGCCGGACAATGTCAAGGATGTCACAGCCCACGTTTTGGGCTGGGACTATGAGCAGGAAGAACAATCGATCTGGGGCGCAAAAATGCAGCGCTATCTGAAGCTTGAGATTCACGAAAAAGGGCGCATCACTACCAGGCTGCATAAGCTGGCCAGCGGCAATATCGCCGGAATGATTGAAGAAAGCGTTATCCAGACAGGCGTCGACAATGATTTCCTGGTGGTGCCGGTGTTTAACTTATCGACTTCGGACCGGTTAACCGGTCTTGATGATTACAGCGATCTTGACAGTATCGTCCAGGAGCTCGAGATCCGCATGGCGCAGATAAGCAGGATCCTGGACAAGCACGCGGACCCAAATATGTATGGACCCGACACCGCCCTTGAGCAGGATCAGAGCACAGGAAAATGGACGTTCAGGGGTGGCGGTAAGTTTTATCCTGTGGCCCAGGGCGAAGAGCCGCCTGGCTACGTTACCTGGGACGGGCAGCTGGAAGCAGCATTTAAAGAAATCGAGCTCTTAATGGAGCAGCTATATATACTTTCCGAGACCAGCGCCGCAGCATTCGGACAGCTTAAAACTGGCTTAGCTGAATCTGGCTCGGCCCTTCGCAGGCTGATGATGGCGCCGCTGGCTAAAGTAAACCGGATCAGGCTGCGCTTCGATCCGGCGCTAAAGAAAACGCTGATGCTTGCCTCTGAACTGGAAGCTGCGCAGGGTGTGAAGGACGCAGTGAAGCTGGAAGAGATCCATATTACCTGGCAGGATGGTCTCCCTGATGACGACATGGAAGAAACGCAAATTGAAACTACTCGCTACACTGCTGGCCTGACCAGCTTGGAAAGCGCGCTTATGCGACTGGATGGGTTGGAAGGAGAGGCGCTGCAGGCTGAAATTGAGCGGATCCGGGGTGAGCAAGCCAAAACACAATCACCGGCCCTTGAGCTGCCATCGTTTAACCTGGGAGTGGCAGGTGAAGAATAATGCCCGCAGACGTAAGGCAATTTAGCGAAGCTGAAGCAACCCGCCTTGTCCAGTTTTACGAGACCGCCGAGCGAGAAATCTTAGATCGGCTCAACCGAGCGCTTCTGCGCGGCAATAAAACAGAATATTTGACCATGATGAAAGAAAATATTGAGGCTATCTTAAATCAGCTTCGCGCCGGCAACAGGACCTGGTGTACGGAAGCAATCCCGCGCGTTTATTCACAGGGATTGTTTTCCGCTGATGCTATGCTGAAAGATGCAGACGTTTCCATGAAAGCTGGCTTCGGCGCAATCCATCAGCAGGCAGCGCAGGTCCTTGCTGAAAACACTTTTGAAAGCCTGGATCGTGTAGCGCAGCTCATCGGGCGCCGCACGGAAGGTATTTACCGCGACCTGGCCCTTGAAAACATTCGGGGCAGTGTAGCTGGCTATGACACCTGGAAACAAGTAGCAAAGAATTACAGAGAGCAGCTGGCAGAGCGCGGTGTAACCGGTTTTCAGGACGCCGCAGGCCGTAACTGGAGCATGCGCAGTTATGCGGAGATGGTGGCGCGTACTTCTACAATGGAGGCCCACTTGCAAGGGACGGCTAACCGGCTGCTGGAGCAAGGTCATGACTTGGTGAAGGTAAGTACGCACAGCGGAGCATGTGAACTGTGTCAGCCGTGGCAAGGGGAGGTATTGAGCTTAACGGGCAAAACGCCGGGCTACCCGACAATTCAAGAAGCAAGGGCAGCGGGGCTTTTTCATCCTAACTGTTTGCATGCTTACGGTCTGCATATAGATCTGGATAAAGAGATTGAGGAGCTGGAAGAGCTAGAAAAAGCAAGAAAACAAGAAGAACTGGAAGCAACTGCCCGGAAAACAGAACCGAGACAGACAGAACCCTTGCAAACAACTGATACGCGTGATACAATAAAGATAGAAGGTGTTCCTGGGCCGGAGTTGATTGATAGCCGGACGGGGGACGCTGTGAAAACGGAATACCGGCAATTTACGGCAGCCGAACTCAAGGGTCTAAAGAAGGCCGGCTGGAATTTCGACTGGGAAATACCGATCAGGGATGGTTATGATGTTTACGGCCTGACACTTCCCGGTGAATCGGAGCCGCAGGCGCTGGTGGCCTTTAAAATAAACAAAAAAGACTTGTATGCAGATTTGAATTTGTTGGAAACGGCGCCGCATAATTACGGCTCGAAGGGGCTTTACCGTACCACTGCTCCGCGGCTTGTGGCCATGGTGGCAAAGGAAAGTTTTGAGCAGGATTGCGACGGCTACATGAAATTAACCGCCAAAACCAAACTGATAGAATATTACAACAAGGCCCTGGGGGCCGTTCAGGTGGGCACAACACAGGATATGATTATTGATACACGGGCTGCGCTTGAGCTGATTAAAAAATACGGCGTCAGCCTTGGAGGGTAGCAAATGAGCAGGCTTGATAAAAAAACAATGTCCGAAGAGTGCTTTTGCTACAACCCGAAGCCCCGGCGCGGTTTACGGCTGCGCGACATGCTTAAATACTGCGCCGAAAAAGGCATTGAGTTGCCGGAGCTAACAAACGAAGAGGTGGAGCAGTTCTATTATGATGAATGAGGGGCGTTGTTCTTTTTCGACTTCGGCTCCCCCTCAACCGCAATACCGTGAATTTTGGGATCATTAAACCTTATCGGGATCATTTTCTTGCTGTAACATAAGCAGCTGTGCTCATCGTCCCAAAATAGGCCCTGGTGAATAATTCGCCGGGGTTTTTTGTTGGGGATATAGTGCATACCGGCTTCTTTTAAAAATAGCCTGGTATGTTCCCGGCCCAGGCGGATCAGGGTGGGGGTCATCTTCTTTTGGCGTAATATCCAGAGCCGGTTATTTATGCCGACT
Source organism: Petrimonas sp. (assembly GCA_012839475.1). Lineage (GTDB taxonomy): Bacteria > Bacteroidota > Bacteroidia > Bacteroidales > Dysgonomonadaceae > Proteiniphilum. Next base: position 1,005 of record DUNG01000039.1, on the reverse strand, counting down.
GTGACGGATTGCTTATCGTTATGTATGGTCCAGTTGGGGTCGTCCAAGTATAAAACCCGCCTTACGAAAAGATAAAATTCGGAGGCGGTTTTATTATATCAAAAAATTGGGCTTGGTGCCCGAAGGAGAGAGGCTCGATGCCTAATAGTTTAATGTTTAATCCGTTTAATTTGTTTAGGATGTTTACTCCTGTTTGTTTCACCGGTGGCGGTGGCGGTGGTGATGGTGCTGGTGGCAGCGGCGGTTTCTCCGCAGCATATGTCCAGGACTTGCGAGATGAAGCTGCTGGCTGGCGAAGGAAGCTCCGTGCTACTGAAGAGGACAACGAGAAGCTTAAAACTCAGCTCACCGAAGCAAACAAGAAGGCAACTGACCTTGAAGATCAAAACAGGGCGTTCCTGGAGAGCGTTTGCGGTGTTCTCGGACTTGATGCTTCAAAAATTAAACTTGAAGATGCTACTGAAACCGTCACAACCAAAATTAAAGAGGCGACATCGAGTAGTAATGTAACGGTAGAAAAGGCTCAGGAAGCCTTGAAGAAGGCCGCTTTCATGGCGTCGGCAGTTAAGGCGGGCGTTCGCAAGGAAGCTCTGGAAGATGCCTACAAGCTGGCTGATTTCACGAATGTCAAGGTGGATCTGGAATCCATGTCCGTGTTCCCGGTGAATGCGGATGGTAAGCAGTTAACGCAGGATGACAAACCCGTAACCGGATTAGACTCCCTGGTTGAAAGCATGGTCAAGGAGAAGAATTGGCTCCTCGGGGCCGGTGGCGGTAGTGGACAGGTTGGCGGCGGCACAAACCCGCCTGGCGCGGGTGGCGGTGAGGCTAACCCGTGGAAGGCCGAAACGTTTAACCTGACAAATCAGGCAAAAATCCTGCAAGAAAATCCGTCTCTCGCGGCACGTCTGAAGCAGGAGGCGGGCGTCAAGTAAAAAAATCATGAGGTGATTTGAGTGACTACTAAGATTGCTGATGTAATTGTCCCCGAAGTATTTAACCCTT
>DUNG01000025.1 GCA_012839475.1 Petrimonas sp. | reverse complement strand
GGGGGAAAAATCCCGAAAAACATCAATGAAAAGCTAAAACTTCAAAAAAAGAAAAAGAGCAAGACCAATATTCCTACCAGTCATGCTCTTGAATTGGAATTAAACGAATGTCCCTATAGAAAGGGGCCGTCTCAAAACGAGACGGCCCCCCTCTATTGCCTGTTTAACTCAACGACGGGTTACTCCAGCACTTTGATCTTGATATTCTGGAACCACACCTCATCGCCGTGGTCTTGCAGCAAGATCAACCCCTCTTCGGCGTTTCCGAAGTTGGGCCAATTTTTGTACTTGCTGGTCTGCACTAGCTTGTTCCACTCGTCGGTATTGCGCTCGTATTCCACGATTTTAATCCCGTTCAGCCAGTGCTCTACGTGGTTCCCTTGCACCACGACCTGGGCCGTGTTAAAGAACCCTCGACGGAAAGGCTTGTCTGTCGGTGCCGCAATCAAGTCGTAAAGCGAGCCGAGCGTCCGGTTTCCATCTTTACCCATATTGGCGTCGGGGTGATTCTGGTCGTCCAGAATCTGAAACTCGCAGCCAATAGCCGACCCTGTACCCTCCTTGTTCAGGTCAGTATCCACGAAGTACTTGATACCACTGTTGGCGCCTTCGGTTATCCGGAAATCGACTTTCAGCATGAAGTTCTTGTAGGGCTTCGTGGTAACGATATCGCCACCGTTGGTGGATTCCCCACCATCGCTCTTGTGCACCTTGAGGATGCCGTTTTCGATGGACCACCCGATCTCGGGAAAACCATCGAGCCGGGCACCTCGCCATCCTTCCGTGGTTTCACCATCCCAGAGCAGCTCCCACCCTTCCGCGGCCTCGCGCTCGGAGATGGTGTTGGCAATCGTGTTCAATTGTTTCACCTCAGGGTTGTCTGGGGTCCGGTAGATGTCAAGATCCTCGGTGAGTATTCGTATATTACGCCAGGAGACCGTCTTGCCGACCAACTCCTCGTTCCTGATAGAGTGCACCTGCAGGGCGATAAAGCCAGTAGAGGTAGTGTTGTCCAACAGATCGGTACATGGTATCCCGTTGACCCATGTACGGATGGAGCTGCCGATCGCTTCAATGCGGGCACTGTTCCACTCGCCGTTTTTAAAGGCGGCTTGCCCCTCTGGATTGTAGGTTAAGGGATATAACCAGCCCCTACGCGCTTCGTCGTAGACGCCTCCCGTCCAAGCTCGATCCGACGGGTCGATCTCGAATTGATACCCATGCACGCGTCCGTTCTGATACTCGTCCATGCTCAAGCTCCTAAACTGAACCCCCGAGTTCAACCCATCGTCCACTTTAAAGTCGAACTCCAGGATAAAATCACCGTACTCTTCCGTGGTAGCCAGGAACGTGTTGGGCGTGTTCATTGCGGAAATGCCGATGATGGTGTTGTCTTCCACTTTGTACTCGGCCGTGCCATTCAGCTTTTCCCATCCCTGAAGGTCTTTCCCGTTGAACAGCTCCTGCCACTTGGGTCCCTGCGAACAGGAGGCCAAGACGAACATACATGTGGTTGCTAAAAAAGCTATTTTCTTCATTATTACTCCTTTTTTGTTTTCTTTGTTTGTTCTCTATTAATTAGTTTTTTCACCTATTTCCCTTCTACTCACTTCTTAGACGAAGGCCATTAAATCACGTAAAAGTCCTCCCAACCTTTCCTTGGCGGCTCACCGGTTAGGTACGCGTCCGCGAACGCGTCATTCGTCACCCGCTTCGTTTCACGATCGAACACGATCTTGCGATTGAGTCGCTGGGCAGCCACGCCAAGACAGAACACCTGGCTTAGCGGGGCAGAAATCTCGAACGGTGAGCGGGTCTTCTCCTTACCCAGGCAGGCCAACAGGAAGTTAGCATAATGGTTGGAGGGACTTGGGGGTACTTCCGGCAGGTGCTTCTCCATCTCCTTCGCCTTCTCGTCGGGGATGATACTCAGCGTGCTACCATGCGATCCGCCCTTGAACGTAAGCTCCTTGCTGTAGATCTCCTTCCCGGGGTTCAGCTTAGCCGGTTGGATCTTCCCGCCAGCCACCGGTGGGATGTTGGGATCGAGTTCCGATACGCCATACCCTTCCGGGACGGCGGGGATGTTATCCAGGCCGTCATACCAGGTAATCGTCAGCGGGGGCATATCACCCCTTGCGGGGAACTTGAACTCGATCGTGCTCGACATGGGGAAGAAGTAGTCGTTATGGTCTTTTAATAACAGGGGTGTAACCTCTTCCGGTAGTCCCAGGTCAAGGAACTCGTGCACCGTATCGATGATGTGCGCCCCCCAATCGCCCAAGGCACCCATCCCGAAGTCATACCAGCAACGCCATTGGCCGTTATGAAAATCTTTGTTGTAATCGTGGTGGCGTTGGGCCATCAGCCAGACGTCCCAGTCCAGCGTCTCCGGAATAGGTTCGGCAGCCGGGAAACGAGTGATGGAGGGGTCCCAGCCGTGCCAGCGGCGCGGGTTGTTCATGTGCGCGGTCACGGCCGTCACGTCCTTGATGATCCCCGCCTCTTTCCACGCTTTAAACTGGAAGTAGTTGGCCTCGGAGTGCCCCTGGTTACCCATCTGGGTCACCACGTTGGGGTACTTGGCGACGGCTTTGAGCAGGAGCTCCGACTCGTGAAACGTTCTTGTCAATGGTTTTTCCACGAAGACATGCTTCCCCTCGACGATCGACATCATGGTGGCCGGGAAGTGGGCGAAGTCGGGTGTCGCGATCGCCACCGCCTCGAACTCGTTACCTATCTTGTCGAACATCTCCCGGAAATCCTTGAAACGCTTGGCGTTCGGAAACTTGTTCAGCGCATTCCTGGTGTGCTGGGCACCCAAGTCCACGTCGCACAGCGCCACCACGTTGGCCAACCCCGTCCTATCAAAGTCGTTAATGATATCCCATCCACGATTACCAATCCCGATGACCGCCAAGTTCACCTTTTGGTTAGCACCCACGATGCGGCTGTAACTCGCGGCATTGGTTCGTGTGGTGATACCGCCCATCGCGAGCCCTGCTGATGCTAAGGTCGCGGTTTTAATAAATTCTCTTCTTGTTGTCATGTTGTTTTGATTTATGTTCATTTTTAAACGTTGCCTCTTCGTGTAAGCTACTCGAACCGATCCCTATGCGCCCACAGGCCAAGGGCCGGGCTCGATATGTAGTAGATCTCTTCCCCATCGGGGAGCTGGTTGAACCCCTCTTTCAGCTTTGATAGGTCGTACCTACTCATCACCTCATCGTAGTCGCCCCATTGGAACCCCACGCTCTCGATCTCCTCCCGGGTGAGGTTCTCGCTCCCCTTCCCCGGGCAGTAGGTCACGGTAAACCGACCCTCCGACGAGCCGTGAATCAGGTGGGCAGCCGCACTAAGGTTCTCCCGGAGGTCTTGGTTCTCCGCGACGGCCTTCAGTGTAGCCGGTGTACCGTGGTAGCCGTACTTTCGGATAAGGTGATCAATCTCTTTATCCTCACCGAACTCTTTTAGCGCAGGCGCCAGCACGATCAGCTCGCCCCCATCGGCAATCGCCATCCGCGTGCGGTAGATCGACTTGTTACCCAGCCAGGTGCTCTTGAACTCGGTGGGGTCGAGCCATACCAGCGTCTTTTTCAGCGGCCGCTCCACCATCACGAAGTTCACCTCCAACGAAAGTTTGGCTGCCCGCTCGAACACCTCAAGGTCATCTCCCACGAACAGCCCGTAGGTCTGTTGCCTTCCCTCCTCGTTTACGCCCACCACGGTAAGGACGTAGAGGATAGGCAGCTCGTGCAGGAACTTCTCGGTAGCGTAGTTAAATACGCGGCGGACGGGCGTATCGGAACGACCCATCATCCGCTCCATGCCGTACACGGCACCGATGTAATGGCTCTTGTTGATCCCCTCGCTACCGCCGGTCCCCACGAGGATATTCTTGTTGTAGTTGGCCATCCCCACCACCTCGTGAGGTACCACCTGCCCGATCGAGAGGATCAGGTCGAACCCCCCTTCCACCAGTAACCTGTTTACCTGCGCCGGCCAAGGGAAGTCGACGTCCCCATCGCTCACCTCCCTCACGTAACTCGCCGGCACCTCTCCCAACGTGATGACGTCGTTCCTCCAGTCGTGTTCCCGTATGAGCGACGCGGGAAGTTTCCCGAACATATGACTGATCTGCTCATCGGTCATGGGGGTGTGCGTACCCAATGCCGGCAGCACGTCGGTGAGACGATCGCCAAAGTACTTCCATGCCATCTCGGTAAGTTCTCCCGCCCGGCTCGGCAGGCGGGTGTAATCGGGTGGTATGGCAAGTACCTTACGCCTTTCCCCCAGCTTGTCCAACGCTTCCTGTAGTCCTTGCTGCAGATCCGCGTGCGACAAGCTGGTACCCGGTGAGCCTTTCTCGTAATAGATCATGCCTTAAACGTCGTACATGGTCGATGCCGTACTACCACCCCGCCCCGTCCAGTCGGTGTGAAAATACTCCCCGCGGGGGGCATCCACCCGCTCATACATATGCGCGCCGAAGTAGTCCCTCTGTGCCTGCAGCAGGTTAGCCGGCAGCCGCTCATTGCGGAACCCGTCGAAGTAGGTCAAGGCCGCGGTGAGGGCCGGGACCGGTACGCCGTGCATCAACGCAGTGGCACATACCCTGCGCCAGCTCTCTTGGGCCGACAATACCTCCTCCTTGAAGAAGGGGTCGAGCAGCAGGTTCTCCAGCGAGGGGTTCTTATCGAACGCGTTTTTGATATCGCCCAGGAAGCGAGAGCGGATAATGCAACCGCCTCGCCACATCAGTGCGATCCCCCCGTAGTTGAGGTTCCAGTTGTACTCTTTGGCCGCCTCCATCATCAGGTCGTACCCCTGCGCATAGGAGATGATCTTAGCCGCGTATAGCGCCTTCTCCAGGTCGTCGATAAACTGTTGCTTATCGCCTTCGAAGGGTTTCTTCGCCACCTTGATCGCTTTCGAGGCTTTAACCCGTAAATCTTTCTGTGCCGAGAGGCAGCGCGAGAAGACCGATTCACCGATCAGCGTGAGCGGTATACCCAGGTCGAGCGCCGTGACGGCCGTCCACTTCCCGGTTCCCTTCTGTCCCGCCGTATCCAGGATCTTCTCCACGAGCGGACTTCCATCCTCATCCTTGTAAGCCAGGATATCGGCCGTGATCTCGATCAGGTAGGAGTCCAGCACCCCCTTGTTCCACCGCTTGAACACCTCGTGCTGCTCGAATGCATCCATCCCCAGCAGCTCCTTCATCAGGTGATACGCCTCGTTGATGATCTGCATATCGCCGTACTCGATGCCGTTATGGACCATCTTCACGAAGTGACCCGCCCCGTTCTCGCCCACCCAGTCGCAACAGGGGGAGCCATCGTCTACCTTGGCCGACACGGCCTGGAATATCTCCTTGACGTGGGGCCACGCGTCGGGGGAGCCGCCCGGCATCATGGAGGGGCCCAGGAGGGCTCCCTCCTCACCACCGGAGACACCCGTCCCCACGTAGAGCAAGCCCTTGCTCTCCACGTACGCCGTCCTTCTGATAGTATCCGGGAAGTGGCTGTTGCCACCGTCGATGATGATGTCGCCCGGCTCCAGCAGGGGGATTAGCCGCTCGATAAAGTCATCTACCGGTTTGCCCGCTTTCACCAGCATCATCACCTTGCGGGGCCGCTTGATGGCGCTCACCAGCTCCTCCAGCGAGTCGGCGCCGATGAAATTCTTCCCTTTACCCCGCCCGTTGATAAAGTTGTGTACCTTGGATACGGTGCGGTTATAGACGGCCACGGTATACCCTTTGCTCTCCATGTTGAGTACCAGGTTCTCGCCCATCACGGCCAACCCGATCAATCCAATATCTGCTTTTTGCTTCATGCTACTATTTTTTATATTACTTAACTTTCGCTTGTAACTGTTTCAACTTATTGCCTTTTCTGTCGTCTCTCGGCAAAACTCAAGCATACTTGGTTCTGCTCTCGCTCCTAAGAAAATTAATAGCTTTCAGGCTCGACTGGCGTAAATTTCGTGACCCATCTACTGCTTGATCGCTAAAAGAAAAATAACTCGCATACGCTCAAACAGCTTTTCTTTTTTAACGCGATCTTCGCAGGATGTGTTCCCACGAAAGTTTACGAGGTCTTTGCCCTGAAAGCTCATAGAGTTAATAATATGCGAAAATTCAATTATATTGTAATTTACCTCTTAACCCGGGCGTTCCCCTCCCAGATGCTCCAGATCATCGCCTCGTCGGCCGGCTGCGCGTAATCGGTCAGGAAGGTGGTTGCCAGAGCGCCGCTCGCCCACGCGAACCGCACCCACTTCTCGGGCTCCATACCGGTCAGGATGCTGTACAGCAACCCCCCGACGAACCCATCGCCCCCGCCAATGCGGTCCATCACCTTGATCGTCCGCAGCGGTGCCTCGTGCCAGTTGCCGTTCTCATAGACGATGGCTCCCCACAGGTGCTCATTCGCGCTAATTACCTCCCGGAGCGTGTTGGCGAACACCGTGACGTTCGGGAACGCTTTCTTCGCGTTCATGATCATCCCCTTGAAGGCATCGATGGTCTCCTCGATATTCTCTCCCCCGGCTTCCGGCCCTTTGACCCCGAGGCAGAGTTGGTAATCCTCCTCGTTGCCAATCAGGATATCCGATAACGAGGCGATCTCGGTGAACGCGGCATGCAACTCCTCCTCGCGCCCTTTCCAGAAGGTAGCCCGGTGGTTCAGGTCGAACGAGATGAGGGTGCCGTGCCGCTTCGCGAAGCGGGCCACCTCTAAGCAAAACTGGCTCGTCTCGGGCGACAGGGCGGCAATCAGCCCGGAGAGGTGCACGATCTGTACACCCTCCTTCCCAAAAAGCCTATCAAGATCAAAGTCCTTCACGCTCAACGTGCGTCCCACTTCACCCGCCCGGTCGTTATGCACCCGCGGCCCCCGCAGCCCGAAGCCGCTATCGGCGATATTGAACTGGTGGCGGTAGCCCCAGGGACCCCCTTGCGGTACCTCCGGCCCTTCATACTCGATGTTCCGCGCCCTTAGATCCGACTTGATGAAATCGGCCACGGGGCTCCCCTTCACGAAGGCGGTCAGCGCCTTCACTGGCAGACCCAGGTAGGAGGAGATGCTGGCCACGTTGGTCTCCGCGCTGGTCGCATGCATCTCGAACAGGTTGGTGCTGTAAGCCGGCAGCCCATTGGCGGGGGTAATGCGTACCCCCATGCTGGTGGGTACCACCAGGGCATATTTGAACTTTTTTCTTAACGTTAACGACATAGGTGTTGTTATGATTTACTCTATATTAATATAATGCTTGTTGATTGTTTTCGATTCGTAGTTGGTCGTTGAACCCCATCGATACCACGTTAAATACTAAAGGCGTCGAACCCCCCATCCACGATGGCTACCGTTCCCGTCACGAACTTCGACGCGTCGCTCACCAGGTAGTGGAGCGTTCCCAGCAGGTCTTCGGGCACGCCGAAGCGGCGGAAGGGGGTGTGCGCGATGATGCTCTTCCCGCGATCGGAGTAGGAGCCGTCGGGGTTGGTCAACAGGGTTCGGTTCTGCTCGGTGATAAAGAAGCCGGGGCAGAGCGCGTTCACGCGGAACCCTTCGCCGAACTTGATGGCCATCTCGCCGGCCATGTACTTGGTGAAGTTGGTCACCGCCGCCTTCGCCGCACCGTAACCGGCCACGCGGGTAAGCGGTCGAAGCGCCGAGGCCGATGAGATATTGACGATATTGCCCTTTTTCTCTTGCATCATCTGCTTAGCAAAAGCAAGGGTGGGCAACACGGTACCCATCAGGTTCAGGTCTACCACCTTCCGGAAATCGTCCGCCTTCAGGTCGAAGATGGTGCTGTCCGGGCCGATGGTGGCTCCCGGCATATTCCCCCCCGCACCGTTGATCAACACGTCGATGCGCCCGTAGCGCTTCGCGATCGCGTCGGCGTTCTGTTGCAGCACCTCCTCATTGGTCACGTCGGTCTGCAGGAAGATCGCGTCCCCCCCATCAGCCTTTACCTTATCGATCAGCCGGTTCCCTTTCTCAATATTTCTGGCAAGCACCGCCACTTTCGCACCGTGAGCCGCCAGGTACTCTACCATCGACGTGCCCAACACCCCGGTTCCCCCGGTAATGACAATCACCTTGTCATGGATATCAAACAATGTATACATACTCTTTATTATTTTAGATCGTTATAATGGTCGCTATAATATGGGTGGCCGCGTTTACATCTCTAAAACCGTGTCATTCACACACAGTTGGCACTAAATAACTCCTCGTGGCGCGGTAGTAAATCACGCGAATTATTTTTATTTTCAAAAAATAGTCCTACTTTTGTGTACGTACACAAAAATACAAAAATAATGCATCGCGCAAAAGAAATGGCGATACTTTTTCATTAGCAGGTTATGCAAAAAAAAATCCGTATCAAAGATATCGCACGGCTGGCCGGTGTTTCTGCCGGTACGGTGGATCGTGTCTTACATAATCGTGGCAACGTTTCGCCTAAAGCGCGCAAAGCGGTAGAGGCGGTACTTGAAAAGGTAGACTACAAGCCAAACATCCACATTTCAGCACTCTCGCTGAAGCGAACGTACAAGATCTTGATCACAACGCCCAGCGTCTCCCCCGGGGAGTATTGGGAGAGCATTCACCAGGGCATTCATCACGCGAAAGAGGCGTACGCGAACCTCAAGTTAACGATCGAGGTACTTACCTACAACCAGTACGACCTCTTCTCCTGCAAGGAGGTGTTCCGGCAAATCGCCGAGACGGAGATGGATGCCTTGATCATAGGTCCCACCTTTCACGACGAGACCAACGCTTTGTGCGAGATAATGGATGAGAGGGAGATCCCCTACATATTCGTGGATTCGAACAACGAGGGTGCCTCCCCACTCGCCTTTTTTTCGTCGGATCACTACATGTGCGGAACCCTAATGGCCAAGTTGATCACCTCGCTTATCCCCGCCGACTCCAAGATCGGTATCCTGCAAGCCGTTCGGGTAGGCAATCGGAGTGCAAACTCCACCATCCAGCGTAAAAAGGGCTTCATGGATTATCTGTCCAAGCTGAAATCCGCGTACCAGGTATTGCGAATCCCCTTTTCGGTGGACGAGCCGGAAAACAACGAGGCTTACCTTTCCCGGTTTTTCACTGACCACCACGACATCCCGGGTGTCGTGGTGATGAACTCACGGGGTAACTACGTGGCCAATTACCTCTATAACAACCACATCGAGGATGTTAAAATGGTCTGTTTAGACCTCACCACTCCTAACGTAGAGGCACTAAAGAGAGGACAGATCGACTACCTTATTGGACAGGAGCCTGAACATCAGGGGTTCCACGCGATGAAAACCATGCTGGAACACCTTATATTCAAGAAACCGGTCAAGCGGGAGAACTACGTCCAACTCGACATCCTTACGCGAGAAAACATCGGGTTCTACAAGCGGTTTAACAACATCATCTAATTAAGGCTGATCCCCCGTACGCCATTTGCCACGCGACTCGATCCATGCATTCCGATCACGCATCGATCCGCAACAAAAAACCCACCGTACGTCCCGTTTGGTATACGGCAGGTTTAAGCAACACCATGTTTACAGGTTAAACAACCGTTTCAGGTGCCTGTCGTAAATGTTCTCCTCTACGCAAGAACCCACCACGTCGGCATGTTTCACCAGGAGGTCGGTATATTCACTGCCCATCTCGGCCGCCACCGCGTAGGCCACGTGAATCAACTGCCGGAAGTTGGGGTTGTAGTCGGGATGTCCCGGGATATGCCGGAGCGTGTTGGCAAACTTATCGCCGCTCCACCCATTGACCTCAGCCACCGGGGGCAGCTTCGATTCGTCGATATCGATTACATCAGCGTAGGGAGCACACAACACTTCCCGCCGGGTAAAGGAGCGCTCGTAGATTCTCTTCGCCAGCGCGAGCCCTTCGCCGCCAGCCATCGCCAAGCCGATGACCTCTTCGAGCCACGTTGTACCAGCCGTCTTGAGGTGAATCCCCTTGCCGTGCTTAGCGATGGCCTCCGCGATGATCGGGTATATAGAGAACTTATCGCTTCCGGAATGGACGCTGAGTTTAAGCTCCTTGGGCAGCCCGAACTCCTTCACCGCGAAGTCGATAACCAACAGGTCCTCCTCGAACTCCCTGGCGAACCGGTCGAGATCACCCACGTAATCGACCCCCTTGTTGAACCGACCGGTGAACTTGGGCGCTATGGTCTGCGCGGGTACCTTCTTGTCGGCCAACATCTTCAAGATAAAGAGCAACTCCACCGGGGTCTGGGGCGACTCCACCTCATCCATCGACACCTCCGTGATAAAATTCCCCTCGCCCTTCTCGCTCTTCAGGTAAGCGTAGATCTCCGCGGCATGGTCGATGGCCGCCAAAAACTTACCCGCTACACGCCGTAGCAACTGATCCGATATGCGCAGCGGCTCAAGGATACCGGGGATCTGCAGGTAACCAGTATAGTTCTGGCAGGAGGCGACGAACGCCTCCACCTTTTCCGGGCTACTCTCCTTACCGATAAACGAGGCCACGTCGAGCGTGAAAAAATCGGACGACTCCACGTAACTGCTCACCGTGTCCAGGTTGATATGGTCGGCATCCACGAAGTAGGCTCCCTGGTAGTTCAACGCTTTCACCGCATTGTCCGCCTCCACCCGCGTATCCATGGGCTTGGTGCCCACGTAAATATGTTCACGGTTCGATTTGTTCCAAACGGGTACAATATCCACCCCCTTTTCATTCGCTTTCATGATGGCCCTCAACTGGGCTTCTCCCTGGTAGGTGAAGCGGTCACCTACACCGATGCTGTACTTTCCTAATTTCATTGTTCCTATGGTTAGTTTACTCAACTTTCAGCTGTTCCGAATTTTTGACTTAAAAGCAAAAAGTAAAAAACAGCATGTCAAAGTTGAGATAGTTTACATGTTTTCAGCCTTTAAATAGTTAAAAATCAAAATATCGCTTCGCGTTTTTATACGATATATTCTCGACCATCTCACCCAGGAAAGGCATCTCCGACGCGGGGAGAAGTCCTTGCTCCACATCGTTCCCCACGAGGTTACACAATATCCGGCGGAAGTACTCGTGGCGAGGGTAAGAGAGGAAGCTGCGCGAATCGGTGAGCATGCCCACGAAGCGACTCAGGAGTCCCAGGTTGGAGAGGGAGTTCATCTGCGCCTCCATCCCGGTCTTTTGGTCCAGGAACCACCACCCCGAGCCGAACTGCATCTTCCCGGCAACGGAACCATCCTGGAAGTTGCCGATCATGGTGGCCACCATGTCGTTATCCTTGGGGTTCAAGTTGTAGATAATGGTCTTGGTCAGTTTGTTTTCCTTATCGAGCTGGTCGAAAAAGCGGCTCATCGCCTTCGCCACGCTGAAATCACCAATCGAGTCGAACCCCGTATCGGGGCCCACCCGGTTAAACAGGCGGGTGTTGTTGTTCCGGATGGCGCCGTAGTGAAACTGTTGCGTCCACCCTTTCTCCCAATCCATCACGGCACCCTCATGCAGCATGGCCGACTTGAATTTCAGGACCTCCTCCTTCGAGAGCTCGTTCCCGCCAAATACCTTGTCGAAGATCCTGTCGATCTCGGCTTGGGTGTACGGTTCGGCGTAAAACTCCTCGATGCCGTGGTCAGACAGCTTACACCCCACGCTCGCAAAGAAGTCGTGCCGCACGCGTAGCGCCTCGATCAGGTCGCTGAACCGACTGATGGTCACCCCGGAAGCCGCCGACAGCTTCTCCACGTAGGCGCGGTACGCCGCGGGATCTTCCACCGCCATCGCCTTATCAGGTCGCCAGGTGGGCAGCACCTTTATCTCGAATCCCTCCTCCTTGAGCGCGATGTGATGCTGTAGGCTGTCAATCGGGTCATCGGTCGTACAAACCACCTCCACCCGGAACTTTTTCATCAGCCCGCGGGCCGAGTACTCCGGCGTGCGGAGCTTCGTGGTGCATTCATCGTAAATCTCCTTCGCGGTGGATGGGTTCAGCAGCTTATCAACCCCGAACGCGCGCTTCAGTTCCAGGTGCGTCCAGTGGTACAGCGGGTTCCGCATGGTGTAAGGTACCGTCGCCGCCCACTTTTCGAACTTCTCCCAGTCGGTAGTCTCCTTACCGGTACAGTACTCCTCCGCGATCCCGTTGGTTCGCATCGCGCGCCACTTGTAGTGGTCACCCTCCAGCCATATTTGTCCCAGGTTATCAAACGAGTGATCCCGCGCGATGTACTCGGGATCCAAATGGCAGTGGTAATCGATGATGGGCTGTTTCGCCGCGTGCTCATGGTAGAGCTGTCTCGCGGCGTCTGTCTGTAGCAAAAAGTCATCGTGTATAAAACTCCTCATATTGTTGGTAATTAAAGTTGATCATCTAAACTGATGCTATAATACGGTGATCTAAAAACGGTGTGCTGCCAAAGTTACTCATTTTAGTTTAGTTGAACCGCGACCAGGTGGTTTAATTTTCGCGTCACCTTGCCAACGGCGCTCCCCGAGTGTTTTTCATCTTCTTGGCTTGAAAGCTTCGAATCATTTGCACTTCTTAGTAGTATCCACGACTCTACACAAAGAGATATTTAGGTGATAAAGCGTTGCCATTTCCGCTTTTATTTTTATTTTTGCAACTAACACTCAAACAACTAAAGAAACAGCAACATGAAAAACGGGGAAAACAGGATGTCGAGAAGAGCGTTCTTAGCGGTCTCAGGGGCGATCGCGGGGACAACCGTTCTGGATCCACACTCGAGGATCCTTGCAAACAGTAGAACCATCGCGCGCGAGAACGGCGATAAGATGAGAATAGCCCTGGTTGGCACGGGCGTGAGAGGCGTGGCAATGTGGGGGAGCGATCTGCTCAGGGATTACCCCGACCATGTACAGTTCGTAGGGCTGTGCGATCACAATCCCGGACGGTTGGCCGTGGGTAAGGAGATAATCGGCGCCGACTGTCCCACCTTTACCGACTTCGACGAGATGATGCGCGAGACGAAGCCGGAGGTCCTTATCGTGACCAGCGATGATGATACGCATGACCTTTTTATCGAGAAGGGGATGGAGATGGGAGCAGATATTATCTGTGAAAAACCGATGGCGATTGACGAGAAAAAAATTCAACGCATCATTGACGCCGAAAAAAGGACCGGCAAAAAGTGCCGCGTCACCTTTAACTACCGCTACTCCCCCCACCGGGCAAAGATGTGGGAGATCCTCCGGTCGGGCGAGATTGGCGAGATCACCTCGGTAGACTTCCACTGGTACCTCGACACGTCACACGGGGCAGACTACTTCCGCCGCTGGCACCGGCTCGTGGAAAAGGGGGGATCGCTGTGGGTACACAAGGCTAGCCACCACTTCGACCTGCTCAACTGGTGGATAGAGAGCGACCCCGAATCGGTCTACGCGCTGGGCGACCTGGAGTTTTACGGGAAAAACGGACCCTTCAGGGCCACCAACTGCAGGAACTGCCCCCACACGAGAAAGTGCAACTTCTACTTCGATATCACCGCGAACGAACGCCTCATCCGCCTGTACGTGGACAACGAGAAGTACGACGGTTACCACCGCGACGGCTGCGTGTTCCGGAACGACGTGAACATCTATGACAAGATGGCCGCGACCATCAAGTACAAGAACGGCGTGCAGGTCTCTTACTCGCTCACCGCCTACTCCCCCTACGAGGGATACCGCATCGCGTTCAACGGGACCAAAGGGCGTATGGATGCCTGGATACAGGAGTCCAGACCCACCTCCGACGCGAACTACGATGAGATCGTCGTCTTCAAGAACTTCGGGAGAAGAGAATATATACAGATCCCACAGGGATCGGGACATGGGGGCGGTGATAAGCTCCTGAAGGACCAGATATTTATCCCGAACACCCCCGATCCGCTCAAGCAGATGGCAGGGGTAAGGGATGGGGCATTGGCCTGCCTGATAGGCATTGCTGCCAGGAAAAGCATCGCTTCGGGGCAACCGGTGATGATCGGCGACTTGAGCACGATCAAGCCCATGGAGAAAAAACCAACATAACCCCCCTTCTCGCTGATCGTGCATATCGATGCAGAGAGGAAAAGCAGGTTAAAGCCAATCTGTTTAAGACAGTCGTTAAGCTTCCTTGGGAGTGTTTGTTTCAAACACCAAAGGTTGCATACAGCATAATGTAAAAATAAAATAATCGTATGACACAGACAATGAAAAAAAATGGTAGCAGGAGAAAGTCAATCGCGGGACTCATCATCGTGCTGATGCTTTCACTCGTGAACCTATCGTTAACAGCGGGTGAGCCCTACAAGGATGCATCGCTGAGTTTTGAACAGCGGGTAGATGACCTGCTAAGCCGCCTAACCCTGGAGGAAAAGGTGGGGTTGATGATGGATGTCTCTCAACCGGTAGAACGATTGGGCATCAAACCCTATAATTGGTGGAACGAGGCGCTACATGGCGTGGCCCGTTCTGGTTTGGCAACTGTTTTCCCGCAACCTATCGGGTTAGGAGCCACGTTTGACAATAACGCCGTTTTCGAGATGTTCAACGCGGTATCAGACGAAGCCCGGGCTAAACATACCCATTACCTCTCCCAGGGAGAACGTGGCCGTTACCAGGGGTTGACCATGTGGACGCCCACTATCAATATTTTTCGTGACCCGCGCTGGGGCAGGGGAATAGAAACCTACGGGGAAGACCCGTACCTGACAAGCCTGATGGGCGTCGCGGCGGTAAAAGGACTTCAAGGTCCCGCGGGTGACAAATACGATAAGCTACACGCGTGTGCCAAACATTTCGCGGTACACTCCGGACCCGAATGGAATAGACACTCGTTCGACGCGAACGAGATTAACCCCCGTGACCTCCACGAGACCTACCTCCCGGCCTTCAAGGCGTTGGTTCAGCAAGGGGGCGTGCAAGAGGTGATGTGCGCGTACAACCGGTTCGAGGGAAAACCCTGCTGCGGTAGCGACGAGCTGTTAATTGATATTTTAAGGGGAGATTGGGGATTTAAAGGGGTGATCGTGGCCGATTGCGGTGCGATCCGCGACTTTTACGGTGTCAACGCGCATGGAACCCATCCCGATGCGGCTTCGGCTTCGGCAGCAGCCGTGCAGAGAGGGACCGACCTGGATTGTGGCTCCAGCTACAGGGCACTCATCGAAAGCGTTAAAAATGGCTACATCAGTGAAGGGGAACTTGACGTATCCGTTAGACGGTTGCTACTGGCTCGTTTCCGGTTAGGGGAGATGGATAACCAAAAGGATGTATCATGGAGCCAAATCCCCTACTCGGTAGTGGCATCGAAACAACACGATCAAATCGCGCTGGATATGGCCAGGAAGTCGATGACCTTGCTGATGAATAAAAACAACACCCTCCCGTTAAAGCGGGGAGGACTAACCGTTGCCGTTATGGGACCCAACGCCAACGACTCGGTGATGCAGTGGGGCAATTACAACGGGACTCCCCCCCGAACCATCACCATACTGGAAGGGATACGTGCCGCGCTGGGCGAGAACGACCGGTTAATTTACGAACAGGGATGCGAATGGGTAAGTACCACCCTGATGCAGAGCGCGTTTAACCAATGTACCTCAGATGGGGCAAGGGGATTTAGCGCGAAGTACTGGAATAATATGGAGCGTGACGGTGAGCCCGACGTCGTTACACGGATAGTCACGCCCTTTAATTTCTGCACCATGGGCGCTACTGTCTTCGCGCCGGGCGTGAACCTTACCAACTTCACGGCCACCTATTCCTCGCTCTTTACCCCGGTTAAATCGGGCGAGGTGGTGTTTGATTTCTACGTGAACGGAATGGTGACCCTGCTTGTCAATAACGAAGAGGTAAGGAGGATTAATACCCAACACGGTACCCGAAAGATGACGCACACGATGCAGGTGGAGGCAGGGAAACCGTACGATATCCAGATAAACTTCAATTACACCCGGGGCGACGCGGAACTTAACTTCGATTTCGGGTTCAAAGAGGATATCGACATGGCAAAATCCATCGCGAAGGTACAAGATGCCGATGTGGTTCTGTTCGTGGGGGGTATCTCCCCTACCCTGGAGGGCGAAGAGATGGGCGTGAACCTGCCCGGGTTTAGGGGGGGCGACCGCACCGATATCGAGCTGCCAGAAGTGCAGCGCGCGTTCATTAAAGCGTTACACGAAGCGGGCAAGAAGGTGGTGTTTGTTAACTGCTCCGGCTCACCCATCGGGCTGGAGCCTGAAGTGGAGATATGCGAAGCCATTTTGCAGGCGTGGTACCCCGGGCAGGCGGGAGGTACGGCCGTGGCCGAAGTGCTGTTTGGCGACTACAACCCGGCGGGCAGATTGCCGGTAACCTTTTACCGGAATCTGTCGCAACTTCCCGACTTCGAGGAGTACGATATGGCAGGCCGCACCTACCGTTACATGGAGGCTGAACCGCTCTTCCCCTTCGGGTATGGCTTGAGCTACACCTCATTCGAGTACGGGCATCCAACGGTTGACCGCGACAAGGTTACAGCAGGCGAAACGGTCAACCTAACCGTCCCGGTAACCAACAAAGGGGCAATGGATGGGGAAGAGGTCATCCAGGTTTACCTGCGCAAGCGGGGCGATAAAGATGGACCCAGCAAAACACTGCGCGCCTTCCGAAGGGTTTTCATTCCTTCGGGCGAAACCCAACCGGTTACTTTTGAATTGGGAGGTGACCAATTTGAGTGGTGGAACCCCGATACCGAATCGGTAGGGGTCTATCCCGGCGATTTTGAACTCCTCGTAGGGGGCAACTCCAAAGAGAGTGAGCTGATAAAAATCGCGGTATCGCTTGAATAAACCTAAAAGTTTAAAGCGGGGGTGTTACCCATCGGCTCTCAGGTAAGCAGCCGGTGGGTAGCGTAGCCCTCCACGTGTATCGCGGCTAATGGCCGGGCCGCGCAAATATACTCGCACGCACCACAGCCGATACACTTATCTTTGTCGATTACAGGGACCAGGCGCAGGTTAACCGTGCTGGCGTTCGGGTTATTTGCCGGTGGAACGTAGGGTGTTCCGTCATCCCGGTACTCGCGGGTGATGGCACCGGTAGGGCAGATGCGCCAGCAGGCATCGCAGTTCACGTCGTCTCTCACCACCACGCAGTTCTCGCGTATGTGTACCGCGTGACCTATCGCCGTTTTGGTTTTGTTCGCTTTCGTGAGCTCTTTGATCGCATCGGTTGGACACACATCGGAGCAGATGGTGCAGTCGGTCCGGCAATACCCCTTCTCGAAAGAGAGGGTAGGCTGCATGACGAACTCCCAACCGTACTCGTTTACCGATGGGCGAATGATCTTCTCGGGACATTTCGCCACGCAAAGCAAGCAAGCGGTGCACGCGTCGTTCAGGTGCTCGCGGCTAACCGACCCGGGGGGTGTAATCGGTTTCAACCGGTTGAACCGATCTTTCCTGACCGCCGGGTACTTGATCATGCTGCGCCTGTTACTTTGAGCCCTCAATTCGGCGGCGGTTCCCGCGATGAGCAGCGACGTTGTGATAAACTGCCTTCGGGAACTCCCTCCTTTCTCTACTCCCTGCGCCATCTCTTTGCTTACTTCTTTACCCGCGGTTTCTTCCACATCTTGCGCCGATACCTTCTCTGCGACTTTTTGCACTGTTTTACCCCCTGCATCTTCCAGCCCCTCGCTCACTGTTTGGGTCGCCACACGCTTCTTAGCCCAACTCACTGTATAAGCGATACCGTTTTCACTACAGGTGTCGATGCAGTTAAAGCAGGAGACGCAACGGGAATAGTCAATGGCATGGTTTTTAACATCAATACATGATGCTTTGCAAGCGCGCACGCATCGTCCGCATTGGATACAGGAGGAAGGGTCGATTTGAATTTTCAGGAAGGAGAGCTTGCTCAAATAGCCCAACAGGGTGCCCACGGGACAGATCGTGTTGCAATAGGTACGTCCATTACGCCATGCCAAATAGCCGATAACGAGCAACGTTAAGAGGGCCAACGCGAAACTGATACCGCTCTTCATCCATACATCGGCTTCCACGAACGTGTAGTTCCCATCACCTAACGCTTTCACCAACAGGTTATTCACCCCGCTGTAAAGGGGAGTCAACAACTCGGTAACCATGCGACCGTACAGGGAGTAGGGATCCAGTAACGCGGGGATAACGGCAACCCCGGCGATTACCCCGACAACGAACAGGGCCAACACAACCCATCGCAACAGAGTTTTCGGCTTCGAGTAGCGATAGCGGCGTCTCTTTTTGGGCTTTAACCGCCGCGCGAAAAAGGCCACCACATCCTGGTAAATCCCGGTAGGACAGATAACGGAACAATATACCCGCCCGAAAAGAAGCGTCAGAACCACCAGCACGATAAGCACCACCACGTTCAACGCGAGCAGGGCGGGAACAAATTGCAATTTAGCCGCGAAGGCGAAGTAACGGTGCAAAACCCCAGAAATATCCAGGAACAGCATCGTGATAAGTAGCCCGAAAATAACGGCAAGGGCGACCCTTATTTTTTTTAACATGATATTACCGTGCTTTTAGTTGTTGAACAAGATTATCTATTCTGAGTAATTCCGAAGGAATCCTTATCCGTTGAGGGCACGTTGGTATGCACTCACCACAATTGATGCAGTGATTGGCCTGCTCCAGCTCGGGAATGGCTCGGTCGTAATCGACCAAAAAAGCACGAGAAGCCCTCCTGAATTCCGCGTCGCGTGGCCCGTCAAGGTTCGGGACGTTGCTATCGTACGTGGCCTTGTTGAAATACAAAAATATCCCGGGAATATCAACCCCGTACGGGCAAGGCACGCAATACTTGCAATCGGTACAGGAAATGATTTGGTAGGTGGAGATAATATCGGCGGCCTTTTGAAGGATCTCTTTCTCCTTTTCCGTCATCGGCTCAAGGGGCGAATAGGTTTTGATGTTTTCCTTCAAGTGATCCATCAACGTCATCCCGCTCAACACGACCATCACCTGCGGGTGGGAAGCTACGAAACGAAACGCCCAACGCGCGGGGGTATCGTTCGGCCGCTCCTCCGCCATCATCTCCATCACGTTGCGACTCACTCTCGCCAATCGCCCCCCTAAGAGCGGCTCCATGATCATAACGGGGATATTTTTCTTTTCCAGCTCGTTGTACATATAGCTGGCAGGTAAGCGGGCGTGTTGCCAATCGAGGTAATTCATCTGGATCATCACGAAATCCCACTCGACCGGCTCCGCGAGCAACTTGTCAAAAAGCGCCTGATTCCCGTGAAACGAAAAGCCGAGGTTGCGGATGCGCCCCTCCTTTTTCTCGTTCAAGAGAAAATCGAGTACACCCCACTCCTTGTAGATGCGTTCGTACGTCTGGTCGTTCGACAGACTGTGCAAATGGTAATAGTCGAAATAATCGACCTGCATCTTCTCTAACTGCTTATGGTAAGTAGCGATGGCATCTTCCCTCGACCTGACGCTCCCCGGCATTTTCGTCGCCACAAAAAAACTATCCCTCGGGTATTTTTTCAGCATTTTACCGGTTACGGTTTCCGATTCGCCCTGGTGGTACATCCATGCCGAATCGAAGTAGTTGATCCCGTGAGCCATGGCATAATCGATTAACTCTTCTGTCTTCTCCTCGTCGATAAAGCTCCGCACGCCCTCCGGCGTTTCGCGCTCCACGGTGGGAAAACGCATCGTTCCATAACCGAGCAGGGATATCCTATCACCCGTTTTAGACAGGGTGGTGTAGGTCATCTTGCCGACAGGCACGTTTTCTGTGTCCGGCTTTATATCCGCCCAATCCATCTTCGTCCGGCCGGAGCACCCTCCTAAGTACCAGCTCGCCGGGATGAGCGCGGCACCCAAGCCCATGTACTTTAACGCTTTCCTTCGGGTAATTTTACGCTGGTTAAACGGGTTTTTCGCTTCCATATTTTTCGATATTATGTTCAATTTACTTTACACTAAAACTACTTCCCTTCGGCCAGTATCATTCTTGATGCTAATAATCATACTGTTATCCTTCAAGTTGCATGTTTCATGGCCACCTTTATCCACACCGTTTTGAGGTCTGCTGCATCAAATCACCGTACGCGTATCGACCAATCGACATCATAAAACAGCCAATGTCCTACAAATATAGTAATTTAAAGAAATAAACAGCGGATATAAAACTGTTTTATTTCTAAAACTATTTACCTATTTTTGTTTGTAAAAAAACGACGCATGGAAGCATCAATTGGACTTGACTTGGGCGGAACCTCCATTAAGTACGCCTTGGTTAACCGCGAAGGAAAAGTATTGTATCAAGGTACCCGCCCCTCTTTGGCCGATATCTCCGCCGAGGCCGTGATTCAGCAGCTGCTGAAGTGTATTAGCGATGTGCGGGAATTTTCGGGCTCGAGAAAAGAGACAACCCTGAAAGGAGTCGGTATTGGCACCCCGGGAATTATTGACGAGACGAACCGGATCGTGCTGGGCGGGGCGGAAAACATTCAAGGGTGGGAGAATATTCACCTGGCCCAACGCGTTGAATCGGAAACAAAACTCGCCACCACCCTGGCAAACGACGCCAACGCCATGGGCCTAGGCGAAACCATGTTTGGTGCCGGGAGAAATTATCGCAACATCGTTTTCGTCACCGTGGGGACCGGTATAGGCGGGGCGGTGATTATTGACGGAAAACTCTTCAACGGGTACGCCAATAGAGGCACTGAGCTGGGGCATGTCCCCTTTATCGCAAATGGTATAGACTGCGCGTGCGGCTCCGTGGGGTGCTTGGAAGCGTACGCCTCTACCGCCGCCCTTGTTCGAACGTTTATTGCTGAACAGGCCTCGCGGGAGATGGGAACCACGGGGGACGTGAAAACCGCTCAGGAGGAGGTTACCGGAAGATATATCGTGGAGCAGTACAAAAAAGGGGATCCCCTGGCGGTGAAGTGCCTAAACCAGCATTGCGATTACCTGGGTCACGGCATTGCCGGTTTTATCAACGTTTTCAGCCCACAACGGGTCGTTATCGGGGGTGGATTGCCGGAGGCGGGTGACTTCTACATCGAAATGGTTAAAAAAGCCGCTTTTCACTACGCCATGAGCGATTGTGCCAAAAACACGGAGATCGTACCCGCTCAATTGGGGAACATGGCGGGAACGATTGGTGCCGCCTCCCTCACGTTTACGCTTTATGGTAATTGAGCGGTTACGTTCGTTATATAAGTGTAACTTTTGGTTGCTTTTTGTGTCTCGTAAGCCATCCCATTAAGATGAAGGGATTAAAACGTGTAGAGCTAAGGATACCGGCATGGACCATCGACAATGGGAAAACAAACATAAAAATAAGATTGTCTGAATAAGAATATATAATAACCTTATAAAAACAGGAATGAAAATGAAGAGTCTACTACAACTCACCCTCTTGTTGCTTTCGATAGGGTTGATGACGTCATGTGCCGGGAAACAAGAACAAGCAGCAGATGACACCATCAACTTTATCGCCCAACAGTATGGCTTGATGATTGAAAAAATAGAAGGATCTCCAACTATAGTTAATCCCAAGTCCATTATCGACGGGAAGATGAAGTACATCCCTCCCCAAGAGTGGACCTCCGGATTCTTCCCGGGCAGTTTATGGTACATCTACGAGCTAACCGGCGAAGAGGCGTGGATACCCTACGCGGTGAAATATACCGAAGCGTTAGATACAATACAGTACTACACCGGTAACCACGACGTGGGGTTCATGATCTACTGTAGCTATGGGAACGGCTTCCGTTTAACGGGAAAACCGTACGAGGAGGTAATCGTGAACGCGGCAAAATCGCTCTCCACCCGCTACATCCCGGAGGCAGGTGTTATTCAGTCGTGGAACGCAAACCCATCGAAAGATTGGGAGTGTCCGGTTATTATCGATAACATGATGAACCTGGAGTTGCTGTTTAACGCCACGAAGCTTTCCGGTGACTCCTCGTTTTACCACATAGCCATCACCCATGCCGACAACACCATAAAACATCATTACCGTCCCGATTACGGCACATGGCATGTTGTCGATTTCAGCAAGGAAGATGGTGCGGTACGACACCGGAACACCCACCAGGGGTACGCCGATGAAAGCACCTGGGCACGGGGACATTCATGGGGGATATACGGTTTCGTGATGTGTTACCGGGAAACGGGCGATCAAAAATACCTGGAGCAGGCAGAGAAAGCGCTCAATTTCATCGCCAATCACCCCAATTACCCCGAGGATGGGGTGCCCTACTGGGATTACGATACCCCCGATATACCGAACACCTACCGCGATGCATCGGCCGGTGCAATACTGGCATCGGCCTTGTACGAGCTGTCGACCTACTCTTCCAAGAGGGACTACAAGGCATGGGCCGATACCATCATACGAACCCTTTCGGGTCCGGATTTTCTTGCTCCCCTGGGCGAAAATGGCCATTTCATCCTGATGCACTCCGTCGGGAGCTTGCCACAAAACTCCGAGGTGGACGTCCCGTTGAATTACGCCGATTACTACTTCCTGGAAGCCCTGAAACGTAAAAGGGATTTAGAAGATAGACATTAACGGGTTGGCTTGATGAAATGGGTAAGTTACCGCGATTTTGGTGCGAAGGGCGATGGTAAAACCGACATCTTTTTGGTGAGCAAAGAGCAGCAAACAACTGAGGGTTAGCGATAACCCTTTTATGTTCAGGGAAGTAGAAGTGAAATGCCAGTAACCTCTTGTCTAATATTCACCGTTTTATTTTGAAACGTTTGAAATTAATCATACTTTTGTGCAGGTACACAGGCTCACCAGCAAACGGAACGGGAGAAATAGACCAACACAGTATTTATTGCCCCTGTTCTCTGTTGAACGAGTAGGGCAAAATTACCTGCTACGAGTGCGGAGGTTTTACCGATACCCCTTTCCCGTTAAACACGCCGAACAGAACAGTGGTAAATTAATTTTGAACAAAGGAGTATATGAATACAAATTACCAGTTGCGTTACGCCGCGCATCCCGCGGATGTAAAAAAGTATGACACGAGCCGCTTACGTCAAGACTTTCTTATAGAAAAAGTGTTCACGGCAGACGAGGTAAACATGGTCTACTCCATGTACGATCGGTTGGTAGTAGGTGGAGCCATGCCGGCTAAATTTTACTTCAACTCGGCCACGGCTCACCGCAACTACACCTTTATTTGGGGAATGGCCGGGGAGAACCTCGATTACGGGGATCAGGACTTTTTCAAGATCACCGACTTAAAATAGAGAGTAGATGGCAATTTTTTCATTAAAAGGAAAAATAGCACTCGTGACCGGGGCGGCCCACGGTATTGGTTTTTCCATGGCCGTCGCCTTGGCCGAGGCGGGAGCAAGAATCGCGTTCAACAGCTCCAATGAACCCTCCATGAAACGAGGGCTGGAGGCGTACAAGAAGCTCGGCATCGACGCCAGGGGATTCGTGTGCGACGTGAGGAACGAGAAGAAGGTGCAAGAGATGGTCGCCACCATCGAAAAGGAGATGGGCATAATCGACATCCTCGTGAACAATGCGGGCATCATCAAGCGGATCCCCGCCGTGGATATGAAGGTGGAGGAGTTCGAGGAGGTGATTGACGTCGACCTAGTAGCACCCTTCATCGTTTCGAAGGCAGTGGCACCCTCCATGATCTGTAAAGGGAGCGGGAAAATCATCAACATATGCTCCATGATGAGCGAGTTGGGACGTGAAACGGTTGCCGCTTACGCGGCAGCGAAAGGGGGCCTCAAGATGCTCACACGGACGCTTGCATCGGAGTGGGGCGAACATAACATCCAGGTCAACGGGCTGGGACCCGGGTATATCGCCACCTCGCAAACCGCACCGCTTAGAGAGAAACAGGCAGACGGGTCACCTCACCCGTTCGACTCGTTCATCATATCGAAGACGCCGGCCGCGCGCTGGGGAACACCTAACGACCTGAAAGGACCCATCGTCTTCCTCGCATCTGAAGCGTCCAACTTCGTGAACGGCCATATCCTGTACGTGGACGGTGGAATCCTCGCTTACATCGGCAAACAACCGTAAAAACATGAAAAAAGTAGTAACATTCGGCGAGATCATGCTGCGCCTTGCCACACCCGGGTACCTCCGGTTTATCCAATCGAATCAATTGAACGCTACCTTCGGGGGGGGAGAGGCCAACGTGGCGGTCTCCCTGGCCAACTACGGGATCCCCGTGGAATATGTCACCCGCTTGCCCAATAACGAGATTGCCAACTGGTGTATCTCGGAGCTGAGGAAGTACAACGTGGGAACAAGCAACATCGCCCGGGGAGGAGAGCGCGTAGGCATCTACTTCCTGGAAACGGGTGCCGTAACACGCCCCTCTAAAGTAGTGTATGATAGGGCCCACTCTGCCATCGCAGAGGTTCAACGGGGAATGTTCAACTGGAGAGAGATCTTTAAAGAGGCCTCCTGGTTTCATTGGACCGGGATCACCCCCGCCCTATCACAAGGAGCGGCCGATGCATGCCTCGAAGCGATAGAGGTGGCAAACGAGATGGGGGTAACCGTGTCGTGCGACCTGAACTACCGGAAGAACCTCTGGAGGTACGGGAAGAAGGCATCGGAGGTGATGCCCCAACTGGTCGCCGGGTGCGATGTGATCCTGGGCAACGAAGAGGATGCCGAGAAGGTGTTCGGCATCAAACCGGAAGGGTTCGAAGTGGAGCAGACCGGCGGAAAGATAGACGCGAACGAGTTCGTGTCGGTATGCAGACAACTGATGCATCAGTTTCCACAGGCCAAAAAGGTAATCATCACGTTGAGGGGTTCCATCAACGCCAACCACAACACGTGGGGCGGCTGCCTCTATTCCGATAAGCTGTACCAGTCCAGGCGATACGACATCACCCATATCGTGGATAGGGTGGGCGGTGGCGACTCCTTCATGGCAGGACTCATCTACGGGCTGCTTACCTACGAGGGAGACGACCAGGAAGCGCTCGACTTCGCGGTAGCTGCCTCCTGCTTGAAGCACACGGTATATGGCGACTTCAACCTGGTGACGGTAACCGAGGTGGAACGACTAATGAAGGGCGACGGGTCGGGAAGGGTAATTAGGTAACACCAATAAGCTACAATGAATATTCCTGTAAAAATTGACAAATGCATCTCGTAAGGTAATCCGATAGCGGTAACAATGGAAAATCAATTCATATAATATGGCTAAATTTTCAAGGCTCCAGGTCTACCAGGCCATGGAGGAGACGGGCATAATCCCGGTTTTTTACCACCCCGACGTGGAGGTCGCGAAAGCGGCGGTAAAAGCGTGCTACGAGGGCGGCATCAGGGCATTTGAGTTCACCAACCGGGGCGATTTCGCCCACGAGGTGTTCACGGAACTGGTTAAATGGACAGACACTGCATGCCCGGAGATGATCATGGGGGTGGGCTCCGTGGTGGACGCACCCACCGCCGCACATTACATCCAGTTGGGCGCCAACTTTGTGGTTGGCCCGCTGCTTAACCCCGATATCTTCAAGGTTTGCAACCGCCGACAAGTAGCTTACTTGCCGGGATGCGCCACCCCGTCGGAAATCGGCCTGGCCCAAGAGCTGGGCGCCGAGATCGTGAAGGTATTCCCGGGGGGTAACGTGGGAGGAGCCTCTTTCGTGAAGAACGTGAGAGGTCCCATGCCGTGGTCGAAAATCATGGTGACGGGCGGGGTAGAACCTACCGAAGAGAATCTATCGGCGTGGTTTAACGCGGGAGTCTCCTGCGTGGGGATGGGGTCAAACCTATTCCCGAAAAAGGCGATAGAGGAAGGCGATTGGTCGACAATCACCCAACTGTGCCGCAACAGCCTTGCGATCGTGAAGAAAATAAGGGTTCATTAACATTAGACTATTTCTCGCCACGGCATAGTCCAAGTAAACTTGTCCTCTGCTCGTTTGGCTTAACGAAATAGTTCATTAGCATTAGACAATTAAATATATTAAATACAACGAATTATGGGTAAACTTCAAGAAGGACAAGCGAAAATGACCAATCACCGCTGGATGATATGTCTCATGCTGTTTTTGGCAACAACCATTAACTACCTGGATAGACAGGTGTTATCGCTCACGTGGGCCAATTTCATAGCGCCCGAGTTTCACTGGACAAACAGCGATTACGGGACCATCAGCGGGTCATTCTCGCTCTTCTACGCAGTATCGATGTTGTTCGCGGGGAAGTTCGTGGACTGGATCGACACGAAGAAAGGATACTTATGGGCCATCGGCGTATGGTCGTTCGGGGCGGTTATCCACGCCTTCTGTGGACTGTTAACGGCGGGCATCGTGGCAGGCGAATGGACAACGAGTTTCGCGGGTGCACGAGAAGCGATTAGTACCGTGGGTAATGTCTCGTTGGTGGTATCGGTGAGCGTGACGCTGTTCGTGTTCGCCCGCTTGGTGTTAGCAATCGGAGAAGCGGGTAACTTCCCTGCCGCCATCAAGGCTACGGCCGAGTATTTCCCGAAGAAAGACCGCGCGTACGCGACCAGCCTTTTCAACTCGGGCGCCCAAGTTGGCGCATTGCTGGCCCCGCTAAGCATTCCCTTTATCGCAAAGGCATGGGGTTGGGAGATGGCCTTTATCGTGATTGGCGTGTTGGGGTTCATCTGGATGGGCTTCTGGGTGTTTATTTACGACAAGCCGGAGAAGAGCAAGAGGGTGAACGCGGCGGAACTGGCGTACATAAACCAGGACGACGAAGCGGACGCCACGCTGATGGGCAAAGAGATCAGTGAAACCAGCGGGAAAAAGGTTACCTTTTTACAGGCGATTCGATACAGGCAAACCTGGTCGTTCGCCATTGGCAAGTTCCTGACCGATGGGGTTTGGTGGTTCCTGCTCTTCTGGGTACCCGCTTACCTGAACTCGGTGTACGGACTCGACTCCACGCAAAGCGCCCCGCACGTGTTCTTGGTGTACCTCATATCCATGATCTCCATCTTCGCGGCGGGCTACTTCCCCGCTTACTTCATGAACAAAAAGAAGATGGATCCCTACCAGGGGCGCATGAGGGCCATGCTCTTTTTCGCCATGTTCCCGGTACTTATCCTGTTCGCACAGCCACTGGGCAGAATATCCATATGGATACCCGTGATTATTATCGGTATCGCTGCCGCGGCGCATCAATCGTGGTCGGCCAACATCTTTACCACGGTGAGCGACATGTTCCCGAAACACGCGGTTGCCACCATCACCGGTATCGGCGGTATGGCCGGTGGACTGGGTTCCTTCCTTATCAATCAAAGTTCGGGCATCCTGTTCGACCACACGGACAAGGTGCAAACGTCGTTCATGGGATTCCAGGGCATCGAAGCCGGATACTTCATCATATTCTGCATCTGCGCTTTCGCTTACCTTATCGGGTGGAGCATCATGAAAACGCTGGTGCCGAAATACCAGCTTATCACCGACCTGTAGCCACCTCGATCTTACGTGGTACAAACAGTTAAGGCAGATACAAGGGAAGTGTGAATCACGAAGTCAATAAAACATGAAAAAGGGGCCGCTTCATTGCGAAGTGGTCCCTTTTTAAACATGGGAGCACTCCCTTAAAACGATCGCCCGCTTCCCGCTCATTATGACAATAGGGCCAGGGATGCGGTATACACGGTAGTGAAAACGACCTGTTGATCCATATTTAACTTTATTTTCGGTATAATTTACCTTGATTTTGACAATATTGTATAACTTTGGTTTTTACATGTTGTCGCTATTTGTACTTGTTACAACAAGCCAAAAGCGATTAACACCTCTTACATCCACCGCGGACAAACACCTGCACACCCATCGTGGGAAACCGGGGTGGTGAGATAGAAAATCAATAAATGAGAAACAAACGAGAGAGCGAGATGAAAGCCGCGATTAAGACAGTACTCGTTTGCCTGTTCTTAATAGGAACGGTTGGATACGGTGAAGCGAAAGTGAAACTGCCTGTCTTGATCGCAGACGGTATGGTACTTCAACGGGACACGGAAATACCCGTATGGGGAACCGCGGACCCCGGGGAGCAGGTTGAGATTCACTTCCTGGGAAAAAGGTACCATGTAAATGCCGACGAAAAGGGAGCATGGACGATCCAACTGGCACCAACTCCCGCGGGCGGTCCCTATACCATGCGTATCAACGAAATCGAGGTAAGGAACATCTTGATTGGTGACCTTTGGTTATGCTCCGGGCAATCGAATATGGAGCTGCCTATCAACCGTGTTATGGAAAAATTCCGAGAGGAGGTGGTCAACTACAGCAACCCGATGATTCGCCACCTGAAGGTACCCCTGTCATACGACTTTCACGGGCCGCGAGATGAGATCCGACCAGCTGCCTGGCATGAGGCAACGCCCGAGAGCGCGCTTACTTTTTCGGCAGTGGCCTACTTCTTCGCGAAGGAGCTCTTTGAGACCACGGGCGTGCCAATCGGCTTGATCAACGCGAGCGTGGGTGGTTCCCCCGCCGAGGCATGGATTAGCGAAGAGGGGCTGAAACCTTTCCCCGCCCATTTGAACGAACGGGATATTTGGAGGAACGACGAGCTGGTGGAGAGCGTGAAGCGACTCGATAGAGCGCACCGCGAAGCCTGGCACCACACCCTCTACAAGCGAGACGAGGGGTATAGCCAAAAAGCGAAGTGGTACGAACCGGAATATGACGACAGCCAGTGGGAAGAGGTTGAACAGTTCGATAAAGCCTGGGGAAGCGATGGGGTGAATCCAATCAACGGGGTACATTGGTTTCGAAAAACACTCACCGTTCCCCCACACCTTGCTGGTCAACCCGCCTTATTAAGATTGGGCTGTATCGTGGATGCCGACTCGGTGTACCTCAACGGTCGCTTTGTCGGCACCATCGCCTACCAGTACCCCCCGCGAATCTACCCCGTTCCCGAGGGACTCCTCAAGGAGGGTGAGAACAACATCGCCGTTCGGTTGGTTAGCCATTCAGGGTTCCCGGGCTTCGTTGAAGACAAGCCCTACCTCATACGCTTTCAGCAACCAGCCAACCCCTACGAGATTAACCTCGAAGGGAGATGGAAGTACAGGCTGGGAGCAAGAATGCCCTCACTCCCCGGGGAAACCTTCTTCCAATACAAACCCACCGGGTTATACAACGCGATCATATCTCCCTTGAAACGAGTGCCCTTCAAAGGGGTACTTTGGTACCAAGGGGAGTCGAACGTGGAGAGGTACAACGAGTATAACGGATTGATGAAAGCGCTGATAAACGATTGGCGGACCCACTGGAACCAGCCCGACCTGCCTTTCCTGATTGTCCAGCTCGCCAACTTCATGCAAGACCCTGCATACCCGTCAGAAAGCGATTGGGCGGAATTACGGGAGGCCCAACGAAAGCTTGTGGCAGATACCCCGGGAACGGGTTTGGTCGTGACCATCGATATCGGGGAGTGGAACGATATACACCCCCTCGACAAAAAGGAGGTGGGAAGACGGCTCTCGTTGCAGGCACGTCGACTCGCGTACGGCGAGCGTGAAACGGTTGCCGACGGGCCAATACATAACTCCATCGTGGGAGAAGGAGACCGGTTAATCCTCTCGTTTGAGGGGGACAAAAGCAACGATCTCCTTCCGGTTCAGAAACTGGAAGGGTTCGCGATAGCCGGGGCAGACGGCAGGTACCACTGGGCTAACGCTTCGATAGAAGACAACAAGGTGGTGGTCTGGAGCGATTCGGTACCTGAACCCGTTAGCGTTCGGTACGCTTGGGGCAACAACCCCGAAAAGGCGAACCTGAAAAACCGGCAAGGACTACCTGCTTCGCCCTTTGAGGCGACGCTACGGGTACCGGAGCAGACACGGTAAAGAACAATTAATTAGTAATGATAACTACATGAATTTACAACCTCAACTATCCGGCGAATCGAAAGGCTTCTATAAGCTCTCTTGGGTACAGCGAATAGGGTTCGGCTCGGGCGACCTGGCGCAAAACCTTATCTACCAGGTAATCGCGCAATACCTGCTTATCTTTTATACCAACGTGTATGGTCTTCCCCCGGCAACGGCCGCGGTGATGTTCCTTATCGTGCGACTGGTAGACGTCATCTGGGACCCCATAGTGGGTGCCTTCGTTGACAAGCGTCATCCCAAGCTGGGAAAGTATCGCGCCTACCTCATCCTGGGCGGTATCCCACTCACCGGCTTCGCCATCCTCTGCTTCTGGACCGGCTTCTCGGGATCCCTGCTCTACGCGTACATTACCTACGTGGGGTTATCGCTGTCGTACACGCTGGTAAACGTACCCTATGGAGCACTTAACGCATCGCTCACGAGGGACACCGACGAGATCACCAAGCTCACCTCCGTGCGGATGTTCATGGCTAACCTGGGGGGACTTGCCGTAGCTTACGGTATCCCCATTGTCGTGAAATCGCTTTCGCCCGACGGGAAAATCAACTCCCTCGAATCGGGGAACGCGTGGTTTATTACCATGACCATCTACGCGCTAACAGGACTCGCCCTGCTCATCTTCTGCTTCACCCAAACCAAGGAAAGGGTGGTGATGGACGAGGAAGAGACCAAGCAGGTTAAGGTGTCGGACCTATGGAAGGAGTTCGTACGAAACCGCCCGCTTAGGGTGCTTGCCTTCTTTTTCATCACCGCCTTCGCGATGATGTCAATCGGCAACTCCGCGGGATCCTACTACATGATATACAACGTGAAGGCACCCGATTGGCTGCCCTACTTCGCCGCGCTGGGTTCCATCCCCGCGTTTATCTTCCTGCCAATGGTGCCCGCCATCAAGCGAGCCATTGGGAAGAAGCAGATGTTCTACGTCTTCCTGTCGATCGCGATCGTCGGGATGGCCATGCTCTACATCGTCTCGGTGGTCCCGGCACTCAAATCGAAGGTGTGGTTGGTACTCGTTGCCCAATTCATCAAGTCAACCGGCGTAATCGTGGCTACCGGCTACATGTGGGCACTGGTTCCCGAGGTGATCTCCTTCGGTGAATACGTCACCGGACGAAGGATATCGGGCATCGTGAACGCGCTCACGGGCATCTTCTTCAAGGCGGGCATGGCACTGGGCGGGGTAGTTCCCGGATTCGTGCTGGCCTTCGTGGGATTCGATGAGAAAAGCACCGCCACACAATCGCCGCTCGTGGAACAGGGCATCTTGTGGCTGGTGGCTGTGATACCCGCCCTGTTACTCATGCTGGCCATGTTCATCATTTCGAAATATGAGCTGGAGGATGACGTGATTGACGAAATCAACCGGGAGATCGAGGCGAGGCAAGCAGCTACTTCAAATGACAATGAAAATGAAATAATAGAACGTTAAACATATAAAAAGCAAACAGATGAAAGAAGCAAGGTACTTATTTCCAGATGATTACATGGCCGACCCATCGGCACACGTTTTTAACGGACGGCTCTACATATACCCGTCGCACGACTGGGAAAGCGGGGTTCCCGAGAACGATAACGGCGATCATTTCAACATGAAGGACTACCACGTGTTCTCGATGGATGATATCGAGGGCAAAGTAACCGATCATGGCGTGGTACTCAAGGTTGAAGATATACCATGGGCCGGTCGGCAGCTCTGGGACAACGATGTGGCCTACCGGCACGGGAAGTATTACATGTACTATCCACTGAAAGATAAGAACGACATATTCCGCATCGGGGTGGCCATATCTGACAAACCTGAAGGCCCCTTTATCCCCATGGAAAATCCCATGAAAGGTAGCTACAGCATGGATCCCTGCATCTGGCCTGATCCGGACGGTGAGTATTACATGTACTTCGGGGGGATCTGGGGAGGGCAGCTACAACGATACAGGAACAACAAAGCGCTAGAGTGCGCGATCCTGCCTCAAGGAGATGAACTGGCCCTATGCCCCAAGGTGGCACGGCTACGGGAAGATATGCTCGAGTTCGCCGAGGAACCACGTGACCTGGTTATCCTGGATGAAAACGGGAAACCGCTCACGGCAGGGGATACCGAACGTCGTTTCTTTGAAGCCTCCTGGATGCACATGTATAACGGGAAGTACTACTTCTCCTACTCCACGGGAGACACCCACCTGATCTGTTATGCCACGGGTGACAATCCCTACGGCCCCTTTACCTACCAGGGTGTAATCCTTACCCCCATGGTGGGGTGGACTACCCACCACTCCATCGTGGAATTCAAGGGCAAATGGTACCTGTTCCACCACGACTCCGTTCCGTCCGGAGGGAAAACGTGGCTTCGGAGCATGAAGGTAGTGGAGCTGGAACATAGGGCCGACGGGAGCATCAAAACGATTCAGGGAACGAGACGATGATGCGAATGATTCGATCGACCATACGATACGCGATCCTCTTCCTGCTCTTAATCCCGGGACAAGTGGCCGCGGAAGACGGGAGCCGCCTCTGGCTAAGGTTTCAACCGTTGGAAGCGGATGAAGCGCTCCCGTTCACCTCGATCCAAGGCAGGGAAGCCTCCATCGCCACGCGGGAATTTCAAGAAGCGTGGACGGCGATGGCTGGTAAACCGTTGCCCGTCACCAAGCGAACAGACAACGGGACGCTGATCCTTGGAACCCTCGGAGAGCGGGTCTTGCGCCCTTTTTCCCTCGACAAGGAGCTTAAAAGCCTGGGCAGGGAGGGCTACCTTATCCAAACGCTCTCGCACCGGGGCAGAGAGGTGACCGTGGTAGCCGCGGCCGAAGAGGCTGGGCTACTCTACGGCACGTATCACCTCCTGCGATTAATACAGACGGGTGAGCCACTTGACCGCCTAAATATCCGGGAGACACCCGCTTACGACCTTCGGCTGCTAAACCACTGGGACAACCTCAACGGGACCGTGGAGCGGGGCTACGCCGGCTACTCCATCTGGAAATGGGATGAGCTGCCTGATATCATCTCCCCGAGGTACAAGGAGTACGCGCTGGCCAACGCGTCCATCGGGATTAACGGGACGGTGTTGAACAACGTGAACGCCAGCCCCTCGATCCTCACCCCGGAATACCTGGAGAAGGTGCGGGTAGTCGCCAACGAGCTACGCCCATACCACATCAAGGTGTACCTCTCCATCAACTTCTCATCGCCCGCCGAGCTGGGGGGTTTGAAACATTCCGATCCGCTTGATAAAGAGGTACAGGAATGGTGGAACGAGAAGGTGAAAGAGATTTACCGGTTGATACCCGACTTTGGCGGTTTCCTGGTGAAAGCCAACTCCGAAGGGTTACCCGGACCTCAGGATTACGGTCGTACCCACGCCGACGGGGCCAACATGCTGGCCGACGCCTTGAAACCACACGGGGGTGTGGTGATGTGGCGCGCATTTGTTTACAACCCCACCCGCGAGGACCGGGCCAAGCAAGCGTATCAAGAATTTAAACCACTGGACGGTTCATTCCGCGACAACGTGATCGTTCAGGTCAAAAATGGGCCGGTCGACTTTCAACCAAGGGAGCCGTTTAGCCCGCTCTTCGGGGCGATGGAACAGACGTTGCTGATGCCCGAGCTGCAAATCACGCAGGAGTACCTTGGCTTCTCAAACCACCTCGTGTTCCTCGCCACGCAGTGGAAGGAGTTCTTTGAAAGCGAAACCTACTGCCAAGGCCCCGGCTCTACCGTGGCAAAGACGACAGACGGGAGCCTATTCTCCGCCCTTTCACCCGGTTCGGTGACCGCCATCGCGGGAGTGGCCAATATCGGGGAAGATACCAACTGGTGTGGTCATCACTTCGCCCAAGCCAACTGGTACGCTTTCGGGCGGCTGGCCTGGAACCACCGGTTGACGGCCGACCAGATCGCGGAGGAGTGGCTCAGGATGACCTTCACGAAAGAGGCATCGTTTGTCGCTCCCGTGAAAGAGATGATGCTCCAGTCATGGGAGACCACCGTGAACTACATGATGCCGCTGGGGCTACACCATATCTTCGCGTGGGACCACCACTACGGGCCGGAACCCTGGTGCGATGTACCAGGAGCAAGGGCCGACTGGCTACCGCGCTACTACCACAACGCGAGCACGACGGGAATCGGATTCGACCGAACCACCAACGGGAGTGATGCCGTTTCGCAATATCACTCCCCCTTAAATGAGCAATTCAACGACGTTACCCGCTGCCCAGAAGAGCTTATCCTCTGGTTTCACCACGTGCCCTGGGATCACGAGATGAAGAGCGGACGCACCCTTTGGGACGAACTATGTTACCGGTACGACCTGGGCGTCCAACAGGTGAGGGAGTTCCAGAAGGTGTGGGACCGTGCAGAACAATTTGTCGACGAAGTCCGTTTCAAACAGGTGCAGTCGAAACTCAAAATTCATGCCCGCGATGCCGTTTGGTGGAAAGACGCCTGCCTCCTCTACTTTCAAACCTACTCGGGGATGCCGATCCCTTACGATATAGAACGTCCCGTTCATGAATTGGACGAGCTGAAACAGATACGACTGAACTTGAAACACCATAACTAAAGAGAATCATGTATGTACTTGGATACGACATTGGGAGCTCGTCGGTAAAAGCCTCCCTGATCGAGATAAAAACCGGGGAAATCGCGGCATCGGACTACTTCCCAAAGGCAGAGATGCCAATGCATGCCGAACAACCCGGGTGGGCCGAGCAAGACCCGGCCATGTGGTGGGAAAACCTGAAACTGGCTCACGCGTCGGTGATGCAACAGTCGGGGGCGAAACCCGAACAGGTTAAAGCGATTGGTATCTCATGGCAGATGCACGGACTGGTGATGGTAGACGAGAACCATAAAGTTCTACGCCCTGCCGTTATCTGGTGCGATAGTCGCGCGGTGCCGTACGGCGAAAAAGCGTTTCAAGCGATTGGTGAGGAGCGAGCCCTCTCTCGCCTGCTCAACTCTCCCGGAAACTTTACCGCGGCGAAGTTGGCTTGGGTAAAGGATAACGAACCGAAGCTCTACGAGCGCATCCACAAGATCATGCTGCCTGGCGATTACATCGCTATGAAGCTCACCGGAGATATCTCGGTCACCGTGGAGGGGTTATCCGAAGGCATCTTTTGGGATTTCAAGGAGAACCAGGTATCACGTGACGTGATGGACTATTTCGGTTTCGAGGATTCGTTTATCCCCCCCATAGTTCCAGTGTTCGGTATTCAAGGTACCGTATCGGCGGCAGCCGCCGCGGAGGTGGGGTTAAAAGAGGGAACGCCAATCAGTTACCGCGCGGGTGATCAGCCCAACAACGCGGTGTCACTGAACGTCTTTAACCCCGGGGAGATCGCCTCTACCGCCGGCACGTCGGGCGTAGTATACGGGGTGCTGGATGAGGTGGCGTATGACCCGCTATCGCGGGTGAACCTCTTCGCCCACGTGAACCATAAACCCGATCAAACCCGATTGGGTGTACTGCTCTGCATCAACGGGACCGGCATCCTGAACTCCTGGGTTCGAAAGAACATGGTACCCGGGGAGATGAGTTACGTGGATATGAACCGGCTCGCCGCCCAATCGCCCATTGGAGCCAGGGGCATCTCGGTCATCCCGTTCGGGAACGGGGCGGAACGGGTACTTGAGAACAGAGACCCGGGAAGTTCATTCCATGGTATCAACTTCAACATTCACGGTCTACCGGACCTCCTCCGGGCTGCCCAGGAAGGGATTGTCTTCTCTTTCGTTTACGGCATGGAGGTCATGCAGCAAATGGGGGTGGACATCAAGGTGATTCGTGCAGGGAACGCCAATATGTTCTTGAGTCCCATCTTCCGTGAGACCCTCGCATCGACAAGCGGGGCCGTGATCGAGCTATACGATACCGACGGCGCGGCCGGTGCCGCGAAGGCGGCGGGCATCGGGGCCAACATCTACGCTTCCCCGGAAGAGGCGTTCGGTTCACTTAAGAGGATCGAGGTGGTGGAGCCGAACCACGCGAAGAGGGAGCAATACCAACAAGCATACCAACGCTGGAACCGTTTAATACAACATTTGTAAAACGATATGCATCAATAACCTTTTAACATTTTTAAGTATGACAAAAAACAAAGAAAGAAAAGAGTTTTTCCCGGAAATCGGGAAGATCAAGTTCGAGGGCAAGGAGAGCCGCAACCCGTTAGCTTTCCGCTACTATGACCCCGAAAAAGTGGTCTACGGACGCAAGATGAAAGATTGGTTCAAGTTCTCAATGGCCTACTGGCACACGCTATGCGCCGATGGAGGAGACCCGTTTGGGTCGGGGACGAAAACTTTCCCCTGGTCGG
Source organism: Petrimonas sp. (assembly GCA_012839475.1). Taxonomy (GTDB): domain Bacteria; phylum Bacteroidota; class Bacteroidia; order Bacteroidales; family Dysgonomonadaceae; genus Proteiniphilum. The sequence continues at coordinate 2,906 of DUNG01000025.1, read as the reverse complement.
AAGGCGCCTCCGCGCTCGAAATCGCCAAGTATAAGCTGGACGCCGGGTTCGAGTTCATGCAAAAAGTAGGCATCGAGTACTACTGCTTCCACGACGTGGACCTGATTGATCCGGGTAACTCCATCGAGGAGTACGAAGCCAACATGAAAGCGATCGTGGCGTACGCTAAGGAGCGGATGGCCGAGACCGGTATCAAGCTTCTTTGGGGGACGGCCAACGTGTTTGGACACAAGAGGTACATGAACGGGGCGGCCACCAACCCCAATTTCGAAAGCGTTGCCTACGCTGCCACCCAAATCAAGAACGCGCTCGACGCGACCATCGAGCTGGGTGGTGAAAACTACGTCTTCTGGGGAGGACGCGAAGGGTACATGTCCCTGTTGAACACCGATATGAAGCGGGAGAAAGAGCACCTGGCGATGATGCTGGGCAAAGCCCGCGATTACGCGCGTTCCAAGGGGTTCAAAGGCACCTTCTTTATCGAGCCCAAGCCAATGGAGCCCACCAAGCACCAGTACGACTTCGACGTGGAGACGGTTGCCGGCTTCCTCAGGGCCCACGGGTTGGACAAGGACTTCAAAATTAACATCGAGGTGAACCACGCGACCCTGGCCGGGCACACGTTCGAACACGAATTGCAGTGCGCCGCCGACATGGGCATGCTGGGTTCGATTGATGCCAACCGGGGTGATTACCAGAACGGGTGGGATACCGACCAGTTCCCCATTGACCTGTACGAACTCACCCAGGCGATGATGATCATCCTTCGCGCCGGAGGGCTACAGGGCGGAGGCACCAACTTCGATGCCAAGACGCGTCGTAACTCCACCGACCTGGAGGATATCTTCATCGCGCACATCTCAGGGATGGACACGTTTGCCCGCGCCTTGGAAATCGCGGCAGACGTGCTGGAGAAATCACCCTACCTGCAGATGTTGTCCGATCGTTACGCCTCGTTTGACAGTGGCAAGGGTAAGGAGTTTGAAGAGGGCAAGCTGTCGCTCGAAGATCTCCGCGACTACGCGGTCAAGTTGGGTCGCGAACCCAAGCAGATTAGCGGGAAGCAGGAACTCTACGAGGCAATCATCAACATGTATATCTAACGATTACCTTGTGAGTCAAGGGATTTAGCCCAAGGGGTTATCATTCAAAGGGGCGCTGAACAGAAAAAGTTCCGCGCCCCTTTGCTCTTCTTGAGGGTTAATTTAGGGACATTCAGTAATCACCAAAATAAAGCCAACTAAATCATTGCGAGATAGTTGGCTTTTTCGTATCTTTGGATATTACCCCGGATTTGCAGTTAGAGGCTCAAAACGGGGGTAACCAATCACCAAGGATATGGCAAAAGTACAAAAAATTTCTCAATTACACCCCACGTTAGGTTTCACGGAATTTGACATTCTTGAAAGTTACCGGGAAAGTTTCTACTCCAGCGAGCTGGGCAAACTCCATCAAGCGTTTCCATTCTCCGATTTCTGTAAAAGCATCGGGTTGAAAGAAAACAGGCGCGGGCGCAAAAGCTACTTTTCCCCCGAGGGAAAGGTAGCCTTGATGCTGTTGAAAGCCTACACCAACTTCTCTGACGCCGAACTCATCGAGCACCTGAACGGCAACATCCACTACCAGTTGTTTTGCGGCGTGAGCGTTCACCCCTCGGCCCCGTTGACCAATTACAAGATCGTGAGCGACATCCGCGTCGAGATAGCCCACTTGCTGGACATCGATGCCGCGCAGCGGGTACTGGCCGAACACTGGAAACCCTACCTGGAAAACCTTCACGTGTGCATGATCGATGCAACCTGCTACGAGACCCACATGCGTTACCCCACGGACGTGAAGCTGATGTGGGAGTGCGTTCATTGGCTTCATACTCGTATCGTTGATTTTTGCAAGGAACTTGGTGTTCGTCGTCCCCGCAACAAGTTCGCGGACGTGAGCAAGGCTTACCTCGCGTACAGTAAAAAGCGAAAGAAGAACGTGAAACGCTCGAGGAAGAAGGCGATCGCGCGTCGACTGAAACAACTCCTGGCAAAGCTCCTGGGACAAATGAACTCCCTGCTCAAGGAGCACGGGAAGCGATTGAACTTGACCCCCGGTTTTCGCAGGCGCTTGTCGGTGATAGAATCCATCAGGGTACAGCAGGAACGAGCGTTCGAGGGGGAGAAAGTATCCAACCGCATCGTGAGCGTCGACAAGCCGTACATCCGCCCCATCGTCAGGGGGAAAGAGACTAAAAACGTCGAGTTCGGCGCCAAGTCAAATAACATCATGGTAGACGACATATCGTTTATAGAACACGTCTCCTTCGACGCGTTCAACGAGGGTACCCGGCTAAAGCAAAGCGTTTTCCTGCATCAAAGGCTGATGAAGACCCGCGTGAAGTCATTGGCGGCGGACGCCATCTACGCCACCAACGAGAACCGCCGGTTTTGTACCCGCAACCTCATCTACACCTCATTCGTGCGCAAGGGAAGGGCGGCGAAGGACGAGAAGGAGCGAGAGCTCCTCAGGAAGGTGTTAAGCCGTGAACGGGCGACGAGGATGGAAGGCAGCTTCGGGACGCAAAAGGTGCATTACTCCCTCATAGATATCAGGGCGCGCAAGCAGGAAACCGAACTGCTTTGGATCTTCTTCGGGATCCACACGGCCAACGCCGTGAAGATGATCGAGAAAATGGAGAAGAAAAGCCTGAAACAATCGGCTTGAGAAAACCCGAAAACACGAGAGAAGGGCTACTTTACAGTTCTTCCGAACCATCGTGACCTTTTGTTTGACATTTATGGAACAACGGGGGAAAAATCCCGAAAAACATCAATGAAAAGCTAAAACTTCAAAAAAAGAAAAAGAGCAAGACCAATATTCCTACCAGTCATGCTCTTGAATTGGAATTAAACGAATGTCCCTAT
>DUNG01000050.1 GCA_012839475.1 Petrimonas sp. | reverse complement strand
TAAGTGACCCCCTCTACTGCAATGGTACCGAAATGGCCCCAGTCGACCTGCGCTTGCTCACCGGGCAAGGTTTCAAAAGGCTTGTACTCACGGTATTTATGAGGACGGATCGCAGCTGGCCAGATCTCGTACCGTTTGCTGACTCACTGAAACCTGAAAAGAAAAATCAAATTCGTCCAGCGTGCGCCAGGCCGGGAAGCCGGCGGCTTTTTAAGCCGCCGCTGCTTCTGGGTATTGTCCCGACCGTCGATCTCTTGCTGAACCAAGTAGGTCAAAAAATCCAGATATGAAGGCTCTTCAGCAAGCGCTACCTCGTTGATGTCGTCAAGCGTCATATGCCTGATGTGGTTCCTGTTCGTCAGGCCGGAAGTTTGCCGCCGCTTCCTTCAGATTCCACCTTGTGGTGGACACCCTTGCCCTTGGCTATGTGCTTGGCACTATCAACCCGCACTCGGACTTTCACCCGTTAGACTGCACCCATGCTGGGCGCACGATTTACCGGGAATTGCAAGATAGGATTCCTGGAAGTTGCAAAGTAAAATTTCCTGTTTTTGCGGAGATAAAGAAGGCCATGCAGCAGCCCCCTTTAAAGAATTAAGATTAGTAAACTGTTAAACGAGCGGTTATGAACGAACGGCATGTACGGTGGTGGGTGAGGCCGGCTACTCTAGTAATGGATCTCCCAAATTGCTAACAAATAGCATGTATACCGGTATAAATAAAAACAAATTCTCTTCCAGTTTTCACACTGCTACAATTAACATAGGACCTGACTTTAGGAATAAAAATGAAAAAATGGTGCTAAACCTTGAATTTGTGCTTTAGCATCATTTTTATTTGTGATTCATTAAGGAAATAATTGGTGATTGGCAATCCCAGCTCAGCTGCCAGGCTTTTTATGAATTTAGAAGAAGATGTGATATTCACATATCTATCCCGTTCCAATTTAACAACCCTGAATTCCCGGATGAATTTAATAAGTTTCTCCGTGCAATATTTGTTTTTTAGCACTTTAAATTGCAGGAGCCTGATGAGGAGCACGGATAGATAGCAGACCAGGAAATGCCCATGGATGGATGCTGTCTTCTGCAAGTAGACAGGGCGTGCGTCAAGGTAGGATTTCATCATTTTAAACGATTCCTCAATCCGCCAGAGGTTATGGTATGTATTGTATATGTCACTTGCTTTCATTTTGGTTTCTGAGGTGACGAGAAGGTTGTAACCGGCCAGCTTTAAATCCTTGTCAATGGCATCCCGGTTAATGGTTACCCTGACCTTTCCGTCGATGGCATTTCCTTTCGGGTCGGCACAACCAAAGGTGACATATTTGCTGCATTCGCCGAATTCACTCTTCTTTGCCTGACTTGCTTTTAGCTTTTTTGCTTTTTCAACCATCCTGTTTATCTCATATTTCTTTTTCTCTGCCAGCTTGGGGTTGTATGTAACAACTCTTTTTTCCTTCAGCCTTACGGTATGTTTCTTCCCATTTTCGTCTGTATAGGTATAGGGAAATTCATCGATGCATTCCTTAATCTCGTAGAGTAGCGTACCATTGCTGTCAGTGATTTTTTTGTAGTCGTTCTTTAAAAGGACCCACGCCTTTTCGGTTTCGGGGAGCTGCTTTACCGATTTTGAGAACAGGTAGCCGTCCTTGTTTTTCAGGGCACTGATGATATTGTTTGCGCAGTTAAGGCCCTTGTCGGCGACCTGCACCGTCCTGCCAGAGATCTGGTTCCTTTCCTTGAGTTCTTTTATGACCTGGCGGATAACGGGTTTTTCGCTTTCGTTGCCGGGGTAGAGTTTCATTCCGATGGGGATCTGGTTTGCATCCAGCAGCAGCCCGAGTCCGATGATGGGGTCATGCCTGTTTTCTTTTGAAGGCCCCTTCCTCCTGAACTCATCTTCTTTGTCGATCTCGAAGTAAAAATTTGTGCAGTCAAAGTAAGTGGTGGATGCATCCAGGGGATATTTGAGGTTGACCTGATGGTTGAAGATCTCAATAATTTTTTCGTATTCATTGCCCATATACTCAACGCCATCTAAGATCTGATCATAAGTTAGCCCATAAGACTCATACAGTTTGGGGAGAATGTCATGGCAGGTTCTGCTCTTGGAGCGTGGGTCAACTACTCTGCTATAAATGAGGGCTTCCATTAGATCGGAAAGCTTGAAGCGGAAGCCTCTTACAGATTGCATTAGCTCCAGGTAATTGGAGACGTGCAGGCTGTCATAAATATTATGTAAAAGAAAATAGCCGAGATGCCTTTCAGGGGATGCGGCGATCTGCCTTGCCGCATTTTCTTCTTTAATGCGCTTTGCTTCTATGTTCATCTGCTTGACGACATCGGAATAATAGCCGATTGGGTCAGGAATGCCGGAGTCGATCAGGTCCTGTACGTAACCAATGGCCTTGTATGATTTATGAGCAGTCTCCTTTTTGTCGCGGTCGTAGAAAGATTCGTATATCTGGAGATAAACCCCCTTTTTTAGGTTTGATTTTTTAAGGAAATAAGCCATAAAAAGCCCTCCCTAATAACACCATTTAACACCATCAATTATACACGAAAAGAAATTATTTGCAAGTGTTTTTTGCACAAAAAAAGCGCTAAGCTGCGCTAATTTCCTAAGTTATATATTTTTGGTACTCCTAAATAATCATGGTGCTAAAGTCTAAAGACGGGTGCTATAGTGATCAAGAAAAGTTCAACTTCACGGGCCAGTGGTAGCCTCTTCACGTGGACCACGGTGGAGGCCTCAGGCATT
>DUNG01000051.1 GCA_012839475.1 Petrimonas sp. | reverse complement strand
GATTACCTTAAGCAACAGGACTTAGATATGCTTCATGAGCTTATGGCTAAATATAGTATGTGGTGGTGGGACTAATGAGTAAAGTAGAAATGCTTTATCAATATTTTATGGGCATATTGAATGGGGTACCAATGGTTTCGAGGAAATCAAAAGCTATATGAGCCAGGTGGGGTTTTATATTGTAAAAAATGATGATGTGCCCTGGGGAAACTTAGGTAAGATCAAACCGGAAATGACAAAAGAAGGATATGAACACAATATTTTTATATTTGAATAAGAAAGGAGGATGCATATACTAAAAGAAAACCTTACTCCTGAAGAATGCATAGAAGTTCTTAATGAAATGGCTAAAACCTGTTATGAATATGATAATGATGCTGAAGAAGTGTTGTATATTTATGTTCCGATAGAACAAAAAGATAATTTATCCAAGCTATTAAAAGAAGATGAAGTAGAAGGTTACATAGGTGATTATGAAGACGGATGGGATGATGATGGCTTTGATATATGCGGGGTTTGGGGAGAAGTATGTTAGAAGTTAAGCCATGTCCGTTTTGTGGCGGCAGACCACATTTTAAGAGAAACTTTGAAAAATACAGATTTTATCATACTTGTAAAAATAGGAAGCCACAGATAAATATTTATAGTTGTTCTTACGCGACAAGGAAACAAGCTATAATTGCTTGGAATACAAGATCAATATAAAATAACTGTTTCGTACAGATGTGAAAGGAGAAAAGGTAAGGGGCAATTTGGTTGAGGGTTAAACTAATAAAATAAAATTAATGGAGGTAATTGAATGGAGAAATTGTTTCAGTTAAAGCAAAAGGGGACTACGGTAAGGACGGAAATTCTTGCGGGGCTAACGACATTTATGACTATGGCATACATTATTTTTGTTAATCCTTCTTTGCTTAGTATGGCGGGGATGGATTTCGGAGCGGTGATGACGGCAACGATTCTTTCTGCCGCACTAACAACAATCTTGATGGGGTTGCTGACGAACTATCCTTTTGCATTAGCAAGCGGGATGGGGCTAAATGCTTTCTTTGCCTTTGTGGTTGCAAGCGTTGCCGGATGGCAAACTGCACTAGGCGCAGTATTTATTTCCGGTATTGTATTTATCCTATTAGCCGTAACAGGGGCAATCGGATATATTGACAGGGCAATTCCTGTAAGCCTAAAGAAAGCAATTTCCGCAGGTATTGGGTTGTTTATCGCTCTTATTGGATTATCTAATGCAGGGATTGTTGTGAGCAATCCTGATACTTTGGTTTCCCTGGGCAATTTAAGTAGTCCAGTTACCTTGTTGGCGGCAATCGGTTTGGGCATTACTGCTGTGCTAATGGCATTGAGGATTCGTGGAGCAATCTTGATTGGAATTGTGCTTACTACTATTGTGGGAATGTTTACGGGCGTTACTACTATTCCCGCGGGGCTATCTGATATTTTTGGTATGCCTCACAGTATAGCACCAGTTCTTTTTAAATTAGATATTTTGGGTGCATTGCGGTTAGGGTTCTTCACTATTTTTGCTTTCCTATTCGTTGACGTATTTGACACTTTGGGAACAGTCATGGGAACAGGAGCAAAGGCAGGGTTTTTGGATAAGGAAGGACGCTTGCCTAAGATTAACAAGATCATGCTTGTGGATGCTATTGGAACTGTAGGCGGCTCCCTGCTTGGAACGTCAACCGTTACTACATACGTTGAATCTACCGCAGGTATTTCAGAAGGGGGCAAGACAGGTCTAACTGCCGTTACAACAGGCGTATTATTCTTATTGGCATTATTCCTTGCGCCGTTAGCATTAATTATTCCTGGGGCTGCAACTGCTCCTGCGCTGATTATTGTAGGTGTGCTAATGGTCAGTAGCGTAACAGGAATTAACTTCGATGACTTTACTGAAGCATTTCCGGCGTTCTTGGTTATTATTTGTATGCCGTTAATGTATAGCATTGCAACAGGTATTGCCGCAGGATTTCTTGCATATCCGATTGTTAAGGTTGTTGCGGGTCGGCATAAAGATGTTCATTGGCTTATGTATGTGCTTGGGGCGATTGCGCTGGTGCATTTTATTCTGTAGGGGGAGGGGAGGGGTTAATACCCCTCTCTCATATAAAAATTTAAGGAGAACGCTATGGAGTTTAAGAAATATCAGCATATAGAAAGATTCGGAACCGATGAAGTTGACGGTATTGAATTAGGAGAGTGCTTCGTGTTTCCGAAGCTGGACGGCACGAACTCTTCTGTCTGGTTGGATTCAGAGGGAAATGTTAAAGCAGGTAGCAGAACAAGAGAGCTAACTTTGGAGAAAGACAATGCAGGGTTTTATGCTTATGTATTAGAACAGGATAATTTGAAGCAATATCTAATCAAACACCCAACACATAGATTGTATGGTGAATTTTTAGTTCCCCATAGCCTAAAAACATATCGAGATGATACTTGGAGAAAATTTTACATATTTGATGTTTGCATAGACACGGAAGGTGATAGCGTAGAATACATTCCTTTTGATATTTACCAGTCGATGTTAGAAGAGTTTAGTTTAGACTACATACCGCCTTTGGCTAAAATAAAAAATGCTAGTTATGATTACTTTGTTAAAGCATTAGAGAAAAATAATTTTCTTATTGAAGATGGTAAAGGAGTAGGTGAAGGAATAGTAATTAAGAACTACTCATTTTATAACAAGTTTAGGCGGCAGACATGGGCTAAAGTTGTTACGAATGAGTTTAAGGAGAAGCATGTTAAGGCAATGGGTTGTGCAGTATTGGAAGCAGAAAAAATGATTGAAGAAAGGATTGTAAATGATTTTTGCACCAGTGCTTTTGTTGAGAAGGAATATGCAAAAATAGTAACCGAAAAGGAAGGGTGGCAGAGCAGGTATATTCCCGAATTATTAGGCAGGGTGTTTTCTGAATTAATCAAAGAGGAAAGTTGGAACTTTGTAAAGAAATATAAATACCCAAAAATTAACTTTAAGACACTTAACGCTTTAGTAATTCAAAGAATAAAAGAAGTAAAGAAAGAGTTGTTTGCATAATTTAAACCCTTGACAAATGCTTATTAAAATGATAATATAATTATGCAACAAAAATATGTACAGAATTCCGGTTTGGTGAAAACCTGGGAAAGGAGATATATATGAACGGTAAACATTGGATAGAAGTAACAGATAACGAATTTGTTATTCATTTAGATATTGATTTGTTGATCTTCGGTGTGGAAAACAATCCAGATGGGACTTGTAAAATAACAGACAAAGATGCATTTCTTAAATACCTTGTTGAAAGACTGTTTGAGTATGAAATGTATTATGAAGATCATCCAGCACTATTTTTGTTGTTCGATAGACTTACGGAGAACGCTATTGAGGATGCGGAAGATTTTGTTTTACCTGAGTGGGCAAAAGAAGAGGGAATATAAAAAGTAAAAGGAAGGTGATAACCATAACAAGAAAAGAAAGAAGAAGACTATGGAAAAAGACTTGGAAAGAACAAAAGTTTGAAGGCGAAAACAGGTCTGAAGGGCGCAGGGCGTGGCGTGAATCGTGGGGTAAAAAATAAAAGTTTATAGAATTTCTCTTTTGTTAAAAGTGAGGTGATTATTTGTTAACCGAACAACAGCAAAAAGTATTTGATAAGATGCTTGAATACATAGAGAAAAAAGAAAATTATTTCCTGTCATCGGAAGACAGGAGAATAGGTAAGACATTTACTTTAAATGAATTAGCATTTACTTTACAAGCATTAGGTTATAAAGTATTTGTGCTAACTCCTTATAAAGAGTGTGAATATTTTGCTGATAGATTTATTTCACTTGATCCGCAAAGTTACAGGGGTAGGTTTGCTAATAATGCAGTAATTATCGCAGACGAAGCAAGACTTGAGATGATGGAAGAGTTTCTTGATTACTGTAAGTATAGAAGTATTCCTGTAGTTGGGTACGTTAATTTTAGAAGAAGTAAAATACTAAAACCAATTCAATTTAAAAGAGAATATAAATGTACTTGGAGTGAATAATATAACCAAATATGCGTTTGATTCTGAGTGGCAAATAACTAAAATAGCAACGCTTGTTGAAGTTAAAGAGTGTATATCATTATAAATACTGTATTTGGTAACATTATTAATAGAAAGGAGAAACAATGGATTATAAACAAATGTGTATTCAGCAAGGGTATGTTCCTTCTACGTGTATTATGGAAGGTCAAATGTGTTGGTTATTAGTAAATAGTCAAGGTGACCCATGCAAAGGATGTAATGCAAATAGGAGCGTGTGTAATGGAAGACATGCACCTTATGAAAACAAAGAATATGGATTCATGTGTTTTTTAGATAAGATTGATGAAGCAGAAAAGAAAAGACAAAAAGAAAATGAAGAAAGATATAGAAAAATTATCGAACAAAGAAAAGCTGGACATATGGATGGATTTACTAGAACCATTTTAGAAGTAAGATGGGAGTTGTTGCATAAAAATGATGCTTTTCTTGAAGTTATAGTCAAAGATATAATAGATGAGAAAGCCTATATTACAAAGTGTAAAGATATATATGAAATGCTATCTATTGTAATGAGATGTTGTAGCAAATATAATGTGGAACAAATACATATAGAAGAAAATGGTTTGGGAGCATCTATTTATGATTCTTTAATAGATAGAATAAAAGGCATTGATATAGTCCCACTAAGATATACTAGAATGCAAATATAAAATTGTTATAAAATTTACGTTTCATTTAAACTCAATAAAATAATAAAATAAAGAGGAGGAATATTTGTATTTGCTTGAACTGAATAAGATATATAATCAAGACTGCCTGGAAGGCATGAAGTACATAGATGACAAAAGTATCGATATGATATTATGCGATTTGCCTTAAGGAGGGGTGACTATATATGAAAAGTAAAGTTGAATTTGAATCAGTTGATACCGTTAGGCGAATTACATTGGATGCAATAAAGAACTTCTAAGAGAACTTGAAGAAGAAAATTATAAAGTGTTGGAAAATATTTATAACAAAATTACAAATAGTGCAAAACGTGGAGCATGGGATTTGTATATTAGATTTAATGATTACGACATTCATAAATCTGCTTTAAAAACATGTTTGCTCAGCAAGGGATTTGATATATACGATAATGGGCATTGCATGATAGTTTCTTGGTTGCCGGGGAAATCACATTTTTAATTTACAATAAGGATAGTTGATAATGCTAATCATGGGATTGATATTGCTTGTTGTTCTGGAGCTAACGTTAATAACATTGTTTTTGGGTTGGATTGTTTCTAAATGTTTATAGAATTTGTCTTTGGTAAAAACATTTTGGAAAGGGGGTTGGACATATATGGTTGGATTTGAAACGGTTGATACCATTAGACAGTTCGCATTACAAGCAGAAAGAGATTTTGTAAACGAATTTGAAGAAGAAAACTATGATATGTTAAAGTGCATTTATGAAAAAATCAAAGATGCTGCGGGTGTTTGTGAATGGGCGGTTGAAATAAAGAGAGATTTGGATTTTCCTTCTTTTTGTGAAGATGAACTAAATCTATATTTTAAATTGAAGGGTTTTGGAATCAGACTTACCTGTCTAGACAATATGATGATCTCATGGTATGAGAAACTTGACAATTTAACATAATAAGAATATAATTAACTATAGAAAGGGGGAATTGTTATTTGATCATCCGTG
>DUNG01000040.1 GCA_012839475.1 Petrimonas sp. | reverse complement strand
TCATTTTATCCGCGTTGTCATGTCGCGCATCGCCTGTTTGTGAAAAGATCGGGATCATCTTCTCACTGACGTTCGTCCCGTACTCCTCGGCGATCACCTCACACATGAGCTTGCTTTTTGTCTTGGCGACGCAATCGAGAATTGCCTGCGACAAGCCGTAACGAATCGCCGTGTGGAGACGGTTGCCGTCGCGATCGGTCATCCGTTCGAACTCTTCCATCGTGTCGCAAAAAGAATCGACGACTCTCCCCTCCAGTTTCGGCGCAATATCGCGCATGATCACGGGGATGAAATCCTCCGCCAAGAACAACGGATCTCTTCCGCCTGCTCCCGAGTACTGTACCGCCGCGCAGTCACCCCATGCAATTGACCCATTCTCAAGGACAAGCATGATCGAAATCGATTCACCGGCTTGACGAATGGCGGTAAACCCTGACGTTTCCGGCGCCCCGTCATAAAAGAATCCGTCCATCTTCGCTCCTTGCTTGATCGCCATTTGGTCGTCAAAATAAAATCCCGTCCGACCTGGAGCGCACACCACTTTTACTATTTTCATATCCTACCTCTTCCTCTCGCTTGTCCGTCATTATTTGTTTGTCGGACGACCGACAAGGCGTCCTTTGCTGATCGCGTACACGTCATCGATGACCATTTGGAAGGACGGCTGACGATTCTCATATTTTGCACGTTCCGAGATTTTCTCCTTATGGAAATCGAGAAGTTCCGGTGTCAACGGAACATTTCCCGCATGGAACAAGCGGATCGCTCCGTCATTGTCCCGCGCCGGGAGCATCTTTCCCGCGTTGTATCGACTGGGCGCAAACGGAATATCGAGCGCCCCCGAGCGTATGGCGCGTATGACTCCCTGAGCCAAATCTCCGTTACCTAATTCAAAACATTTTTCCAGTACACAACGCGTCTCCGCGGCGATGATGATCTTCTCATCTTTAAGACTGTATGTATCAAGGCTTTGTTCGCCGAGCATATTGATCATTTGACGCGTGCAGAGCATCCCGTCGGCATTGGCTTCTTTCGTCGGGACACCGATCGCTTCATGGGGTGTTTTAACAATGACCTTCGTCGCATGAGAGAGGGCGGCTACGGCGCTGCCCCACGCGATAACGGAATACGCCTTCGACTCTTCCTGCGGAAAACCGCCCATCCACTGATGGAGAACAGTCGTTACGTTGACATCTCCATAGCCGTACTTGCGCAAGTATTCATCCGTCAAACTCTGCAAGACTTGTACAGCCGCGACATCCTGTATCAAGTTGCCGCATTGACCGTAACCGACAGTAATATTCTTGACACCTTGTTCTGCTGCAAGAAGACTCTCAATGATCGCGACGCTATGTGAGATAAAGGGCGGGACGAGCGTACCGGTCAAGGGTCCGTAAGGCTCGCGATTGATCGGGCAACCGGCTTCCTCATAAATCCCTGTCAGCCGATCGACGTACTGCCAATCGCGAATCGTCGCCTCGAGCGAAACATTTTTCGCATAGGGGATATTGTAAGAGATACCGCCTCCCTCGTAACTCGTATACCCGCCGGCGTACGCGATCTCCGTCAGCAGTCTCGCATCGGGAGTGCCGTGACGAATCTGGAGCGGCGTGTCGAGCGCATCGATGAGCATTCGACATCCCGCGACGCCGTGGTTGACTGCCGGAAACCCGTTCAGCATCGCCTTGCCGGTACGTTCCGACTCTTTGATGCCGACTTCAGCATCGTTGTAGCGGTTCTGTCTCGTATAGCTGTCAATCGTCGTCGGCAGCAAGTCTGCCTCACCGACATCCTGCAAATACGTCAAGAGCTCGATCATCTCAGGGATTAGCGGTACCCCTGCTCGCGGTTGGACAAGCGTTTTGCCGTCTTTTTTCGCTTTATTCAGTTTGTAGCTGAATACTTTGTGTTCGGGAAGATTCTTGTGGTACGTAAAGGCTTCCTCTACATCAACATCTTTTCCCGTCGGCCATTGTGTCAGAATCTCGGAACGGACGCTTTCAAATTCATCTCGTGTCCACTTCCTGTTTCTCACTTCATTCATATCGTTGCCCCTTCTCTATGATCTCTGTCGTTATCACGCTTTTTATGAATCATCGCCGAGCGAAATATCACCCAACGGCACAAGTTCACGTTTGATGATACGTAATGCGATGTCTTTTTCGCGCTCGGCGAGAACACCCATCGCAGAAAGAATATAGCGGTCATCTCTTAAAACCGTTGCCTGCTTCGGGCGAAGCGACATCGGGTAGCGCTCCGTGTAGAGGGCGTGTCTCGCAATGTCGAGCGGACTCTGCGCATGTATGAACGATCCTCCCGTAAAGATGATCTGCCGTACGGAGCGGAGGTCTTTTCCCGTCTGGACATAGATGAGTCCCGATGTGGTGAACGCTTCCTCAAGCACTCCGGCGTGCCGTCTTGTCGCGATCTCGACAGCTCCCGATGCGAGTGCATGATCGAACCGTGCCAAGGCATCATCATGTGTGAGCGGAACCTTAGACTTGTCGTCCGACAATTCGCTTATGTAAGTCGCGCAGTCATCCGCCGTCAATCCCGAACGCTCCGAAATCCACGATTGACCGACCTCGGATACAATGCCGGCAACACTGTACCGCATACCGATATCGCCTTCCACCGTCCGCTTCGCATAAGGTTCGTCGAGCCCTTTACAGATCACATTCATGTCGACCGGCTCTCCTCTTGCGATCGTATAGACATCCGTCGTGGCGCCTCCCACATCGATCCCCATCAGCTCGCCGATACCGGTCTCCTTCTCCGTGCCGTCAGCCAATAGCTTCATCGCGGAAAGAATGGCGGATGGCGTCGGCATAAGGATGTCCGAGAGAATCTCTTTCGTTTTTGACAAACCGCGCGCATTCACAATGTGTTTCAAAAAAAGATCGCGAATCTCGCGCTGCACAGGTTCAATATTGAGCACACCGAATGAGGGCATAACATTCGGGCATACTGTGACAGGGAAATCTGCGAGAGCATCCTCACAGGCGTCAATCGCTTGGCGGTTTCCTGCGAGAATGATAGGAAATCGAACGGAAAGCGACCGCAATTTCTCAGCATTCTTTTCCATGCATGCGCGATTGCCGCCATCCGTCCCGCCAGTCATCAAGAATATATCGGGGGGATCAGCTTCGATAGCTATCAGATCGCGCCGCGTCAACTCGTGAGTGAAAAGTCGCGTAATTCTTGCCCCCGCACCGAGTGCAGCGAGCCTCGCCGCTTCAGCGGTAAGCTCGGGAACAAGACCGGAAACCATCATGCGAAGACCGCCTGCCGCCGAGGAACATGCCGATTTGAATTCGAAGGCGATGTCGCCCGTCACCCGACGCAAGCGATCGAGCGCAACGTTCAATCCCGTTCCGATATCGGAATCGACCGTCGTAAAGGCGGACGCCGTTCCGACGATTTCCTCGGAGATGAGATCGACAGCGGTCACTTTCGTAAAAGTGCTTCCGAAATCGATCAGAAGGGCGTAACGCATCTTAATCGACCCCAAGGTCCTTCTTCAGGTAATAGATCGTCTCTTCCGGCGGCGTACCGGGCGGGAAGACACGGTCGAATCCCATCTCATGGAAACGCTTCTCAACATCGACAAAGTCCTGCTTTCCGACGACGATATTTCCGCCGACATAGAGAAGCAGACCGTCGAGACCCGCCTCATCCATTTTGTCTCTCATACCTCGACAGTCAAGTTCACCGTGTCCGTATAGTGAAGAGATAACGATTGCATCCGCAGCCGTCTCGAGCGCCGCGCCGATGAATTCTTCCTGCGACACCATGACACCGAGGTTCGTTACGTCAAAACCTGCCTCCCTGAAAGCATATTCAAGGATACGTATGCCTACCGCATGGACATCGGCGCCAATGACGCCGATTACCAATTTCTTACCGTTACCCTGTTCCATCTTTTCAGACCTCCTGCCGCGCATCGCGCGACATGCTTTTTCATGAATCCATCCTACGAATGGAGCGATTCACGTAAATCGCGATAATAATGCTCAATTGCTTCATTGATATAGAGCATCGAACCCCTGTCACAGCCAAACTCTGTCCTGAGAAAAACCTTTCCTCTATCGGCAAATTCCTGAATAAGCAACATCTCCTTCGAATCGATCAGATTCTCATAGTCAGGTGGGAGCGCCACGACATCGAACTGTTCAATAAAACGGCGCGTTGACTCGGAATCACCGAATCTCGCGCGCCGAATCTGCAAGGGCTCAAGAAGATAGCGCTCACAAGCCGAATGCATCACATCGGCAAACCCCATGCTGATAGTCAAAATACCAAGCGTAACGCCCTTTGGAAGACTCATGCACAGAGCGATAGATGCCCGCGAGAGCTCGAATGCGACCGGCATCAAAGGCATCTGCTCGGGGACGAGAAGTCTCAGCTCCTTGTAGAGTCGCTCAGGCGTGACAATGAGATCGTATCCGGATGACAGACGTCCGGGATGCGACAATACATCGTCGAACGGTATACGAAATGTGCCGGCAATGCGAATCGCGTCAAGAGATTGCGCAATAATGGAGCGCTCTTCCGAAGTCGCCGCGACGACAGCGACACGCACAGGGCGCGTAATATCTTCCATCTGCCTCAACCGCAATTCAAAAAAGATCTGAGCTTCGCGCGTCGTAAATCCGAGGTGGGTCATCTCCTCGATCATCCGATCGATCGCCGCAAGTGCTTTATCTTTGCGGCTCCCATCATTCATTTCCGTCGGTGAAGATGCGACAAAAGTACCGCGACCTCGGCGTTGCTCGATGAGCCCGTCCCTCGATAGCAAGGAGTATACGTGGCGGATCGTACCGACAGACACACCGCGCGCCTTGGCACAATCCCGAATTGACGGAAGTTTTTCTCCGGAAGTTAATACTCCCGACTTGATGTCGTCGCGGAGATCGCAATAAATCGTACGATAAAGCGAATGTTCTTTATGATTCAAATTAGTCATGATGTCTTGTCAACCATATGTGTGGACCAACCTCGTAAAGATTGTTGCCACCAGTATCGATGACGACTGTCACCGGCATATTCTCCACCTTAAGCCGTCGCAACGCCTCGGTACCGAGATCCTCCCATGCAATGACTTCCGCCTCTTTAATCGCTCGAGAAATCAGCGCACCCGCCCCGCCTATCGCGGCAAAATATACAGCACCATGTTCTTTCATCGCAGCGACTACTTCGTCACTGCGATACCCTTTCCCGATCATGCCGCGCAGACCGTTTTTGATGAGGAAAGGTGTATACGGATCCATTCTTGATGACGTCGTCGGTCCGGCGGAACCTAAAGCTCGTCCAGCCTTGGCAGGCGAAGGACCGACATAGTAGAGAACATTATTCTCCAAAGTAATGGGAGGCTCTTCGCCGTGCTTTATAAGCTCTACTAAGCGCTTATGACCAGCATCGCGCAATGAATATATTTCGCCCGAAAGTAGAATACGTTGACCGCTTTTCAATGCTCTCGCCTCACCTTCTGTAAAAGGCGCCTGAAGCCTGATTGTCTCAACCTTATCCGACATTACAGAACCTCCTGAATATGGCGAGCCGCGTGGCAATTGATATTCACCGCGACAGGAAGTCCGGCAATGTGCGTAGGGAGCACTTCGATGGCGACGCCGAGAGCCGTCGCCCTGCCGCCGAACCCTTGCGGACCGATGCCCAACGCATTGATCTCCGCGAGAAGTGATTGTTCCATCGCCGCATAGAAAGGATCCACATTTGACTCCGTCAAGGGTCTTGCCAATGCGCGTTTGGCAGCGAGAGCCACTTGGTCGAATGTTCCGCCGATACCGACGCCTATGACAAACGGCGGGCAAGCATTAGGACCTGCCTTGGCGACCGTGTCAATCACGAATTTGCGCACGCCTTCCTCACCATCGGCAGGCAGGAGCATCGCGAGTCGGCTCATGTTCTCGCTGCCGAACCCCTTACACAACATAGTAATCGTCACGTGATCTCCCGGAACCAATCTTGTCGTCACCATCGCAGGCGTATTGTCGCCCGTATTGACCCTCCTCAGTGGATCAGAAACGACTGACATACGCAGAACGTGCTTCTTATAGCCACGACGAACGCCTTCATTGATCGCTTCATATGGGTTACCCGAGAATCTGACATCGAATCCGACATCTAAAAATACGACGACCATCCCCGTATCCTGACACATGGGAACGCTCTCTTCGGCAGCTATTTCACAATTTAACAGGAGATCTTCAAGAACTTGGCGGGCAACCGTACCGTCTTCGTGCTCCAACGCTTGCTCAATAGCATCGTGGACATCATCCGGCAACACACAGGCAAGCTTACCGCAAAGTTCCTCAACCGTGTCCCGCAAAATCGCTACATCAAATTCACGCACAGACATCTGTCTCCCCTCTCAGAACTGATGTGCATACACAATACACCAGATTGTGCTATCATGCAACTGTTTGCTGTTGAGAAACCACGTTCTATTTCATAACTGATTTCGCCATATCCATCTTTAAACGAATCTACAAAAACAACGTCGTTTGTCGTATGATTAACTTGACATTATATTTAACGAAACTCTTCGTTAAGGATGCAAAGTTTTGGAACATCTGATTGGTTAATAATGCATGGAGGTCACTATGTTTGTAAAAGCGATTGTTGGGAGAAAAGGTTCCGGAAAAACTCCGATCATGCTTGATCAAGTGGAGTCATTAGCAAATGACAAAGATTCAAACATTGTTTTTATCGAATACGGAAAAACGGTCGACCGGATTCTCCCCCATTCCGTTAGACTCATTGATATCACTGAATATCCCGTCCGCGGATATGGACAGCTCATCGCTTTTCTCGCCGGCATGAATGCGAAGGACTACGACATCTCACACATTTTTATTGACAGTCTTCTTAAGATTGCAGACGATTACGATAGGGACCACTTAGATGAGTTTTTGCTCTCACTTGAAAAATTCGCACAGCGAGCCGATGTTGAAATCACTATCTCCATCAGCGCAGACCGTCAAGATATGACTGAAGAATCGCTTCGCTTTCTCGAACGTTGAGGCTTCAGAGTATTTTTTGATTGTTTCTATTCACTGTTGAGTTTCTGAGTGTGTTTGCTTACACGATGAGAAAAAATAGCTCATTCCACGCGTGGGATTTGTCCATTTCGATGCAGATCATCTGATATACTGGATTCATGTTACCCGCGTAATGTTGGTGGGCAACCGGCGTGGGGACTTCGGTCTTTACGCCTTCCCGGTAAAAAGAAGCTGAGGAAGATGTCAAAGAAATAACCGGGTCTGAGACGGAGTTGCTGAAAGATATTCGCGATTTTCTTGTGAAAGAAGAAAACAGGCGCCCTGCCTATAGCAAAAAAAGGGAGAGGAGTTTATATGTACTGTAACAAATGTGGAGCTGAGAACAACGAACAAGCGAGATTTTGCACGTCGTGCGGATCGCCGCTCGGATCTGGAGCAGTCGAACAAGCAGGCACGTATTATGCTGCACCACAGCAACAAGCTGCACCACAGCAACAAGCTGCACCACAGCAACAAGCTGCACCACAGCAATATGCTGCACCACAGCAATATGTTGCACCACAGCAATATGCTG
Organism: Petrimonas sp.; assembly: GCA_012839475.1. Taxonomy (GTDB): domain Bacteria; phylum Bacteroidota; class Bacteroidia; order Bacteroidales; family Dysgonomonadaceae; genus Proteiniphilum. The sequence continues at coordinate 12,688 of DUNG01000040.1, read as the reverse complement.
CACCACAGCAACAAGCGCCCGCTCAAGCACCTTATCCATACCCATATGCACCGCAAGCAGCACCGTACGGACAACCTGTACAACCGCCCGCCAAAAAAAGAAGACGGGGTTGGTTGTCGGCATCGTCGCAATCTTGCTGGTCGCGATCATAGCCGTCGTCCTTATTGTATTTGTTCTCCCACCAAGTGGAGACGGCATTGTCGGCAGGTGGGCCGTCACCGATACGGACACTAGTGACTTCCCTGTCGGCATAATTATGAACTTTAAAAAGAACGGTGAGTTAAAAGTCGAACTGACCAAAGACGCCCCCGATGATGTAAAAGCACAAATGGATTTACTTGATATGGTTAATATCACTTACGAGACGAAAGATGACATGCTCGTGATGACATTAGAAATGGGCGGATTGACACAAACAAATGAGGTAAAATTTGAAGTCAAAGACAATACTCTTACCTTCTTCGACAACGGAGAGGAGACCGTTTTCAAGCGCGTCAGATAATTATTTCTGTAGTTGCGACAGTAGTGATCGCGGCATCAGAAAATTGAGGTAATTCAAGAACAGTCGTCGATCGAAGACGAGTCGACGGCTGTTCTTATACGAGTCTAGATTTTTTTCATTTTGCTTAGTCATCATCCGTCGCATGCTGTACAGAATTATCTGTCATTTTGATTCGAAAGTCTGTCAATATCCATTCAAATCGACAGGAGTAAACTGATATACTGATTATTGTCATCAGTATGTTCTTGTGAGGTGCAGGTTCTTGGTTTCGACCTGAATACCATCCCGCAAAAACCGGCTGAGTAATGCGTGTAGAGGAGATAGAACGATGATCAAAGAATTCAAGGAGTTCGTTGCGCAAGGGAGCGTCTTGGATGCCGCCGTTGGTTTTGTTCTCGGTCTCACATTCAAAGCTATCGTCGATAGCGTGGTTAATGGCATCCTGATGCCAGTCATCGGCTACATTACTGCCGGTATCGACTTTTCTTCACTCAAAATCGTTCTGCGTAAAGCGACAGACAGTGTGGAAGAAGTCGCTATCAGTTATGGCCAAGTGATTCAGTCTCTCGTGACTTTCATTCTCGTCGCCTTCTTCCTTTTCCTAGTCGTTCGAGTGGCAAACAAAGCACGCCGCAAGAAAGAAGATGAGGAAAAAGTAGAGACAATGCCCGAGGCTGAAGCGGAGTCTGAGGTAGAATTATTAAAAGAAATCCGCGATCTTCTTTCAAAAGAAGATTAATGGACACCCTTCCATAGGAAAAATGGGTTAGAGGAGATTATTTTATGTACAGTGAAAAACGTGGAATTCAAGAATCGACGAAGAAGATCACCGCGATCGTTTTGGTCGCTGTTTTCGTCGTCTCTCTCGTCTTTGCTGCTGGTTGTGGCGGGGACAAGGGCATCGTCGGTAAGTGGACTGTCGTCGATGCGGGAGAGTCGGACGAGTTTCCCCCCGGCTTGATTATGAACTTCCAAAAGAACGGAGAACTAAAATTTGAAGTGTCCGATGATGCTTCGTAGGATGCTCAATTAGTCATAGCTTTTATGTCACTTGCCAAAATGAGCTATAAGGTAAAGGGTGATACCATCGAGTTGACAATGGACATGATGGGAGAAAAAGAAACAATGGCGTCGAAATTCAAGATCGATGGCGATACGCTCACCATTACTGACGAAGAAGGCGGATCCGTCGCACTCAAACGCGCAAAATAGCAGGTTCTCCAATTGAGACTGTAGTGAGAGCGGCATCACTACAACATGTCAAATCATAAAACAGCCGTCGACTTATCTTCTGTCGACGGCTGTTTTATGGCAATAAATGGGACTATACGTTCTTTACTTCGCTTTTGGCGGGATCTCCTCCGTCATAAACACAAACTGAACACTTGCCACGTCTTTATTCTTATCCGACACGAAAGACTTGATTTCAAATGACTCTCCGTACTCTTCCATCAGTTCCCGTATGGCATCTTCGAACTTCTGAGGCAAATTGCTTGTTTCGTCTTTCAGGGTTTTCCCTCCTTCCTCGAACTTAACAAGCCCGTCATAATAGGGAATCAGTCCGTCAGAACGATAGCGATCAAGCCCCTTGTTCAATAAAGTGACTCCGTCGACATAATCAGAGATCCCCTTTCCAGTCTTCTCCAAACCTTTCATCAACTCGGAGCCTCCGGAAGTGATCTGGCGACCGCTGTTAGCGAGAACACCGAGACCCTGTTTAATCTCTGTAGAACCTGCTAATATGCCGGGTTGACCTGAGCCGCCCTCATAGCCTGAGAGCAGTCCGCCCACACCCTCTTCGATGTATGCCTTCAACCCTCCGTGGAATCCGATCTTCGGTTTTCCGTCACTCCCGATAACCGGCTGTCCGTTAGCGTCGTACTCCCCTGCATAACCGTCTCTCAATTCTCTGAGTCCCTTAACGAGCTTAGGATATTCCTCTAAAAGCGGTGAGAATTTATCCGACAAACCGGCAAGTTCCAACACTCCATCGACGAGTTCGACAACCCCGTCATGTATACCGGGCACTCGCTCAGATCCTTCAAAATAACCACCGTATAAGCGTGAAAGACCTTGAACAGTGGAAAGAACGGCATTGGCACCTGTTTCTAAAGCAGTAATCTGTATGAGGAGTCCTTCAATGGCGCCCCGCAACATAATGACGGCTGCCCTGTAGTCAGAGGCGTATTTTGACATAGTGGCAAGCTGTGCATAAAACGACTGTTCAACTTCCGGGGATCCGGTGTCGCTATAGGAGAATCCCAGCGCTTCCATATAGGTCTTCCACTCATTAGCATCTCTGGAAACCACAGGTGACATAGGAATGGCAAATTGTGATGCCTGAGTCTTGAGAAAGTTCAATTGCTCTTTCACTTGCCTTAAACCAAAGACCAACTGCGATATACCGCCGCCATCAGTAGCCAAGGCTTCCAAACCGATACGAATCACTTCCGAGCCTTGCTTGAGTTTCTCGAGTTCGTTCTCCATCTCAGGCGTAATTTCAGGAATTTCCACCCCATCAAAAGATTCGGGCGGAGGAAGCCTATCGACAATCTCGTTCAATCCTCCCAAAATACTTGATGAGGCATTGACAAGCTGTGCACTTTCTCCCTTCAGCAGTTGAGTCCCTTGGTACATCGCGCGGACACCTTTATCGAACGCTTGAAAACCGCTCGACAACTGCTGAACGCCCCGGACATACCTATCGACACCCGATGTGTAATCGCCGACACCCGCCTTGAGCTGATTGGCGCCGCTTGTCAGCTCCTTGCCACCTGAGACCAGCTTCCCGCCACCATCGCGCATTTTATTGTATGCATCGAGAAGTTTCTTGTAGCCCTGACGTAATTTCGTCGCCCCGTCTGCAAATTCTGCAATCCCCGACTCCAACTCGCTGAGCGGCGTGAGCATGTCATCAAATTCGCCGAGCGCATCCATATCGATGTTTAGCACTAGCGGGACACCTGCAATCGTTATCTGACCCATTGCAAAGTCTTTCACATCGAAAATAGCTTTCACAGTCGTCTCAAGACCGGGCAAAGCCATATACGTCATCTGCTGTTCCGTACCGGCGTAAGACACTATAAACCCCTCACTTGCCGCCACGATCTGTGCGCGCTCGGGGTCGATCGGAATGCTGATCTGAAGAGCATAATGATCGAAGAAATCAGCATCGACTTGATCATTCCTCTTCACGCTCATCTCCAACTCAAGCTCGCCCGAGACACCGGAAAGTCTCTCAGGATATATGGTCTCCCCATCAAGTCTCCACGTCATCTCAAAGAACCATGGCAACTCGCGGGATCTCAGATTCCCCTGATAGTAATACGGTCCCTCCGCTTCAGCGATTGAGACGGTTGTCCCGCTAAGGACTGGAGGTACACTCCCTGTCAACTGAATGACCTCCTCATAGTCGCCGTAATCTGTCAGAGAGCTCATCCTAGCAGGATTAAAATGATTGACGACGTATACGTTGTCAACATCTCCCGTCGCTCTGAGACGTGCAAAGACAACTTCCCTCTTGCTCTTATCCGATGTCGGCATGGTAACGAGTTTTGCCTCGCGCTCAGCTTGCACGAATCCCGGCATCATACCGACCACAAACGCCAACAACAATATGGCGACAATTGGTTTTACCAAGAAACGGCTTCTGTTCCGTTTTCTTTTTTTAAGCGTCTTCATTTTCAATTAATTCCTCCAGACTTAATGATGGTCTGTCCGGAAGCATACGAAGCTTCCAGGTTGTTTTTTCAATCACGCGATCGCAGACGTAAAGCAAGTTCGGCAACACTATTAGGACGATCATGAGTGACAACAAGGCACCGCGTCCAAGCACATGCCCTATCTCCCTGACGACTTGAATACTCGAAATGAAATAGAGCAGATAGCCGGCGGTAGACAAAATGAGCGCAGGTGGAATGATGGAACCTGCGACCGTCTGAATCGTCATCATCGACGCGTCCTTGCGTCCCATGATTTGGCGATGGTCCAGGTAGTGTTGCGTCATCAGAATACCGTAATCGACCGTCGCACCCAGCTGCACCGTACTGATAACGAGATAACCGATAAAGACGAGCGGCGTTCCTGTGATGTATGGCACGGACAAGTTGATCCAAACCGCAAGCTCAATGGTTAAAACGAGTACGATCGGTATGGCAAGTGATTTAAACGTCAACATAATCACGAGGAATATAGCGAGTACCGCAAGACCGTTGACGATTGTCATGTCTTGCGTAATCGTCGTTTTCATATCGAGAAGAACGACATTGGCGCCAGCGAGATATGTATCCCCTTCAGGATAGAAGTTGTCGACGATCGTTCGAAGCCGCTCGGCAAGTTCGAACGTCTCCGGACTTTCATCGGGCGAATCTGCGATGAGTACAATCCTGCTGTAATTCTCCGAAACAAGCGGCGAAATAACGCGTTCAGGCAGGAGATCGACAGGCACGCTCGTTCCAACCGTGTTAACGTAACCGATAACCGTCTTCATCTCGGGCTGCGCTTTCAATTCTTTTACAAGCTTCTGCTCCGTCGCCCATCCTCCTCTCGGTACGAGCAGTGCCATCTGCATGTTGTCGCCGAAAGTTTCTTTAAGGAAGTCGGCATCAATCCTCGCCCGAGACTCCTTCGGATACGCTCGCCCTCCGTAGAGGAAATTATTCGATTTCTGTCCAATGTAAGACGGGACGGCAAGCAGTAATGTTAGGATGACGACGGGGATAGCTAAACGCGTCACAATGCGGCTGAATCCCTTAAAAGATGGGATAAAAGAGCGATGTGTCGTCTTGTCAATCAATTTGTAACTCAACAGCGCGAGCGCAGGCAACAACAGAAAGACGGTAAGGAGACTGACCACTACACCGCGTGCAAGTACGAGTCCCAGGTCTTTGCCGATACCGAAACGCATGAATATAAGAGCAAGAAAACCAAAGAGCGTCGTCAAGGCAGAAGCATTGACAGGGGCGAAACTCTTCACGATTGCCCGCCTCATTGCTTCCTTCGGCTCGATCCCCTCGGCGCGGTATTCTCCGAATCGATGCAACAGAAAGATCGCATAATCCATCGAAACGGCAAGTTGCAGTACGGAACTAACCGCCTGTGTAATGAATGAGACATCAGGCGCAAAGGAATTTAGCCCCATATTGATGAGCACTCCTGCTGAAATGACGATCATAAAGAGAATCGGTTCTAGCCATGAAGTCGTCGACAAAAGAAGAATAATCAAAGCAGCGGGTATTACAACGGCAACGATCATTGTCATTTCAGATGTTACGGCGCGTTGCATGAACGACTGTTCAACGACTTCCCCACGTATATGTCCCGTTTCGCCGACAACATTTTCCAGCTCTATCAACGCCTCCTGCACATCGACATCGTCAGAAATCGTTAGCTGGAACAGCGCAATGCCGCCCTTCAGAAACCCTTCAACTATTTTTTTATCCTGAAGTTCAAGTGGAGTGGCTAAATCAAGCTGGTCATCCATCCAAAGAACTTCATCGACAAAATCGAGCGATTGCAATTTTTCTTTCATCGCGAGACCTTCGGCAAGATTCTTGATAGGATAACCGACTTCCGTATTGGGTACTGCTTGCTCAAACTCCTCGCCCATTTTTTCTATAGCGACAGTAGAAGGAACATCTTTCGGCAAATAGGACGAGAGGTCATAGTTTACTTTGACTCTAAAAAAAAGAAAGACACTTATGACCATAAGCGCTATAAATACAAAGAAAATAATAACTCGGAATTTGACGATATGCCCCGCCAGTTTATTCATTCGTCTTCTGTCAAGAAGCGATCAACAGACACAACAGAGTCCGTAATCCATCTCGACATCCTCCGTTCAACTTGATCATCATACTGGAGATGTCGCGACACTCGATATACACGACACCTGTATCGTAACAGTCGTTCGTGTAGTGATTCGGACAAGAATTTGACATTATTGTGGAGACGATGGCATGACATACAACACTATTTCTACATATGTCTACTAAGTTACATATTATGGAATAATGTCAAATCGTGCTATGATACGAAGAGAATATAGTAGGCTCTCGTTTAGTTGAAAAACCGTGATCAACACAGGGCAAAATGCGAGTTTGTAAGATCACATGAAGCCGACGAACGAACAACTCTCAATGGAGGTCAGACCCTCATGAGCGAGAATATGACGACTTCTTCAGCCAAAAATCCGGCACCGCATTTTACTGCCAACGAACAGACGAAACAAACAGGGAGAAAAAGAGACGACCGACGAACTCGCCGTACCGTCGACGCGCTTCAGAAAAGTCTCATTAAGCTCCTGCTGAAAAAGTCTCTGCGCGATATCACCATCACGGAGCTCACCGAATTGGCAGATATAAGCAGAACGACCTTCTATCTCCATTACACCGATATCAATGATTTATTCAGCAATTTAGAAGATGATACCTATAAACGGTTTGAAAAAATCATTCATGAAAGTCTCGTCGATTCATCCATGATTCTTCACATAGAAGTCGATAAATCCGGGAACGTGCAGTTGCCCGGCATTTATGAAGTCTTCAAATTCATTGACGACAACACGGACCTCTGTATTATTTTGCTTACAAATCCCGACAGTACTTTCCTCAGCAGAATTTGGGAAGAAGGTCGTACAACATTGATGAACAAAACGGCAAGCACGCACAACGGGAAAGCAAACCGTGCCGTTGAGTACTATTACTACGCCATCGCAAACGGTGTACGAGGGTTGATCGAGCATTGGCTCGAGACAGGCATGAAGGAATCGGTCGATGAAGTGTATAGAATCTCAACCGATTATATCTTGCACAATTTGTCATTCCTACAACGAGAGAGCACACAGCAGAAAGGAATAGCCCAACCATGAATTACGACGTGATAAGAAAACAAGTGACGGATGCCGCTGAAGAACTCATCAAGGAAGCGCACTACACACGGCATGGAGATATTTTTGTCCTTGGCTGCAGCACCAGTGAAATACTTGGAATTCAAATCGGCAAAGGTTCAAGCCAAGAAGTCGGTTCGCTCATCATCGAGACACTGATCCCCATCGTAAAAACGCACGGACTCAACCTTGCCGTCCAGGGCTGTGAGCACATCAACCGTTCGCTCGTCGTGGAGCGAAATGTCATGCTGCAAAACCGCCTAGAAGAAGTGAATGTCGTCCCCGCCCTTCACGCAGGCGGTGCATGCTCCGTCGCCGCGTACGAACAATTCGATCAACCCGTCATGGTTGAACACCTTACCGGCACGCTCGGCATCGACATCGGCGACACAGAAATCGGCATGCACATCAAACACGTCCAACGCCCAGTCAGGCTCTCCGTCAAAATGATAGGGGAAGCGAGGGTGACAGCCCTTATGTACCGTCCCAAGCTCATCGGCGGAGAACGCGCACATTACTCGAAGTAGTCAATCAATCTTGATGCTCATAATGACTTACTCCTTTACAGCCATTACTTTTGGATCATTTATTAAGTTCCTCTTCGGTTAGTGTGCGAATAACTTTGCATTGCTTGCCGACCAACATATTTTACTGTTGTTTTCTGAAAGCCATCTTGAGATTTTTCTACTATTGTTTCCTAAGTTGTGTTAAAATCGAGCGGTTGATACAATACAGCGTAGTTGTCTTGGCAGATTTGCCTTTATTTGCCGAAGATATAATATGAATAGGTTGGTAACCGCTGAAATTGACCCTTTTTGACCCAAGCAGTCTCGACAGCTAGGAGAAAACAGTAATGCAAAAAAGAATAGAAAAAAACGAAGAAAGCACCTCTAAGCAAACAATAATGAGTTTGCTCAAAGAAACATTTCGACAAATATACCTCAAGGAGCTGCCGCTCGATCACCTTGTATTTTTGTACACGGCAATCGCCGGTATACTTATGTCCATATTCGGACTCGGATATAACATGCTAAAGGGCATAGGCGTTTTTACGTTGCCGGTACTCGTGATATACCTAACGATAACCGTTTCAAGTGTTTTATACAGTGTAGTCAAAAAGCGTTGGTACGGAGCTGCCGTGATTGTCTTGGGCGTTTCCGTTTTCTTTCTGATTCCTTTTCTTTGGTTTACAATCGGCGGAGTGACCGGCTCCACCGCCCCCATGATGCTAACGGGCGGTCTGTGTATAGCTCTTGTTTTCAGAGGAGCAGTGCGCACAGGTATGCTAGTCGCTGAAGCGATCATGTTAGTTGCCTTTGTCGCGTTGGAATACCACTTCCCGGACATTGTTATACATTATTCCTCCCGCTCAGAACATTTCGGGGATATGGCATTCGGTCTGACCATGAGTTTCGTAGCCAATACAATTCTGGCTTTCACGGTGAAGGAGCAATACGCGAGGGTACGGGATGAAAAGACGCGCTTGGTACGTCGATTGGAGCGACTCTCACTGACCGATGCCTTGACCGGCTTATACAATCGCCGTTTCCTATCAGCGAGCATCGACGAGGAAATGCGCCTGGCATACGACACAGGCTCGCAATTGACACTTTGCATACTGGACATCGACCATTTTAAAGAAGTAAACGATACCTATGGACACGAGTATGGCGACGAGGTACTGTTCAATATTGCACAGATCATGGAAGCCAGTCTGACAGATGGAGAGATTTTCGGTCGATATGGCGGAGAAGAGTTTGTAATCCTGTTTCCGGGCAAAACCCCGGCGGAAGCACTGCCCACAGTGCGTGCACTCGGCGATCATGTGAGGACACATGGATGGAGTCATGGTAAACCGGTCACGCTTTCCGGTGGACTCAGCAGCTATGTCAAGGGAATCTCTTACTCCAACTTTGTAGAGGCAGCGGACAAAAATCTCTACATTGCCAAACGAGAGGGACGGGACAGGATAATCTATCGTTAGCATTTCGATACTTATATCGCTGTATCCCCCGTCGAACTGACAAAGTTATTAAAATACAACACAAGCACGCTATAGATGAACACAGTGGACACAGTGACGGTGAAGGACGATATCACTTTACCGCTTCAAAGACGGTAGCGAAATCTCGCTCCCTATTCCGGACAGAAATAGACTAAAAACAAAAGAACGCAGTTACCAATACGGGAAATTGTATCAATAACTGCATTCTAGGTTGGCTAAGGACTGAGTGGTTGATACAAATTATTCACCTAGCAGATCTTGACCTTTCTGTGTTGTTATATATCGCTGATTTCTACTGGTCGGCTTGTCCGGAATTGTCATTCTCATTAATCCATCATCAAGCAATGGATTAATATAAGTTCTCCTGAAATAAGTTTTATGAGACATGCCGAACCGTTTCATTATATCTTCGAGCGCCCGCTCAATTATACAAAATTCGAGTATACTCTTTATTTGTACATCTTGGTCACTATCTTGGTCACTATCTTGGTCATTTTTAGTGACATAATTATTATCTTTGACACCCAATTCAGCAAATCCCTTAGGGGCTGTAAAATGAATCATGATATCGCCGGGATGTACCTTGAATTTCGGTTCCGGTACATTTTCTGCTTTACAAGCATTAAAAATCTTCTCAATGCCACGACCCCAGCTTTCAATATGACCTGCAAGATAAAAAACATTAGCAATATCAGGATTAAAAGGAATAGAGTTGTGTTTGCCTAAAAGATCATCAATTGTCCAATGTTCAGGAAGTCTGCCGACATTGCCAATATAGAGTTGGTCGTCATAAACGCTAATCTGTATAGGAATACTTCGACTGTAGTCTTTATGACATATCGCATTTAGAATTGCTTCTCTTAAGGCTTCATCCGGAACAAAATAGCGTTCAATCCTTTGAATGCCCTCGTATGTGATTCGAGCTTTCATATATTTCAGGTGAATCACTTCGATGATGCGATCAATCTGATCAATGAGCGGACCTCTGATTTCATCTTGATATTCTAAATCTGCGTGATTACGGAAGAAGCCAATTTTTACATAGGCGCCTTGTTGCCATCTTTGCGGATCTTCAGAGAACAAAAGCATCGCAGCATTCGTCAGGTACCCATCTTTGATAAGACCAAGTCTTTCAAGCAGATTTTCCTTTGGCTCATCCAAATAGTCTGCAGGTATTCGACCTTTCTTTGCTGCCAGTTTTTTAAAATGTTTAACCGCTTGATCACTAATGTTATCCAGCGTAAAACCGGGCAGCGGCAGATTGTCCCAACTCGCACCACGCTTGTTCAAAATAAAACTTTCCAGTGCATGACCACTCAAGCGTTGGTTTGTAGCACCGCTACGGATGTAGTACCTTCCCTTGTAGGAAATAGGAACAGGATAAGCTGGCACTTTTATCTCGATCAAATCTTTGTCTTTTTCGCATAAAAGGTGAATTTCAACAATAATGCCGAGACCATCACGGATTTTGTTCGGTAAATCGGTCATCAATTTCTTAGCATTGATTACACCTATAGGTTCGCCAGTATCATTTTTACCAAGCACCAGTGTTCCTCCGCTACTATTAGCAAAACCGGAGATCCAGGCTAGATACTCATCTTTCCATTGTTCTTTCCATTCTATTGTTTGAGATTCTATAGTCACTCCATCAATCACTTATAATGCCCCTTTCCTCAAGTTGCATTCTCTACAGAGCATTTGACAGTTATCAGGTGTGGTTTGACCTCCCTTTGACCATGCAAGGATGTGATCCGCATGCATTTCGTCAAAGTCAAATACTTCTTCACATATGGCGCAACAATGATTCTGCTTCTCATAAGCAGCTAAAGCGTCGCGTCGATCAAATGATCTAATGGAAAGCTTGCGCTCATCTCCAGTAAGCAGGTACTCATAGATTCCGGATTTTTTTGTTACATCTTCATCGCCCATCAATTTTTGAATTTCTAATTCCAACTTTACTGGATCAAGGTCATTACGCTTGCCATGTTCGTTAAAGTACAAGCCCCAGGGACGGCCCTTCATTTCTCTTCTTGTCTTTGGGAAAACCGCCTGCACCCAATCAATAACTGAGCGAAAGTAATTCCATAATTGAATGGCTGTAGGATCATGTTGATGTTCGGCCATATACTGTTCAATAGTCTTATCTTCTTTGTCTGCTATCCAAGAAATCGCTGTTTCTAGATATTCCTGCCTGATAGAAGATCCGGTAAGATATTCACCAGCCAAAACGGAAGCGGCGCATCCGGTCTTTGAAAAATAACGCTTTGCATCAGCTGTCCAGGAACCTGCATAAACGGCATTTCGCAACTCCTGATCGGTAAGCTCCTCTCCAGCAATATTAATAATTCTAAACCAATCCAGTTTTTCGGAGTCAGTGCCATCACAAACATAGACAAAGAGCGGATAATCTAAAATTTTCTTTTTCTGATCAGAGGGAAGATTATAAAAGTATTTATCGTCTACTGAAAAGGAACCATCTACGTACTCACATAATGAAATTGTTCGTTGCTGACCATCCAAAACCTCAAAACCATCCGTGCCGTCTTCTTTTTTAATCTTGCACCAGTAAATAACGTTAAGTGGTAGCCCTTTCATCACAGTACGGATGACTTCATTACGCTGCTCGTCTTTATAAACAAATTCACGTTGATATTTAGGACGGATGTCCAACATTTCGTTGTATCCGGTTACACCCTCCTCAGCATCGTTATAATATCCTTCGCAGACTTCGCCCACTGTCACATTTATTCGTTCAATAATCATTTTTTCCTCTCCTGTCTATAACGTATAAAAATCCGGTCATATGTTTCTCTACCGTTAACTAAGGTTCGCTTATCTGATTCAGGAGGTTGACAGTCCCCTGTGTAGGCATCTAATAATGCTTTCGATTTACTCCAGTGCCGAGAACCTAAGATCTCAAATTGATCCGGATTATATTTATTCATAAAGGTAATTGGCACTCCCATAATTCCATTACATCTGTCGTCTGAACTTGATGAATAAACGTTTATATTTTCGTTTACCGTTGACCACTGGCTGGGCAATTCCACTGTTCTCATCCCAGAGTCCGCTGGAGAAGCCTTTCCCCTCGCTTTCTGTTGCTCCGACAAGCTCAAATTGTTCTGGGTTATAGAGATTGAGGAATGTGATTGGGACTCCCATGATACCGTTACATCTTCCGCTTGATGACAATTCTGCTGTAGAGCCTGACAAGTCTGTCTGTCTGTCTGTCTGTCTGTCTGTCTGTCTGTCTGTCTGTCTGTCTGTCTGTCTGTCTGTCTGTCTGTCTGTCTGT
>DUNG01000024.1 GCA_012839475.1 Petrimonas sp. | reverse complement strand
GCATGTAACTGTTTCAACTTATTGCCTTTTCTGTCGTCTCTCGGCAAAGTTTTACTACGCAACACTTTTGCTCGTCGTGGCATAATCCGAGCAAGCTCGTTTTCTGCTCACCGACTTAATGCAAAAGTTCAAGCAAGCTTTGCATTTGCTCTCACTTATCGCAAATATTCGTGACCCATCTACTGCTCGATTGCTAAAAGAAAAATAACTTGCTTACGCTTCAAACAGCTTTTCTTTCTTAACGCAATCTTCGCAGGATGTGTTCCCACGAAAGTTTACGAGGTCATCGCTCTGAAAGCTGAAACATGAATCTCCCTCAAAAATACATGAAAAAACGGCGTTCCGCAAGTGCCAGGGGTAAAAAGCTGGAAAGATTTAAGAGCATTCCTTCATGGTTTAGTCGCCAGTTATTATAAAATCCCCAAGTTCACCACCCTTTCGTTCACGATTGCCGGCAATCGTGAACGAAATTTGCAAAAACCGCAAAGCCAAGTAACACAAAACCCGAAAAGCCAAAACGTGTTACACTCCATCGCCAACAACCATGAAAGAGGTTCTCCGATTTAACTGATCCGCCACCTCTTGTTGCTCCAGTTCCAGCCCCTCGATAAACTCCTCCGTCAGCTTGTCCCCCTCCTGCAGGAAATCGTACCGGCTTGCCAACCGTTTTCCAACGATCACGGGTTGCACTTTACCGTAACCAGTAGCTGAGAGCCGCCCCTTGTCAATGCCCCGGTTCACCAGGTACGTCACGACCGACTCAGCCCTTCGCCGGGATAAGTCCTCGTTATACTCGTCGGAACCTTTACGGTCGGTATGTGCCGACAGCTCCACCATCACCTCCGGGAACTCGTTCATCAAGTCGACCAGCTTCTCCAGCTCAGCTTCCGATTCCGGTCGCAACGAGGCGCTATCGAAGTCGTAAAATATATTCTCCAGCACCACCGCCTCATCGAACGGGATCATCTCGAAATCGACCCGCAGCAGCTTATCCATCGCTACCGGTATCGCAGGTAACGTACTTTTACGATTGAGGAAACCCTTCGCGTTCGACAAGAGGAGGTACTCCACCCCCGCGTCCGCCTCAAAGCGGTATGCCCCTTCGCTATCCGTGTTCAATTGCCGCTTGCCGCCATCGCTCCCCACTACCTGCACGGTAGCCCCTGGGATAGCCTCCTCCTCGTGGTTCATCACGGCACCCTCCACCCGAATCACGGGAGGCAGATATTCAAACGAGTAGATGTGGTCGTACCCCCGTGCGTCGTCGCGGTTGGAGCTGAAGAACCCCTTCTCGCCATCAGCATGGAAGGTAATCCCGAAGTCATCCGCGGGTGAGTTTATCGGCGAGCCCATGTTTTGCACCTCCCATCGTTGCCCATAGGTCGGCCGTACCGCGATGAACAGGTCCAATCCCCCCATCCCAGGGTGACCGTTTGACGAAAAGTAGAGGGTCGTGTCGTTTCTGACGTACGGGAACATCTCGTCGCCCGGGGTATTGATCTCGGACCCCAAGTTTTTAATCGCCCCCACTTCCATGGTTCCACCCCGTTTCTTCAGCGTGCCTCGCCAGATATCTTTCCCCCCCATGCCACCCGGCATATCCGACACGAAATAGAGGTAGTTGCCGCAGGGTGAAACTGAGGGATGGGCGAAGGAAACAGGTGAGGATATCGAAGAGTCTACAAACGATACAGGTGAGGACAACGAAGATTCTGCGGACAAAGCGGGCGGTGCGGAAGAACTTCCACCGGTATTAGCAGGTGCACCTTCAGGGGTAAAAAGCGAGTCCAAAAAGGTCATGTTTGAAGCGCCCAGAGGTACCGACCGACCCGTGAAACGGGTTACCGATAAACTGTCAACAGAACCGCCCAAAGGCTTGTCCGCGGGGTACCCAAGCAGAAGTTGACCGCCACTCCATTCGGAGTTGACCCGTCTCGACAGGTAAATCGCCGTTCCCGTCGGTCGAGTCGCATCGGGGGAGCTAAAGGTATAGAACATCCACTCCCCGTCCGGTGAAAAGCAGGGCGTCCCCTCATCGAAGTCGCTGTTCACCCCCGATTCAATCCGCTTGGGTTTCTGCCACTCCCCGTGGACGTTCGTCTCCGCGTAAAACAGGTCGTTATACTTCATCCCCGTCACCGGGCTCTTCCCCTCTCCCCCCGCCTCTTCCCGGGACGAGGTGAAGTAGAGCCGGTCACCCCTCGGCGAGAACATCGGGCTAAAGTCGGCCCGGGTAGAGTTAAAGAGCGGTTCCCGTTGCACCTTGTACCGAGTGGGGGTATCCCGCAGTTTCACCGCCTGCTCCACCCCGCTCAAGCCGGTCACCCCCAACGGGTCGTCGGGGCGCAAGGCCAAAAAGTCCCGGTAGGCCGTCGCCGCCTCCTCGTACTTACCCTCCTGGTGCAACATCCGAGCGAGGTGGTACACCATCAGCGTGTCGGGGTAGCCGTATCGTATCGCGTTCCGGTAGGCCGTGGCCGCCCGCATGGGCTGGTTAAGGTGTCGGTAATTCTCCGCCATCTCGTAGGCGATAACACCCCGCATGGCCCGTTGTTCGCGGGTTAGCTTCCGGTAGAGTTCCCGGTAAGCATTGGCCGCCTCGTGGTACTCCCCCCGGGCGTAATGATCCCGTGCCTTACCAAGGTTCACCGACTGACACGAGAAAAGCAGCCCGCAGGTTATCACCAACAGGATCCCGTGCACCGTTCCACGAAGCCACGGCATTATGGTTGCGGAACCCGTGTGCAATCCTACCCATATAATCTGAAACCCGACCATCGTTTAAAAAACGGGTCGGGTTCCATTTTATTGCGTTAAAGAAACGGTTCCGGGCAATACGGGTCGGCGTGCCCACCAACGGTTCGTTTAGTCACGTAGGCTAAGGACGGAAGCGCAGCCTTTACTGATGTTCCGGTCGCAGCAGGTCATTCACCGTCTTCACCGGGTTGAACGTGCTGATCGGCACCTCCACGAACACGGTATTCCAGTCGCTCATGGCACCGTTCCACAGCCCGGGCAGCTCCAGCGCTTTCAGCTCCCTACCATCTTTCGATTTGCGGGAGATAAAACCCGTACGCTTGTCCACGTGCTGGGTAAGGTCATATTTCTCCCCCTTCCAGTTTTTCACGCCGCACACCAGGTCCACCGGGTTAAAGTGCGAACCGTTCTTGAAGGCCGATACCGCCTTCTCGTCGTTTTTATCAATTTGCGAACCCTCCAGTATTTGGAGCGACGATGAGCCATCGCTGTTCACCGCGATAAAGGGGCCCCCACCCGGCTCGCCCACGTTCTTCACCATGCCGCAGACGCGGAAGGGACGATCCAACTTGGCACGCAGGTAGCTTTTCAGCTCCGCGTCAGTATCGATCCCGGCCGGCGGGGTAATCGACAGGTCGTCCTCCACGAAGGAGACTATCTCTAACAGTTCATCGGCATCCACCTTACCCGATTCCAATTTCTTCAGGTATTCAAAGGCACGCGCCTGCAGGGTGACCAGCACCCCGGCCAGTAAGGTCTTGTAGCGGGCATCCTCCTCTTTAAGTCGATCCGGCACCACGTTATCGATATTCTTGATGAAGATCACGTCGGAGTCGATCTCGTTCAGGTTCTCGATAAGCGCGCCATGTCCACCCGGACGGAAGAGGATCGTGCCATCCGTCTCCCGGAAAGGCTCGTTATTCATATCCACGGCCACCGTATCGGTACTTGGCTTTTGCACGCTGAACGACACCGATATCTTGGCATCCAGTTCCCGTTCGAAGTGCGCCTTCCTGTCGGCCACCAGCTTCTCGAACAGGGGCTGATGATTCCCCGACACGGTAAAGTGAATGTCCACGTTACCCTTCCCGTCTTTCGCGTACATGGCCCCCTCCTTCATGT
This sequence comes from Petrimonas sp., assembly GCA_012839475.1. Classification (GTDB taxonomy): domain Bacteria; phylum Bacteroidota; class Bacteroidia; order Bacteroidales; family Dysgonomonadaceae; genus Proteiniphilum. The sequence goes on along the minus strand of DUNG01000024.1, from coordinate 10,904 downwards.
GCTCCTCCACGGGCACGCGGTTCCCCCCGGGGTAAGCGTGAAAGAGCAGCAGTCCCTTAGGCAGGTTGCCGTACTCCATCCCCTTCTCCCCCAACAGGGCCTTCACCACATCCTTGTAACACCCCTCGGCGCACAGCGCGGTCACGCCCTTCCCGTGCCGCTCCTTGCACAACGCGTCCAGCACGTCGAAAAAGGCGAATTTCTGGATACCATCGAAAAAAGTTTTCTCGAACGGGGTGGTCGGCACGTCGTACTCCGCGTCGATAAACGCGAACAGGTCCTTGAACATCCGGCTGGCCGCTCCCGATGCCGGCACGAACTTGGTGACCTTTTTGTCCCCCTTCAGGTACTCCTTCCATGCCTTCACGTAGTCGGCCTCATCCCCCTTCTCCACCCTGAGGATACCGTCACCGATGGAGGCAGCCCCCACGATAGGCAGGAACGGGAACCCGGTTTTAAAATAGTTCAACTGGGTATCCAGCTGATCCCGTGAAATCCCTTTTCTCTTCAGTAAATCGAGGTCTTGTTTCGTCAACATAGCGTCAGTTATATTTAAATGGTTCGAAAAATCGTGATGGAGCCGATTCATTTTGGTCGAATCACCCTCAAAGATACGACAAAAGTGCGACATATTGGCAGAGTTTTCAGGGAAAAGCATTTTGGCATAACATTTGAAAATTAAGAAGTGTTACAGTAAAAATAATCGATAAAACATATAACACAACAGCATTATGGGAAAAATAATTGGAATAGACTTAGGCACGACCAACTCTTGCGTCTCCGTCATGGAGGGCAACGAACCGGTTGTCATCCCCAATAACGAAGGGAAGCGGACAACCCCTTCCGTCGTGGCATTCATGGATAACGGTGAACGAAGGGTGGGCGATCCCGCTAAGCGGCAGGCCATCACCAACCCGTCGAACACCATCTACTCCATCAAGACATTCATGGGGGAGACCTACGACCAGGTTCAGAAAGAGACCGGCCGCGTGCCGTACAAGGTGGTTCGTGGTGACAACAACACCCCCAGGGTGGACATCAACGGGCAGCTCTACACCGCTCAGGAGATCTCGGCCATCGTGTTGCAGAAGATGAAGAAGACGGCCGAAGACCACCTGGGTCAAGAGGTGAAGGAGGCGGTCATCACCGTCCCCGCGTACTTTAGCGACGCGCAACGTCAGGCTACCAAGGAGGCTGGCGAGATCGCCGGGCTTACCGTTCGCCGTATCGTAAACGAGCCCACGGCCGCCGCGCTGGCTTACGGGCTGGACAAGCAGCACAAGGACTCCAAAATCGCCGTGTTCGACCTCGGCGGTGGAACGTTCGATATCTCCATCCTCGAGTTGGGCGATGGCGTCTTCGAGGTGAAATCGACCAACGGGAATACCCACTTGGGTGGCGACGACTTCGACCACCGGATTATCGACTGGCTGGCAGAGGAGTTTCTTAAGGATGAGGGGTTAGACTTGAGGAAAGACCCGATGGCCCTTCAGCGGTTAAAAGAAGCGGCAGAGAAGGCCAAGATAGAGCTCTCCAGCGCGACCTCCACCGAGATCAACCTCCCCTACATCATGCCGGTGAACGGTATACCCAAGCACCTGGTCAAGACGCTTACGCGCGCCAAGTTCGAGCAGTTGATCGACGACCTGATCCAGCAGTGCAAGGCACCGTGCCAAACCGCTTTGAAAGATGCCGGGCTGAGCAGCTCCGAAATCGACGAGGTGATCCTCGTGGGTGGCTCTACCCGTATCCCCGCCGTGGAGAACTTCGTGGAGAATTTCTTCGGCAAGAAGCCGCACAAGGGAGTGAACCCCGACGAGGTAGTCGCTCTTGGTGCCGCCATTCAAGGTGCCGTGTTGACCGGTGAGGTGAAGGACGTGCTGCTGCTTGACGTTACCCCCCTATCCCTCGGTATCGAGACGCTGGGTGGCGTGATGACGAAGCTGATTGACGCCAACACCACCATACCGACCAAGAAGAGCGAAATCTTCTCTACCGCGGCCGACAATCAGCCATCGGTGCAGATCAACGTGCTGCAGGGTGAGCGTTCGCTGGCCCGCGACAACAAGCAGATCGGCGTGTTCAACCTCGACGGTATTCCACCCTCCCCGCGGGGAGTACCCCAGATCGAAGTCACGTTCGACATAGATGCCAACGGTATCCTGAGCGTTTCCGCCAAGGACAAGGCGACGGGCAAGGAGCAGAAGATTCGCATCGAGGCCTCATCGGGCTTGAGCGACGACGAGATCAAGCGGATGAAGGAAGAGGCAGCCGCCAACGCGGAAGCCGACCGGGTGGCCAAGGAGCGCATCGACAAGCTGAACCAAGCCGACTCCACCATCTTCCAGACGGAGAAGCAGCTGAAGGAGCTGGGCGACAAGATCCCGGCCGACAAGAAGGCACCCATCGAGGTGGCCCTTGGGAAGCTGAAGGAGGCGCACAAGGCGCAAGACATCCCGGCCATCGACAACGCGATGAACGAGCTCAACACCGCGTTCCAGGCGGCATCACAAGATATGTACAACGCCGCGAACGCCCAAGCTGGCGCACAACCCGGTGGTGACGGGGCTCAGCAACAACCTCCACATGGCGATAGCCCGTCTGACGACAACGTCACCGACGTGGACTTCGAGGAGGTCAAGTAATTTGATATCGTAAACGATAAACAATAACCAGCAAATAGCGGTAAGGTAAAACCTTGCCGCTATTTTTATATGCCTACCTCTCTATATTACTTATTTTGATAATCATTCATCTTTTCTCCCACAAACAATCATCTGACCATCACTGATAAACGTTTACCCTACAATCTACTATACGTTCATGGCGAAGATTACGCTGAAACAGCTTTTCAACGAAAACTTAGATTGCAACAGAAAAAAAGAGGGGGGGAGGAGGATGTGATGTGTCAATTAATCTTTGTTTTGATTGAACAATACAAGAAGACAAACTAAGATCATATAATATAATTAATTACGATATATTTCATTAGCTAAAAAATTTAAACCTCGATTAATTTTCTTACATTTGCATTTAACTTCTGATAACTCATATTATCGGAAGTTTTTGCTAATTATTGTAGGATATGTTACCCGAAGAAAAAGCGCGTTTAGATATTGACCGAAAATTGCAAGATAGCGGATGGGAAGTAGTTGACAGGAAGCATTACTCACCGACATTATCGGCTGTTGCTATTACAGAGGGTATTCTAAAAGGAAATCTCGAAGCTGATTATTTGCTTTTTATCGAAGGGAAAGCCATTGGTATTATAGAGGCGAAAAGAGCCGATAAGCCACTATCGGAATCCGTGATAAAACAAGCAGAAAATTACACTCATAAGTTGTTGAAATGGTATCAGTATTGGCAAAAACCTCTTCCTTTTGTTTATATTTCAAACGGAAAAGAAATTTTGTTCAGAGATACACGGGATGAAAAATCATCGTACCAGCCTTTGTTGCAGATGCATACGCCCAAAGAGGTGGCTAAAATGGCAGGTATTGGAAATGAGTTTGCCGGATTACCATATCTTTCGCCAAAGGGATTGCGGAAATGTCAATTCGAAGCAGTAACAAAGTTGGAAAAAAGCTTTAGGCAAGGGGCAAAGCGTGCCTTGGTGGTGTTGGCTACCGGAGCAGGCAAAACTTTTACCGCTTGTATGGCGGCTTATCGTTTGTTGAGTTATACGCCTATTAGACGTGTTTTGTTTTTGGTTGATCGAAATAACTTGGGGAAGCAGGCTGAGGGCGAATTTGGGACATTTCGTCTAACGGAAACAGGTGAACCATTCAATACTATTTTTGCTGTTGAAAGATTGAAGTCACCCGACATCCCACCCGAAACCAATGTAGTAATCTCTACTATACAGAGACTTTTTGCCATGCTTACTGGTGGAGAGGTTGAAGATGATGACGAGAGAGACGATTTTAAAGAAGATGAAACAGAAATTACTCTTGGAGACGACTTAACATTACCTGCCGATTACTTTGATTTGATTATCGTAGATGAGTGCCATCGTTCTATTTATGGTAGATGGCAAAAAGTTCTCAATTACTTTAACACGGCTCGAATTGTAGGTTTAACGGCTACACCCGCTCCCGAGACTTTGGCATTTTTTAATAACAATCTTGTAATCAATTACACTTTAGAGAAATCTATTGCTGATAGAATTAATGTTAGCTATCGGGTTTATAGAATTAAAACAAAAGTTACGGAAGAAGGAGGAATCATCAAGCAAAATGAAAAGATAACCGAAATTACTAAATATACCGGCGAGACAAAAAGCTTAGTTGCTGAAAAAGAGACAGAATACCTTAGAACAGAATTAGACCGTTCGGTTGTAAATCCTGCTCAGATTCGTTTAGTTTTAGAAGAGTTTAAAAATTCAATCTATACGGATTTGTATCCCGAAAGAGAACCCAATTTGGCGTATATTCCCAAGACATTGATTTTTGCCAAAGACGATGCACACGCCACTCGAATAGTCGAGATTGCAAAAAAGGTGTTTCCCAATCAAACAACCGATTTTGTGCAGAAAATAACCTATTCGGCAGGTGATAGCTCCGAATTGATACGTCGTTTTAGAAATGAAAAAACGTTTAGGATTGCTGTAACTGTCAACTTGGTGGCTACCGGAACCGATATACGTCCTTTGGAAATATTGCTGTTTATGCGAGATGTTCGTTCGTCCATACTTTACACGCAAATGAAAGGACGAGGAGTGCGAATAATTGGGGATGAACAACTTCGCAACGTTACACCCAATGCTATAAGCAAGGATTTGTTCTTTTTGGTAGATGCAGTAGGTGTAACCGAAAGTGATAAATATATGCCCAAACCGGTAGAAGGTAGATTTTTTGTTCCCGCCAACCCAACGTTAGAGCAACTTTTGGAGCGGATTACACACGGTTATCTTTCGGATTACTACTTAAATATGCTCGCGAGTAGCCTTTCAAGAATCAACGCGAAAAGCAAAGATAAACATCGGATTGAGTTTACAACGATTGCAGGTGCTACGATGTATGATTTGTCCGTGTCGATTTTCAATGCTCTGGAAGAAGATAATTTACCTGTTTTTGAGGATGTAAATCAACCTAATGCGGAACGAAAGGCGTTGGTAGCATTACTTGCAAACAATCCACAAGCACGCAAATATCTTTTGACATTGAATGCCGGATTTGTTGACATTCTTATTCCCGGTGAAGATACGTTGATTTTCAAGGGATTTTCGCAGGAAGAAGCTCTTTCTGTGACACAAGCTTTTGAAGAATATGTGAATGCACATCGTGATGAAATTGAAGCACTTCGCATAATATACAACAATACAAATGAACCCATTACATACGCTCTGCTTGCAGATTTAAAAGACAAATTACTGTCGACTGACATTCGTTTTGCACCTTTACGTTTGTGGAGTTCTTATTCTATTATTGAAGACGGCAAAGTAATCAAACTGCAAACTCAAACCGAACGTGAAAGCCTAACTAATCTAATTCAATTGGTGCGTTATGCTTTTAAGCTTGTACCCGAACTAAGGTCGCTTCATGCCTTTGCATCCCAACGTTTTGAACTTTGGTGCGGACAAATACAACGTCCTCTTACAGAAACGCAAAAAAATATTATGCGACAAATAGTAGGTTATATAGTCTCAAATGGCACTTATACCAATAACGAATTAAGAGAAGAAAACTTGACCGTCTTTGCTCAATTAGTTCAAAGTTTCGGTTCAGCCGATGCAGTAAATGAAGTGTTAGGAAGTTTAAGCGGATGGATGTTAAGAGTGGGATAGAATAACATAATAAATTAAACAATATGAATAACAACTTGTTGACTGCGTATTCCTTTTTAGCTGCATTGACTGAAAATGAAACGGATATTTATACAATGGTATATTTACCAATTTGTAAAAGAGCTATTTCTTTGTTTGCAAAAAAATGTAATAAAGGAACAGATTCTGATATAAAAAAAATAATTGAGGAGGAGTATGGGATTTCTGTTCCTTTGATAATTGTGAGGAAGTTGATAAAGTCTGTTAGAAATGAATTGTCTAGAAGAGAAACAACAAAATTTAAGTTTGAGGTTTTTGAAAATGGAAAAGCATTTCAATTCGAATCCTTTATTTTTAACAGGATTGAAGAACTTTACGAAAGAGAAAGACGGAATGCTAATGCTCTACAAACAGCCTTTGAGGCGTTTGTAAAAGCTGAAAATGAAACAACTAATAATGTTCCTAGTTTTGCATGTTTTATAGATAGGAACAAGCAAAAACTAAGTGCTTTTTTTGCTGGTAGAGTTAAAGAGATTGATAGTCAAAATACAGATGTCTCATTTATGTTGCATATTGAATTTCTCATTCATATTGAAAAAAACTATAATGAGTTATATAAGACTGCTAAGCAAATTTATTTAGGTTCTATAATTGCCTCATATTTAGAAGCAGACATAGATTTGGAAGCAAAAGTTGAAGATAGGATAGCCTATTATTTGGATACACAGATAGTATTAGAAGCATTGGATTTGCAAAAGGAGAAAGATACGCAACCAACACTAGAATTACTTAAATTAATAAAAAATACAGGGGGAAATATTAGAGTACTTGATATTACTATCGATGAGATTCGTACAATTCTTGAAATTGCTATTAATAATTACAATAAAGACTTTCCAACTACAACGGTCAATGATGCTTGTGTGCGTATAGGAAAAAATAAAACTTGGCTTATTGGAATATATGGAAATCTCGAAGATTATATTAATAAGAAATTAAATGTTGACATTGATAAAGTGCCTGAGTCTAAGATAAAGGAATTCTCAGCAACCGAGGATGTGAAATTACTAGAAGAAACAAGATTTAAGAAAGGAACGGCTGCACATGATGTAATAGCATATCTTTACGTGAGAGAGAAAAGAGATGGTAAAAATAGTAAACTTATACAGAAAGCGAAATATTGGTTTATATCAGCTAATAAAAATCTAAGTAATTTTAATATCTCTAGAAAAGTTATTGGATGTGTAAATGAAATTATTATGCCTGCAGAACTAACCAGTTTGTTGTTTCTAAAAAATCCCCAAAAACTATATAGTAAAGTATCTAAAATTGGACTTAATGAACTAATAGCTCAGACGTTATCTGAAGAATATGCGAGTAAAGAGCTTATAAATGAGTTTGATAATGCTATTAAGGCTAACTCTACAATAACAAAGGATGATTATGATGTGTTATTATCTTCTATTGCTTTAGAATCTACAGCAAGTATTCAACGTTTGTTGAAAAGTGCTTCTGATAAGCCAGAAGTATTCAATCTTGAAATACATAAAATAATTGAAAAAGCACGAAACAAAAGAGATATTTTAGAAAAAGAAAAAGCTTCAGAAAAGGAGAAGTTTACAAATCTAGATAATAAAAACAAAGATTTAAAAAAACAACTTTCTGACATTTCTAACGAATTAAAAGAGTTGAGGGTCGAAAGAGAAAACGAGAGGGCCTTACTTCAAAAAGAAAAGAATGATGAAATAAAAAGGCGAAATAGAATATATTGGTTTTTTATTTCGATTATTGTAGTTTTGGTTGGTCTTATCATAGTTTTAGTATTTCCAAATATTGTGAATTGGTTGAGAAAGGTAATATATTTTATCACTTCACTTGGTGGGTTATGGGGACTTATAAATCTTATACTTAATATATGGAGCAAAATAAAAAAATAGAACTTGATATTATATGTCAAAGCAAAATAACACCAACACTTCTCAATCCCTAATCAAAAAAGTCTGGACACTTGCCGATGTGATCGCTGCTGCCGGAGTGGGATTTACCGATTATATTATTCAACTTACTTATCTGTTGTTTCTGAAAATGGACGATGAAAAAGTGCAGTTGGGGCTTCAGAGTGCCATTCCTCAAGGTTATGGTTGGAATGATTTAATAGCACTTGACGGGCTTGACTTGCTTCGTCAGTATGAGGAGACATTGAAAGTGCTTAGCAATCAGGATGATTTGATTGGTACAATTTTTACCAAAGCCACTAATAAAATAGAGCAACCCGTATTACTAAAAAAAGTAATTTCGCTTATCGAAAGTGAAAACTGGCTTTCAATGGATGGCGATTTGAAAGGTTCTATCTATGAAGCCATTTTAGAGAAAAACGGACAAGATAAAAAGAGTGGAGCCGGACAGTACTTTACACCACGAGCATTGATCGATGCAATGGTTGAGGTTACTAATCCACTGATTACTGAAACCGTTTGTGACCCTGCTTGCGGAACAGGAGGTTTTTTGCTCTCTGCGTTCAACCACATGAAGAAGCAAAGCAAAGACCGTGAGAAACTTCGTTTTCTACGAAATGAAGCTCTTAGCGGAAATGACATCACACCTTTGGTTGTTACGCTTGCTTCCATGAATCTATATTTGCACGGTATCGGTACGGAACATACGCCAATTCGTTGTCAAGATTCGCTGGAACGCACCCCGACAACGTTGGTTGATGTGGTACTTGCAAATCCGCCTTTCGGCACTCGTCCTGCAGGATCAACGGATATTTCGGCTATGCGTGATGACTTATATGTTACCACGAAAAACAATCAGCTGAATTTCCTACAACATATTATGTTAATGCTGAAAAACGACGGACGTGCTGCTGTTGTTTTACCCGATAATGTTTTGTTTGAAGGCGGTGCAGGTGAAACTATCCGAAAAAAGCTATTGACCGATTTTGATTTGCATACCATTTTGCGACTTCCTACCGGGATTTTTTATGCTCAAGGTGTAAAAGCAAATGTTCTCTTTTTTAGAAAAGGAACTAAAACCAAAGATGTGTGGTATTACGATTATCGTACTAATATTAAGCACACTTTAGCCACAAATCCCATTCAGCGACACCATTTAGATGAGTTTGTAGAGTGCTATAATAACAGGGTAGAGACCTATTCCGAAGAAAATCCTGACGGGCGTTGGAGAAAATACAGTTGCGACGAATTGATTGCGCGTGATAAAACAAGTCTTGACATCACATGGTTGCGGACAGGAGAAGAAACGGTTGATTATTCATTAGACGAACTGATGAGTATGATAGAAGAAAAATCGGCAAATATTGCAGAAGCGGTAAGTAAGTTAAAAGAAATAATTGATACGATAGAGGAGTAAAGCAAAATGGAAAATTTGGACAAATTAGTTTTGGAACTTTGTAAACTATCGAAGGAAACAGTTTGGGTTGAATTTAAACACAATAATTGCGATCCTAAGATGATTGCTGCTGATATTAGTGCTCTTGCGAATAGTGCTACTCTTTACGATCGTAATCATGCTTATATGATTTGGGGTGTAGATGATAGTACCCACGAAATAATTGGCACAAATGTAAAGCTAAATAAGGAGAAAAAAGGAAATCAGGAGCTTGAAAATTGGCTTAGGTATATGCTCTCAAAAAATGCAGACTTTGAATTTCAGTCTGTAGAGATAGAGGGAAAGCATGTTGAAATATTAATTGTTTCGAAAGCTGTTGGCTCGCCGGTACTTTTTGAAAAAAATGAATATATACGAATCGGTAGTTACACGAAGAAATTACAGGAGTTCCCGACTTTACAAGCACAGTTGTGGGATAAATTAAGAAACAAACAATTTGAAGAGGTTTATGCAATGATTGACCTTCAATTGCAAGATGTGCTGAGGTTGTTAAACTGTGACATATATTTTGAAATACTCAAATTGTCAATTCCGGTTGATTTGGATGGTTATGCACACTATTTATTAGAGGAAGGAATAATCGTTAAATTGGATAATGGACTCTACGCCATTACCAATTTAGGAGCTATTTTATTTGCAAGACGACTTGACGACTTTCCTCGTGTAGGAAGAAAAGCAATAAGAATAGTACAATATGAAGGTATTAATAAACTAACAATACTTAAAGAAGATACTTTAAAAGAAGGCTATGCTATAAGTTTTGAAAATGCCGTGAAATTTGTTAATACATTGCTTCCTTCTAAAGAAGATATTACTTCTGTTCATAGAGATACCATAAGTGCGTTTCCACTTCCTGCTATTCGTGAGGCGATAGCAAACAGCCTAATCCACCAAGATTTCTTTATTTCGGGTACAGGACCTGTAATTGAGATTTTTAGTAATCGTGTAGAAGTCAGCAATCCGGGTTCACCTTTGATTGACATTATGAGAATTATTGATAATCCACCTAAATCCCGAAATGAAAAATTGGCTGCATTAATGCGACGGCTAAAAATGTGTGAAGAATTAGGTAGAGGTTGGGATAGAATGGTTATAAGTTGTGAACTGCAACAAATTCCGGCACCAAGAATACAAGCTTATCAAGAATCTACAAAAGTATCGTTATTTTCTCATATCGACTTTTCAAATATTTCAATGGACGATAAAGTCTGGTCAACTTATCTTCATGCTTGTATCAAGTTTATCGAAGGAGAAGCATTAACGAATAGTTCTTTAAGGGAGCGTTTTGGTTTGAAGGAAACATCTTCAGGCAGTGTATCACGTCTTATTAAGCAGGTGTTAAGTCGTAAACTAATTAAGCCATTAGACCCTAACACGGCCCCTCGTTACATGAAATATATTCCAATATGGGGTTGATTTAACTTGCTTGTAACTTGATTTAACACCAATCTGATTTTGCGACTGATTGATTTTTAGCGACTTGCACTTTTATTTAACTTGCCTGTAACTTGCTGACGATATAAAATGAACACCAAACTATTACGACAAAAAATACTAGATCTGGCGATTCGTGGCAAACTTGTTCCGCAAGACCCAAACGATGAACCTGCTTCAGTTCTACTCGAAAAAATAGGTAGTGTTACATTTAGTGTGTCTCTAGTCTAAATCCTCTATTAGCCTTGTTACAAAATTATTCTTTTTTTTCCTTTTTCACCTCATCCTTGACTTG
>DUNG01000023.1 GCA_012839475.1 Petrimonas sp. | reverse complement strand
TTATGTTTCGGTGTATGGAACCTTTGATATTTAAAATAATCATTTTCAAGGGTGTTTAATGATTATTTTAATCATGTCGGTTTCATACGATTATTTTATTTTTATGTTTCGGTGTATGGAACTCGCTTTAATCATGTTCTTGTGTGAAAACAGTTTTCATGCTCGTTTCATACGATTATTGTTCCTTTGAGTCCGGCCCGAAATGTTCGGACCGGACGATTTTTATTATAATAAATTCCTCACTATTATAGTTGCTTATAACGTTCAACAAATGTAATGAAATATTCTACAGTTGGAAAACTATATTTCAACTCATTTCACTATATTTCAACTCATTTCACCATATCTAACATATTGCCGACTTAGAATTGAAAAAGTAATGGAAATATGGCACAGGTAGTAAGTGGGTAAAATCAGTTTACCGAGCGAAGGGTAACCCACAAATTCTCGTAGCCCAATGATAGTATCTGAAAAAAGGAGTAACGCGATGCCAACAGCAAAGGCTATCTTGGACCTTCGATTACCATTAATCCCAACGGCCGCCCCCATGGAAATGCCCGATATGAGCAGGTAAGCCAATACGGCGAACATCGTTACCTTGTCAGCAAAGCTCGGGTAAAGCATCACAAAATAAAACAGCAAGTAAGCTGTAAGCAGAATGACCGTGAATTTCCACCTCACCTTGCCCCTGAGCAGGGCATACCATAGGAATCCGACATGGGCGCAAAAGAAGCAGCCAACGCCATAAACAAACCGGATGTTTTCCCCGTAACGGTGGGACAAAAACCAGTCGCCGCAGATGGAACACAAAAAGGCCAGCATTAGGGGTATCGCCTCTTTTACAGGTAGCTGTCGTCTAAAAGACAGCAGCAATAAAACCAATATCGCGATGCCTGCGGTGCCCGATTGGAACACAAATCCGTAGCCAAGCAGCGCTAAGAGTGCCAAAATAAATTGTATCGGTATGAATAAGTAAATCCAGCCGTAATGTTTCCCTGCTTTTATGTTCATCTCCCTGTTTTTCTCTTGTTGTCCTTACAAATAAACAAAAAAAATGGGAATGAACCCGTTTTGTCGGCTTAAAAGTACTCTTTTATCTCGATCTCCCCATTGAGTGCCAGGAGTGCATTCTCCGCCAACGCTCCCATCTCGTCTTGACCAGGATAAAGATGAACAGGTGCTATGCGGTATACACGCTCGATAATCAGGTTGCAGAACCACTTACTATTAGCAATCCCACCGGTAATCAATATCGCATCCACCTCTCCCTTCAGCACTGCAGACATGGCCCCGATCTCTTTCGCCACCTGGTAGGCCATCGCCTCCAGCACCTCCTTGCACTTCTCATCACCATCCATCGCCTCTCGTTCAGCAATATATACATCATTGGTCCCCAGGTAAGCTAACAGCCCCCCTTTGCCCACGATCATCGCTGCCATCTCATCGTAGGTATACTCACCGCTGAACGCGGCTTTCAACAATGACCCCGCGGGCATTGACCCGGATCTCTCGGGCGAGAAGGGCCCGTCACCGTCCAACCCCTGGTTCACATCAACCACCCTCCCTTTGTGATGCGCACCCACTGTGATACCCCCTCCAAGATGCGCCACGATGAAATTCATCTCCTCGTACCGCCTCATGATCGACTTAGCATGCGAACGGGCGATCGCCTTCTGATTCAGCGCGTGAAAAACGGAAATCTTGTCGAAGAGCGGGTGCCCCGTGTAGCGAGCCAGCCGGTCGAGCTCATCTACCACCACCGGATCGGCGATGAAAGCCGCCGCGTTCGGCAACCTCTTCGCGATATCAAAAGCGATTAGCCCCCCCAGGTTGCTTGCATGCTCTCCCCGTTTACACTCCATCAGATCTTGCCTCATCGCCTCATTCACACGGTATACACCCGCCTCAATTGGCTTAACGAGTCCCCCACGTCCAATCACCGCATCGATCGTCTCGAAATAGATGTCCGCATCACGCAACTCCTCGAGAATCATATCCTTTCGGTACTCGAATTGATCGGTCACTCTTTTGAACGGTTTCAACGATTCAGCCGGGTGCTTGATCGTTTTTAAAAAGATTACCTTCTCCTGTTGGTAAATCGCGATTTTCGTAGAGGTTGAACCCGGGTTAACCACCAAAATCCGTGTTGTTGTAGCCATAGTTTTATTTTTTCCTGTTTATGAAATGATTTGCTTGTTACCTGTGTGGACTATTTAACCTATATACACATTCCATTCCCGCGACTGCTCTGAGCAGGTCATCCCTTTCCAATACAGGCTGCCAAGGCAATGGAGTACAGCTTGGTCCGTTCATCATCGGAGCGCGAGGTGAGTACCACGGGCGCTGAAGCCCCTATAATAGCCGATGCACAAACGGCCCCACCCAGGAAATTGAGCGCCTTGTACAACATGTTGCCCGCCTCTATATCGGGTGCAAGAATCACGTCACAGTCACCGGCCACCTGGCTGTCGACCCCCTTATGCAACGCGGCCTTTCGGCTCACCGCGATATCCACCGCGAAGGGACCGTCCACGATACACCCCGTAAGGGCACCCTCCCGATTCATCGCTTTCAAAAGCGATGCGTGCAGGGTAGCCTCCATCTTCGAATTCGGCATCTCCACCGCGGCGGCGACCGCCACCTTGGGCATCTCAATACCTAGTTGGTGGTACATCATCACCGCGTTCTGAATGATTTGCACCTTCTCATCGAGATCCGGTGCAATATTCATCGCCGCATCGGTTACGCACAGCAACTTGTGGTAATAGGGGGATTGAAAAAGAGCAAGGTGGCTCAGTAGTCGACCGGTACGTAGGCCAACACCCTTGTCCAGCACCGCCCGTAGCAAGTCGCCCGTGGGAATATGCCCTTTCATGATGCCATCAGCCTCGCCACTCTTTACCTTACTCACGGCGATTCGGGCTGAAGCGGCAGCCCCTTCCCTATTGTCCAAGATATCGACACGGGATAGGTCGAAGTCTAACCGGCGTGCGATCTTCTCTATCTTACCCTTATCCCCTATAAGCAGTGGGGTCATCACCTCAGCGGCAACGGCATCCCGCACCGCATCAAGTATGAGAACGTCCTCGGCAGCCACTACGGCAATCGTCCGCTTATCCCCCTCCCTGGCTTTCGTAATCAGTCCTGATAAATCGTTAAGCATGGCATCAGCTATTTTACACGGTTTTGTTTACAAATAAACAAAATAAACGAGGATGAGCCTCATATTTTAGCCTGTTATTTAGCATATTGTCAGAATATATTATCAAAGACTTCGATTAAAGTGTACAAAAACGTTCATGAAACAGCCTGCAACTGTACAGCCACCTTACCTGAGATTTCCCCGTGAACCCTTCATTATGTCTAAAATAGTTCGTACATTTGCCGTTACATTTTGGTGTTGTTCGCCCCAAATGCCTCGGGGCGAGCGATGAAAAGGGAATCAGGTGCAAGTCCTGAACAGGCCCGCTGCTGTAAGCTCAATAAAAACGCTTTCGCACTACTCAACAACCACTGTTCCGCCAGGCGGAATGGGAAGGACGCGAAAGAACGAGTAAGTCAGAAGACCTGCCAAAATGAATGCAATGTTTCATAGCTTTCGGGGAGTAGAGCTTGAAAAGACAACGCGTGCCAAGGTCGGTTTTCCTTTACTGTTTTGATACCCGAACTCGGCAGACCTGCGCGTTTTCAATTTACCTCAATGCCCCACTTTTCCCGAAAGCCTGGTGTTTCGGTGAAATGGACGTCTTAAAAAAGAGCGCTCTTCTTGCTGTAACCTTCATTCAGGTTGCAACAGGAATGCTTTTTGCTCAAAATAGGCACGATGGCTCAAGTCGTTCGCTTAAGGAAGAGAGATTTGCTGCTGAAGAGAAAGCGGTTGAGGGAAAAGAAAGCCTTGTATACAAGGAGACCCTTTCGCAACTGGGAACACCCAGTCAACCGGGCACACCCGAGCAACCGGCTGACACGACAAAGGTGAAAACCTTGCACCTCGATGACTTCGTGGTGTACGGGAGAGACCTCACGAAAGAGGTAATTCCCGGTCAGACACTATCAGGCGAAGAACTGAAAAAGTTGACTGTTTTTTCGGTAGCTGATGCCTTGCGCTATTTTTCAGGCGTGCAGATAAAGGACTACGGTGGGTTGGGGGGGCTCAAGACGGTAAACATCAGAAGCATGGGTACCAACCACATGGGGGTCTTTTACGATGGCATCCAGCTGGGTAACGCCCAAAACGGGCAGATTGACCTGGGAAAGTTCTCCCTGGATAATATCGAGCAGGTAACCCTCTATAACGGGCAGAAGAGCGACATCTTCCAACCGGCAAAAGATTTTGGCTCGGCGGGGACCATTTACCTTCAAACCAAGCGGCCTCAATTTAAACATACCCGAAAAACAAATTTGCGGGCAACGCTCAAAACAGGCTCTTTCGGGTTATTCACCCCCTCCCTGTTATGGGAACAGAAACTTCCTTACGACTTCGCTTTTAATTTTAACACCGAGCTTTTATCATCGCACGGGAAATACCCGTTCCGATATACAAGGGTGTTCGAAGACAAAACAGTGGCGTATGACACCACGGCTATTCGAAAAAACGGGGATATTAAAGCCATCCGCTTAGAAAGCGCCATATATAAAACATTGCACGAGGGCGAATGGGATTTGCGCGCCTATTTTTATAAGTCTCACCGGGGATTACCCGGACCTATCGTGAAAAATGTTTTTGAGCATGGACAGCGACTACACGATGAGAATTTTTTCGTTCAAAGTAAGCTCCGAAAAACATTTAGCAACTTGTACAGTCTTAAGTTGAACGTTAAATACGCCAACGACTACACGCGCTACATTGATGATGAGTGGACGAGTCCAACCTACGTTGACAACCAGTATTTACAGCATGATCTGTATATTTCATCGGCAAATAGATTTACCGTGACCCCTTGGTTGCAGTTTAACCTGTCTGTCGACTATCAACTCAACAAGATGGAAGCCAACCTGGTGAACTTCTCTTATCCCACGCGCAACACGCTGCTCGCGGCCGCGGCGGGAGAGGTGAGATTCGATTGGTTCACGTTACAGGCAAGCGCACTGGGTACGTTCGTGCGAGAAAAGGTGAAAATGAACAGGGCTGCACCAAAAAAAGATATTTTCACCCCATCTGTTATCCTCTCGATAAAGCCATTAAAAAGGCATGAACTTTACTTACAAGGTTTTTACAAGAGAATATTCAGAATGCCCACTTTCAACGACCTCTACTACACCTTTGTCGGAAACTCCGTTCTTAAACCCGAATACGTCACTCAATATAATGTTGGTGTAAATTATACTTTGGCTCCCGAGAAAAGTATTTTAAAGTCACTATACTTTCAAGCCGATGCTTACTACAACGAGATTGATGATAAAATAGTGGCTGTCCCGGCCGGGAACATGTTTCGTTGGATGATGCTGAACCTGGGGAAGGTGCAAATAAAGGGAATCGAAGCCAACACCGGTGTAACCACGGAGTTTTACAAAGAATTGATTAGCACGCTGCGCTTCAATTACACTTATCAGCACGCGATCGATGTTACCGACGCGTCGGCAAAAAACTACCGGCATCAAATCGTCTATATTCCACGACACAGCGGCTCGGTAATCGCGTCTGTAGACTATAAGACCTGGGGAATGAACTACAGCTTTATCTACACAGGCGAACGATACAGCGCAAAATACAACGATGTGAACAGCCACTTGCAACCGTGGTACACCCATGATATCAGTCTCAGGAAAAATCTTCCGCTCTCAGCAGGGAAATATGACCTGCGCGTTGCCCTGGACGTCAACAACCTGTTTAATCAGCATTACGACGTGGTGCTGAATTACCCGATGCCCGGGAGAAATTACCGTTTAACCCTTACAGCAACATTGTGATGGTAAAGAAGATTAAATCCCCACGGGCAGATTTCATCACATCCCAACTTACCGCAATATTATGATAGCAAAGAAATATAAGATAACCTCCATTTTCATTTTAGCCTGTATCCTGTTGATAGGGTGTCGCGAAGAGTATGAAGTCATATACTCTTCACAAATAAAAACGTCTGTAGGACAAGAGAACACGGGAGACTTAAAGGGTTTCTACCTTTTAAACGAGGGCAACATGGGCAGCAATAAAGCCAGCCTCGACTATTTCGACTTTTCTACCGGGGTATATCACCGCAATATATACGCGGAAGCCAACCCGAATGTTGTCAAGGAACTGGGAGACGTGGGGAACGACATCCAAATTTATGGCAGTAAGTTGTACGCGGTGATCAACGTGTCGAACTACATCGAGGTGATGGATGCCAAAACCGCCAAGCATATCGGCAAAATAGAGATCCCCAACGTCCGCTATATCCGATTTCATGATGGAAAGGCCTACGCCTCCTCCTACGTGGCCCCGGTGAAGTTTGACCAGAACGCACGCGTGGGTTACGTTGCCGAGATAGACACGACCACGTTGCAAGTAACGCGCACGGTTAACGTGGGCTACCAACCCGAAGAGCTGGCTATCGTTAACAACAAAATATACGTGGCCAATTCGGGTGGATACATGTTTCCCAACTACGATCGAACCGTGTCGGTGATCGATCTCGAAACATTCAAAGAGGTGAAAAAAATTGACGTGGCCATTAACCTGCATCGAATACGGGCAACGCCATACAACGAGCTCGTGGTCAGCAGCCGGGGCGATTACTACAACGAACCTTCGAAACTCTACTTTATCGATTTGGAAACAGAGAAAGTCATCGGTTCGCTAAACATGGCGGTCAGCAATTTGGATGTAGTAGGCGATTCGGCATACGTGTACGCGGTGGAATGGAGCCATAACACGCAGAAGAACACCATAACGTATGGTATATTCAATATAAGAACCAAAGAGGTGGTATCCCGTAATTTCATCACGGATGGCACCGACAAGGATATAGTCATCCCCTATGGCGTAAAGGTAAATCCGGTAACCAAAGATATTTACGTCACCGATGCCATCGATTACGTGACACCCGGCACCCTTATTTGTTACAATAAATTTGGCAAGCTGAAATGGAAGGTCGATACGGGTGATATCCCTGGACACTTTGCCTTTTTGTACGAATAACCGGGAGAATGAAAAAATGAACGTTAATGTATAATAGACCAACTGTTTAAAATGCGTGAACTCATGAAGATTAAAAACTTATTAGCGATAGGACTGGCAACTATGATAGTGGTGTTTACCTCCTGTCGGGAGATAGATGTGGTGTTGCCGCCAAAAATCAATTTGGAGCAAACGGAATATTGCGTTAAGCCAAATCGCAACCTGTTAATCGAGCCGGTTGTGGAAAACAGCCATCCAAATGCCGTTTACTCGTGGAAGCTTAACGGCAAGGTGATTGGAACAGAGAAAGATTTAACTTTTAATGAAAGCGAGCTTGGTACCTATTTCCTCACTTTTCGGGTGGTAACCGAAGATGGGTCGGACCAAAAAGAGGTGAAGGTTGACGTGGTTGAGCTGGAGCTGCCGATAATCGGTATGGAAGGAGGTAACGATGTTACCTTGGAAACCGGAGAAAAACATCTCTTTAAACCTGAAGTTTCTAACAAAGAGGGTTTAAAATTCTCTTGGGTCGTGGACAACAAAGAGGTGTCCACAGCCGATGAATATACTTTCGTATCGAATGAGGAAGGAATCTATTTTATAAACTTGAAAGCCACGAACGAGGATGGCGAAGATGAGTACCTGATAAAAATATTGGTGGTAAAAGAAGCACCTTTACACATTTCGTTTCCTTATCCCGAGCAGTCGGCCTCACTGGGTAGGACAGTTCGGGTAATCCCCACGATGCCAAGCACGAAGAGCGTTACTTTTCAATGGTTCGTGAATGGCGAAGAGGACAAGGGACAAGTAACGGATAAGTTTGTTTACAAACCTTCGGCACTGGGAAAAACAGATATAAAGGTGGTAGCCAAAAAGGGCAACAAAACCGGCGAAGCAACCATCACGCTAAACACGGTTAACCCGGAACAGCATTATCGCCCCATCACGGCAAGCTCGTCGCCCTATTCCACGAAGGTGTTTGAGTTTCTGCCTGCACCCGGGCAGTTTATAAATGAGGGCTACACGGCTTATACAATGGAAGAGGCAAACCAGTACGCCGAAAACAGGTTAAAATCGGGGAGTCAATACGTGTCTCTGGGAGCTTTCGGCGGATATATAGTAGTCGGATTTGATCACAGCATTAAAAACACCGGCACGTGGGATTTTGCCATCTATGGCAACTCTTTCGCCGGAAGTTCGGAGCCGGGAATCGTATGGGTAATGCAAGATGAAAATGGAAACGGGTTGCCTGATGACAACTGGTATGAACTGAAAGGGAGTGAAACCGGGAAACCGGGAACCGTACAGGACTACGAGGTTACCTATTACCGCCCGTCGGCACCCAAATCAAACACGCTATGGACCGATAACTTGGGAAGAAAGGGCGAGGTGGATTGGTTGAACTTTCATCAGCAAGACTACTACTACCCCAACTGGGTGAAAGAGGATATGTACACCCTGCGAGGAACATGCTTGGAATCGAGAACCGAAGACCAGTCGGGACAAGGTACCTACTGGGTTAACAAAGAGTTTGATTGGGGATACGCTGACAATTTCAGCCCCATTGATCGCTTAACCGACGATATTAACTACAGTGCATCAGCAAATGCCAACCATTTTCAAATAAGCAACGCCATTACTTTTGATGGAAAAGATATTCACTTGGAATACATTGACTTTATTAAGGTGCAGACGGGACTCAACGTCAAAGCCGGATGGTTGGGTGAAAACTCCACCGAGGTTTTCAGGTTTATGGATATACAAGTAAAATAATAAACAGAGAATAAAATGAGAAAAGTAAAACAAATTATACTCACGCTGTTGTTGATGTTCGTGGTTTTTTCGTGCAGCAACGATAGTCCTTTTAGCGGGACAGACAACCGTTTGCTCTCGCTTAAACTCATGG
This sequence comes from Petrimonas sp., assembly GCA_012839475.1. Classification (GTDB taxonomy): domain Bacteria; phylum Bacteroidota; class Bacteroidia; order Bacteroidales; family Dysgonomonadaceae; genus Proteiniphilum. The sequence continues at coordinate 347,362 of DUNG01000023.1, read as the reverse complement.
TAAACGAACAGGAGTATAAAGGTGTGGTAACTGCCGATAACACGATAGAGATCACGGTTCCCGTGGAGACAGATCTGAATAACGCCAAAGTCGAATACACCATTAGCGAGCAGGCAAGCATTTTGCCTAACCCGGAAAAGATAACCGATTGGAATAACGAACAGGTTTTTAACGTGATCTCTTATAGCGGTGAGAAACGCACCTATATCGTACGCGTTATAAGATTAAAAGGTGAAGCAACAAATGATGTGGTGCTCACCACGGACGAGGAGGTGAGAGCTTTCGCGGAAAAAAATATTTCCAGGATACGTGGTAACCTGATTATCGGCAAGGAGTCAGGTGCAGATTCCATCAAAAACATTGACGCGCTCACCTACTTGAAGAAAGTGGATTACAGGGTTATCATCAATCCAACGTACAAAGGACGAGACCTTTCCGGACTACGAAACGTGACCGAGGTGGGAGAGCTTCGAATAAACGACAATAAATTCGTGCAAGACTTAACATTAAAATCTCTCCAAATCGTTTACGAAGACCTGTTTATTAAAACAGACACATTGCGTGAAATCCATTTTCCCGAACTTGTAAGAATAAATGGTAACGTGCGTATAGAAGCCAGTAGAATAACCGGTTTGGATTTACCGCGGTTGGAAACGGTGTCAGGTTTTTCACTAAAAGGAGATCGATTAAGTTTACTGAGAGCCAAGAAGCTTGAGGGCATAACGGGCGACTTCACGCTGGAAAATTTACCGGCATTGACAAGGATTGACTTACCTAAGCTTCAGCAGGTTACCGGAAATGTAACCATGAAAGGGTTGAATACGCTGGGTACGTTTTCGTTACCTGTACTGAAGACAGTTGAGGGAAACTTTACTTTAGAGAACTCCCCTGCCATAGTCGAGTTTTTTATTCCCTCACTAGAACGAACAAGGAGTTTCAAAATATCAAACAACGTGAAACTATCTCGAATGATGGTGCCAAAAATTGAAGAAGCAGATGGAGATTTTATGCTTAGCGGTTGCCCTTTCGATAATTTAAACCAAGTATCCGTCAAGGTTATCAATGGGAAACTCTCGTTAATCCGATTAACCAGCTTACAGGATGTAAAACCGTTTTTCAAGTCGCTGCAAAAGGTTGCCGATATAGATGTGAACTACCTGCTTATGGAAGGATCATTGGATATAAGTCACCTTGACTTTAACGGCACCCTCAAGATACAAAACTGCTCAAACTTAGAACACGTGAAACTTCCCAAGGAGTTGAACGAGATAGCCATTTCCGGTGCTTCAAATTTTTCCCCTCCCACGATAACCGAAATATCGGGACTGGTGAAGGCAAATAAGATAACTTACTCCACGCTTAGGTTGGAAACGCCACGTGATTTTGTAATAAAAGAGTTGAAAGAAGTAGCAAATGAATTGAGTTTAAACATCGGCAATGTTGTAAATGTCTCCCTTCCCGATTTGGAAATTGCAGCAAGTATACAGATAAGGGACGATAATCAGGGAACATTGAAGAGTATAACTATTGACAAACTCATTTCTACCGGACGTATTATCCTTAACTCCACTTCGCTGGAAACACTTAAGGCCCCTTTATTAAAAGAGATTACCAACATATTGAATATAAACGGGGGAAGAGGCAATAGTGCTATGCAAGATCTTAATGGCTTATCGTCTCTTGAATCTATTACATCACTAACGTTATACAATTTACCTTCCTTTAAGGACTATACCTTCTTGAAAAAATCGATTGACAGCGGGGTAATGACAGAAGATAGGTGGAATAAAAACGTGAAACTTCAGAATGTAGCGTACACACCCACTTTCCAGGACTTAAAAGATGGACAATATGTGAAACCATAAAAAAGAGATAAAGAGATATGAACCATTATAAACAAATTCTTTACGCGGTTTTCTTCGTGCTCTTCGCGTTGACCGCGTGCGAAAAGGACCCGTTCGAGGGGGTCGACAACTTTTTATTCGATTTTTCCCTGCAGGATGGCAACGGCAATATCTTTGACGGAAAAATCACGGACAATATCGTTCAGTTCAGTATTCCGGCAAATATTGATTTGGCAAAGCTAACGCCCAAGTACAGGATAAGCGAATTGGCAACCATTTCACCCAAACCCGAAAGCGTGAAGGATTGGTCAGCCGAACAAACCTTTACCGTCACTTCGCATAGCGGTTCCCAGCGAATGTATAGCGTAAAAGTGGAGAGAGAAGAGGTGGAGTTAAACGAAAACGTTAACCTGCGTACGGAAGAAGATGTCGCTGCCTTTGCCGCCAGGAAAATTGACGTGATAAACGGGAACTTAACCATAGGCGCGCCATCCGGTACCGATTCCATAGCCAATATCGATGCCCTTGCCGGATTGAAAGAGGTGCGATATAAGCTCATTGTAAATCCCACCTTTAAAGGCGAGTTGAAGGCGCTGGGCAACCTGGAGTCGATAGGAAGTTTAACAATAAATGGAACACCCGAGGGGTTGAGCGAAATTACTTTACCAAAGCTCAAATATATTCAGAATGTATTCTCTTCTCAATCCAATAACATCAACCGAATCTCACTACCAGCCTTAGTGTCCGCGGGGAATATATCTGTAACATCTGTTCAACTCACAGAAATGGCTCTTCCGGAACTAAAAGAGGCAGAGGTTATAGATTGCCGTTTGCCATTTCTGGATGAATTGAATGTGAGGAGTTTGGAAACTATCAACACGTTGCTTTTAGATGGATCGACTCTCTACTCTGATCCCCAAAAACCAACACCTACCATCAAAAAAATAGCTTTCCCTCGGTTAAAGGAGGTTGGAGAGATGAGGGTGAGTACCCTTAAAGAGCTGGAAAGTATAGAGTTGAGCGCATTGGTTCAGGCTGGAAGCATCTCGCTAAGCAATCTGCCTGTCGTTACATCCATTAAGTTGGATGCCCTTAAAGTGGTTGAGAGTAAATTATATGCAGAATCCAACTCAAGTTCATACAACAAGGTGCTTCAACTATTTCATGCTCCGTTGTTGGAGAGCGTTGGCGACATAAATTTACAGGCCTTTACGGTGTTGAAAAGTGTAAAGCTCCCCATGCTGAAGTTTGCCGATGGCTTTCGAATTACACCTTCCGTAGAAAATTGGGAAGTGCCCAAATTGGAAGAGGTGAATCACTTGAATTGCTACAATTACGTTCCCTCATTTTTCGAGAACTTAAGCCGAATAAACAAGCTCGACATCAATGAAAGCAGTTACGAAGGAGAGGCTGACCTGTCTCATATACAGATAGATGGCGACATAACCATTATACGCTGTTTTGGATTCAGGAAAATCACGTTACCCCAAAAAATCTCTTCCTTTGAGCTCAATTATGCATCAAATTCATCTGCCACTCAGCTTCCTGAAATAACCGGATTAGAAGAGTGTGAAAACTTTTCGATAAGAAATGCACCGGGTGTTACGGAGGTTGTATTACCAGTATCGCTCAAGAAAGTAAATCAACAGCTTTACTTCTATGGTGGTGCTTTGTCTGTTGTAGGAGAGAACTTACAAGAGGTTGGGGAAATCAACATATCTTCCAATAATTTGGCATCCATGTCCTTCCCCAACTTAGAAAATGTAACAGGCAGATTGAGACTATTTGGTAAATTCCTGGAAACCATCCATTTGCCAAAAATCAATACGGTGGGACGGTTAGAAATAGGTGGTTCCTATTCCGGTTGGCAAAATGAGAAGCTGACTAATGTGGGCTTTCTCTCGACACTCAGCTCGGTAGAAACGCTGGAGATAAAATTTTGCAAGTTCCTGACCGACTACTCGGGATTTAAAAGAGCAGTGGAATCGGGTGGTATCACCGAATCAATATGGAACGAGAGAACTGTTCACAGTAACGCCTATAATCCCACGTTCGATGATTTAAAGGCGGGGAGGTACGTTAAAGAGGATTAGGCGAGAACACCACCCTATCTGAATAGTGTAGTGACATATTATAGATAAAATGTACACTTTTTCGCATAAGGTATTATCTGTTCCGGTGGCTAAATATATAGCAGAGTATCGAGATGCAGACAGGTTTATAGCCTATTGCAAGGAATGCAAAAGGTATGACAGATGCTGGAGTTGTCCACCGTTTCATTTCGATACGTTGGAGTATATCTCTGCTTATAAAACTGCTTTTATTATCGGAACAAAAATAGTGCCTGATGTCTCTGCGAAAACAGAGTTCTTACAAAGTAAAAAAGCTAGCTACCAAATAATAAAGGAGGTTCGATCAGTGTTGGACCCAAGGCTCCTCAATATGGAGACTCTATTGTTCGGTAGCAGGGCTTTTTTTGCCGGTACCTGCTATATTTGCCCTGGCGAAAAGTGTGAGCGGATATTTGGCAGACCCTGTATCGCTCCCGGCAGGATGCGTCCCACGCTCGAAGCATTTGGTTTTGATATTGAAAAAACCACTTCGCAACTGCTGGGGATGGAGATGAAGTGGGGAAAAAACGGGGTTCTCCCTGAATATTTAATATTGGTGAGTGGCTTTTTTACTAATCAAAATATTGCCCGGTCGGAAATTTACAAACTTATAGTGAGAGATTAAGTCGCGTCTCCGGGCGGGAAAGGATAACGGCTTTGAAAATACGTAAAAACAGAACAGAAGTTTATTCTGCAGACTTATAGTGAAAGATTAAATATGTGGTATTATGAAAACAATGCAAAAAAGGGGATACATTCACGTTTATACCGGAAATGGAAAGGGTAAAACCACCGCGGCACTCGGATTAACATTACGGGCCGTAGGAGCGGGGAAAAAGGTTTTTTTCGCCCAGTTTGTAAAAGGACAACGTTACTCCGAGGTAAAAGCCATTGAGCAATACCTGCCAGATGCGCAGATAAAGCAATATGGACTGGATTGTTTTATCTGGAAAAAGCCCACGCAAGCCGATATCGATACCGCACGAGAGGGGTTGCGTGAAGTGGAAGAGATCATTCGTTCCGGTAAGTATGATATGGTAGTGCTGGATGAAGCCAACATCGCGGTTTTTTACGGACTCTTTTCAGTGCAAGAACTGATCGATATGGTGACATGTAAACCAACCGAAACTGAAATCATTATTACCGGTCGATATGCCGCACCCGAACTGATTGAAATAGCCGACCTGGTGACCGAAATGAAGGAGGTAAAGCATTATTACAACCAGGGAGTGGAGGCCCGAATAGGGATTGAACACTGATAACAGTCAACTATTGGAAACCTTTACCTTCTAACATTGGTCTTAATAGTTTTAGATTTGAAAGAGGTACTTTCAGTAAAAAGTGCCTCTTTCTTCCTATTTTCCGCTTTGGGACACCCTGAAAATTTTTTTATTAATACTTTCTCCCAATTATTTCAAATCAAGTTTTCCCACAAAACATGTTTATTGCTGATTATCTGTTGGATAGCAAAGTAGCTCATTGCTGTTGATAACTTTTTCGGAAAACTTTTTTGCTTTCATAAAAATAATAATTTACATTTGTGGTGCACTTGGTTCTTTTCCGATTATCCTTTTCGGGTAAAGATGAAAAAGGGAATGCCGTGAAAGTCGGCAACAGTTCCCGCTGCTGTAAGCTCTATACAATGTGCTGAACAAATCCTTTGCCACTGTCGCGACAAAACAGGTCGGACGGGAAGGCGTTCAGAAACAGGAGTAAGTCAGAAGACCTGCCAATTCGCGTACAATACACTTTTTGATGTCTTTCGGGTAAAAGGACAGTCCAAAACAGACTTGCACTACCTAAACATACCGATATACCTCAAAACAGGGATGCATTAGCTGCATCTTGGGATGGAATAATCTCTAAAATATAATAACCCCAGGGTACAAATATCTAAAACAGTCTGAAAAATGGGCAACAACGGAATTTACATCGTGAAAAGAGACGGGAAACGGGTACCGTTCTCTATCCAGAAAATTGAGAATGCCATCGCTAAGGCATTTTTATCGGTAGGGGCTTACGCCACGCAAGACGACTTGATACCTATCCTCGCGCGGCTGCATATCTCTGACGGGATGACGGTAGAGGAGATTCAGAACCAGGTGGAGGTAGCGCTGATGGCGGAAAAATATTTCGCGGTGGCCAAATCCTACATGCTCTACCGGCAAAAACATGCCGAAACCCGGGAGATCCGGGACAAAATGACCTTCCTGATGAATTACTGCGACGCGCAAAACGCCGCCACGGGGAGCAAGTTCGATGCCAATGCCAACGTGGAAAAGAAGAACATCGCTACCCTCATTGGCGAACTGCCCAAGAAGAACTTTATCAACCTGAACCGAAGGATGCTGACCGACCGGATAAAGGAGATGTACGGGAAAGAGCTTGCCGACAAGTATATCGGGATGCTCAACGAGCACTTTATCTATAAAAACGACGAGACCAGCCTCGCCAACTACTGCGCCAGCATCACCATGTACCCGTGGCTGCTGAACGGTACCATACCCATCGGCGGGAACTCAACGCCGCCCACCAACCTGAAATCGTTTTGCGGCGGGTTCGTGAATATGGTCTTCATCGTGTCGAGCATGCTGAGCGGCGCCTGCGCCACGCCCGAGTTCCTGATGTACATGGACTACTTTATCCGACTCGAATATGGCGATGATTATTTCAACCGCACCGATGAGGTGGTAGATTTGTCAACCCGCCGCAGAACGTTAGACAAGGTTATCTGCGACTGTTTTGAGCAGATCGTCTACTCCATCAACCAACCCACCGGGGCACGTAACTTCCAGGCCGTTTTCTGGAACATAGCCTATTACGACCGTCCCTACTTCGAGAGCCTGTTCGGCGAGTTCGTGTTCCCCGACGGTAGCCGCCCTATCTGGCAATCCCTCAGCTGGCTGCAAAAGCGATTCATGAAGTGGTTCAACGCCGAACGGACCCGGGCGGTACTTACCTTCCCGGTGGAAACCATGGCGCTGCTTTCCAAAGACGATGATATGGTGGATGCCGAGTACGCCGACTTCACAGCGGAGATGTACGCCGAGGGGCATTCGTTCTTCACCTACATGAGCGAAAACGCCGACTCGCTATCCAGCTGCTGCCGACTGCGCAACGAGATCCAGGATAACGGGTTCAGCTACACGCTGGGCGCGGGTGGGGTGTCCACCGGCTCGAAAAGCGTGTTGACCATCAACCTCAACCGGTGCGTGCAGTTTGCCAAACGGATTGGCCGACCCCACCTGGAATTCCTGGCCGAAGTGGTGGACTTGACCCACAAGGTGCAGCTCGCGTACAACGAGAACCTGAAAATGTTTCAAGAGAAGGGGATGCTCCCGCTCTTTGACGCCGGGTATATCAACATGGGAAGGCAATACCTCACCATCGGGGTAAACGGGCTGGTTGAGGCCGCCGAGTCTTGCGGGATTGAGATCAACGACAACCCCGCCTACGTGACCTTCGTCCAGGAGATACTGGGGCTTATCGAACGCTACAACAAAAAGTACCGCTCCCCCGAGGTGATGTTTAACTGCGAGATGATTCCCGCCGAAAACGTGGGGGTGAAACATGCCAAGTGGGACAGGGAGGATGGCTACTTCGTCCCCCGCGACTGCTACAACAGCTATTTCTATCGCGTAGAGGACAGCTCGCTCAACGTAATCGACAAGTTCCGGCTGCACGGTCGGCAATACATCGACAGGCTGACGGGTGGTTCCGCCCTGCACATGAACCTGGAGGAACACCTCACCAAAGCCCAGTACCGCCAACTGCTGCGCGTGGCCGCCCGCGAGGGGTGCAACTACTTCACCTTTAATATCCCCAACACGGTGTGTAACGAATGCGGTTGTATCGACAAGCGTTACCTGAAGCAATGCCCCAAGTGCGCCTCGCGAAACGTGGATTACCTGACACGCATCATCGGCTACATGAAACGGGTAAGCAACTTCTCGGCCGCACGGCAGGTGGAAGCGCAGAAGCGCTATTACGGCAAACTGGAAAAGGAGAAAGAAAAAGAGGCCGTGTTATGCTAAAGTACGTGGACTACGACATCGTTTTCCAGGAGATCCCCGACGAGGTGACGCTGGCCATCAACTTGTCCAACTGCCCGCACCGCTGCGTCGGCTGCCACAGCCCGCACCTGCGAAGCGATATCGGGGAAGCGCTGACCGAAGCCGCCCTTGCCGCATTAATCAGCAAGTACGAAAACTCGATCACTTGCGTCTGCTTCATGGGCGGCGATGCCGTGCCCGATGAGCTGTGTCACTTAGCCGGTTTTATTCGGGAGAGCTGGAACGGCAACATCAAAACCGCCTGGTACTCGGGCAACAACAGCCTGCAAGACGAACGTCTCAAACGCTGTTTCGACTATATCAAACTAGGGGAGTTCATCCAGTCGCTGGGCGGGTTGAATAAGAAAACCACCAACCAACGCCTCTATCGCGTCACTAATGGCACGATGCAGGATATTACAACACGAATGCAACGGTAAAGCCTCAAAAATCCAACCGGATGCCGCCAAACACGGTAGTTTTAGGCATCGGGTAACCGGCATTGATCTCGTACTCCTGCCCAAGCAGGTTCTCACCTTTCAGGAAGAGGTTGAGCCAATCAAGTACCTGGTAGTTGGCGCGGGCGTTCCATAGGAAGAAGCTATCCTTTACCAGCTCCGGTTTAACCGCTGTATAGAGGTCACCGATATATTGAAGACCGGTGGAGAATCCCCACCGATTTTTCGTGTAGTTCACGCTGGCATACAACTTATGTTCCGGTGCCCCCACGATCTTGTAGGTCATATCCAACAAGCTGTAATTGGCCGAAAGCTGCAAGCTGGGGGTCACCCGGTAGTCGGCGGTAATCTCGAAGCCCTTGTTTTCCACCTCCCCGGTGTTGGTATTCAACGGCCTGCCCTCTACCATCGTCACCTGGATCATATTATCACCCTTGATGTAAAAGAGGTTCAACCCCAGGTTCAGCCGGTTTTGAAAGAGCGACTGCATGAAAGAGAGTTCATAGTTCATCAGCCTTTCCGGGAGCAGATCAGGGTTGCGCGGGGGAAACATGTACATCTCTCGAATGTTGGGGTTCCGGAATCCTTTGCTGACAACAGCTTTCACGGTGGTAGTAGCGGATGGCACAAAGCTCAACCCGGCCTGCGGGATCCATTCGGAGCCGTTTATCTCGTGATGGTCGAGCCTTAGCCCGGCATTCAACGTGAGCCTGTTCTGCAATAAGCTCTGCTGAACGTTGACGTACCCGGCAACGTTGTTCAGGTGGATATCGGCCAACTCCGTGTCGTCCGATCCATCGAGGAAATGGTTCCAAGCCTTCCCCCCGAAGCGGTGAAAATCGACTCCCGCCGTGGTCTTGTTCCCTTTGAAAAAAGCATAGGACTGGTACAGTGTAAGCCCAAGCATCTGGTCGTTCGATTGGAAGTGATAGGTCTTAGGCTGCTGTCCTGTCGAATACCCGTCGTCGATTTCATGTGCCCCGAAATTGCAGAAGAACTTCAGCGCCCCCGAGGTCCTCTCGTACTCGTTTTCAAGGGAAAAGGAGGTCACCCCGCGGGTGATGTCGGCATCGTTATCGATGATCGGGGAAGCCACGCTCCCCGGGTTGGATGATCGCGTGTTAGAAAGGTTCAGGTCCACGAAGCTATGCCAGTTACTACTGAAATCATACCCGATTTTCCCGAGCACGTTCAGCTGCTCAAAGTCCATGTTGTCCCGGTGACCGTCGGAGCGGTTGTAGCCGAGACTCCCGTTGACACGCAGTTTATCTTTCTTCCACCCGCTGGACGCTTCCGCGCTAAAGGTGTTGTAGCTGCCGTACATCAGTTGGGCCGAGTTATGCCAACCATCCTTTCTCTGTTTTTTTGTGATGATGTTTATCACGCCACCCATCGCATTGGAACCGTACAGTACCGACGCGGGACCCCGCACCACCTCTACCCGTTCGGTGATCATGGATTGATAGCTGTCCGCGAGCGGGTGTCCCATCAGACCCATGTACTGCGGGTGCCCGTCAATCAATATCAGCACTCCCGACGTGGGCATACCACCGATTCCCCGGATGCTCATTCCCCCGGCGGCACCGCCGGCCACACCGTATCCCATCACCCCGCGTCGCGTTATGAAGAGACCGGGGACCTCTTCGGTAAGGAGAGGTAGTAGCGATGGCTCCAACCGGTTTTGAATCTGCCGTTCCGACACGACAGATATGCTCATCGGTACACTTCTCAGGTTCACTTTCGGCATCGTACCGGTAACAACAACCTCATCCAATCGGATAGAGTCGTTAATCTGCCGTGAATGGTTATCCTCAGCATACGCGGTTGAGAAAAGAACCGCGAAGGCAAAAAGAAAGAAATGTGATTTGTTCATAATTCTCTTTTTACTTGACTTTTAAAAACCAAACATCTTGCTGATAAACAGAAAAAAGAGACAGCCGTCCTGCAAATTCTGAATATCAGCGCCTTTTAATATAGAATAGGACTAAAACGACGCATCAATAACTACCGGGAAATGGTCAGAAGGGAATCGTCCGTACTGCATATCGTTAAGCACACCGTAACGTTCTACCGTGATACCAGGAGTAACCCATATGTAGTCAATCCGGTTTTGCATAGGCGCACCAATGTTGAAAGCGTTGAACGTACCCACGGTACCGTACGGCGGTTCAAGGGTTACCTGGTACGAGTCGTTCAGCTTGCCCGAATCATAAATAAGCTGTATGGGCTCATCCTCTGGTACCGCGTTAAAATCGCCGGTCGCGAATAGCGGGTACCCGTCCGCAATTTGCTCCATCCGCTTCAAAAGTAACAGGGAAGAGTTGTACCTGGCCACCTTACCCTCATGATCGTAGTGTGCGTTAAACACGAAAAACTCCGTTCCGGTCTCTACCTCCTTAAACTTAGCCCAAGAGCATATTCGGTTGCAACAGGTGGCATCCCACCCCTTAGTTGGCTCTTCGGGGGTTTCAGAAAACCAGAAATCACCGTTATCGAGAAGAGCTAACCTCCGGGTGTTAAAGAGGATGGCCGAGTGTTCTCCCGCCTCTTTCCCATCGTCCCGCCCCGAGCCCACGTAGCTGTACCCCCCAATTTCAAGGATATCATCCAGTTGGTGCTTGAAACCCTCCTGGGTACCCACGATGTCGATTTGATGAAAGCGAATCAACCCTTTCACCATCTCCTTCCTGTGAGACCAGGCGTTCTCCCCGTCACGCGAGGTATCCATCCTCAGGTTATAAGAAGCGACTCGAAGTTCGGTTTGCGCGAATATATTCATACTGATTGCCATTGCCAAGCAGACAGATGCGATAATCTGTTTCATATTCAACTGCATTTATTGTTTAGCGAACATTCAAAAGTAGGCTATTTTTTCAAGACGGGCAAACAATCATGTGTAAAGCGTTGTGTTTCTACTTTCTATTTCACCCTGCGCGATTTAGCCTCGTGCAGTCGTTGAAAAAGGTGTTACCGAAATCAAGAACCAATACACTTCGTCGTGGCTCACTTCGTGTAGCCACGACGAAGTAGTAAACGAAAACCTAACTCCTTATATAATCTAACCTTAAAACCTAACAGCGATATCATCATAGGCGAAGTAGCCCGGGGCGCCCAAGCCCCATTGGCCGTAGAGGTCATCCGAGCCTACAAGGTTGAACTGCACTTTGGCCACCTTGCCCAAAACCGTCAAATCCCACTTCGTCCACTCGGTAACAAACTCCTTGTTCTTAAGCAAATAGAATTCTGCTGTTGTTGATGAAACCTCATCATCGATATCGGCGTACCCGTAAACCACAATTTTAAACGTCGTGCTCTCGGACAACTGGTAATCCGGAATACCGGCAAAGGCCGACATGTCGGTTAACTGTGCAACGGCATAAGTGGTATTGGTAACCCACATGTGGTCGATAACACGGGCCTCGCCATCCGCGAATTCCAATAAAGGAAGTGAAGTGCCATCCACAGTTGTACCGTCTACCTCTTTATAACCAAAGTGCGTGCAAAAATTCGTGCCGCTGTGACCACCCGATACGTTATAGGCTTGTAAATCGTACAGGTAGCCACTCGCGTTGCCCGTTGCAATCGACAGATCCGACCCAAAGTAATTCGAAACGCCCGCTTCGCCGCTAAACGCCCCTTCCGTGTGAGAAAAGCGAAGCTCGGTATTGCCCGCATCGTGCCAAGAGTAAGTAGAGTGCCCGCCACCATTCTGACCGTCAGAGGGGATCATGCTCGACCAGTAATTGGCACTCGTCCCCTTGTAGTCCTTATCCTCGAAAGTAAGAACTCGGATCTCGGTGTAGGTATACTCCAAGGGAAGAACGATACTCGTACCGTCAGCCATGGTGATTACTACCTGATTACCCTCGATTTTAACCGATACGAACTGAGAGTCACCATCTTCTCCATCTTCTCCATCTTCTCCATCTTCTCCATCTTCTCCATCTACGCCATTCTGCCCATGCTTAATGGAGACTGTTTTACCATCATTAAACGTCAACGTGTACCCGTCCTCGTCCTGCTGAACGTTTGTGATAACCTTCCCCTTATTCAAGGCATCTAACAACACCTTTAAAGTGGCTACTTCGCTGTTGAGGTTGTTTAGTTGCTCGTTGAGACTATCTACCTCCTTCCACAACTCCTTGTCGTCATACTCGCAAGTGGTCAGTGATATGGCGACCAATGCCGCCAGAAAAAGGGTGAAAAACTTCTTCATGTTGTTTAAAATATTAATAAATTGATGAATCAGTGAACTGTAATGATTTTTCACGCGTACGCTGCCTACAGCTAAATCTGCTAATTTTCAAGGCAATGTGACTTTAATTGCGCTGAAAAAAAGGACAAAAAAAACTGTTTGCGCGGAGATGCTGCAAACAGGTGCTATACTTTACTTTGAGGAACCGAATGTTCAACCTTCCCGTTTCTCACGATTAACGCCGATGCCTGCAGCGATTCTCATACGAGTTAAGGCAGGTCTTCTGACTTATCCCATCTAATCGCAGCCTTCCCAACCCTGAACGAGTCAGTGACATCGAGCAATAGACGTTGTTCCCGTTGGCACGGGGGGACTTACAGCAGCAGGTACTGTTTCGGATTCACACCGAATTCCCTTTTAATCCAGTCGCGAACGAACTGAAACCCAAACTCACACAAAAGTACATTTTTTTATTCAAACCGCAAAGGGTAATTTCACTATTAATCGGTATTAAGGTTATTGTAAGTTCAACTACTAAACGTAAGAAGTTGTTATAAATATTTTTTTGCTTCCCGAATGCTTAGACTGCTCAGCTCGGATCTGTACCTGTCCAGGAAGCCTTTCACCCAAACGGGATTGGTTTTAGAATAATCTCTTAAACTCCAACCGATTGCCTTGTTGATGAAAAACTCGCTACTACCTAAATTGTTGACGATCACCCGTTCCAACAGCTCCACGTTGGTCTTCTGTTTTTGATGAAGTTGATGGATAATGGCAATCCGGCGCACCCAAAAATCGTCATTCACCGACCATTTGAGCATCAGGTCAGCGCCTCGCCCATCATTAGCAACGATAAAGCCAACCACGGTGCTAAGCATGTCGATGGTATCCCACCACTGTTTGGTTTTGATAAAACGCCATATCTCGTCGATATCGTTGTACGTGAGGAATTTTTTCATGCCGATCAGGTAATCAACAACGAAATAGTGGAATTCCCTATGCTCATCTTGCCAACAGCGGGTAAGAAGAATCCAGTCAACTCGTTCATTTTTTTGAGCTTCTTTTAAAAGGGCTTTGTAAACAGCCCTTCTGGGAACGGTTTTAATCCCGTAAAAAGCGAACTTATCACGCATGTAGGAACGCATCATGGCGGCATCCTCCCGATTGGACAACTTCTCGAAAGCACCTCTCAGCTGCTCATACATAACTATAAAAATCAATGGGTTATAAAGAAAATAAACACGGGGAAAAAGGTGTTTTTGTGAAGGCAATTATTGCTTTAGCCGACTATTTTCATTCCCACGTTGGGTGGTAATACAAAGAAATGAAAAGATTGAAACTTCATTTCCAGGAAGAACGGAAATGGAGCGGCAAACGAGACTCGAACTCGCGACCCTCAGCTTGGGAAGCTGATGCTCTACCGACTGAGCTATTGCCGCCTGACTTGAATGGAGTACAAATGTACTCGTTTTTTTTGATTCCACGCATCTTTTTCCGGCTTTTTTTCAACCACTCCTTCTTTTCAACTACTCCTTGGCGTTTCCCCCTCTTCACCCGTTTTATAGTTGGGAATCGTAAAGAATAAAAGATTTTCCCCTCTTTTCTGCCCGATATGAATAAAAAATAGTACCTTTGCAGCCACATATTAATCGGGATGTAGCACAGTTGGCTAGCGCGCCACGTTCGGGACGTGGAGGTCGGAAGTTCGAGTCTTCTCATCCCGACAGAAACAAAGTCCAGCTAATCAAAAGCGCTTGTCCTAGTATCGGCAAGCGCTTTTTGCTTTTTAGCCCTCAAGCCACTGCAAATAGACAGATAATAAGCAAGCGTTACATGACAAACACCCTGAAGCAGCAGCAATATCGCTTGCCTTACACGTTGTTACTTGATATGGGAATCTCCCGTTTCACACTCTGACTCAAGGAAATCATGGTTTCTGTGGCAACCACGCCCGGTATTTCTTGTATTTGGTCATTTAACAACTCCATCAAATGTTCGTTGTCACGGGCGTAAATCTTGACAATCATCGTGTAGGCACCCGTGGTGAAATGGCACTCGGTCACCTCCGGAATCTTCTCGAATTCCGGTATCACGTTCCTGTACATTGAACCCTTTTCCAACTTCACGCCAATGTAGGCGCTGGAGGCGTACCCCAACACCTTAGGGTTCACGTAGTATCCCGAACCGGTAATCACCTCGTTTTCGATCATCCGCTGCACGCGTTGATGAATAGCCGCACGCGATACCCCACATTTCTCGGCAACATCCTTAAACGGCATCCTCGCGTTACGGGTAATAATTTCCAATATTTGCCTGTCTAACTTATCAATTTTCTCCATGGGAAGCAAATTTAATACAACAACCCAAAAGTAATAAATTTCTAAGATATTATGACAAATTGGAACATTAAATTTAAGAAAATGGATATTTTTGAAACAAACGAAAGGGAAAAACGGGTATTTTATCGTTTTATCTATCCAGTTTGATACGGATTACACCTGCTTTCACGGTTCATTCTTCATGATTTGTTTTACCGGGTTCGTTTTTCAAGCTATTGATTTCGTAAAGCGGCGAGCCGATACTCCGCCACCGCCAGGTCGAATGAGGTCGTGATCTTCACGTTTGTCTCCTCACCCTCCACCAGGCGGACAGTCATCCCGCTTCGTTCCACTACAGAAGCGTCATCGGTAAAGGTGGGGTCATATTCCTGCTCGTACGCCCTTTTTACCATCGCGGCAGGAAAAACCTGGGGGGTCTGCACGATCTTCAACCGGGTGCGATCCACCATCCGGCTGCCTGTTTCAGTCAGCACTCGAACAGTATTTACCTCATCCACCACCGGAATTACCCCTACCCCCTGTTCAAAGGAGGTATCGAAGCAGCAACCGATTAGCGAAGGCGTGACAAAGGGCCGGGCTCCATCGTGAATCCCCACCGTCTCCTCATCCGATATTTCCCGCAAACCGTTCCGCACCGAATGGAACCGCGTTTCACCTCCATGAACCACGACATGTGGCACGGTAAAACGACACTCGTCGCACAATGTTTCCCACAGGGGACGGTATCCCTCAGGAATCACCAGTATGATCCTCATCCTGTAATCGTACACGTGAAAGGCACGAAGGGTGTGCATCAGCATCGGTTTTTCGCCTATCCGTTGAAACTGTTTGGGCAAAGTGCCCCCAGCACGAAGGCCTTGCCCCCCCGCGACAACCACCACGCTATATCTCCTTTCGGGAATCACGCCATCTCCTCCAGTAATTTTTGGAGCTCCTCATCGGTCGTCGTCAACTTCTCCTTGCAAAAGGTGATCAACTCGGATGCCCTCTTCACTTTCGCTGTCAGCAGATCCACGTCCATTTCGCCGGCCTCAATGGATTTCACGATCGCCTCCAACTCCTTTTTCGCTTCTGAATAACTCATTTTCGCCATAATTGTACAATTTACTTGAATAATTGATCTTTTTCACGGCTACACTTCGCTCTCCGTTGAGGGTAGTCCAGTTGATTGGATGACTGAGGTTACATCACCGTCTCTGAAACGGGTTTCGATAAGCTCGCCCTCCTGCAACCCCTTCGACGTGGTGATAATCTTACCATCCTTCAGCGTGAGGGTATAACCCCTTTTCAAGACATTCGCCGGCGATACCATACGTACGAACTGTTCCACGTTTTCCAGGAAGTGACGCTCATCCCGAAGCTCCACACGTGAGGAGTGTTGCAAGGTGCGCTTCGCCTGTATCAACCGGTGCCCCTCCTCGTCAAGCAGGCGTCTGGTCGAATGGCGTGTGGTGATCATCGCTTCCTGCAGATAGGCGAACTCCTTTTGCAAAACCTGTCGGAAGGAGTGACGTGCCCCCGTGGCGAGCTGCTGAATGGCGGCAGTCTCCCTTTGCAGGTAGAGCGATGAGTGATGCACCAGCCGATTCGACAAAGAGAGCAAATCCGACCGCTCCTCTACCAGCAGCCCTTGGGTTCGTGAAACGAGCCGTTCTTGCAGCACATCTAACTCCGTGGCGGTCTTCGTCAGGTGAGCTATGAATATCTCCGCTACTGCCGTCGGCGTTTTCCCCCGGGTATGCGCCACGACATCCAGCACCGTTACATCCCGCTCATGCCCGATACCGCTTATCACCGGGAGCGGGAACTGCGCTACGTTAGCGGCCAGGTTGTAGGAGTCGAAGCAACTGAGGTCAGACGTTGCACCACCTCCCCGGATGATGGCCACCGCATGAAAAAAATCTCCATGTTGAAAAATCGCTTCCAACGCCGCGATAATCGACTCTTCGCTCCGTTCGCCCTGCATCACCGCGGGGAAGAGCTTGGTATAAAAGACAAACCCCGCGGGGTTGTTTTCCATCTGATCCCTGAAATCCTCGTACCCGGCAGCGGTGGGCGACGAGATGACGGCGATACGGTTAGTCAGCTCGGGCAGTTCCAACTCACGGTTAAGCCTCAGCACCCCCTCCTCCTCCAGTCGCTTCAACACCCTTTGTCGGTTGCGGGCAATCTCCCCCAAGGTGAACGATGGATCGATATCCACCACCGTGAGCGAAAAACCGTATAGCTCATGGAAGTCGACCGTCACCTGCACCAACACGTTCAACCCCGATGTAAACTGCTGCCCCGTCTCCTGTTCAAAAAAGGGCGAGAGCAGCCGATAGGTGTTGCCCCAAATCACCCCCCTCGCCTTAGCGATAATGGCGTGACCCAGCTCATCTTTCTCCACGAACTCCAGGTAGCAGTGCCCGTTTCGGTTCACACGGACATCGCTCGTCTCGGCCCGTAGCCAATAAGCCTCGGGTAGCGCATCCCGAACCGCGTTCTTAACCTGCCGGTTCAGCTCCGAGAGGGAAAAAGAGGGTTCCACCATAGTTCAAATACGTTCTTGCCGGTCTTCCTTTTTTACCGTTTTTTTCGTTGTATCGTTGTATCGTTGTATCGTTCTTGCCGATCTTTCTTTTCTTGCCGTTGTTTCTACTCTTGCAAATTGTTCTCCCACCTATTATCCGATCAACGCAACCCTACCCGGTAAGTAGATTGCTTGAACGGCTCTTCAATCATGAAATAGAGACAGCGACTACTTTCCCACGCATGCCGCGGAATTGGCACGAGAACCTCATCTCCCTCGCCCATCGGGTGCTCCGAAAGCAGCGCCCCCGATTCATCCAGCAACCGCACCCTATACGCATCGCCGTCAAAGGCGCGATCAAGCAGCTTCACCAAAAAAGCATCTTGCGGGGCAGAATGGGTGCCAGAATCAGTGGTCAGATCAGAAGTGGTAGTAGAACCGGCGACTGATTCAATAGACCAGCGGCCGTCGGCCACTCGCCCGGGATGTTCGGGAAGCGTCTTTAACACCTTGCTCATCGCCTTTTGGAAATCGGGGATACCATGCCCGTAAACCGTGTCGGGCGAGGCATACCGATCAGATGACCGGGTAACGATATCCAGCAGTTCGGCTCGATGCAGCTCGGGGTGAATCGACCAGAGCGAAGCGATTAAGCCCGCCAGGAAGGGCGATGAAAGCGAAGTTCCGTTCGTGTTTCCGATTAAGCCATTTTGCCCGATGGTCACGGTGTTCCTCCCAACCGAAACGAGATCGGGTTTTACCCTTCCATCGGCCATCATCCCTCTTGAACTAAACAACGCGATCACGCTATCGGTGCCTACCGCACCGACGGCCACTACCTCCTTAGCATCTCCCGGGGGGGTCGACTTCCCCCACGCCTTGTTACCCTCGTTACCGGCGCTCACCACCACGATTATCCCCTTTTGGAACGCCAGGTCGGCTGCCCTTGACATCACCGAGATTCGTCCCGTGAGGTCGTGATGCGAGTAGTTCAGCGAAGAGTCGTTAAAAAGGTTATACCCCAGTGACGTGTTAACCAGGTCGACCCCCACGCTGTCGGCATACTCGATGGCCTGCACCCAGTAGTCCTCCTCCACGGGGAACTCGCTGACCACGTCCTCCGAGCGAAAGAGCCAGTACGCCGCCTCGGGGGCCGAGCCCATCATCTTGCCGGGTCGATTGATAACCATGGTGGAAAGCACCTTAGTGCCGTGATCGTTCGCCGAGAAGATATCGCCGCCCGGCACGAAGTCTTTAAATCCCCGCAGGTCCATGGTATCGAACCAAGGAATCACATCAACATTGGTGAACCCTGCATCAATTACCCCCACCACGATTCCCTTTCCCCGATAACCGGCATCGCCCATCATCCTCGCGTTATGCAACTTGAATTGATCTTCGGTCGCCCCGTACGGTGATATTTCGCCCGGGAGAACAGCATGCGAAGCGGCTGCATCCGAAAGAGCCATCCGCGAAGTATCTGCAGTTGAAGGAGCGGTTTGCGGGAAGATAACCGGTCTCGGCGGTTTCGGTTCGGCCAACCTGGGGCGAACTCCCCCGTGGTAGGGAGTATCAATACCCCGCCAAATATATTTCACGGAATCCACGAAAGGCAGCGCCTCAATCTGCACGATACCCAGGCTGTCCTTCGTTTCCACCACGAGGGTACTCAACCACTTGCTGGAAGCCACCACCTTACCGCCGGCCAACTCTACCAACGCGATGTAATCCCTCGCGATGGGCAAGTCCAACTCATCCAACGCCACCCCTTGTCGCTCCCTCCTCTCAATGGCTTGGTGCGACAAAAAGCGGGACGGATCATCCAGTGAACAGCCCGTTTTTCCCTTGTCACTCAGGTAAACCCGAAACTTGTAGCGCAACGAAGCACCCGTTTCAAGAGAGGAGGTGTCCTCCTCCACTACGGGCTGCCCAGACAAGATTAGGGATTTCGTCAAAGCTTCGGCTTTGACCCCCACTTTGTCGGAGTCGAAGGTGACCGTTGAAGCCGATACAGAAACCGGCACCAAAACCGCGGGAGCGGCTAAAAACAACAGAAAAGAAACAAAAGAGGCAAGAGCCCTTAAGCGATTCATCATGGTCTAACTCAGTCGCGATAACACCTCTACCAGGTACTCGTATGATGACCCCACGCTATCTATTTTAACCGCTTCGTCTGGAGAGTGAGCACCCCGGATGGTCGGCCCAAACGAAACGATATCGAGCTGCTGCTCCAGCTTCGACTGGATGATACCGCACTCCAGTCCCGCGTGAATCACCGACACCTTGGGGCGATCGTTATACTTCTCAAAGTAGACCCGTTCCATCGTTCCCAGCAGTTCGGAGTGCGCGTTCGGCTGCCATCCCGAATAGTCACCGGAGAACTCCACCTTCGCCCCGGCCAGCAGAAACAGGCTTTCAAGCGATGAGCAGACCCAATCCTTCCGGCTCTCGGAGGAGCTCCTCACCAGCAGCTTCACCTCGATGCGATCCTCCCGTGTGTCCACCAGGGCCAAGTTGAACGAGCTCTCCACCACCCCCGGGAAATCTGCCAGGTAGCTGACCACCCCATCGTGGCACGCTTCAATAGCGTTGATCAGGTCATCCTGCACCTCCACGGGAAGGAGCCACTTGGGCAGTTCGGTACGCTCAGCTTTAAAAGATATTGATTCCTCCACACCCGCGTAATCCTCACGGAACAGCGATTCGTACTCTGCCACCAGGTCGATCAGGTCATCCGATAACTCCTCAGGGATCGTGAGTACCACGAACGACTCCCTCGGTATCGCGTTCCTTAGCGAACCACCGTTAACACTCGCGATGCGGGCTTCATAGTCGCTCACCACCTCTTTCAGGAAGCGGTTCATCAACTTGTTCGCGTTGGCCCGCCCGAGATGTATCTGCACACCTGAATGGCCACCTTTTAACCCTCTCAAGCTCACCTTATACGCCACGTCGTCCTCCTCTATCTCCTCCACGGGTTGAAACCGGAAAGAGACATTCACATCCCTTCCACCGGCACAACCGATACAAAGCTCGCCCAGCTCTTCCGTGTCGAGGTTAATCATCAGCGTTCCCTCCAGGAAATCCTTTTCCAGACCGTTCGCACCGTCCATGCCCACCTCCTCATCCACGGTGAACAGCGCCTCGATAGCCGGGTGTTGCAGGGTGTTGTCTTCAAGCACGGCCATCATCATGGCACAGCCTATGCCATTATCCGCTCCCAGCGTGGTAGAGCGGGCCTTTGCCCACTCACCGTCAACGTACGCCTCAATCGGGTCACGGGTGAAGTCATGCTCCACATCGCTGTTCTTCTGTGGTACCATATCGAGGTGCGACTGCAGGATAACGGTTTTCGCGCCTTCATACCCCTTGGTCGCCGGTTTTTTGATAAGCACGTTGCCTGTCTTATCCTGCTCCACCTCCAATTTCAACCGCTTTCCAAAGTCCATAACGTATCGCGTTACCTCCTTCATATGCCCGGTGGGGCGAGGGATACGCGTTAACTCGTGGAAATAACCCCACACGTTCTTCGGGTACAGATTACGAATCGATCTAGTTGTCATATTTTCTTTTTTTAGTTTGTTTGTTGGTTTATTCATCATGTTTTGCCTGACTCCACGTCACCCTCGCATTTCGATGACAAACGCGTTAGTGCATCGCTAAGGCGTTTACTTCAAGACTGCTTAACCTGCTCGGCAGCAGTATCAGCAGTAGTCTCATCCGCTGTTTTTCGTTTGACGTATGGCATGGCAAAGACCCCGAAGAGGCCGTACAGGATTTGCCAAACCGACTGCACGGCAAAAACGGCCCCTGCGAAGGCAAGCGCCTCACTCTCTGCTACCCCCAGTATCAGCAGGGAGGAGATGACCACGAAGTGCCAGGGACCGATCCCTCCTTGCACCGGTACTGAAATGCCGATATTGGTCATCGCGAATACGATTAACCCGGCAAGTGGCCCAAGGTCTTTGGTGAAATCGAACGCGAAAAAGCAGATGTAAAAATACAAATAAAAACAGAACCAGAGAAGGATCGTGTAGATGATTACCTGCTTTTTCTCCTTTATCCCCGAAATCACCTTCAAATCGTACTTCACTGTCGCGAGAAATCCCTTCACCTTTTTCATGAAGGTAGTCCCTTTAAAAAGCGTGAATGGCAGCACCATGGCAATCACGAGGGCACCCAGGGCCAGGTAAAACCACGGAGAAGAGAAGAACCCCTTCACGTTGCCAAAGAGCTCCGGGTTGTCCTTGAAGTAAGAGATAAAAAAGTCCACGTAGAGCACCATGCTCACGAAGATGATCGTCAATCCAGCCAGGATATCAATCATCTTATCCACGAGGAACGTCTCCACGGTTTTCCCCAGCGGGATTTTGTCGTACTTGCTCACCACGCCGCATCGCCACACGTCGCCCGCGCGGGGCAATAAAAAGTTGACCGCGTAGTTTCCCAACGTGGCGTAGACGATGCTGACCCTCGGGGGGTGATACCCCAGCGCGTTAATGAACAATTCCCACCGCAACCCCCTCAAGATATTACCAATGAGCCCAAAAATCAAAGAGAGGGCGATGATACCAAAGTTAGCCGTTTTCGTGATTACCCATAGCTCACCAAAGTCGGTTTTCCTGTACATGAGCCATAGGATAAACAATCCAATAAGTAATGAGAGCAGGATCTTCAATACGTTTTTCGCGGATTCAACCTTCATTTTCCCCAATTAAAAAGAGTACCTTGGAAAACCCATTCCTCAGACGTCGTATCTTGTTTTTTTAGAACGAGTTTGTCTCATTTTCTATAATTAAATTGCTACCTTTGCGGCAGTAAAGATAAGGAATAATCGGCAGATGGCAATGTTTCCGGTAAGGGCAAAGAAAAACCTGGGCCAGCATTTCCTCAGGGATGAGGAGATTGCCCGCCGCGTGGCGGCAACGCTCGACAAGGCTCCCCCCTTTCCCGTCCTGGAGGTGGGACCGGGTACTGGTATGCTTACCCGATTCCTTTTAGAGCAAGAGAGAGAGGTCACGGTGGTAGAAGTTGACCGCGAGTCAGTGGATTACCTTAACGAACACTACCCGCAACTGCACGGCAAGATCCTCCATCAGGATTTCCTGCGGATGGACATCGATGCCCATTTCAACGGTAGCTTTAGCGTGATTGGCAATTACCCTTACCACATCTCCTCACAGATTTTCTTCAAAGTTCTGGACAATAGGGATATAATCCCATTTTGTTCCGGGATGATCCAAAAGGAGGTCGCGGAACGCTTGGTCGCCCCACCCGGGTGCAAGGCCTACGGCATCCTCAGCGTGCTGCTGCAAGCGTGGTACGATATCGAGTACCTCTTCACGGTAGACGAGCACGCGTTCATCCCTCCGCCTAAGGTTAAATCGGCAGTCGTCCGCCTCACGCGTAACAAGCGAAGGCGTCTCGCCTGCAACGAGAAACTAT
Source organism: Petrimonas sp. (assembly GCA_012839475.1). Lineage (GTDB taxonomy): Bacteria > Bacteroidota > Bacteroidia > Bacteroidales > Dysgonomonadaceae > Proteiniphilum. The sequence goes on along the minus strand of DUNG01000023.1, from coordinate 324,406 downwards.
TCAAAACAGTGGTGAAAACCGGGTTCAACCAGCGTCGCAAGATGCTCCGCAACTCCCTCAAGCTACTGCTATCCGATGAGAACCCCATGCCCGACGATCCCCTGCTCACGAAACGACCCGAGCAGCTTTCGGTTAAAGAGTTCGAAACGTTGACCAACCTGCTTGAACCGTGGGTCAAAGTCAAACTGGTTTCACTGGAGACTCCCGGAACATTCGATGAAGAGGTCCCACCAAAAGCGCTTGAACCGTTGCCCGAGCAGGCCAAACCGAAAGTGCCGGAACCGTTGCCGGGATAAAGCTCACCGGAAGAGAGAAACACTTTTTGAACGGATATCATCGCAATTTAAAACAACGAGAACATGGCGGAAATCAAACTATTTTATCATAAGGATGGTGTAGTCAGGGTGAACCGGAGCCTCGACTTCCTGAAATCGAATCCCATTCAGAACTTTTTGTGGATCGACCTCAACGACGTGGATGAGGAGGTTGAAAACGAACTCGAAGATTTCCTTAAGATATACATCCAGGAGGAGGAGGAGATGATCGAGATCGAGATGTCGTCGCGCTACATCGAAACCAACGACACGTTGGTAGTCAACTCCAACTTCCTATTGTCCAATTTTGAAACCGATCCCGTATCCTTTATCCTGAAGAACAACATACTGGTGACCGTCCGCTCGGAGGAGCTGATCTCCTTCCACGAGACGGTAAAAAAGATATCGGCCAACCCCAGGAACTACCCCACGGGTGCCCACGTCCTGGTCGCCCTACTCGAGACCCGGGTCGAGTACGATGCCGACATGATCGAGAACATGACACAGAAGATCACCCAGTTAAGTAACTCGCTCTCCCTGCAAGAGGCCGACGAGGAGTTGCTGTCAGAAATCAAGAACCTGCAGGAGAAGACGATGATGCTGCGAGAGAACATCATCGACAAGCAACGGGTGGTATCGAGCATGTTGCGCAGCGAGTTCATGGCCGTGGAGTTGCAGCCTAAGCTCACCATGATTATCAAGGACATAAACTCGCTCGTGGAGCACATCAAGTTCAACTTCGATCGTCTGGACTACCTGCAGGACACCTTCCTCGGTTACGTGAACATCGAGCAGAACAAGATCATCAAGATTTTCACCATCGTATCGGTCATCTTCATGCCCCCCACGCTTATCGCGAGCATCTACGGGATGAACTTCGAGATTATGCCGGAACTGGATAAGAAATGGGGGTACCCGATCGCGCTCATATTGATGGTGTTCTCCTCGCTCTTTATCCTCTTGTACTTCAAAAAGCGAAAGTGGTTATAGTGGGGTTATTCGAGCATATAGTGCATCTGAGGTGATTTTTCAGGGAAGAGGGTCGCGTAGGGTTCCCCCAACTCGGTCGTGCGGTAGCCCAACAACCATCGCGTTAGCTTATCAATTTCCGCCTGTAACGTTGGGGCCAAGTCGTGTACCCCATCCCCAACAGGTACCGACAAGTTGTTCCGCGGGATAAGCGGATCCCTCACCTCAACATGAAATGAAACGGCATCGCCTCGTCGGGAGGCGAACAGCGAAAGCAGACGGTCGGCATTGATAACCCGCGCCATCCCCGGCAGACTCCTTTTCTCGGGGAAACCGAACAGGGAAGCCTCCTCTACCATCGCCTTGAAATCACTGAATGTTTTTTGCACTGTCAAATCCTGTTCCCGGTAGTGGCCATCAAATTTGTTGTAAGCCGCTTCCAGATCGCCCTCGTGGCGATTCAACAGCTCCTTTAACGAGGGCAGCGGCTCGCTACCCGGGTCGAACGTCTGTGTAAACCCGTACCGGGCGTACCATTGCATCAGCCCCTCCTCTTGTGGCACCAGGATCATCAGCGGCACTCCCCGTCGGATCGCCTCGTTAAAGCTCTCAAACAACAGCGCACGCGCATAACCCCGACCTCGGTAAGCAGGCAGGGTGCATACCCCCGAGAGGTAGATAACCGGTATCTCCACGCCGTGAAACGTGAATTGATAGGTCAGCATTTGCAGGGAGGCCACCGCCTCGGAACCCTCTATGTACAACAAGGTATCCTCGGGGCGGTACTTGTAGCGGAAGTAGAGCTCCATGTAGTCGTCCGGATCCCCGAAACAACGCTTCCACATATCCCATACCTGGGCTTTTGAAATAGGGTCGGCAAGGCGTATCATGGCGTTTCAAACTAGGTGTTACACTTCTTCTACAGGACGTTGGCGAAAGATTACAAAGGCAACTCTGACGTTTTAAACCGAGCGTTATACTTCTTTAAAAGGATATCGGGTTGGTACGAGAGTTTCGCTTTGCGCAGGTTCTCTATCCCCATATCCTCCTCCCGGTTCACGTAGGTGTAGTTCGCCATCTCGTTCTCCACGAACTGCTGGTTGATGATGGCGTAGGCACCGTGCACCGAGCTAAACGCCTTCTCCACGTGCACGATGAATGTATCCTCTGTAAGCCGTTCTCCTATGGCGAACGCCACGATCTCATCGTCCACCTGTATGGCACCTCCTTTCAACTCCAGGTAATCGAAATGTTCCAGCATGAGTGTCGTTGCAAAGTCGTCGTACACCAGTGTCGGATCCTTATCCTCCTCGTTAACCCTCATCCACTTTTCGAGCACCCTCTTGCACGCCTCCACCGTCTCCGGGCTTTCATTGAGCGATTGATAGCTCCACCGGTTCTCCCGCTTGAATCGATTGATGTGGTTCCGTTTGCTCTGTAGTTTTCTGCCTTTCAAGTGGGTCAGTTTTTCGGTGGTGTAGATGTAGTCCGATACGCTCCGGTTGAAGTTGTAGTTGAACCGTTCGGGAAAGGCGGCCGATACCTCCGCTATCATCTCTTCGGTAAGCCCCCTGAGCTGGAACACGCTATCGAACGACTTGTGATCCTCTATAATCCACTCGATGGCCTCTCTCAAATCGCCCGTTCCAATCGGTTTCAGGTAGGAGTTCCTGTCGTAATTGTCTTTGAACCGGATAAAGAGCCACCCGTTGGCTACCGCGAACTGGGTGTTAAACCGCTTCCCCCAGGTATAGAGGTTAGTGAAACAGAAGTCCGAGGCCCTGTAGTTTTGTTGTTGCAAATATGAATTGATGAGCGGCCTATCGCTCAACTCGATCATTCGAAACGTTAACATACAATGAATAGTTACACCAAATCGTGGTTTTACAAGCGAGTAATTAAACCCGCTCCAGAAAGTCTTTTCTGATAAAATCAGGTTTAGGGTTTTAGAAGCAAATTCATAGTTGCCACATGGACAGCAACATACCGTTAAAACGATTTGAACCCCATGATCTCCCGAACGTCGGCCAGCGTGGCGGCGGCACTTTCCCTCGCCTTCTCCGCCCCCTCCTTCGCCACCTTCCGAAGGTACGGCTCATTACCGCTCAACTCGATTACCCGCTCCCGGATAGGCGAGGTCACCTTTATAATATCCTCCGCGAGCTGCTTCTTGAGGTCGCCGTACCTTATCTCGCACCGGTTCCACTGGTTCTCGTAATGCTCCACCACCTCGGGCGCGGAGACTACCCGCAGGAGAGTGAAGAGGTTCTCGATGTAATCGGGCTTCTCCGAGTTAAACTCGGTGGGGCCTGAGTCGGTCAACGCCCTCTTCACTTTCTTCTCTATCTCCTTGGGCGTGTCACTCAGGTAGATGGCGTTCCCTTCCGACTTCCCCATCTTCCCGCTACCGTCAAGTCCCGGTATCTTGACCAGCTCCTCGCCGAAGTTATAGGCCACCGGCTCCTTGAAGTACTCCAGCCCGTACAGGTTATTGAACCGCCTCGCAAAGCGGCGGGTCATCTCCAGGTGCTGCTCCTGGTCTTTCCCCACCGGCACCTTATCCGCCCGGTGTACCAAGATATCGGCCGCCATGAGCGTGGGGTAGGTGAACAGCCCCGCGTTCACATTTTTCGGCTGCTTCCGGGCCTTCTCCTTGAATGAGACGGTCTTTGCCAGCTCGCCCAAGTAGGCGTGCATATTCAGGTAGAGGTACAGCTCGATGACCTCTTTCACGTCGCTCTGCACGTAGATAACCGACTTCTCGGGATCGAGTCCCGCCGCCAGGTAATCGATAAGCACGTTCTTCACGTTCTCATGCAGTGACTTCGGGTCGGGGTGTGTGGTCAACGAGTGCAGGTCGGCAATAAAAAAGTAACACCTGTTCTCATCCTGCATCCGTATGAAGTTGCGAAGCGCCCCGAAATAGTTCCCCAGGTGCAGTTTCCCGGTGGAGCGTATACCGCTTAAAACAATATCCATGATTTCTCGTTGTTTCTTTTTTCGTTGAACGGACAAAGGTAATAAAAAAATTCGTACCCGGGCGTTGCACTTCTAAGTTGAACTTAGGCAACGAAACAAAATCACTTTTTCTTGCTAATTTAAAAAAATATCCCTAAATTACAGCCGTTTTTAATAGCTCTATTAAATAGCTGAATTAAACAGGCTGATTAAATCATGCGCCGACAAGAAAGATATTACACCTCTTTCAACGTGGACTTTGTAGAAAACCCAGGTCAACACTACACGTTGCCCAAGGATTACGAGTGGATCCCCACCAAAAAGTCACGCATCAGGAAGCAAAAATGGGTCTACCCGCTCGCCAAGGCGTTCGCCTACCTCTACTGCAAATTCGGGTTGCACATCACCGTGGTCGGGAGAGAGAAATTCGCCGAGGCCGGCTCATCGGGTTTCTTCCTGTACGGCAACCACACGTTGGGGATGGGCGATGTATTCCTACCCGTACACGCCTGCAACAGCAAACGTGTTTTCACTGTCGCGAGCACGGCCAACCTCGGCATCCCCGTGGTAGGAAAGTGGTTACCGTGCTTAGGGGCTTTACCCATCCCCAACGGGATAAAGGGGATGGCTGAATTTCGCGCCGCCGTAAACGAGAGGATCGCGCAAGGCTGTTGCGTTACCCTCTTCCCCGAAGCGCATCTTTGGCCTTATTGTACCTTTATCCGCCCGATAAACCGAACCGCGTTCCGTTTTCCCGTGGAGAACCGGGTACCGGCTTTCGGACTGACAGTCACCTTTCAAAAAAAGCGATTCGGCAAAAAACCGAAGATCACGGCTTTCGTCGATGGCCCCATTGTCCCCAACGCGGGATTACCACCCAAAGAGCAGGCTGCCGACTTGCAGACCAAGGTAACGGAGACAATGAAAAGCCGTGCAAAAGCGAACACGTATACCTACATTAATTACATAAAATTAACACCATGAACATACTCTATTGTGGCGATAAGCATATTGAGGATGGGCTCATCATCTCCGTGCTTTCCTTTATCGAGCAAACGAAGGAACCCCTCCACGTGTACGTGATGACGGCTCAATTCTCATACGATGGGAAAAAATACCTCAAAGTGGGAGAGGAGACTATTTCAACGCTTCGAGACTACTTGAAAAGGGCCAACCCCCTAAGCGATATCCAACTATTCGATGTCTCGGAACTGTTCCAATCGGAACTGCCTACCGCCAACATGAAAACACGCTTCACACCCTGCTGTATGCTGCGGTTGCTCGCGGATCGTGTGGAAGGATTACCCGACAAGCTGCTATACCTCGACAACGATGTGGTTTGCCGAAAGAGCATTTCGGAATTTTACGATCAAGGCATCACGGATGTCGAGTTTATTGGCGTTCTCGACCATTACGGCAGTTGGTTCTTCAGGAAAAACCTCTTCAGGCGCAATTACGTCAACTCCGGTGTATTGCTGATGAACCTCCTGAAAATCAGGGAGACAGGGTTATTCAGGAAGGCGTTGCAACAATGTAAGGAGAAAAAGATGTTTATGCCCGATCAAACTGCCTTGAACAATCTCGTCACCAGCAAACGGCTTGCCCCACGTAAGTACAACGAGCAACGAAGGATGCGCGCAAACACGGTATTGCGACATTACAGCACCACGTTCCGATTCTTCCCATGGTTCCACTACGTAACCGTGAAACCCTGGGAGATTGAACGGATGCATAAGGTTCTCAAAGATCACGAATTTGATCACCTCCTTCAGGAATACTCCCGGATTAAAGCTTCAAAAACAGGAAACGATGCTAAGCACCATTCAGCAGTGACATCTTTTACAAGTAACATCATTCACAATCCGGCAGTTGAATGAAACCGATCCAACACGTTCAGACACATTAAAAAACAGCCTCAATGAAAACAAAAAATTTAATCCCCATCTTCTTTACCATCGACGACGCGTATGCACCCTTGCTTGGCGTGGCATTAAAATCGATCATTATCAACGCCTCAAAAGAGAGGAACTACAAAGTCATCGTTATTCAAGAGAATGTTAGCGATGAAAACCAACGCAAACTGCTGGCCCTTGCCAATGAGAACTTTGATATAGAAGTTATGCCCATGCGCAGGTCGCTGGAAAACATTACGGACCGAAGCGAGAACCGCCTCCGGTGCGACTATTTCACGATGACCATCTTCTTCCGGTTGTTCATTCCCGAGATGTTCCCCGAGTACGACAAGGCCCTTTACCTGGACAGCGACATCGTGGTTCCCGGCGACATCTCCGAACTGTACGACACGAATGTAGAAGGGCACCTTTTCGCCGCGTGTCCCGATTACTCCTCCTCCGATGTACCTGCACTCATCCATTGGATGGAAAACGCCATTGGCGTAGACCGGGACAAATACGTCAATTCCGGCATCATGGTGATGAACCTGAAAAAGTTGCGCGAGGTAAAACTCGAGGAACATTTCATGCATTTGCTCAACACCTATCACTTCAACTGCATCGCACCCGATCAAGACTACTTGAACGCGATGTGCAAAGGGCAAATCCTCTTCCTCGATGAAGCGTGGGACGTGATGCCCAACCCGCGGAAAAAGGAGCACCCCGCCCCAAAGCTTATCCATTACAACCTGTTTGAAAAACCCTGGTGCTACGATAACATCCAGTATGCCGATTACTTCTGGAAGTATGCCGAAATGAGCGATTTCCACGATCAAGTAAAGGCGATAAAGGAGAACTACAGCGCGGAACAAAAGGCCCGGGACAAGCAAAGCTTCAACCTTCTCCTGAAAAAAGCGGAAACCGTTCCCGACACCGGGGTAACTTTCGTGAAAATGGCTAACAAGGACGTGAAAATCAAGCTATGAACAAGATAATGGAAAATCCGGTGGTGCGCAATATCCGTGAAGCGACTGAAAAAGGGTTGTTTCACGTCAAGGTAGAACAAGGTGAACCAAAGTTCAACACCGAAGAGAAGCGCGAAATTATCGACAAATATTTGCAGGAGCGAGAGACGATAGCCTATTGGATTAAAAACCGAATCGTCACCATCGCTCAAAATGGCATGTCGTTATTGCGCAACGTGAACACGAAATATATCGGTACTGAAAACGTGAAAACGTTGCGCGGCAGGGGTGCCATTGTTACGAGCAACCATTTCAATCCCTTGGAAAACACGGCCATCCTCCGCGTGATAAAAAAGATAGGACGTAGGAAGAAGATGTATGCCATCAGCCAGGTATCGAACTTTAAAATGCCCGGGACCATCGGCTTCCTGCTACGCTACGCCAACGTGATACCGATTAGCAAGGATTCAATAGAATACATGTGCGAACGCTTCTGCGATTGCGTTCATAAGGTACTGAAAAAGAACAATTATATACTCATCTACCCCGAGCAGGAGATGTGGCGCAATTACCGCAAGCCGCGACCGCTAAAGCTGGGAGCCTACTTTTACGCCGCCAAAATCAACGTGCCCATTTTGCCCTGTTTCGTGGAAATCCGGGATGAACGTACTTTTTTCGGCATATGGAATACACGCTATTTCGTTCATATCCTGCCTGTTATAACACCTGACCCCACGTTAGACCCAAAAGCTGATGCCAAACGCATGTCGCTCATCGATTACGAGCAGAAAAAAAACGCCTACGAACGGGCGTACGGTCGACCGCTGGATTACGCTTTTGAGGTTTCGGACATTGCTGGAGGCTTAAGATGAAACATTTAGGCATTGACATCGGATCTACTACCGTCAAAATTGCCGTACTATCGCCAACCGATAATCAGCTGTTATACACGAAATATGTCCGACACTACTCCCTGCAGGTTCGTACGATCATTCAATTGCTAGACGAACTGCGCCAAGAGTTTCCCTCAGATACTTTTAAAGTAGCCATTTGTGGTTCGGGCGGGAAACCGGTCGCCAAGAAGATACAGGTGCCTTTCATTCAAGAGGTGGTAGCCAATGCTGCCGCCGTGTGTTACCTTTACCCCGAGACCCGAACCGCGATTGAACTGGGCGGACAGGATGCCAAGGTCATTTTTTTCCATCAAGATGAACACGATGGGCGACTAAAGGTTTCCGATATGCGCATGAATGGCAACTGCGCGGGGGGCACCGGTGCCTTCATTGATGAAATCGCCCAGCTACTGGATGTTCAACCCTCTGAGTTTGACGCACTCGCCGCTCAAGCCACAAGGGTTTACGACATCTCAGGTCGTTGTGGCGTATTCGCGAAGACGGATATCCAGCCCTTGTTGATTCAAGGTGCCGCGCATGCCGACATTGCCCTTTCCACGTTTCACGCGATCGCGAAACAGACCATTGGAGGTCTTTCCCAGGGTTTGGAACTCGCTCCTCCCATTATCTTCGAGGGGGGACCGTTAACTTTCAACAAACAATTAGTACGCGTCTTCGCGGAGCGACTCCAGCTTGAAGAGCACGAGATTATCATCCCGAAGCACCCGGAAACCATCGTTGCCTATGGTGCCGCACTTTCCATCGAACAGTTCCGGAACAGGGAGGATGAAAACAGTTTCACGATTGATGAACTTCTGGAAAACTTAAAAACCGCTGAAACGAAAGAAGTGCCCTCGTGTAATGAGCCGCCTCTCTTCAACAGTAAAAAGAGTTACACCGAATTCACCGAAAGGCACGACAAGGAGTTGCGCGTGGACGCGGTGCCAGCCCCCCGAAGTGGGGTACTGAACGTCTACCTGGGCATCGACTCGGGTAGTACGACTTCAAAATTCGCCTTGATAGACGAGAAAGAGCGGGTAATTGAACGCTTTTACGCCAACAACCTTGGCAAACCCCTGGATGTGTTAAAACAGGGGCTGACAGCGGTTCACGACAAGTACAAAAAAAAGGGCGTTGAGCTGAAGGTCCATGGCCTTGGCACCACGGGATACGGCGAGATCATGACGGCAAACGCTTTCGGGGCGGATTATCACATCGTGGAGACCGTGGCTCACGCCCACGCCGCCCTGCATTACTACCCCGACACCACGTTCCTTTTGGATATCGGAGGGCAGGACATGAAAGCCATATGGATAGACAACGGCGTGATAACCAATATTATGCTTAATGAAGCCTGCTCATCAGGGTGCGGGTCTTTTCTCGAAAACTTCGCCACCACGATGAAGATCCCGGTGGAGGAGATAGCGGCCGCGGCGTTCCGGTCAACCTCCCCGGCCAAACTGGGCAGCCGTTGTACCGTCTTTATGACCAGCAGCATCGTGACCGAGCAACGCAACGGCAAGTCGCCCGACGACATCATGGCCGGGCTTTGCCGCTCCATTGTAGAGAACGTCTTCAACAAAGTGATTAGGATTACCAACCCCGATGCCTTGGGCAACCATATCGTGGTACAAGGCGGCACCTTCCGCAACCGGGCCGTACTACGCGCCTTTGAGGAATACCTCGACAAAGAGGTGCGACTAGCCCCATACCCCGGTGAGATGGGTGCCGTGGGCGTGGCCCTGCTTGCCAAGAAACATGTTGAGGATTATGGCTACCTGTCCGGAACCGGGAGCCGTTTCATCGGCTTCGACGAGGTGAGTAAGTTTGCATATAAAACGGAATCGGGTGTGCCCTGTTCACGTTGCGCCAATCACTGCTTGCGTACCATAACACGTTTCCCAAAAGGAAAATACTGGGTGATGGGAAACAAGTGCGAACGAGGGGCTGAACTTGACCGCGAGACAAAAAACCAAGCCGAGAGGGCAAGGGCCACCGGGAAAACCGCGACAAACCTGTTTCGTAAAAGGGCAAGCATGCTGTTCGAAGCGTATCCCGGCGAACAGGTATCAACCGACAAAAAAGAGGTCATCGGTCTACCCCGGACGTTGGAGTTCTGGAACAGCATGCCGTTTTGGAGCACGTTCTTTAAGGCGTTGGGATTCAAAACGCTGTTCTCAGCACCGAGCAATCAGGCAATCTACGAAAAAGGAATCCAATTCGTAGCTTCCGACACCATCTGCTTTCCGGCAAAAATCGTACATGGCCATATCGAGGAGTTGGCCGAAAAAAGGGTAGACCGTATTTTTATGCCTTACGTGATGCACCTCCCACCCGAGGGGGTGGATAAGCTGAGCCCCTACACCTGTTCCATTATCATGGGTTACCCGATGGTGGTCAAGAACGCCCAAGACCCTGCAAAACGACACCATATCCACTTTGACACACCCGTCTTCCATTGGTTTTCGGAAAAAGACCGGAAGCGACAAATTCGCGAGTATGCCATCAACAGCCTAAACGTCACCCGAAAGGAGGCGAAGGGCGCCTACCTGGCCGCTGAAAGTGCCTTGGCGAGTTTCAGAGCCACGCTCCGCTCCGAAGCCAACCGCCTGATTCGGGAGGCAGAACAAGAAAACAACACCGTTATCGTTTTAGCGGGTCGACCTTATCACAGCGATCCGTTCATCTCGCACAACGTCTCTAAGTTCTTCACGGAGAAAGGGCTATCGGTCATCCCCGTGGATGCCCTACCCGGGTTGGAAGAGGTGGATTTACAGAACACCCGCATCGAGATCACCAACAACTTTCACACGAGGATGTTAGCCGGAGCGGTTATAGCGGCAAAAAGTCCCATGCTGGAATACGTGCAACTGGTCAGCTTCGGCTGCGGGCACGACGCCATTCTCTCGGACGAGATTGTCAGGATTATGAAAAAATGTGGAAACAAATCGCCCTTGATCCTCAAAATCGATGAGAGCGAGGCATCAGGCTCCTTACGTATTCGTGTTCAATCGTTTATCGAAACCATCACGAATCGGGGAAACCGGGAACACTATGCCGCCGCGCTCCCCGCACCCAGCCCCGTGAAATTCTACAACAACGACAAGAAAACCCGCACGGTACTGATTCCCAACATTTCCGCCGAGCTGATGGTGTTGATGGACAGCATCTTCGAAAAGCAAGGCTTCCGCGTGCAGAGGGTTCCCGTGGGCGGTGAACGACAAGTCAAGTTGGGGAAGAAATATGTACACAACGACATCTGCTTCCCATGCCAGATGGTCATCGGGGAGTTGATAGCCGCGTTACAAGACGGCAACTACCGTCAAGATGAGGTGGCGGTGGGCATGGTGAAGTTTCAATGCGACTGCCGGTTATCGAACTACGCCGGTCTTCTGCGCAAAGGGCTTGACGCGGCCGGCTATAACGGTGTACCTATCCTCACCACCGATGTAAACGACACTAAAGACAACCATCCCGGCGTGACCTTATTAAACCTCTCGTCTATTATAGAAGCCGTCAACTGCTTTATGATGCTAGACATCCTTACCGAACTTTGCCGGAAAGTCCGCCCGTACGAACTTCAGGCCGGTGACACCGACCGATGGCTACAAAAAAGTGTTCGCCTCATCGCGAAAGCCATTAAAGAGGGGGTTGCTGCCGCGAGAAAAACCTTTCAACGCTGCATCAACGATTTAAAAGAGGTGAAACATGATCGGAAGCACCCTAAACCGAGGGTTTTCGTGACAGGTGAACTGCTGGTGACCTATCATCCCGGTTCCAATTTTGATATAGAGCGCTACCTCGAAAAAACCGGGATGGAGGCCGTTTTCCCACGTGTCATCGACCAGTTGCGGAAGGATTTTCTAGCCCAAATGTGGCACCGACGCGACTTCAAGGCCGATGTACCCAGATACCCGTACTTGATTACCTGGCTGTTCGACAACACGCAACGCTCGCTCGAAAAAATTGCCGTTGCACACCCGTTATATGAAAAGGCAATTCGCCCGGCGAAACTATACGAGGGGGTCAAAGATATTATCCCCGGCACGTTGAGTTGCGGAGAGGGATGGCTCATGGCAGCCGATATAGCTTATTACGCCGAACGCGGCGTTACTTCGCACGTCATCTTGCAACCTTTTGGCTGCCTGCCGAACCACGTGTGTGGTCGCGGCGTGATAAAAAGGTTAAAAGAGCGCTACCCCGATATCTCTATCCTGCCGCTCGACCTTGACCCCGACACGAGTTACGCCAACGTGGAGAACCGACTGCAAATGTTAATTATGAATATGCAATACGGCACTAAAAATGCCTATCTTTGCAAAGAAGTAAACAAAAACGAGAGAGAATGAGGAATAATACATCAAACACTGAATCGCAAATACTTGCATCGGCAGAAAAACTTTTCATCGAGAAGGGATTCAAGGGTACCTCCACCACCGCGATTGCTAAGGATGCCGGTTGTAACCAAGCCCTGGTGCATTACTATTTCCGTACCAAGGAGAACCTTTTTCAAAAAGTCTTCCTGGGCAAATTTAAACAGCTGTTCGAGCAAATCAAGGTGCCCTTGGAAAGGGAGACGGATTTTTTCTCTAAGTTGGAAAACATGGTCGACGTCTACTTCAACTTCATGATACAAAACCCCAAGATCCCTTACTTTATTTTCAACGAACTGATTACCAACCCCAGGCGAAGGAAGCAACTTCGGGAGCTGTTCATGCAAAAGCCGCATCAGGACGATGTCTACCACCAGTTTTGCGCGTCAGTAGAGAAAGCTATATCGCAGGGGGTGATACGCGATATAGAGCCATTGGATTTGCTTATGGACGTGGGCTCGCTGGTGGTTTTCTCGTTCCTCATGGCTCCTATTATCACGGATTTTCTCGATTTGGATCAATCCCACCTCACCGACTTTGTCGACCACCGCAAGCGAGAAGCACTGACCCTGCTTTTTCAAGGCCTGCGAGTATAGACAACCGCTGCCGTCCAATACAAATAAATTAAACGAGAATAAGTACACCGACGAAAACGTATAAAATAAGTTCAACAAATATGCGTAAAAAAATTTCTTTCCTCCTTATCGCCTCTCTGCTTCTGGTAAGCTGCACTTTCAAACCGTCGCACTTTTCGCTGGGCGTGAAACCCAACACGCGGGAAAACGCATCGTCGGGAGCCGTTAAGCTGGTCGAACAGCTGCAAGCCCGGACGGACACCGCACACGTCACCGTTACCATACCCAAGGGGGAGTACCACTTTTACCCCGACAGCGCGTTCTCTCGCGAGTACTACATCTCCAATCACGATCAAGATAACCCGAAAGCGGTGGCCTTCGCTCTGGAGAACCTGCAGAACGTGACCCTCGACGGGCAAGGCTCGGAATTTATCTTTCACGGGCGAATGATCCCTTTCTCTATCCTTAACTCCCGCAACATCACCCTGAAAAACTTTTCGGTCGACTTCGAGATCCCGGCGTTCCGCCAATTGACCATCCTGTCCGTCAACCCTGAGAGCGGCGAGGTAGAAGCGGAGATATACCCACCCGGGCATCATAGGATTGACAACGAAAATCGCCTTATCGCCATGGGCGAAGGGTATGAAAACCCGCTGTTCGTATCGATGGGGTTCCGTGAAGATAGAAGGCTGACCTACCGGCGGGGGGATATCAGCTTCGATGGTCAAAAGATGGAGAAGATTGGAGAGGACAAGCTCAAGATAACCGGTTGGAGCCAAACCGCGCAAGTGAACGTGGGGGAAAGATATGCGCTACGCTCCTACCACCGCCCCACGCCGGGCATCTTCGTGAGCGAGAGCTCCCAGGTAACCCTTGAGAACGTGACGCTGCACTACGCCGAGGGGATGGGGCTGCTGGCGCAGATGAGCGAGGAGATCACGCTCGACGGATTCAACGTCTGCCTCCGTGGTGAAGGGGACCCACGCTACTTCACAGCACAGGCCGATGCCACCCACTTTTCGGGTTGCAAGGGGGTAATTATATCTAAAAACGGGCTGTATGAAGGCATGGCAGACGATGCCATCAACGTGCACGGGACCTACCTGCGGGTGACCAAGCGGGTAGACGACCATACGCTACAAGCCCGTTACATGCACCCGCAAGCGTGGGGCTTCCTTTGGGGCGAACCGGGCGATAGCGTGCAGTTCGTGGAGAGCGAGAAAATGGAGTTGGTGGGTGACCCGTTCATTACCACCATACAAACGATCAAAGCGATTGACAAACCGACCGAGTTCGGTGCCAAGGAGTTCGAGATAACCTTTACCGATACGCTACCCGGAGAGATTGCAGAAACCGGAAAATACGGTATCGAGAACCTGACGTGGACACCTGAGGTGGTTTTCACCGACAACATCATCCGCAACAACCGGGCACGCGGTGCACTGTTTAGCACGCCCAAACGGGTGGTGTGCGAAAACAACCTGTTCGACCACACGCACGGCACGGCCATCTTGTTGTGCGGCGACTGTAACGGCTGGTACGAGACGGGAGCATGTAGAGATGTGCAGATCCGCAACAACACCTTCGTGAACGCCCTCACCGCGACCTATCAATTTACCAACGCGGTCATTTCCATCTACCCCGAAATCCCCAACCTGAAAGAGCAACAGAAGTTCTTCCATTCGGGCATCGTGATCGAGAATAACCGGTTCAACATGTTCGATCGCCCCCTCGTGTACGCCAAATCAACCGATGGACTGCTGTTCCGCGACAACATCGTGGTGGCCAACAGCGAATTTGAACCGTTCCACTGGAACAGCCACCCCCTCTTTTTTGAAAAAGTGGCCAACGTGACTATCGAGAACAACACCTTTGAAGATGGGTTCCCTTTCGATCCCGAAAAGGATATCAGAACAGAGCTCTCTTCACCGGATGCTGTAACCGTCAAGTAACCGAGTCGCGACAATGGAACTAGAATTGCGATAGACATCTGACCAACCAAAGCGTAAAAAACGATTTAATCGTTTTTTTGACTATTTTTCTCATTATTTCAACATTTCAGTTGTTTAATTAAACTATTCTTTATAATTTTGCATCGTATAATATGAAATCGAAACAAGAAGTTGAAAGGTTCTTGGAAGATATCAAGATTAGGGTGAAATCGGGTATTTTAAACATTCTGTACTTGAATGATCGTGAAAAAAACGCACGCACATTGCTCGAATTAGAAATCCCTGGAAACAAACGAACCGAAATTATCATGAAATTACAACCAGAGGATTTCTACAGGGTCGAAGAAGGGAAATACCTTGAGCAATTTGAAATGTTTTCTTTTGGGAAAACAGTGAAAGGTAAAGAAGTGTATATAAAATTCAGTGTTACAGACAAAAATTTGATATGTATCTCTTTTCATAAGGCAGAATATCCGATTATTTACCCTTACAAGTAATTTACTCACTCATTAAATAACGTTGCGGTCATGAAGAGTCCGGCTACAGGAAAAGACATGGTAATCAACAAGGAATGGAAGAAGTTACCTTTTCGAAAAGAAGAGTATGACGTGTTGTTTCACACTTGGCGTTGCGTTGACTCGGGACAGGAGTTTGAAGACGACTCGTTCGCTAACTTGAATTATAACCAAGTCGTGAATCAATACAGGGAAAAACACAACATCCCTTTCCCCGAAGATATTAAGGCTATTCGAAAACAGTACAAGCTGCCCGCCATAAAAATGTCGAAGGTTTTGGGATTAGGTGATAATACCTATAGACAGTATGAAGCGGGTGAAATACCAACCGAAGCCAATGGACGATTAATTCAAATGTCGGCAGACCCGAAAAAATTCTTAGAGATGTTACACCTTTCTGATATAGACGATGAGCGGTCGAAAAACAAGGCAATAGCGAATGCAGAAAAACTCATCAAACAGGAAGATAGCAGAATGGATGCGATTCAGGACTACATTTTTGGAAGGAAAGTTCGTACTCGTTATACCGGTTACTCCCTACCTGATTTTGACAAGTTCACCGAAATGATTCTCTTTTTCAGCACAGGAAACGGTGTTTGGAAAACGAAGTTAAACAAGTTGCTTTTTTACGCGGACTTCGCCTTTTATAAACTTCACGGCAGATCGATAAGTGGTGCTACGTACTGTGCCATAGACATGGGACCGGTACCGGACAACTTCAGCACCATCTACGAGAAACTAGTAAAAGAGGGTGTTTTAAATGTTAGTTTTACAGCCTTTCCCAGTGGGGGAGTCGGTGAAAAGTACACGTTAAATAAAAATTTCAACGATTCCTCATTCACCCCGGAAGAGATCAAAACGCTTCACGAAGTAAAGGAAAAATTGAAATACCTTTCCACTCGTGAAATCATCGAGCTTAGCCATCAAGAAGAAGCGTGGACGGAGAACATATACCGAAAATCACAACCTATAGACTATAAATATGCTTATAACCTGAAGCTTTTTTAAAGCACCAAGAAGCTCGTGACTTGTGGAATCCAAAACGAGAACGTATATTTGATGTACGAAACCGAGAATGTAAGTGATGTGGAAAAAGATTACTAAAGGGGATACTGAAACTATAAAACAGGTGAACAATAATACAAAATCAAAACGGAAAGAGACATTGAGCGTGCTTTCTCTTTTTTCAGGTTGTGGTGGCATGGATTTAGGCTTTGAAGGCGGTTTCGCCGTCTTGGAAGAGTCTATAAACGAAAAACTAACCCCCCATTTCATAGCTAAAAACTTAAATAACGGGTTTGTTCAGCTTGAAAATACGAAGTTTGAAACCGTCTTCGCCAACGATATTTTGAAGGATGCAAGAAATGCTTGGGTGAGCTATTTCTCTAAACGGGGACACGATCCTAAGAACTTTCACGAGGAAAGCATCGTGGATTTGGTCAAGATGCACCGAAACGGTCAACCTGTTTTTCCTGAAGAGGTAGATGTTGTGACTGGGGGATTCCCCTGCCAAGACTTTAGCATCGCTGGCAAACGCGATGGTTTTCATTCCAAAAAAAACCACCTGAACGAGCATGTCGATGACCACACGGCCTCCGTGGAAACTCGGGGACAGCTCTACATGTGGATGAAAGAGGTGATCGAGATCACACGACCCAAAATCTTCATCGCAGAGAATGTAAAGGGATTAGTCAACCTGGGGGATGTGAAAACAATCATTCAGAACGATTTCTCCTCGGCCGGTGAAAACGGGTATATCGTGCTCGACCCGCGGGTCTTACACTCAGCTGACTATGGGGTGCCCCAGTCGAGGGAAAGGGTGATTTTTATAGGCATAAAAAAAGCCTCGCTACGAAAAACAGCCTTAAAAGAGTTGGAAAAGGAAAAGGTGCCAGAACGATACAACCCATACCCCAACCCCACGCATGCATTCACGGCTAAAGGAGCACATTTAAAGCCTTTCGTGCCACTAAAAGAGCTGTTTAAGCATGTAGAAGAACCTGAGCTATCCAACGATTTGTCTCAAAAACATTATTCAAGAGCGAAGTTCATGGGCACTCATTGCCAGGGACAGATCGAAATCAATCCAGATGGGATCTCTCCAACTATTCGCTCCGAACATCACGGGAACATCGAGTTTCGAAGGCTCTCCAAAGAGAACGGGGGTGTCATCGACTCTGAGCTAAAAAAAGGCATGAAAGAGAGAAGGCTAACGGTGAGGGAGTGTGCTTTAATACAGACCTTTCCGCCCGACTACGATTTCGTGATCAAGAACGAAAAGGGAAGAAAAGGCTCCTTCCTGGTCAGCCCATCACAAGCGTATAAAATTATCGGCAACGCTGTACCGCCCCTGTTAGCCTACCATTTGGCTAGAAGAATTGAGGAGGTCTGGAATATATATTTCAAGAAATAGAAAATGATAGTCTCAATAAACCCAGAACCTAACAGAAGTGATTTTGATTCACTAATGAACTCGACAATAGAAAGGTTAAATTATCTTGCCCAAAATGATTCAAGAAAAGTCAGCCAATTATCGGGTAGGGACTTGGAACCTTTCGTTAAGAATGTAATGGAAGAAATGGCAAAGAATACTCCATTTGAAGGCTCTATTAAACTGATTGGCGGACAGAAATTTCCAGACATCACTGCTAAAAACTATTATGGTATCGAAATTAAAACAACACGACAAAATCATTGGAAATCAACAGGAAATAGCGTTTTAGAAACAACCAGAGTACACAATGTTGAACGTGTTTTTTTGTTGTTTGCAAAATTAGCAACCCCAATAGAATTTCGATGCCGCCCATATGAAGAAGTTTTATCAGAGGTTGTTGTAACACACTCACCCCGCTATTTAATAGATATGAATTTAAAGAATGGTGAAACCATTTTTAACAAAATCAATATGCCATATGATAAACTGCGAAAAATGGATGATCCAATTAGACCAATTGTCAACTATTACAAAAGCAAACTGAAGCCAGGTGAAGAACTTTGGTGGATGGATGTCGAGAATACCAGTAAAGCGAGCAACATTATCATCAGAATTTGGAATAACCTCGCAGCATCAGAACGACAGGAATTAACACATCAAGCGATGGCATACTTTCCTGAACTTTTTGGGAGTAGTAATAAAAAGTACGGACGTCTAGCTATTTGGCTAACTACCAGAAAAACTGTCGTTTGTCCAAACGTCCGCGATTCATTCTCAGCAGGAGGAAGAGCAAAGCTGAAAATTGAAGGGGAAATTCATGAAGTTCCGAAGATTTTCGGGAACTTGTACGAAAACGCCCACCATATTAGCGAAGTTTTACTGCAAACCCCAGCATTTGAACTTGCAGAGTATTGGGAAGAACCAACCTCAGATGAAAGTAAAATTAGCGACTGGATAAGTTTAGTTGCTCGATATTCTAAAACGATGAAATGCATACAACACATTGACATCAAACAGATTCTAACGGATATAATAGTTTGACTAAACCCAGTCTATACGATTTTCTATAGTTTACTCAGCTTTGGAAAATATCAAAGAAAATCGAATTGAAAAAAATACGTTCGGAAAATCAGCAGTTAACAAAATAGCCAACTACTCTGTAATGAATTAGTTAGCTATTAATTCCCTTTGGGTATTCCCTGAAAAGAAAATATTAATTGAAAATCAAAACTGACATCTTTCCCTATTCTACACTTAAATTTGCACTTAACGTATATCCCTACTCCAGCAGGTAACTCGCCACCCTCATCTTTATGGCTGAACCACTCAAGGCCGATGCCGGTGGCGCGTAAGGCACCGGTTTACTATCGCCATACTCCACGGCGATACCGGGGTCAACAATCCTGAAGTCGATGGTGGGCGGTATGACCCCGTCATCAGGGATATTCAACACGCCATCCAGAGATCCATCCACCTTGGGATTACCTCCCCACGGGTTACGCATTGCGAAGAGGGCACCCTTATCTGCAGAGAGCATAATGGTATAGGCATGCGCCTTAACGGTTTCACTGTTGTCTACCGGAAGTCCCGCGCGGTTGAAGCCGCCAATCATGAGTTTACCCTGATCGAGGCAGACGTTAACTACCCGCGCCAATTCACGTGCGGTAAGCTTGCCGGGGCTGAACGCGAAGCTATTGCCATCGCCGGTAAACAGGGGAACCACGTGTTCGCTCCCAATCCCCCCGATGTCGGGGTTCACCTTGTAAATCACGTTGTACTTCATGATCGCCTTCTCCAACACAGTTGCCCACGTGGCGGTGTTATTCTTGCCCGATACCGCGTCGATATTATGGCCGTTCCCCGTGAGGAATTTATTACTCACCGTTACCTGCAACGGCTTCCCTTGCGGGTCGAACATCTTCACGGTGTAACTGTTGTTCCCGTTATCGGTAATCAAACTCTTCACGAAGTTGGGATAGACGTAAGCCATGGAGGCCAACGCCGCAAGGCCCCCGCAGTTGCCGATGACGTGCTGGTTGACATCGGCAGGCGACGGGTCACCAAAGGGGTAGAGCGTCACGGGGAACTCCTTCAGTTGAAGGTGCGAGACATGCCCGGGGGCGGGCGGCTCGTTAGAAGAATCAAGAAACCAGACCCTGTCCGCGTCAGTAGTCACGTGCCGATTCGCGTAATGGTTGCCCATGGGCGTTTGAGAGGAGTAAGAAGAGCCCGATGAATGCACCATCAGATCCTCAATCCCCGTGTAAATCACCTGTAGCCCCCACTCGGCGATGCTGGTCTGCTTGCCACCTCGGTTGCCGGTAACCTCCAGCTTGAAAAACTTAAACGTGTTATCGTTTTCAAACGGGAAAATCAGGGTATCACCCCGCTCGGTGAACCGCTGGCCCTCCTGCTCGTCCAATTTCACCCAGTACGTGTTGTTCACGGAGCCGTGCAGAACCCATGACGAAGGATCGCTTTCAGGGCTGCCCGGTGAGGAGATAATGAAATAGTGGTTATAATAGGTCGGCTCCTTCACGTTCCACTGCACGTGAAATGATCTGAATGGGATAGAATAAACGGTTTTAGGGTCTCCATCCATAATGTTTTCCACCCCTTTGCCCTTATCGTGAAAGGCGAATTGGGGCAACAACTCACCCCATTCAGTCTCCACGGTGTAGATGTTCATCGCCCACTCGGCGAGGCGCGTCACCTTGCCTCCCCTGTTCCCTTTAATTTCCAGCTTGTAAAAGGTGTACTGATCTTCATTCAAAATGGGATAGACCTTCGTCTCGCCCCCGGAAGAAAAGTGCTGATTGCCCTGCTCATCCAGCAGCTTCCACTCTTTCTTATCGTTTGAGCCGTACAATGCCCATCGGGTGGGATCGCCATCGCGGGAGCTTCCGCCCGAAGTAAGCATGTATTGATTCACGAAAGAAGGCTTGCTGCCCGCCCAAATCACGTAGAAAGAGGTGTGGGGCAACTCCATCATGCTCTTCGGATTCTGATCGGCCATCCGGCTCACATCATTCCCGTTGACGAAATCAGAGAACTCTGATGTAATCACCCCACTCCCGCCGGGTAAGCCGGTGCTACCGGAACTTATCCCGGCTGAGTAGGGAGAGGGAGGAGGAGGTAAAGGCTCCTCCCCCTGCTGCGACCCACCATTATTATCATCCACGATGGGGTCTTCACTTGAACAGGTAATCAACAGCGCATGAAAAGTTATCAGAAACAGGAATAATAGCGCTCTAACTCCTGCCCTGAAAACGGTTGTTTTCATTCGCTTACCAATTCATTGCACATTTTCACTTGAACGTTCTGCTTCGCAGCCTTTTCTGTCGTCACTCGGCAAAGCTTGAGCAAGCTCAGCTCTGCTCTCGCCCTTGAAATTCGCAGACGCGCCTTTTCTGTCGTCACTCGGCAAAGCTTGAGCAAGCTCAGCTCTGCTCTCGCTCCTAAGAAAATTGCTAATTGTAATCACCTTACTTCAGCTTAGGTCCAAACAGAGTCCACTCCGCAAGCTGGAATATTGATGCCCCGTTATTCCTGGTAACCCGCAACCTGTAATACTGGTAAAGCGTACTATTACCAGCTATTTCGAAGGTTTGCGTCTGGAATCGCATCGGGAAGGTGATATTCGACCGTTCATCCAGCGTCACCCAGCTTGAGCCATCATTCGATGCCTCGAGAACCCAATCCTTTGGATCTCTACCAGAGGCATCATTAGCAGAGGTCATCGAGTAGCGGGTCACGATGGCGGGCTCGTTCGTTTTAAACATCATCCATGTGGTATTGCTCCAGCAGAGGTACTTACTGTTAATATCCCCGTCTACCAGCTTCAAGATCCCTTCCCCACCGGTGGTATTATGCTGATCTGACACGGTACCCCCCAGCGAGGTCACGTTAATGATAATAGGCTGTACTTCAACAGTTGTTTCTCGATCCAGCCAAACCTCGTCAATCGAGGCCTGGTTCCCCTGAATGGGCCAAACCGACACGCTATAAGAGAACTTGTACGACCCCGGGGGGAAGAAATCTACCCCCAACCCAAGGGCGGCAACCGGTAGGGAAGCCTCCGGAAGGGTGATGAACTCAGTAACACCAGTGGTGGGATTGGTCACTTTCAGCATGTGAGATAGGTCGAGCGAACCGTTAAACGTGTACCCACCAGGGGCTTCCACCTTGTATTTAATCTTCCCCGAGAAGCGCATCATCACGTTCGAGAGGCCCAACAGCGAGATGACCTGTTCATTATCCTTCACCTCGATCACGAGCGAAGGGGGCGTGAGCGCATCCACGAAGCTACTGGAGATAGGGAAGGCAGTTACCGAGGTGGGCACGGAGAGGTTCCCATGCTTGTCCATGGTGTAGACGATAAACTCGTAACCAGTACCTGCCTCCAATCCATCAATGGAGACGGAGTCCACCATTTCGTTATAGATAACCTCGGTGCTATCGGGACCGTAAAGGATACGTATAGCGATTGATTTCTGATCCTTCGGGTTATCCCACGCGAGAACCACCCGCTCGTAGCCGGGGTAGACCCTTAGGCTATCGATCTTCCCGGAGTAGTTGTACTCTCCAAGGTACTGCTTATAATTATCGTCCATGCTTTCACAGGCATAAAAACCCAGGAGGGACGCCAACGTGATGGTAAGTATATATCGTATTTTCATAATGACTATTATTTACTCGTTAAACCTAATCCCACCCGGGGATCGCACCCGTCAACACGCTCTCGTCCTCGACGATAGAGCCGTCTCCCTCCGTGCCGTACAAGGTGATTTCCGACATACAGCCGGAGTTACCGTTACCGAACTGCTTAATGGCCTTGAACCTCAAGTATCTAAACGGCCTGGTAAAGCGCGGGTTCTCGGGGTAGAGCATAAACTCATGTCCACCCCGTACCTCGTTCCTCGCCTCGGTGTAGGATGATGGCAGCCTGATACGGTACTGTCCCACGAACTCCCAATCATCTAAAACACCATCGGTGGGATCGGGGTCGTTGCTTATCCAAAGTTCAAATATCTCCACGTTCTCGCCCGTGTAGAGCATACCCCACGCTTCGCGCTGCCAAATTTTAAACCGGCTAGCCACTATCTCGCGCCCCATATCAATGTAGTAAGAGAAGGGATAGCCCACTTGCCCAGTATTGAAGTAGTTAAGGTTCTGCACCGGTTCGTAGTCATACTCGTTATCCCAGAACTTCTCGATGCGACCCTCTACGAACGACATAGGAGCGTTCTTAAAGCTATCGGGCTGGTGCAACCGCTGGTACTCTGGGTAAGGAACCTGCTCAAACGGGTTGGGATCGCTGTCATAATCCCACTTGTCGCCAAACAGCAGTTGGTCGCGAAGGAAACTCCACGAGCGCTTTGAAATGGGTGCGTCAATCAGTGGCGTAACCTCGCCAATTTCCAACTCATCCGTCTCGTTACCATAAGAGTCGCGTACGTGTACAGCCACCTTGTGCGGCACCCCCTTCAAGTTGGGTATGATGAACCGATCCTTAAGAAGATTGGACGAGTAGATCTGGTTGACCGTTCGGTCACCCACCGTAATCCTGACGAAAATCTGGACGGTCAAACGGCGTTCATTCTCCCAGTCCAACACGATGGATGAAAAACCAGGCTGTACCTGTACGGTCTCTAAAATGGCCACCGTAACCGGCGACAAGGGGGTAATACGTTGAATAACCGGCTGGGAATGGTTGTTGTCCCTATCTACCGAGTAGAGCTTGACCTCGTACTCCTTCACTTGACCCAACCCCTCGATGAAAAGGGTATCAGCGTAAACGCTGCTCGTCTTTGAAATAACACTCCCGTTATCAATCATGTACTCCCCGCGCACGTAGAGGAAATCCTCATCTTCAGGGATCGTGTAGGTAAAATACCCACCCCCATTCAACGCGGTAAACTCAACGTTCGTGATTGGCTTGGGGGGAGTGGTGTCCAGGCTGGCGGTTTCATCTTTACAGCTATTCATAAACGGAAGCAGCGCCAGCAAGAAAACAATCGCGATATATCTACTATATTTCATGTGATTCAGTTTATTGATTTTGATCGTTATTTTCTTTTTACCATCCGGGGTTTTGCACCAGGTTGGGGTTCCGGTTCAGGTCCCACAGCGGGATGGGCATCAGGTAGTCACGGGGTGTCTGCCATGAGCGCTGTTGCAAGGTCATCAGGTTATAGAACTGTTCCGGGTCAACACCGGTTGTGTTCCACCCCCTAGCGGGTAGGGTAAAGAATCGACTCCCCTCCTTCCACCGGGTAACGTCAAAGAAACGTTTCCCTTCAAAACTTAACTCAATAGAACGCTCGGTGCGGATGATTTCGCGCAGCCCCTCTTGGGTGAGGTGCTTACCCATGTTTCTCACCACTTCCGCGTCACTCCACACCACTTCAACATTCTTCAAACCGGCTCGGCTGCGCACCTTATTGAGTGCATCGTACGCAGGTTGACCCGGTCCATTATACTCGTTGTACGCCTCGGCATACATCAGGTAAAGATCGGCCAACCGGATGATGGGATAAGGAAATTTCACCACGCGCGCCCAGTGGCCCGTACCCGATTCCGGGTGGACCAGCTTCTTAACACCCACGCCAGTCCAATAGAAGTCGGTGTTGTGGTGTGCCCCCCTACCGCCCGGGAACTCGTTATACCTCATTTTCACGTCGTTGGCCACGTCGTGGGTCCTCCAGACGCAGCGGTCCACCGCAAGCCACGCGTAAAAGCGGGGTTCCCTATCCAGGTGCAACTTCACGGTCCGCTCACCCGGCTGCATATACCCTTTGTGATAGTTGTCATCGGGTATGGTAGCCAGCTCATACCTGTTTTCGTAATCGTAGGTGATATCCTCACTGATGGGAACACCGTTCTTGGAGTAGTAACGTTCCACCATCCGGAAGTCAGCACCAAGCCACTGCCAAGCGTATTCAGGCGTGGTGGGGTCGGCCACCGAGCGCATGTTGGTCGCATGCGCAAAGCCGCCTTGTCCGGTAAAGTCGAGGCCCGAATAACCCCAGATCACCTCATCGTTCCACGACTCAACAATAGAGAAGCGGTTGTTATAGGCGTACTGAATGATCTCCGACTTCTCGAAGTTATCCACATCCCAGAAGCGGGGTTGCTTGTCGTACACGTACAACTTTTTGCCGTTACGTTCCGCCTCCGCGATAGCCTCTTCAATAGCATCCAGTGCGTCTTTCCATTTTTCTTTATCGTAATTTATCGGGAACAAGAGCTCACCGTTTTTTCCCTTGAAGTTACTGTAAAACTCGATGTTGCCGTTAAAGAGCGGACTCGCCCGGGTTAGCAGCACCTCGGCCTTGATGGCTTTGGCAATCTGAAGATCTACCTGCCCCATGAACGATGCACCTCTCTCGACAGCCAAGTCTCCCTCCTCGATCACCTCATCAATAAGGCCCAAGACGTAATTGAAGCAGGAGTCCACCGTCTGCCTCTCCTGCCTTACCTCTTCTACCGACGAGTAGGGCTCCAGGTTCTTATCAACGATCACGATGGGGCCGTAAAGCCGAATCAGGTAGTAGTGATAGAACGCCTTGAGCACCTTCACTTGGGCAATCCAGTCCTCCCTCTCCAAGGGGGTGAGGTCGGGCACATTCTCGATGTTTTGGAAGAAGATGTTGCAGACGCGGATACCTTCGTAGAGGCTCTCCGCACCACCACCTCCTGCCCAGTAGTTGAGAATGGGGTCGTTGGAGTTATTCCAACCCCGCATCAACTTGATACCGCGGTTAATACCCCGGTCGCCAGCGTACCCAGCATCAAGGCGACCCACCCACTCGTCGCCCGCCAGCGACATCGATTGATGAAGCTTCTCATAATTGGGCATGTAACGGTAACAGGTGGACAGCGCATTCAGTGCCTTATCCCTGTTCTCAAAGAGACTCCCCACCTCTACCGTGTTATCCGGCACTATGTCCAAGAAATTGCAACTTGTAAAGAGTATCGAGAGGGTTATTAAACAAATGGTAACTATCTTATATTTCATAATGGTTCTTTTTTATAATTGATCAGCGTTAGAATGACACGTTTAACCCGGCACTGTACACCCTTTGAAGGGGATAGTTAAAGCCTTCACCACCCATCTCCGGATCCCACAACTTGAAAGAGGTGATGTTGAAAAGGTTTTGACCGGAAAGATAGAACCTCACTGAATTGATTCCGGTACTTGCAAACAAGCTTTTCGGGAAAGTGTAACCAACCTCCATGGTCTTCATCCTCAAAAAACGACCATTCCTTAACCACCACGTCGAGTTAGAGACATTGTTGTTCTCGTTAAACGAAGCGGAGAGGCGAGGCCAAAACGCCTTGGCCACCGGGTTGTTCGGGTTCCAGTGGTCGTCGGCGATATATTTCATCGCGTTCCGCTGGTTGGCGAAGGGGGCAATGTTGTTGGGGTTGATAAAGAACGACACCCTATCTTGTCCCTGCATGAAGAAAGAGAGATCGAAGTTCTTGTAACCGGCCGAAAGCCCAAACCCGTAAGTCACCTCCGGCACGATTGGGTAGCCGATGTGTACCTGGTCATTCGAGTTGACCCGCCCATCACCGTTTATATCCTTATACTTGATATCTCCAGCTTGCACCTTGCCCCCCAACTCCTGCAGAGGCGAGTTGGCCACATCAGCATCGTCAATGAAAAGGCGCTCGGCAATGTATCCCTTCCAGGTGTTAATGGGCCACCCGATGTTGCTGAGGTAAGACCAGCGGTATTCGGGCTCTTCATTCTCGATGACCTCGTTCTGGGCAAAGGTGAAGTTGAAACGCCCGCTAATCCACGCGTCGTCGTTAAACGAGTGGTTCAGGTCAAGGGAGCCGTCCCATCCACCGCTCTTCACCTCTCCCACGTTACCATACACGTTGCTGGTCAGCCCCATGGTCTCGGGCAAGTTGGCTCTCGCCTGGTAAATCTGTTTACGGTTCTCCGTAAAGTACTCGAGGATTAGCTTGATCGCCCGGTTCTTGAAGAGGTCCAGTTCGAAGCCGATGTTCTGCTTAACGGCGATTTCCCA
Source organism: Petrimonas sp. (assembly GCA_012839475.1). GTDB lineage: Bacteria > Bacteroidota > Bacteroidia > Bacteroidales > Dysgonomonadaceae > Proteiniphilum. The sequence goes on along the minus strand of DUNG01000023.1, from coordinate 297,522 downwards.
GGTGATATGGGGGTTCGCGTACCGGTTAATGTTGAATCCGCCATAGTTGGAATAGAAGTTCTTACCCCAGGAATAGCCCCACGAACCCGGGTCTATGTCTGATAGGAAGAAGAACCTATCTTGTGGACCGGCAATCTGGTCGTTCCCCACCTGCCCTAGCGAGTACTTCAACTTAAACTGAGGAATGATATCTTTAAGCCTATCCCAGTAGGCTTCGTTTGAAAGCATGTAACCCATGCCCATCGCGGGGAAGACACCCCATCGGTGGTCCCGTGCAAACTTCTCCGAGCCGGTGTAGGTCAAGCTCATCTCGACCAGGTAGCGGTTGTCGAACCCGTAGTTGACCCGTGCCCTCATCCCTTGTAAGCGCTGCGGGAGCGTCTGCTGGATCCTACCGGGATTACCACTGGTGTTCTTTATCTCCTCTTGCGTGTAGATCAATAGCCCGCTCACATCGTGCAGGTCGTTGAAGGTACGCGCGTAGGTCAACCCTCCCTCGAGGTAGATCCGGAACTGCCCATCGCGCCTTTGGTCCGGGTCGCCCAAAGCATCGGTCCCCCGACGTACCTCTTGCAACACATAGGTATCCGAGAACTCATCATAACTCTTTATATGGTAAAAATAAGGGGTATAGGAACGGCGACTCTCATGGAACGAATCGCTCTTGATTGACACCTTAGCCCGCGCCATCAACCCTTTGGTTAAGGCATCAAGGTTCTGGTCTAACGAGAACTGGGAGGTAATTCGCCCGTTGGAGCCATCTTTGTAGCCCCGCACCATCTCACCAAAGGGGTTGAGCATGGAGCCGGTCTCGTTCGACCCGAAGAGGGTGTGCTTCACGTACGCATGCTCCTCGTCAGGTAAGAAAAACTTGGGGAACTCTACCGGGTTGGAGTTCATCACGCTCCTGAATATGTCGGTGGTATTGTCTACCGGGCCGGTGTAGTTCTCGAAGATGGAGTTCATATTGATATCGAACCGGGTGGTGGGGGTTAAATCCATCGTGATATTCGTTAACAGGTTAAACCGGTCGATATTGATGTTGTTCTTGAAGTTGTTCAACCGGTTATCCCGAAGGATCCCTTCCTCCTTGTTGTAGGCCACCGCCATGTAATACCGCACTACCGACCCCCCACCGGAGACGTTGAAGTTATAGTACTGGTTAATCGCTTTCGACTTGAACATCTCCCTGTACCAGTCGATGTTCGGGAACGCGTACTCGTTAAGGCCGTCAATGGTGTTCTGAATCTTCTGAGCACTGTAGTAAGGCTCCAGCAAAGGGTTATCGTTGAACTGTGCCTGGTTGTACAAGTTCATGTAGGTCACCCCGTCCACCGTCTCTTGAATCTTGGTGGGAGCAGAGACACGGGCCTCTGCCCTGAACGAGATCTTGGGTGAACCCGCTTGCCCCTTTTTGGTGGTCACCATGATGACCCCGTTCGCACCCTTAGAACCGTAGAGCGCGGCCGAGGTGGCATCTTTCAACACGGAGAAAGAGGCGATGTTATCGGGATCAACACGCGCCAAGTCATTGGCGTCCACCTCAAACCCATCGAGCAAGATCAGCGGGCTGCTAGCATAACCAAAGGTGGTCACACCCCGCACGAAGAACTGGGCGTTATCGGCACCCGGTTCACCACTCCGTTGGTAAGAGATTACACCAGCCAAACGACCAGCCAACGCGGTAGTCAGATTGGATGAAGGAACCTTAAGCTCCCTCGGGTTGATCGTTTCGATGGAGGAGACCACGCTCTCGCGCCTTTGGGTGGCAAACGCGGTAACGGTCACCTCGTCCAACATCTCCACGTCCTCTACCAACTGCACGTTGTAGATGGAACCAGCGCCAACCTCCACGATCACGGTCTTCATGCCGAGAAACTGGAAGCGAAGTTCCTCGCCCGTCGCGGCTTGAATCGAGTAGGCTCCATCAGCATCGGTGATCACCCCACCCTCACGGGTTACAACCTGCACGGTTACACCTGGGAGGGGGTTGTTGTCACCGTCGACCACAACCCCGCTAACGGATCTTCGGCTCTGCTGCACAGAGCCTACCTCCCCTATAGCCAGGAGATGGTCTCGTGCTTCTGAATTAAGCGGGGATAGCATCATCCCCACAAGTAACAGGAAAACAAGCTTCCACTGTTTCCGACTTTTCCTTTCGACCATAAAACTCTTTTTTTAATAAATGCGCATCACCCTTATTGGCTTAATAACGCGCTTACATATAATCACTTTCACTCTCACATGATATGGAATTCGATCCGGCAACACGGTCACGTGTGCCTGTATGCAATCGTTTTTTAACACTAAAGCATTTAACCAACTCCGCAAACATAACATTTTTTTAGGTTTTAAAAAAAAATAAAACGATTTTAACGCTTCCCACCCCTTTATCAGCCATCTATATTTGCTCGAATTTTCAATCTATTTCTGATTTTACCTCTCTTTCATTCTCTTCGATTTTTATCTCTCGCACTTGTGAAGAGTGGTTTTTTCATGTACCTTTGCAAGGAAGTAAAACGTAAAAATCCACAAGATAATGAAATGTGCACGCACCCACCTTGTTGTAGTGCTTCTGCTCGTCATACTCACCCTACCGTACTGCAACGGTGGATTTGACGACTGCCACAATACCATCTACTTCACGAACAACAGCGACAAGCCCATCTACGCCGTCAGCACGCTTAAGAAAGGGTTCTTTAACTTCGACCCCACCAACGAGGAGTACGCGGCCGACTTCAAAGTACGGCCAGGTAAAACCATAAAAGTGAAGATCGGTATCACGCTGCAATGCTGGGAGCAGACGCTGGAGCAGACAGGCGGCTACCTCTATATCTACGTGTACGATGCTGAATACCTTGAAGACAAAAATACCGACTGGTTGACAGCGAGGAACAACTACAAGAAAGAGTACATCCTAAACCTGAAAGATCTGCAGAGACTGGAGTGGAAAGTCAACTACCCTTAATCTTTCACTAAATAATATTTTGCTATATTTTCGTTGATAATTGATAAAAAGGTATATCTTTGGGCACTCAAAAGGATCCAAGGGGGATTTTCCTCTTTACTTGTTCTCGAATAAGAAGAAAATAGAACAATACATTCACTATAAATTTAAAAAAAGAACTTATGAGTTGGTTAATCAAATCATCAATTGGACGGAAAGTAATTCAAAGTATTTCCGGCCTATTCCTGATTCTGTTCTTGCTGTTCCACATGTCGATGAACGTGGTGCTGATTTTTAGCCACGAGACGTATGACTTCCTGGCCAACGAGATACTGGGTGCAAACTGGTGGGCCATAGTGGGTACACTGATCATAGGACTCGGAGTTGGGGTACACATCATTTACGCTATCATCCTGACGCTGCAAAACTGGAAGGCACGGGGCAGAGACCGGTACGCATCCAAGAGCAAAACGCCGGTAGCCTGGTCGTCCAAGAACATGTTCGTGTTAGGGGTGTTCATTGCCCTGTTCCTCATCGTCCACATGTACCAGATGTGGTACCAGATGCAGTTCAAGGATCTATTTGGCATGGAGGGGGTACGTCACGATGGTGCCCAACTGGTGGTGGATGTACTTTCTCAAACGTGGGTACTGATTGCCTACGTGGTGGCGTTCATTGCCCTCTGGTTCCACTTGAACCACGGCTTCTGGAGTGCACTCCACTCGGTAGGGTGGAACAACGATATTTGGATGAAAAGGCTGAAAAGGCTGGGTTACTTTGTCTCAACCCTTATCGTCCTTGGATTCATCGTAGTGGCTATTGCCGTGCACTTCGGATACTCCAACCTGTTAGCATAACATAAGAAAATGAACATTATGAAAAAGATAGACTCGAAAGTACCCAAAGGGCCATTAGCTGAGAAATGGACCAATTACAAAAATAGCCAGAAGCTGGTGAACCCGGCCAATAAGCGACGCCTCGATGTTATCGTGGTGGGGACCGGGCTGGCAGGAGCATCGGCCGCTGCCACGCTGGGAGAGCTGGGCTTTAACGTGCTCAACTTTTGTATTCAGGATTCACCGCGACGTGCACACTCCATTGCCGCGCAAGGTGGAATCAACGCGGCCAAGAATTATCCGAACGACGGCGACTCTGTGTATCGCCTGTTTTACGATACGATAAAGGGGGGTGACTACCGGGCTCGCGAGGCCAACGTATACAGACTGGCCGAAGTGTCGAACAGCATCATCGACCAGTGCGTGGCACAAGGTGTGCCATTCGCTCGAGAATACGGCGGGTTGCTCGCCAACCGTTCATTCGGCGGATCGCAGGTGTCACGCACCTTCTACGCCCGGGGACAAACTGGCCAACAGCTGCTGCTAGGTGCCTACTCGGCCCTGTGTCGCGCAATAAACCGCAAGCAGGTGAAGTTATACACCCGCTACGAGATGTTAGACCTGGTGATGATCGATGGCCGCGCAAGGGGTATCATTGCCCGGAATCTGGTGACCGGCAAACTGGAACGATTCGCTGCCCACGCGGTGGTAATCGCTACTGGCGGGTACGGGAACGCCTTCTTCTTGTCGACCAACGCGATGACCTCCAATGGGTCTGCTGCATGGCAGTGCTACAAGAAAGGGGCCTGGTTCGGGAACCCGTGTATGGCACAGATTCACCCGACCTGCATCCCGGTACACGGGGAGTTCCAATCGAAACTGACCCTGATGTCGGAGTCGTTGCGTAACGACGGACGCATCTGGGTACCGAAAAAGATGGAGGATGCGGAAGCCATTCGGGCCGGAAAGCTGAAACCCACCCAGATAAAAGAGGAGGATCGCGACTACTACCTGGAGAGAAGGTACCCCGCGTTCGGGAACCTGGTACCGCGCGACGTGGCGTCAAGGGCCGCGAAGGAACGGTGCGATGCGGGCTACGGCGTGGAACCAAGCGGGTTGGGCGTTTACCTCGACTTTTCTGAGGCGATAGAGCGGCTGGGTAAAGAGGTTGTGGAAGAACGCTACGGCAACCTGTTCCAGATGTACGAGAAGATCGTGGACCACAACCCGTACGAGACGCCTATGATGATCTACCCGGCCATCCACTACACGATGGGGGGACTGTGGGTGGATTACGAGCTAATGACGAACATACCGGGCCTCTTCGCGATTGGCGAGGCCAACTTCTCGGACCACGGTGCCAACCGGCTGGGAGCGTCTGCACTGATGCAAGGACTGGCCGACGGCTACTTTATCCTGCCCTATACCATACAAAACTACCTTGCGGACCAGATTAGCGTGAAGCGGTTTAGCACCGACCTGCCGGAGTTCGAGCAGGCCGAGAAGGAGCTTAGCGACCGCGTCAACCGACTGATGAGCATCCAAGGGAAGCACTCGGTCGATTCCATCCATAAAAAGCTTGGGCACGTGATGTGGGAGCTGGTGGGTATGACACGCGATGAGAAAGGCCTCAAGGAAGCGATTGTGAAGCTGAAAGAGGTGAAGGAAGACTTCTGGACCAACGTGAGGATACCGGGTAAGAGGGATGACTTCAACATGGAGCTCGAGAAGGCATTGCGGCTCGCCGATTTCATAGAGATCGGCGAGTTAATGGCACACGACGCGCTAGATCGGGAAGAGTCTTGCGGGGGCCATTTCCGCATAGAACATCAAACGGAAGAGGGCGACACGTTACGTCACGATGACAAGTTCGCGTACGTTTCTATCTGGGAATACCGGGGAGAAGATAAGGCACCGGTAATGTACAAGGAAACCCTCGAATACGAGTTCGTGGTTCGTGAACAAAGAAACTATAAGTCGTAATAACAACTATCATGGATAAAGATATCAATATAAAAGTAAAAGTTTGGCGCCAGAACGGACCGAAAGAGAAAGGACGTTTCGAAACGTACGAATTGAAGAACATATCGCAGGGAAGCTCATTCCTGGAGATGCTCGACATCCTAAATGAGCAGCTTGTCAACGATGGGAAGATACCCGTGGCCTTCGACCACGATTGTCGTGAAGGGATTTGCGGAATGTGTAGCCTCTACATCAACGGACATCCCCACGGGCCCGACGGGGAGATTACTACCTGTCAGCTGCACATGCGTTCGTTTGACGAGGGAGACACCATCACGATTGAGCCGTGGCGCTCGGCCGGGTTCCCGATTATCAAGGACCTGGTGGTGGATAGGACCGCATTTGAAAAAATCATGCAAGCGGGCGGGTACGTGTCGGTCAACACGGGGGGCATCCCCGATGCCAATGCGATACCCATACCAAGGGATAAAGCGGAATTAGCCATGGACGCGGCAGCCTGCATCGGGTGCGGCGCCTGCGTGGCCGCTTGTAAGAATGGGTCTGCCATGTTGTTCGTCGCGGCAAAGGTGAGCCAACTGGCCCTACTGCCCCAAGGGAAACCGGAAGCAGCCAGGCGTGCCAAATCGATGGTGGCCAAGATGGACGAGTTGGGCTTTGGCAACTGTACCAACATCGGTGCATGCGAGGTGGAATGTCCGAAGAATATCTCTATCAGCAACATCGCACGTCTCAACCGCGAGTTCCTGAAAGCGAAACTAAAAGACTAACACGCTACAAATAAGGCAGTTCGCTCGGCGCGATTTGCCAAGCATATCGTAAAAAGCGTTCCCCATCTCAAAGAGAAGCGGAACGCTTTTTAAAACTGATTCGCAACATCACGTCAAACGGGAAACTTGTACGTTACGGTTATTTAACAATCAGCTTTCAATCTTTTTCACTGAAAAGTCATCATACATTACGTAGAGTAATAACTTAAAACGCGTAAACAATGAAAACAAAAACAATGATTCGAGGCAGCGTGATTTTGCTGCTGTTAGCACTTTTAAGTACCCCAGTCTTCTCACAGATTAAATTCGGGGTGAAAGCAGACGTCGGGTTGAACAACCCCACTTTCAGCACTGAAGCGCTTAAGGTGGAAAACATGACCTCTTACAGCATTGGACCTTCGGTAGAAGCACTTTTACCCTTAACGGCGGTGGATGTCGGGTTTGATCTCTCCCTACTTTATAACGACAACCGCATGTCGGTTGCCAACCTCACAGGAAATAACAACGGTGAAAAGATCGAGGTATCGAACCGCTACCTGAATCTGCCGGTGAACGTTAAGGCCAAACTGGGGCTGGGCGGATTACCGCTCAAACTATACGGCAGTGCAGGCCCCTATATCGGGTACCTAATCTCGGGAGACAAAATCGACTTCCAAAGCATGAGTGATGATATAAAGGCGAAATCCTTCCAGGCGGGAGCCAATATCGGTGCCGGGTTGGAAATACTGGGTATGGTACAGGTGGGGGTGAACTACAACGTAAAACTCACTGACAATTACTCGATAGATACGCCCAATTGGCGGGATCCGTTGAACGGCAAATCGGATAGCTGGAGTATTACGGCCTCCCTCTATTTCTAATATTCGCTCGCTGCCCAGCCTCTAGTACATGTTTGCCGATGTCATCCTGCCGCTTCCATTGCCCGATCTGTTCACATACTCCGTCCCAAAAGAGATGGAACAAACGATCGGGAGAGGGTATCGGGTAGTCGTACCGTTCGGTAGCAGGAAACATTACACGGGCATCGTGATGAGGTTGCATGACGAGCCACCCCAACATTTTGAGACAAAGGAGATCCACTCCTCCATCGATTCACACCCGGTGGTGGACGAGCAGCAGATAAAACTGTGGGAGTGGATCTCCTTTTACTATTTGTCGCCGCTGGGAGATGTCTACAAAGCGGCCCTCCCCCCACCAATGAAGCCGGAGGACCTAAAGGGGGAACTCAAACCCCGCACGGAAACCTATATCCGACTTAACCCGAAAGTGAAAAAAGCTACCGAAGAGGAGGTGACAACGTGCATCGGAAGGGCAAAAAAACAGCTTGCACTCTTTAAGGAGATCAAATGTTTCGTGGATAATCTTCACGAAACGGTAACAACTGAAGGCATCAGGAAGAGACCCTATCCCAAAAAGCCGGTGAGAGATGAAAAGCCGAACGAACAACAAAAACGGGATGGGATCACCAAAAAGCGGGTAATGGAGTTTAACAACTACTCGCCATCGGTACTAAACGGACTGATAGCCAAGGGCATTTTAGAAACATACGAAGTCGAGGTAGCCAAAAAAGAGAAAGATCTCCCCTTCCAAGAGCTCACCCCACTTAACGAGCCGCAGCTTCATGCATTGGAAGCGATTAAAAGGTGCCTTAAAGAACGGCCAACGTGTCTACTACACGGGGTAGCTGGAAGCGGCAAAACAAAACTATACATGCACCTTGCGAAAGAGTACATAGAAAGGGGACAACAAGTACTTTACCTGATGCCGGAAATCGCACTGACCACGCGGCTTACCAAGCGACTTAAAGCGGCCTTTGGGAACAAAATGGCCCTCTACCACTCGGAGATGAGCGAAAGAGAACGGGTGGAGGTATGGAACAAGATGCAATCAGACGAACCCTATCAGCTTATCTTAGGGGTGCGCTCCTCGCTCTTCCTGCCATACAAACAGCTCGGGCTAATCGTGGTGGACGAGGAGCATGAAACCAGCTACAAGCAACAGGATCCATCCCCACGGTACCACGCACGTGACACGGCCATCATACTGGCACACATTGCCGGAGCCAAAACGTTGTTGGGATCAGCCACGCCCTCTATGGAATCGTACCACAACGCAAAGAAGGGGAAGTTCGGACTGGTCGAGCTAAAGACAACGTACAACCACCTGACAATACCGGAGGTGCTAATTGAGGACACGCACGATCTGAGAAAGCGAAAGAAGATGAAGTCGCTTTTGGCACCCTCGTTGATAGAGGCGATAACCGAGGCAATGGCAGACGGCGAACAGGTCATTCTATTTCGTAACCGGCGAGGGTTCGCCTCATGGGTGGAGTGCAAGAACTGCGGGTGGGTTTCAAAATGCACGCGATGTGAAGTGGCGCTCACCTACCACAAGCGTAGGGGTCAACTCGTCTGCCACTACTGCAACGGGGCGTACCCCCTGCCACACACCTGCCCCAAATGCAATAACGAAGAGCTTAAACCCTTGGGCATCGGGACGGAACGTATCGAGGAGGAAGTCAAGCAGCTATTTCCCGAAGCGACAGTAGCCCGCGTAGATGCAGATACCACCGGCGGCAAAGGGAAGCTGGAACGGGTAATAGATCGCTTCCGGGAAAACGAGGTTCAAATAGTGGTCGGCACACAAATGCTCTCGAAAGGGTTCGACTTCGAAAACGTTCGGGTCATCGGAATCGTGGCGGCCGACTCCCTGTTGAACTACCCCGACTTCCGGTCGCACGAACGGGGATTTCAACTCATGGTGCAAGCAGTGGGGCGAGCGGCAAGGGAACATGGTAAAACCCGCGTGATCATCCAGAGCAACGACCCGGGGCAACCCATCTACACCTTCATCCGGGAAGGGGACATCGAGGGGTTCTACCATCTACAACTCCAAGAACGGAAGCTGTTTAACTACCCACCGTTCGGCCGCCTCATTAGAATAATCTTCAAACATAAGAGTGAATCTATTGCCGATGCCGCGGCCAGCCGGTTCGCCCAACGGGTAAAAAGGGCGCTTCACGAGCGGGTACTGGGTCCTAACATCCCCGTGGTGAACCGTGTACAACAACACCATATTCGGGAAGTGCTGTTAAAGTTAGAAAACGAGCTGCCCCTCCAACCGGTGCGGGATTTGTTAAAGAAAACGGAGGAAGAGCTGCGGGCGGATCAACGGTTCCGGTACGTGACCCTATACTACGACGTGGACCCCGTGTAATAAAAAACCGGTACCTCTCTCGAAATACCGGTCTTAACCCAATTAGAAAATCGCTCAAGGCGACTCTACTTTATCTCAATCTCTTCTTTCAGGTCAATCTCGTTTCCATCCTTGTCATAGAACAGGTACTGCAGGAACCCCAGCTTTTGATCGGGAATTATCCGGATCCCGGCGTTGTACTTTTTTCTCCATTTATACTTCAATGAAAACAGACCTTGCTGAACATACGACGCGACATACGGATGTATGTGCAGGCTGAATTTCTTCACTTTTAGCTTCTTCACTAAGTAACCGATCTTCCTCTCCAGCGTATCGGTGAAAAGGAACGACGATTTTATCTTTCCCTTGCCAAAGCAAGTGGGGCATACTTCGCTCGTGGCAATTTCCATCTCGGGACGCACACGTTGACGTGTGATCTGCATTAACCCGAACTTACTTAATGGTAGGATATTATGCTTGGCGCGATCTTTCGACATCAGCTCTTGCATCGTGGAGAGAAGCTTGTTCCTGTGCTCTCCCTTGTTCATATCGATGAAGTCGATCACGATAATACCCCCCATATCCCTCAAACGCAGCTGGCGCGCGATCTCCTCAGCAGCCGCCACGTTCACTTCAAAAGCACTATCCTCTTGACTCAGCTTCGACTTGTGGCGATTTCCGCTATTCACGTCTATCACGTGCAATGCCTCAGTGTGCTCGATAATAAGGTAGGCGCCATTCTTGAACGTTACCGTTTTCCCGAAAAGTGATTTTACCTGCTTCGTTACGCCGAAGTTATCCAGGATAGGCAGTGCACCCTTATATTGCCTCACGACGTTCTTCCAATCTGGTGCGATGAGGCTGACGTACTCGGCCACTTGCTGCGCCACGCTCTTGTCGTTTACATGTATCTGTTCAAAAGAGGGATTAAAAATATCGCGCAAAAGGGCTACCGTCCGTCCCGTCTCCTCGAAGATGAGCGAAGGGGCTTTTGCTTTCAAGATTTTCCCGATATTGTCTTCCCAACGCTTAACAAGTACTTTTAACTCCGCATCGAGTTCGGCCGACTGTTTCCCTTGAGCGTTTGTCCTGATGATTACGCCGAAATTCTTGGGCTTGATGCTCTGAATCAACTTCCGCAAACGGGCACGTTCCTCGCGCGACTTGATCTTTTGCGATACCGATACCCGATTAATAAAGGGTATCAACACCATGAAGCGTCCCGCGAAAGATATCTCTGCACTTAACCTGGGACCCTTGGTCGATATGGGTTCTTTAGCAATCTGTACGAGTAGCTCCTGCCCGACTTTTAAAATGTCGGTGATAGTCCCCTCTTTATCGATATCAGGCTGTAGCTTCATCTTCTGAAGCTGTGGGATCCTTTTTTTGTCTTCAACATGTTTCTGAAACGCCAGAACCGAGTTGAAGGCAACCCCTAAATCCAAATAGTGAAGAAAAGCGTCCTTTTTATGCCCCACATTTACGAATGCCGCATTTAGGGCGGGCATCAGTTTTTTCACCTTGCCCAGGTAGATATTTCCAACCGAAAAAGACTCATCTTGACTTTCTTGTTGCAGCTCTACCAGCTTTTTATCCTCTAGAACCGCGATCGTTATCTCTTTAGGTTGAACATCTACAACAAGTTCGCTTATCACAATGGTTTGTTTTTAAAATGATTAAATATTAAAAAAGGGATTCTGTCGTCACAACAGAAAGAAACGTTCTCGCTAGAACCGTTTCAAAAATAGACAAAGAACAAACTTAAAGCCCGATCGGTTTTCTTTAAGTTTGTTCCTGTATATGCTGTAAAAAAATGCTACGGGCCTATTTCTTCTTCTTATGCCTATTTTTCCTAAGTCTTTTTTTACGTTTATGAACAGCCATCTTATGCCGTTTTCTTTTCTTTCCGCTTGGCATTTTCGTCTATTTTAAAAAAATTAAAAATCAGCCTCTTTCACCATGGCTACAAAGGACTTAGCCGGTTTGAAGGCAGGTATATTGTGCTCTGGTATAATGATGGTGGTGTTCTTGGAGATGTTGCGTGCCGTCTTCTGAGCCCGTTTTTTCACGATAAAGCTACCGAAACCTCTCAAATAAACATTCTCATTGTTGGCCAATGAGTTCCTTACCACATCCATGAAAGACTCTACCGTTGCCAGCACGGAAGCCTTATCCACTCCAGTGTTTTTTGCAATCTCGTTTACAATGTCTGCTTTAGTCATTTTATCTCTGTTTTAGTTATTAATAATATTGTAGAATACGTTTAGTAAAATTTTGGAATGCAAATATATAGCTTTTTTCCCAATGGGTGAAATAAAAGGGTCTATTTTTTCTTTTTTTGTATATTCGCGCAACTAAAAAAGAAAGAGATATGCCGCATCATCGCATGAAACGACAGCAAACTACACGTCATCAAATAACGCAACAGCTGTTGAGCTGGTACGATGAGAACAAGCGTGACCTGCCCTGGCGAGGAACGGATGATCCTTACCTCGTCTGGGTTTCTGAAATCATCCTGCAACAGACAAGGGTCTCACAAGGATGGGATTACTACGTGCGGTTCATCCGCCGCTTCCCGAATGTGGCATCACTCGCGAACGCAAACGAAGAAGAGGTGTTGAAGCTATGGCAGGGGCTGGGCTACTACTCAAGGGCCAGAAACATGCACGCGGCTGCAAAGGATATCGTAAGTCGTTTTAACGGGAAGTTCCCGACCAGCCACACTGACATCCTGTCACTAAAAGGGATTGGTGAATACACCGCCGCCGCTATCTCGTCCATCGCCTTCAACGAGCCGCACGTGGCGGTCGACGGAAACGTCTTGAGGGTCATCGCCCGGCTATTCGAAGTTGAAGAGCCCGTCCAGTCGACCAAGGGCAAACGGATCGTGAAGGAACTTACCAAAGAGTTACTACCAGAAGAACGACCAGGTGCCTTCAACCAGGCTATCATGGACTTGGGTTCCCTAATCTGTATACCCCGCCAACCCAGATGTGGCGACTGTCCGCTAGCAAACTCCTGCATGGTGTACGCTACCGGACGAACCGAAGAGTTACCCATCAGGATAAAGAAGAAAAAAACGAGGAGGCGCTACTTCACCTACCTCCATATCCGACAAAATGGAAATACCTATATTCGGAGGCGCACGGACAACGATATATGGAGAAACCTTTACGAGTTCCCACTTATAGAAACTGACAAACCGATAGAGATTGAAGAGCTGTTGCAAAACGATGAGTACAACCAGTTGTTTCGTGAAACCACTTTGCTTGCCATCGATGGTCCCTTCACCTACAAACATCAGCTCACACACCAGCAAATCCACGCCAACTTCTACAGGTTAACAATGGAAAAAGGGGCTGTTCACGCGTTCATGGATCAATACAAGCAAATTGTCGAGGAGGAGATAGAGCGTTACCCTATTTCAAGACTCATGCATAAATATATTGAAACTAACAGCAATGAATAGTTGGATATTGTAAAAAAAACAGTTATTTTTGTTTGGATAGACAGATCATTTTCAATTCAATAATTTTTTACATTATGTCGGTGAACAAAGTAATTTTAGTAGGAAACGTGGGGAGAGACCCGGAGATGAGGTATTTTGATAACGATGTGGCCAAGGCTAGCTTTTCACTGGCAACCAGTGAGAGAGGATATACCACCTCCAGCGGGACACAGGTTCCCGAACGAACGGAATGGCATAACATCGTTTGCTGGAGAGGATTGGCACAAATAGCAGAAAGGTTCGTAAAAAAAGGAACACTACTCTATATCGAGGGAAAAATCCGTTCTCGCTCGTACGACGACCAGAACGGGGTTAAACGGTACATTACCGAAATTGTTGCCGATAACCTGGAGCTGTTGGGGCGGCGAGTGCAGGAGAACGATACCATGGGATCTGCTGCAGAACCCAACGATCCGATCGACAGCGTTGACGATACAAGCTCAGAGGTGGACGATTTGCCATTCTAAATTAAACAGGTTACTTTTGTAGCGAGAATGTTTCACTAAACTATCACCCATTGGATCCTGACCCTTTCCCGTTGTCTCACCTGTTACTACGGGCATCTGCGCCTGTGGCGTCAGACTATTTTCTTATAGCGCTTCTGCTGCTCATACTCGTGATAAACGCGATCATATCCGGATCGGAGGTTGCTTTTTTTACCATCGGGAAGAGACAATCCGATGAACTCCACACCGGGAACGAAGTAGCAAAGGATCGAGTAAACCGGCTGCTGGAGAAACCGGAAAAACTACATGCGTCCATCGGTATTGCATATGGCCTGCTTAACGTCACCCTTGCCGTACTGATTATCTACCTCCTGAACAGAATCCCCTACTTCATGGGGAACCGCGCTGGAAAGTGGCTCCTGGAGATTGGGATCGCGATAGGGATAATCCTCCTTTTCGTTGACATCCTACCCAAAATGTACGCCTCGCACGCCCCTTATCGTTTCGCGATAAGGTACTCTCGGTTTATCGGAGCTCTGCACAAGTTAATGTCTCCCCTCTCCACCTTCCTGGTTAGGGGTTCAGCATCCATTACCCTGTCGACTCTCCAGCAAAGACACGACATCTCGGTTGACGACCTCTCAAAAGCACTGGAAATCACCTCAAACGAGATTACCAGGGAGCAGGAGAAGGAGATGTTGGAGGGAATTATCCGCTTCAAGGACAAAACAGTGGACGACATACTAGTATCGAGAAGCGATATGGTAGTAATCGACGTGCGCACCCCTTTTAACGTGGTGATCGACTTCATCGTGGACGCCGGCTATTCGCGCATTCCCATCTTCGATGATACCCCCGACAACATCCAGGGGATCCTCTACGTGAAAGACCTGTTGCCGCACCTAGGGCAACAACCCTCGTTCAATTGGCAATCGCTCATTCGACCAGCCTACTTCGTGCCTGGTACAAAACGGATTGACGACCTGCTGGAGGAGTTCCGTGCCAACAAGAACCACATGGCTATCGTGGTAGACGAGTACGGGGGCACCTCGGGACTGGTCACTATGGAGGATATCCTGGAAGAGATAGTGGGCGATATCAGTGACGAGTACGATGAGGAGCAACCACTCTACTCGATAGCGGCCGACGGCTCCTACATATTCGAGGGTAAGACGCCGCTGGAGGACTTCGTGAAAATCACCGGTGTAGAAGAGAGAGATTTTGAAGAGATGGCGGAAGAGGTAGACACCTTGGCTGGTCTTCTGCTGGAACTGAAAGGCGACTTCCCAAAGCGGAAAGAGAGTTTTACCTACAAGAAATACACGTTTATAGCCGAGGAGATGAGTAAAAAACGGATCGTGAAAGTGAGGTATGTGGTTCCGAAACGTACCATTAAAACAGATGCTGATTAGACGGGAACATATCAATTCAGACGGGCTACTGGGAATCTGGAAGATGGAAGAGACACACGAGGAGTTACTGAACTACTTCCCGGAATCGCTAAGAACAGAAGCCATCGACTACATTAAGAGCGTGCGCTCTAGCCGACGCTCCATGGAGTGGCTTGCCACCCGTGCGATGCTGTTCGTTCTGGCAGGTGATGATAAGTCGATACTAAACTACCCTGATGGACGCCCCTATCTGTCGGACCGTAGCCACCTCATTAGCATAAGCCATACGAGGGATTACGCCGCACTACTGTTACATAACTCCCTGCCGATAGGGATCGATATTGAGGAACGGTCGGAACGGGTAAAGAGAGTCGCGAGCAAGTTCATCTCCGAGAAAGAGTACATTGACCCCACCAACAAGGTGCTGCACCAACTCTTACACTGGTCGGCCAAGGAGACCCTCTTCAAGCGGCTCAACCTGAGGGAGGTTGACTTTAAAGAGCATCTCTTCCTGCACCCGTTCACTCCACGCGATAAGGGAACCATCACCGCCATGGAAAGCAAAACCGGTGGAACTCGCCGTTTCACGGTACACTACGAGGTACACGACAACTACGTCCTCACATGGACCGTAGGTTTCGAAAAGGTCGCCAACGATGGATGAACACAAAACTTCACCGAACGGAAAAGTGAAAGATCAAAAGCTAAAAACATACTATGCGCTCCTAAGAGATTTCATACCAAAAAACGCCCCATTATTGGGGCGTTTTTATCTTCTTAATTTCGTGTGAGCAGCGAATGTTACACGCTCAACGAGACCCGTTTGAACGTTACGACCAAAAGCTCTTTATCCTGCTCTTTCAAGAACTCCTCTATGCTCTTCTTGGGCTCTTTCACGTACTCCTGCAGAAGTAGCGTATACTCCTTGTAGAACTTCTGCAACGCTCCTTCAGCAATCCGATCCAGCAAGTTCTCTGGTCGGCCTGCTTCGCGCGCTTTCTCACGAGCAATGTTCAACTCTTTCTCCTTCACGTCGGCCGGTATCCCCTCGGGAGTCACCGCGATGGGGTTCATCGCGGCCACCTGCATGGCCACATCCTTAGCCACCTGCTCGTCGGCCACCTTATTAAAGCCAACGATAGAGGCCAGCTTGTTGCCCATGTGAACGTAGGAGGTAACAAAAGGAGCGGTAATCTGCTCGTAATAGCCCAACTCCATTTTTTCACCCGTTGACGCCATCTTATCGGTGATCAGTTCCGACACGGTACCACCGGGAAGTTCAATCGCCAACAGCTCCTCCCGCGTTGTGGGCTTATGTTTAATAGCCGCATCGAGAATCTGTCGCGTGAGCGCAATGTAATCCTCGTTCTTAGCCACGAAATCTGTTTCACACTGCAAAGCTACCACGGCGGCGAAACCGCCCTCGGTCTTCGCCAGCACGCACCCTTCCGATGCATCACGATCTTCGCGCTTGGCTGCCACGGCTTGTCCTTTCTTGCGAATGATCTCCACCGCCTTATCGAAGTCGCCATTCGCCTCAGTCAAAGCGTTCTTGCAATCCATCATCCCTGCACCCGTCATTTTACGCAAGTGCTGGATATCTGCTATTGTTACTGCCATACTATCTCTGTTTTTTCCTTAATATTACCGTATTATTATTCGTCCACGTCCTCATCTTTCGTGAATTTACTCACTACCGCCGCTTTCATGGCCTCGGAATCCTCCTTCTTAACACGCTCCTTGCGGGCTGCCCGGGTTTTACGCTCACGGCGTTGGGGTGCACCCTCCTCATCGTGCTGTTGTTCAGCAGCAGCAGCGTCAGCTCTCTCCACCTTGCGCTCTTCCAATCCTTCCTTGATAGCCTCGGTGATATACTCAACGATTATCTCGACCGATTTCGCGGCGTCATCGTTAGCCGGGATAACGAAATCGATGTTCGATGGATCGGAGTTGGTATCTACTATCGCGAACACCGGTATACCGAGGCGCTCAGCCTCCCTAACAGCAATCTGCTCCTTCATCACGTCCACGATGAATAGAGCCGCTGGGAGACGAGTTAGGTCTTCAATAGAGCCCAACATCCTCTCCAGTTTTGCCCGTTGACGGGTTACCTGTAGCTTCTCGCGCTTCGACAGGGTGTCGAACGTGCCGTCCTTCATCATCTTATCGATGTTACCCATCTTTTTCACCGCCTTGCGGATAGTGGGGAAGTTGGTTAGCATACCGCCTGGCCAGCGCTCTACCACGTAGGGCATATTTACACTCTGCGCGCACGCCTCAACCACGGGCTTTGCCTGTTTCTTGGTGGCCACGAAAAGGATTTTCTTGCCCGATTTGGCGATCTTTTTTAACGCGGTAGCAGCCTCTTCAGCCATCACGATCGTCTTATGCAGGTCAATGATATGAATCCCGTTCCGTTCCATAAAGATATAGGGAGCCATCGCGGGGTTCCACTTCCTTTTCAGGTGGCCGAAATGCGCTCCGGCTTCTAAAAGTTGATCAAATTCTAATTTTGCCATGTCTGTTTGATAAATTGTTCGTTTACTTTCTTTTTCTAAACCGAATCGCGAGGTAGGCTTGTTATACAGCATCCTGGCGATTTAGATACTAAACGGCTGGTCGGTTGCAACGACCTTTTTTTATACTCACCGAGCAGCCACAGTACAGGAACTGGGCGGGTTCGGGAAATTAACGTTTCGAGAATTGGAATTTCTTCCTGGCTCCCGGTTGTCCCGGCTTCTTCCGTTCTACCACGCGGGGATCGCGGGTGATGAAGCCTTCCGCCCTCAAGGCGGGCTTATCATCGGGGTTGATTTTAACTAAGGCGCGGGCGATACCCAGGCGGGCTGCCTCTGCTTGTCCTTTATAGCCGCCCCCTTGCATGTTGATCCGGATATCGTACTTCTCCAATACCTCCAGCTTGTTCAACGGCTGCTTGACGATGAACTGAAGGATGGACGATGGGAAGTAATCCTCTAATCCGCGTTTGTTAATCACGATCTTACCGGTTCCTTCCGTTACGAAAACACGGGCAACGGCTGCCTTGCGCCTTCCTATTGCGTTTACTACTTCCATATTACTTTAATGTGTTGATGTCAATTTTCTTGGGTTTCTGTGCCTGGTGCGGGTGCGTTTCGCTCGCGTAGACATACAGGTTGTTTAATATCGCGGCACCCAGCCTGTTCTTTGGCAACATGCCCTTGACCACCTTTCGGAAAAGACGGTCGGGTCCCTTGGCCATCAAGTCGGCCGGGGTCGATGTTTTTTGCCCCCCGGGGTAACCCGAGTAGCGCAGGTAAATACGATCGGTCCACTTTTTACCGGTCAGCACCACCTTGTCGGCATTCACGATAATCACGTTATCCCCGCAGTCCACGTGAGGAGTAAAGCTCGGCTTATATTTCCCCCTCAGCAACTTGGCTACCTTGGAACAGAGACGCCCCAACGACTGCCCCGTGGCATCAATCTCAACCCACTCCTTCTTTGCCGTCTCTTTATTAACGTAAAGGGTTTTATAACTCAACGTGTCCATTCTAATTCTAACCTGTTTTTAATAAGTTAATGATGCGAAGTCGATTTTCCTTGCTCCTTTTTTGTCTTGCTAAGGGACGAAATAGGCAAATAAAAAGCTTAAAATCAAACTCTTAATGAATAAAAACTAATAATCGGACTGCAAAGTTACAATAATTCAGATTATTAACAAAGGAATTGCCGTGATTTTCTTTTCAAGGAAAACGACCGACATTTTTTTCACCCAAGAAGCTTTTCAAGAAGAAAATATGGACAGACCGTTTGTAAATTAAGGAAAATAGTGTATCTTTGCATCCGCAAATTAGGGCTCCGTAGCTTAACTGAATAGAGCATCTGACTACGGATCAGAAGGTTACAGGTTTGAATCCTGTCGGAGTCACTTTAATGTACAGGCGCTTGCGAAATCCTTTCGCGGGCGCTTTTTTCTTCTGCTCCTGAAAATCACCCCTCCTAGTGATCACACCCTTAACCCTTCACTACCTCGCAGCTAAGCATTTTACTCCTCGACCAGCGAAATCAAATCGTCTTCCAGCGCTAACTCCCCAGTATCAACCAAAAAACGGACAACATCAATAATTTTTTCATCCTCCTTGTTGCCAGTCACCGCCTTCGAAATGGGCTCCTCCCCGCTCATCTTTACATCTGGCTCAACAACCTCACTACCAGCTACATTACCAACTTTTTCGCTAACCGCATCCTCCACCTTATTGACGTTCTCAACAAATTTCTCCCCGCCACCCAGTATGCAGACGATAAGCTCATGAACGCGAAGGGAGCCCTTCTTGCGCAACACCTCTTTCACGGCCTGCTTAATTTGGCCAAACTCGAAGTTCGAAAGACCCGTCTCGTTTTTGGCGAGGCAGACATCGCAGCTGCCGCAATCGCTTGCACCCTCCTCGTCGAAGTAGATCAGCAGCACCCGCGAGCGGCAAACATCGTTCCGCTCCGCGTAATCAATCATCGCGTGGATACGTTTCTCAAACCGCCGCTTCCGCTCCTCGTACACGGCCCGTGGGATGGAGACGAAACGGGTATCCTCCCGGGAGGTGGTAAAGACGATGTAGGGGGTTTTCTTTCGAGGGATGTAACGTATGTAGCGTGCCCGCGACAGGGAAATCAACATCTCGCAGACCTCTTGCCGCTCTTTCCCTATCCGGGATGCCAGTAGAGACTCGTCAATGTAGACGTCGTCCGTGAACAGACCAGTGTAAGTTCGAAGAAGCGCGTGCAGCAACTCCTCCGTCTCGCTGTTCATATGAAGGGAGTAAAGCTCGTCCCGGTAAACCAGCATCCTCACGCGCGAGCGGGTATCGATCTCCTCGGTGTACTCGATGTAGCCGGCCAACTCCAGTATCTTGAGTGCGTGGTGCGTCTGTAGCATCGGCAATCGGTAAGGCATGCAAAAATCGTAGAGGTTAAAATCATACACGTCGTTATAGCCTGCCCCTACCGCTACTTGGTAGTAGTTGCCCAGCGCCTCGTACACCCGGATAATAAAGTCGCGCTTTGGGAAGGAGTCGGTGATACACTTTTTTAACTTGCCACTATCCGCCTTGGTGTAAAGGAGGGCAGCGTAGGAGCGTTCACCATCCCTGCCCGCACGACCAGCCTCCTGGAAGTACTCCTCCAGCGAATTGGGGAGATCCAGGTGAATGACAACACGGACGTCCGGTTTATCGATCCCCATCCCGAACGCATTGGTCGCCACCATCACCCGCCGCTCGTTAAAGCGCCACGCGTTCTGCTTGAACACCTTCTCCTCCCGCGAAAGCCCCGCGTGAAAAAAGTCGGCCGATATACCCGCTCTGTTTAACCCGCGAGCCACCTCCCTGGTCTCGCGGCGGCTGCGCACGTAGACGATGACCGAACCGGGAACCGACTGAAGGATATGGATCAGCTCGGCCATCTTGTTTTCTACCCTCCGTACCACGTACGAGAGGTTGTCACGGGCAAAGCTCATCCGAAACACGTTTCGCTCCTTGAAGAGCAGTTTCTCCTGGATATCCTCCACCACGCCGGCCGTCGCGGTGGCCGTGAGGGCCAACAGCGGCACCCCCTCCAGCAATTGGCGGATCTCGGCGATTTTCAAGTAGGAGGGACGAAAATCGTACCCCCACTGCGAGATACAGTGCGATTCATCTACCACCAGGAGGCAGACGTTCATCGCTTGAAGCTTAATACGGAAAATATCAGAAGAGAGTCTCTCCGGGGAGACGTAGAGGAACTTGTAGTCGCCAAAGATGCAGTTCTCAAGGGTGGCTACGATCTCGTCGCGCGACATCCCGGAATAGACGGCGGCCGCCTTGATGCCCCGCTCCCGCAGGTTGTCCACCTGGTCCTTCATCAATGCGATCAGGGGGGTCACCACGAGGCATATCCCCTCCATGCCCATCACCGGCACCTGAAACGTGAGCGACTTCCCGCCACCGGTAGGCATCAGCCCAAGGGTATCCCTCCCCTCCCATACCGACTGCATGATCTCCTCCTGCAGGGGCCGAAAAGAGTCGTAGCCCCAGTACTCCTGCAGTATCGTATGGAACAGTCCCGATGGCATAGGCGAGCGCTTATCAGGGCTATACGCGGATATCCTTTACCATCAACTGGGTGAATGTCCGGTTCCCGCGCTTGTTTTGCTCGATCGAATAACAGATATCCACGGGAAGCCCCTCTTTGAGGCGGGCAAAATGATCTTTCTGAGAAAAGGCGATACCCTGCACGGGGGTGGTCACGGTTCCGTCAAGCAACTCCAGCTTGATATGGCGGTTACCCCTCCCCACCAGTTTGCTGCCGCCCGCATCGTACACCCCACGGGTAAGAAACACCGGGTTCTCATTTTCTGGCCCATACGGGCTAAAGAGCGAAAGCCCCTCGACCAACTCTTGAGTGATATCAGAAAAGGAGAGGTGAGCGTCTACCGTGATCTGGGGAGACATCATGCGGCTCTCCACCTTATCGAAGGAGAGGGAGTTGAACCGCTCGCGAAACTCCTGCAGGTTCTCCTCCCGGAGGGTCAGCCCCGCGGCGTAGGTGTGCCCACCAAAGTTTTCCAGGATATCGCGGCACGATTCGATGGCCTTGTAGACGTCAAACCCGGGAACGGAACGGGCCGAGCCAGAGATAAAGCCGTTAGACTTCGTCAACACCACGGCAGGCCGGTAATACCTCTCCGTAAGCCTTGAAGCAACGATACCCACGATACCCTTGTGCCACGTTTCGTTGTAAAGTACCACGCTCTTCTGGTTTTCAATATCGAGGTGGTTTTCGATGTACTCGATCGCCTCTTCGGTAATTTTCTTGTCGAGTTCGCGGCGATCCTCGTTGTACTTATCGATATTCTTACTCTTCTCTCGAGCAGTGACCATGTCGTTGGCCAACATCAGATCCACCGCCTCTTTCCCGTTCATCATCCTGCCCGAGGCGTTAATCCGGGGACCTATCTTAAAGACAATGTCGCTCACGGTAATCTTCTTCCGTTGTAAACCACAAATCTCGATAATCCCCCTCAACCCGAAGCTGGGATTGGAGTTGAGCTGCTTCAAACCATAATGGATCATCACCCGGTTCTCGCCCATAAGGGGAACGATGTCGGAAGCGATGCTGACCGCCACCAAATCGAGCAGCGGCTCGATATCAGAAAAGGGAAACCCGTTGCGCTCCGAAAAAGCTTGCACCAATTTGAAGCCAACGCCACACCCCGATAGCTCATCGTACGGGTAGATCGAGTCCACACGCTTCGCATCGACCACCGCCACCGCGTCGGGTAGCTTATCGTCAGGCATGTGGTGATCACAAATGATAAAATCAATGCCTTTTTCTTTGGCGTAGGCCACCTTGCTCACGGCCTTTATGCCACAATCGAGAGAAATAATGAGCGTGACGCCCGTCTCCACGGCATAATCGATTCCTTGAAACGAAATGCCATACCCTTCATCGTACCGGTCTGGAATATAATAATCGATGTTGTTCGTTATCCTTCGAAAGAACTTGTAGACTAAAGCGACCGCAGTCGTGCCATCCACATCGTAATCTCCGTACACGAGTATCCGCTCCTTATCGCCAAGGGCCTTCTCGATTCGACGAATCGCCTTGTCCATATCGGGTAAGAGGAAAGGGTCGTGCAGGTCTTCCAGGCTTGGGTATAGGAACTTCCTTGCCTCTTCTTCCGTCTCTATCCCTTTGTTCAAGAGCAGTTCTACTAATACGGGATCTAAATTTAATTCTTTCGCTAATGCATCTTTTTTATCTTTTTGGTCGGGTGATAGGGTTGAATAATTCCATCTGTACGTCATTTATATCGTTTTTTTTCTTTCTCTCGAAGCCCCCGAAATTGATATCGGGAAGGGTAAACCCCTTTCTGCGAGAGGGGAAACCCTTATCAGGGAAGCGGTGAACAAAAAGCCCGCTGGGGGATGCGCGGCGCTCCACGCGACACCATATACCGCTTCCAATTTGTAAAGATACTACTATTTTTTTGTTTTCAACCATTTATCGTGTAAATAGATTTTAAATTTGCATTTTTCCGGAAGTCGCGACAAACGCGTACCTTTGTCTATTCAATTATCAAGCATGAACGTAGCGGCATTGGTTTCAGGAGGAGTCGACAGCTCCGTCGTGGTACACCAGCTCAAGGAGATGGGCCACGACCCCGTCATCTTTTACATCCAGATAGGGATGGAGGATGAGGAGGGCTACATCGACTGCCCATCGGAAGAGGATATCGAGATGGTCTCCTTCATCGCCAAAAGATACGGTTGCCAATTTGAGGTGGTATCGCTGCACGAGGAGTACTGGGATACGGTGGTGCAGTACACCATCGATTCGGTAAAGCGGGGCTTGACCCCAAACCCTGATATGATGTGCAACAAGCTGATCAAGTTCGGGGTGTTCGAGGAGAGGTGGGGCCACCAGTTCGATAAGATCGCTACCGGTCACTACGCCACTACTGCCGAGCGGGATGGCCGCGCATGGCTCTCCACCGCGAAAGACAAGGTGAAGGACCAGACCTACTTCCTGGGGCAGCTGAACCGTGTACAGGTAGCCAAGCTGATGTTCCCCATCGGGCATCTGCTTAAATCGGAAGTGCGGGCCATCGCGGCGCGGGAAAAGCTCCCCTCGGCCCAACGGAAAGACAGCCAGGGTATCTGCTTCCTCGGGAAGGTGAACTACAACGACTTCATCGAACGCTACTTAGGGAAAAAAGAGGGGCTGATCGTGGAGCTGGAGACCGGCAACATCCTGGGGAAGCACCAGGGGTTCTGGTTTCACACCATTGGCCAGCGGAAAGGGCTGGGCTTGAGCGGGGGGCCCTGGTTCGTGATCAAGAAAGACGTGAACCGCAACATCGTCTACGTCTCCAAGGGGTACGACACGAAGCAGCAATACGGGGAAATAGTTGACCTGCAGGGGTTCCACTTCATCACGATGGATCCCTGGGGGGAGTTTGATGGCGAGAAGGAGGTCACCTTCAAGATAAGGCACACACCGGAGTTCACCAAGGGGAGGCTCTCCCGCGTGGGCGACCTCTACCGGCTACACTCCAGTGAGCCGCAGCAGGGCATCGCGTCGGGGCAGTTCGGAGTGGTGTACGATAACGATGCCCGCTTATGTATCGGCAGTGGAGTGATTGTATGAGCTGTTGCTTGCAGGCTCGACTGACGTAAACTATTTGCAACAAGTGAGAGCAAAAAAACAATATAGCATATTGAATACATTTCGCGAATGAGACGATTTTTAATCCGGATGTCACTTTCTGCCCTTTTCGGGCTCCTCTCCCTCACCAACGGCTTCGCGCAGTTCGAGGGCACCTTCGGGGTTGGCGTACAGGCTGGTTACGGTAGCGACATCAAGAGCGTTGGCGGGGGTGTACACCTGCACTACTACTATACCAACGAGCTGCGGTTCGCCCCCTCGTTCACCCGCTTTATCGAGCGGAAAGGTACCGACATGTGGATGGTAGAGACCGATGCGCACTATATCCTGCCGGTATCGGTTGCGCTATCGCTCTACCCGATCGCCGGTCTCAACTACTCCCAGTGGTCGTACGATGAAACGACGGTAGACCAGGAGATCGTTCCTGCACGAAGGGAGCGGCGACTGGGGGCCAACCTCGGCTTAGGGTGGCAACACGATATAACTTACCGGGTAAGGGCGAACTACGAGCTAAAATACCAATTTATCCGTGACCACTCGCAACTGCTTTTTACGGCAGGATTCGGTTTTTGGTTTTAAGTTCAAGAGAGTGACGTGATCAAGTACCCCACGTGCAAACAAAAAAATGGTGCACGTACAAAAAACAAGGTGTGCAATGGAAAAGGATAAAAGCGGGTTGCACGGTGAAATATGAGATAGGGAAAGACGCATGAAAGATTTTATACAATACGACATAAAGAGTGATAACGCCGTCCTGGTGGGACTCGTTACGCAGGAACAGAGCGAAGAGACGGTGAACGAGTACCTCGACGAGCTGGCATTCCTGGCCGAGACGGCCGGGCTAATCCCGTGTGAACGGTTCATCCAGCGACTCGATACGCCCAACACCGCCACGTTCGTAGGCAAAGGGAAGCTGGAAGAGATCGAGCAGCACGTGGTGGATGAGGAGAACGAAGTGGGGGTGGTAATCTTCGATGACGAGCTATCGGCCCGCCAACTGCGCAATATCGAAAGGGAGCTCAAGGTACGCATCATGGACCGGACCAGCCTGATCCTCGATATCTTCGCGATGCGGGCGAAGACCTCCCACGCGAAGGCGCAGGTGGAGCTGGCCCAATACCAGTACCTACTCCCTAGGCTCACCCGCATGTGGACGCACCTCGAGAGGCAGCGGGGCGGAGGGGGCACCATCATGCGCGGCCCGGGTGAAACACAGCTGGAGACCGACCGCCGGCTGATCCTCGACAAGATAGCGCGACTCAAGAAGGAGTTGGAGAAGATCGATAAACAGAAAAGCGTCCAGCGAAAGAACCGAGGGAAGCTGGTGCGGGTAGCCCTGGTAGGCTATACCAACGTGGGGAAATCGACCCTGATGACGCTGCTCACCAAGAGCGAGGTGTTCGCGGAAGACAAGCTCTTCGCCACGCTTGACACCACGGTTAGGAAAATGACCATCGAGAACCTGCCGTTTCTGCTGACCGACACGGTGGGCTTTATCCGGAAGCTGCCGACCCACCTGGTAGAGTCGTTCAAGTCGACCCTCGACGAGGTACGGGAGGCCGATATCCTGCTACACGTGGTGGATATCTCGCACCCCGCTTTCGAAGAGCAAATCCAGGTAGTGGAGGAAACACTCCACGAGATCGACGAGACAGAAAAACCGACCATCCTCGTTTTCAACAAGATAGACGCCTTCACGCACGTTGAAAAAGAGGAGGACGACCTATCGCCGAAACGAAGGGAGAACTACTCCATTGAAGAGCTTAAGCAATCGTGGCCTGCCAAAATGAGGGAGGAGAGCGTCTTCATATCAGCCCTCGAAAGGGAGAATATCGATGCCCTCAAAGAGATGCTCTACGAGAAGGTAAAGGAGATCCATGTCACCCGCTTCCCTTACAACGACTTCCTATACCAAACGTACGACGAGAACGAATAGAGGCAATGGACCCAGACAGCTTTCAGTACACGCCGCACAACACATGACATTCAGTTTCCGGTACAACGGTATTCAACGAACCGAAAACCGTGAACCGGGAAAACGTAAGTCAAATAACAGTTACCATAGGCGCTACCTTAGAAAAAGACCCCACTCGTGTAACCCAACCATTTGAGCACTGTCTCGCCCCATACCATGATCATCACCCAGCCTATCAACATCATAGTAATACCGAACTTAAAGGTGTCACTCCAACTATAGTGGTCGGTAGCGTACAACAGGGCCGCGGGCTTGCTATTAAACGGCAACACGTACACGTGCTCGATCAACAGGGCCACGGGGAAAGCGAGACTCAGTATCGGTAGGTTGAAACGCTGGGCCACCCCTATCGCTATCGGCACGAAGATAAGCGTCCGCATCGTCTTGCTCTGGAAGATCAGTGCCGAGAAGAGCATGGTGCCGGTAAGAATAAAGAAGAGCACCCAGTAGGGGGTATCCACGGTGATCCCTAAACGGGTGAAAAGGGCATCGATCATCGTACCCGGCAGGTTGGTAGCATCCAACCCGGCACCCAACGTGTACGCGCCCGCCGAGAAGAGCAGCAAGTGCCAGGGAATATCCACGTCATTCCACTTCACGATACCCACCTTGGGGAGCAGGGCCACCACGGCCCCCAGGAATGCGACAGCGGTCTGACTAATACCATGCTGCTTATCGGTAGCCCACAGCGCAAGGACCGCCACGAAAATGGCAATCGCCTTGAACTCCTCCGGCTTCATCTTACCCAGCTTGGCCAACTCCTCCTTTAAGCGGTCGATACCCCCCTCAATCTGGGGACGATCCTCGCCCTTTTTAAGTGGGAAGATCAGCTTAGTACCGACGAACCATCCGATTACCATCAATATGATAGCCAACGGGAAGGCAGCCACGAACCAGTCCTGGTAGCTGAAAACACCCCACCCCATAGCCCCGGCAATCAAAGCTCCAGCCAGTAGATTGGCCCCCGACCCGGTGATGAAACCCGATGCGCCAATATTGATTTGGAACAGGTTTTGAAGGACCAGGTTACGCCCGAAGTTGTTGCGATTATCGCCACCCGTTGCCCCGTAGATGGCCGCGATAACCATGAAAATGGGAAGCAGGATGGTGGCCTTGGCCGTGGTAGCCGAGATAAACGCCGATAGGACGATATTAATGACCATGAAACTGAAGATGATCATAGTCGCGTTTTTCCCGAACCTGATCACGAACCACAAGGCAAACCGTTTGGCCACCTGCGTTTTTACCAGCATGCTCGCCAACACGAAGGAGAGGATATTAAGCCACATCACCGGGTGCCCCAATTGCGCGTAGGCTGTCCGCTCAGTAGTTACGCCGGTAAGCACCACAGCGAGAATCAACACCAAAGAGGTGAGGTAGTTGGGGATGGGCTCGGTAATCCACAGAATTATGGAAGCAGCGAAGATGGCCAACATCGCGTAATTAATCCTGGAGAAGCCCTCGGCACCTAGCTCGGTGAACCGTGAAGCCGACTCTTTCCCCAACAGTGACACATCAAAGGTGTCGAGGAAAGGGATCTGGGCGAACCAATAGATATAAACGAAAGCGAAAATGGCGAGGGGAATACCAATGATAGACATCCATCGCTCGAAACCTGACTTTTTTAACGTCGGCAACCGCTCGATGCGGTAATTGTTCATATCGAGCGGATCGAAATGCTTCTCTCTCTTCATCTCGTTCATTTGGTCTGTTCCCATTGGCTGTAGGGATGTTTCATCAACATCGAATTGTAGTAGCTGGGGTCACCGGTCACCTCGCGTCCCAACCATTCAGGTCTGTCAAACGATGTGTCCTCACTCGGCAGTTCTATTTCGGCGAGTATCAAGCCCTCGTTGTCACCATAAAACTCGTCCACTTCAAAGGTGAAGGGACCCGATTCAACCTCGTAACGGGTTTTATCGATCACACCCGGTTCACAGATAGCCAACAGTTCCTCCGCCTCAACCAAGGGGATCTCTTTCTCCCACTCGTAGCGGGATGCTCCGCTCGCGCTCCCCATCCCCTTTATGGTGAGGAACCCTTTATCGTCTTTCACCCGCACCCTTACGGTACGCTCCGGTACCGATGACAAGTAACCCTGTACGATACGCGTTTGCCTAGCCGCCTCCTGCTTGAAAGCCCCGGAATTGACCAGAAATTTTCTCTCAATCTCTAATGCCATAGCCTATTAATTTGCCAGCGGTTTGTTGATCATTCCTATCACCCGCTTGATCACTTGCAGGTAGTTTATGTTCTCAACCCCTTCGAGTCCCACCTCCCTGATGGTCTTTAGCACATCCTCAACCTCGGTCGACTCTGAGTTGATGGTTTTCACCATAGCCCCGTTAATGTAGACCTCACCCGTTTCGCAGATGGTATCGTTAACCATGTAGCCGTACCGCACCTTTTCCACCACCACCGCCTGCAGGTCGGGATGCTGCTCCACCATCTCCAGGAACTCCTCCAAGGTGTAACGCTCCTGGGTTAACTTGGGTAGGTTATCCACCATGAAAGCAGGGAACACCTTTTCGCTGAGCACACTGGCCGCCATGGGGAAGTCGCCCTTCATCAGTGGGTTCCATTGCTCAAGGCCATCCACCGTCTGCACGTACGTCTTGATATCCATTTTGCCATCGCGTATCTTGGTGTTATTCACATCGTTAGTACGGCTCACGATGTAGATCTCGCTACTGTGCCGCTCCCATACCGCTTCCGGTACAGGGACGGAAAGACGAGCCATCCTCGCTGCCGCATCACGAAAGCAACGCCCAAACGAGCGAAACTCGAACCTGGGTTTCGATATTTGGCCGATCTCCAATTTCTCATTACTCATATCGCCTGCATTTTTTTGGTTTATAATCTTGTCGCATTTTGATGGTGGTATACGGTAGCACGTTACGTACAGTAGCGTCACGCTAAAGCAGCATCACATTTAATGTCAATAGTTTTGGTTCCGCTTACCGCCAAAGTATCACGAAAACCAAGCGGGAGACTGGGCGTTACATCCCGATAGGGGCTTACAAAGCCCGGTCTCCCCTCGATAAAAAACTCAACCTCGCGATTACTCCTGAGGAATGGGGTCGCCCGTATCCGGATTCTTGCTCCCGTTAGTCGGATCGGCTAACTTCCAGTCGCCCGTCCCGTTGGGTATCCTCTGGAACGATTTGGGCGCCGTATCACTGATATTCTTGCCTAGATTCGCCTCATCACCGCGCAAGAAGACACCTAAGCTGACACCGGCAGCCGATTTCAACTCGAACCTCAAGCACTTCTTCGCGGATATACCTGCATTACCCGACAAGAGAGGGTTGTCCGGGTTGTTTTGTATGATCACGATATAGCCATCGGCGGGTATCGAGCCGTTTTCTGCAACGCCCTGCCACCAGGGGTTACTATCGTCGTTATTATCCTTAATCAACTTTACCCCTTCGAGCGGAATGGGTACCGTTCCCTTGTTGTAGAGCTCAATCGACTTACTGTTGCCGTCAATCTCGTTCAACACCAGGTTCGCGAAGTCCACCGGGGCAGCCCCCACCGTGTAGGACTGCTCGCTGGATGTAGCGGGAATACCCACCTCGTTATTGGCTACCACGACGAACGTAACGACCGCTTTATCAGCCTGTTTCGGGATAACGGCGGAGTAAGTATCGCCACTCCCCTTTGTCATATTCAGCTCGGTTTGTGAGCCACCATTCACCTTATATTGAAGTTTCACGGAGGTAACACCCTGCAAGTCGGTTACGGTCACCACCACGGTCACATCGTCGGCAGTCGTTACGGCTGAAGGCGTAAACTCAATTTTTGATATGTTTGCCGGGCCACGGTACATTTCGTCTTCAACGCACGATACGCCCAGCAGCACAAGCGCGAGAGCGATTGCTGTTATTATCTTAGTTTTCATAAATTATTCTTTTTGATAGGTTTAAACAAGTCTAAAATACCACTTCACAACGCAGGGCCACCATGCTATGGTCTGCTCCGCCCTTCCCTTTTGCTTCCACCGCCTGCGTGTAATCTTTTGTCGGATTACCGGCAGCGTCGTGTCCGATAAAGTGCTTACCTTTACCGTTGGCATAACGATCGTTATTGTTATACTGATAGTTGAGCATGAACTTGACGTTGTTGTTCACCCAGTAGTTCAGCCCCACGGCAAATGCCTCTCCGGCGCCACCGTACACGCCCCCGTCAAAGTCATTCAGGTTAAGACATTCATACCGGGCGGTCAATTCCACGTCACCCCACTTCTTGCCTCGCTCGGCCCGGTTGTACTTGGCTCCCCAGTAATCGTACCGTTGCGTACCTCCGAACAGCAGGTAACCCGCTTGCGCGTACCAGCCTCCAAAGTGCTTGTTGTTCAGGTTACCCGGGGCATCATCTTTCATGTAGAGGGTAGTCCCTATATAGGCTGTCTCCACACGCAGCCCCTTATAGTGACCCGCCAATTCGGCGGTGTAAAGGAGAGAGTGGTCCACCCCTTTCACCACGTCGGTATCGAGATACTTCTTTCGGTTAATGGAGGTGGAATTCCGGGTACTGAACCGCATGCCCCCAAAGTCACTTGGTGCATCGTGCGACTTTGGGGTCCGGTAGGAGATAGCTCCCCCTATATGCAACCCGCGGTCAATGCGCTTGTTAAAGGGACGCAAGACCATCTTACCGGTAAGCGAATAACCCGGTCCACGACCGTAATCCTTGTTGTTGTCCTGCACGTTCTCAATCTCTTCGATTCCCGCCACCTCCTGAAAAAAGAGACCTCCGGATGCCCAGAAGACTGGAACACAGTACTTAATATTAGCGCCTAGGTGCCGGGAGGGTGCCAGGTAGGTCACCATCGGCCTCTCCATGAACTGGAGGAAACGGGAGGAAGTGTTCCTCTGCATCGAGAAGTTCTCCTTGAAATTACCCACCTGTATCTCCACGTTCTTGATCCCGTCGTAACGAAGCACCGCATCTTTCAGCTCGGGAAACCCGTTAGCCATGTCAATATCAATCTCACCATACCAGTCGGGAGTCAGTTGCGCCTTTACCGCAAAGCGAGCACGACGGATACTCGCCCCATTCCCAATGGGATCGTAATCCTTATCGATTCCGAAGAAACTGGCAAAATCAGCTTGTATGCGGACATCGTACCACAACTTGTAGTTGCCATCCTCCGTCTCGAAAACGAGCCTCCCATCTTGCATTTCAGCCTTCAGGTCGGTCCACTTCACCTCCATACCATACTGGTCGTACTTTACCTCCTTCTCCTGTGCTAACACGGAACCCGTGGCAAAAAGCACCAGAAACAGAAACATTTTCATTCTTCTCATTCGTACAACTATTTAAAAATTAAACATGTTACATCGATTTAATAAAATCAGTTAGGGTCTCGTCCTTGGATACGCCCAACTTGGCACGTAACCTGTAACGGGCAATCTCAACGCTCTTGGTGGATATATTGAGCAGGGGGGCCATCTCTTTCGACGATAAGCCAATTCGCAACAAGACCAAGATCTCCTTCTCCCGGCTTGTCAGTTTCGGGAAGGTTTTATCGAGTTTTTCAACGAACTCCATGTAGACCTGTTCCGCTTGGCGATAGATTTCGTCCACCTCACCCTTGAAACTCATCCGCTGTTTAATCTCCGTCAATTGGTTTTTAAGTACCCGGTTCTTCTCTTGAAGGGTAGGGGCCTTGATGGCCTGCTCAATCGACTCCGAGATGCTCTCCAGGTACTTGCGCTGCTCCCCTATACTGAGCGAGTAGGTCACTAGTTGGTTCTTCCTCTCCTCCAACCGGGTAGCCAAGGTGGTATTCTCCAGCTGCACCGTGTTCACCTCTATCTCTTTCAAAGCGTTCTGGTAGTCACTAAACAACTTCTTCTTGGCTTCGCGGTGCCCTTCCGCCCGCGCCTTCTCTAACGCCTTCTTACGTGCAAAAAAGGTGTAAAGGAGTAGCCCGATCAGCAAGACGATGGTCGCAACCAAGAAAAAGGTGTTGACGTTGGTCGTTGGCATGTGGTACTCGACAGATGCGAACGAAGATTCGGCTTGCCCTAGCGATTCCAGGGCTGTCTCTCTCATGGATACTTGCATGCCGAAAACCCTCTCGACAAAAAAGAGACTGATAAAGGTAAAAAGACCAGAGAGCACGGGGGTAGTTATCCAGCCAAGCATGATGCCACCCACCATCTTCAGCTTAAGTTCCTGCACCCCCTTGACCAAACCCACCCCGATTATGGCACCAATTAACACCTGCGTACTGGAGACGGGAACCAGTGGGATAGCTGGCAAGCCGATGCTCATCAGGGCGTTAGAGAGGGAGGTAGAGGAGAAGACAAACAGCACCAGCGCTTGGGCCAAGACCACCACGATGGCCATCTCGGGGGTCATGGCCAACACACCATTACCCACGGTATCGATCACCTTTTTACTGTAGGTGCAAATCCCCAGGGCAATGGCCAGGGAGCCGATGAAGAAGAGCAGTCGGGTAGAAGAGATGTATAACGAACCAATGGTAAAAGAAACGTTAAACGAATTGACGAAGACCCCCATCACGTTCGCGATGTTGTTAGCCCCCAGACTGTACGCGGCAAATGCACCGACCACGATTAACGAGGTCCGGATAATCGACTCCATCTTCAGCATATGGATGCGTGATGAACGGATGTACTTACGCAAGAGGATATACAAGACATAACCGAACAGCATGCCCAGAATAGGGCCAAAAACCCAAGAGCCCAGTATCTTCACCAGCACGCTATAATCAACGGGGGTCGCCGTGTAAAAACACCACCCGATAATGGCTCCCACGATAGCCTGTCCAGTGGAGACCGGTAGGCGGTACTTAGTCATGAAGGTAACGATGATGCCCGCGCACAGGGCCACCGTGAAGGCACCACCCACGGCATCCACGGAGCCAAGCCGCGACAATGTTTCAGTGGTGCCAGACCCTTGAATAACCGCCCCCAGTATCACGAATATACTCGCGATAATAGCGGCCGTTCTGAACTTAACCATCCGGGTACCTACGGCCGTTCCAAAGATGTTGGAGGCGTCGTTCGCACCCAACGACCACCCCAAGAACAACCCACTTATCAGAAACAGATACCCGAACATAGCTAACTTTTTACACGATTCGTTTGATGGCCATGATGGAGAGCAGGTCGGCTACCTTCTCCGCGGTGTCTGAGATATTCTCGATATGCAGCGTGAAATACCTCAGGTGAAATTTTTCGCTGAGCCTTAAACCGGGAATCTCCTTGAAAATCTTTCGACGAATGATATCAGCCAGCATATCGGTCTCCTTCTCGTAGAAGTAGACCCGGTGAATCTTCTCGCTCACGTTGACCGGCTCGTTGAAGTAGGACTTAGCGGCGGGGATGGTGGATTCGGCGGCCGAAACCGATGTCTGGGTAAGACGGATGAAGTCAGAGATCAACTCGGCAGGGATGTGAGGCGTCTCCACCTCGAACTGAAACAGGTTCTTTTTCGCCTGGTCAATCAAGTTGTCCATCTCCTCCAGCAGCTGCATGACATCCCCCCGCACTTGGGGCATCAACGATTGCATGTAGAGGGTGGTTTCTATCTCCCGGCGAAGCTTGTCAGACTCCCTCTCGGTGTTGGCCAACTGCACGATGTCGTTATTGAAGTGCTCCATATTGTTGTAGAGGTAGTTTTTCACCCCCTCCTTGAAGAGGAGCAAGCCCTGATCCACGCAGTTTAGAAACGCGTCAATGAGCTCGATCGATTTTTTAGTACGGCTAAAAAACATATCTTATTAAATAGTTAAATTCATTTTTTGCAATATTACAAAAGATTTTCTTCGAGACGACGCTCCCATCGTGTAAAATAACAGTTTTGGGGAATTCGTGGACAAGCCGATTCCGTATAGCTTGTCTGTTTTTTTACACTCTCTAAATCAGGCGACTAAAAAATTAACGTATAGGCTAATTAACAAGAAGCTCCTTCTCCACATGAAACATGTAGAGTTGATGTAAAGGCGAAAAAGAGGAAATTCAATGGCAGAGCGCCGCGTTTAAGGCGGTCACCGCCTCCTCGTACTGGTCCCGTTGGATAACAAACTGCATGTTCACCTGCATCAGGGACTGCGCGAAGCTCTCCACGTTGATTCCATGCTCATACAGTGCCTTGGTGGCCAGATAGAGGAAACCGGGCATGGCGATATTACTCCCCATCGCGCAGACAAGGGCCATCGGCTTTGCGTTCACCTGGTAAAACACCTCTTTAAGAACGTCAATCAGCGCCCAGCTTTTCGGGTTATCCCACACAACCATGGTGATGGAGTTGGCATTGGTGGATTTCAATATGTAGCTCACTCCATGCTTCACAAAGTAAGCCATGATACGCCCATCAAACCCCACTTCACCTACCATCATGGGATCGTGTACCTCGATAGCGATTACCTTGCGAGAACCAGAAACGATCTCCACCCTAGGTTCAGGGGAGATATAATCACGTGAGATAAGCGTGCCGGGGTGGTTGGGCTCGAAAGTGTTTTTTATGCGGATATTGATGCCAGCCAACTCCAGCGGCTTGGCCGCCTTGGGGTGAATCGCCTCCATACCGATATCGGCCAGTTGATCGGCAATGATGTAATTAGTGTGTCCCACGGGGATACTGTTCTCCACCCCCACGATCTTGGGGTCAGCGCTCGAAAGGTGGTACTCCTTGTGGATGACCGCCTCGTCGGCCTTCACCTCCACCGCGATCTTACTGAAGGTTACCTCGCTGTAACCCCTGTCGAACGCCCTCATGATTCCCTCCGTGCCTTTGGTGTATCCGGTAGCCACGCAGAGCACCTTGCTAAAGTCGATCCCGCTGAACTCCTTATGGATCCGCTCATCGATAGTAAGCGGTTCGTTGTCGTTATAGCCGCAAAGATCAATAAAACGAGCACTGATACCATTATTATTGAGGATATTCACCGAGTTCCAGCCGGAATGAGCCTCGCCAATGGAGGCCAGGATCTCGCGGGCAGCCAGGTGGATATCGGTGCTGTTAACGTAGCCCGACGCCAGCACCTTGCCCAGGCTGTAAAGCACCGTTTTAGACTGATCCACCCGAAAGCGGATAAAGTCACGCGCCTCTTTCAGGTCCAGCCCCCAATCGGCAAACCCGTCATTGATCAACAACAACCGCTGACAAAAGAGGTCGAGTGCGCTGCTATAATCCTCACCGTTAAGGAACTTGTTGTAGATGCCCGGCTCACCGGTAGTCTTATGTTCCAACAACCAGTTGGTAACGTTGTTGTAAGCGGAAACCACGAAGATACGGTTGTACAGCTCGTCGCCCGAGCGGTTCCCTATGATAATATTTTGCAGCACGTCTTGAAACTGCGACATCGAGGTGCCCCCGATTTTCTCCACTGTCAGCATAGCTTAGGATATGATGTACATTTGGTTTATCGAAATATTTATTATCGTGACTGCAAATGTAGGGATTTTTTTTGTAGTATGGGGAAAATAACGTAAATCGCGAGAAATTCAATACCATAACATGGTTGATTACAAAGAAATAATAACAATAGAACCCGGTAAACGCGGGGGAAAACCCACGATAAGAGGCATGCGGATTACCGTAGGTGATGTTCTCATGTGGCTGGCATCAGGAATGACCATTCCTGAGATCCTGTCGGATTTTGACGAATTAACTGAAACCGATATCTATGCAGCATTGAGCTATGCCGCGAACAAGGAAAACAAAACTTGCCAAATAGCAGTATGAAGCTGTTAAGCAAGAGAAACTAATGAATGTTACCGACTTGGAGATTTGGAATTTCGCTAAAAAGAATGATTTTATAATTGTAACTCAAGACTCTGATTTTAACGACTTAAATTCTCTTTACGGCTTTCCCCGAAAAATAATTTGGATTCGTACGGGAAATCTTAAAATTCCGGAAATTGCTGCTGTTTTGAACAATTATCGAGAAGATATTGAAGTTTTCGTGAACGATGAAAATTACGGATGTTTTGAAATCATGTGCCGCCCCCAAAAAGTAGATTAATCGACAAAGCCTTAGATTCAAGTACGAATAAAAAACATTCCCCTTTAACCCGTGATCGGCATCCCGAAATGCTCGAGCAATGCGCAATACACCTTATAAATAGGCAACCCCATCACGTTAAAATAGGAGCCCTCGATGCGCTCCACCGCCGCGTATCCAATCCATTCTTGGATACCGTACGCGCCGGCTTTATCCAGCGGGAGGTATTTTTCCACGTAATAGTCCATCTCTGCATCAGTTAATTTTGCGAAGGTGACAAAAGTGGTGTCGGAAAAACTCACCTCTTTTTTTCGTGTTGCCATGCACACCCCGGTAATAACCCGGTGCGTTTTTCCCGAAAGCATTTGTAACATCCGCTTAGCATCGGCTTTATTGACAGGTTTCCCTAAAATCGTGTTATTCAAAAGCACCACGGTGTCGGCAGTAATAAGCAACTCATTTTCTTTCAACTCCGGTAGGTAAGCCGATGCTTTTCGTTGTGAGATAAATTCGGCTATCTCTTCGTTTGGAATAGAATCGGGATAAGACTCATCCACACCGCGAAGTGTTTTTATCGTGTAATCGACATCAATTCCCGAAAGCAACTCTTTCCTGCGAGGCGAATTAGAGGCAAGGATTATATGGTAGTCGGTCAGTTTCATACGACTGTTTATCTTTATATTTCGGCGAAAGATACGGAAAAAAGCGCATATTTTGTTAGATTTGCCACCAAAGTAAAAAGTATGGAAATTGATATCTGTTTTTCTCCCGTGCTCTACCCTTTTTATCGGAAAGAGAACGACACGGTCATCGTCGTGGATGTATTTCGCGCGTCGGCAACCATGTGCACCATGCTGGCAAATGGAGCGACAGCGGTTATCTCCGTGGCGGACATTGAAGAGGCCAAGCGATATAAATCGCGCGGTTTTTTGGTTGGCGCGGAACGAAACGCCCGGCAATGCGACTTTGCCGATTTCGGGAACTCACCTTTCGATTACACGCGAGAAAAGGTGGCGGGTAAAGAAGTGGTGTTTACCACGACCAACGGTACCCAGGCTATTGATGCCGCGAAAAGCGCGAAGCAGCTGTTCGTGGGAACATTTTCAAACCTCGAAGCTTTAATACAAAAGTCTGTGGAAGTAGGCGAAAGAGTGGTTATTCTTTGCGCGGGATGGAACAACCGGGCAAACGTGGAAGACACCCTGTTTGGAGGGCGTTTCGCTGAAAAGTTGTCAGAAAAAACCACGGTGACTCTAAAATCAGACGCGGTTAAAATGGCGTTGGAGCTATGGCAATCGGCTAAAGAGAACCCGTTGGAGTACTTGAAAAGCACAGAACATTACTACCGATTAATCGCGAACGGGGTGAAAAGCGATGCCGAGTATTGTTTGAAAGAGAACAGCGCCTCCGTGGTTCCCGTGTACGATAAAAAAACGAAAAAAATAATCGTGTCGCGCTAAGCCGCCCTGTTATTCACTCCAATCAAAATCATCAACATCAAACGATCGTGTGAACTGCTCCAAATCGCGGCGCTCCTTCTTGGTGGGCCGTCCCGTTCCCCGTTGCCGATCGACAAACCCGCTGATCTTGTTTAGCTCCAGTATCTCATACTGTTCGGGGGGAGTTATATTTTCCATGAACTGGGAAACAAGCTTGGCCCCCATCCGCTTATCGGCTAAAGCCAGCACTTTGAACGAGAAGGTAATGGGTGCCTTAC
This sequence comes from Petrimonas sp., assembly GCA_012839475.1. GTDB lineage: Bacteria > Bacteroidota > Bacteroidia > Bacteroidales > Dysgonomonadaceae > Proteiniphilum. The sequence goes on along the minus strand of DUNG01000023.1, from coordinate 259,595 downwards.
GCACCTCAATCACATCGCCCACCCTTATATTCCGTGAAGGCTTCACGGCCACCTGGTCGATCATCACCCTCCCTTTCTTACAGGCATCGGCAGCAATGGTACGCGTCTTAAAGATACGCACCGCCCACAACCATTTATCTACCCGTACCTCCTCCATCTACTTGTTGTTGTCGCATGGGTCCACCACGGGCAAAGAATCACTCCCCTCCTTGGGTGCCGCTTGTTCTTTCCGATTCGCACGCTTGTTATATAGGTTCATCGTCTCATCGATGCCCGCGAGACAAAAGCTGCGAATCATCTCCCCCGCGATGTCAATCCGCTCCGGGAGCGCCGCTTTCTCCTCGTCCGAGAACTCGTCCAGCACGTAATCTACCTGTGCCCCCCTTGGGAAGTCACTCCCTATACCAAACCGCAAGCGGGGGTAATTCGTGCCAATCAGGTCCTGTATATGCTTCAGCCCGTTGTGGCCGGCATCGCTCCCCTTCGCTTTCATGCGCAATGTCCCAAAGGGTAACGCCAAATCGTCCACCACCACCAGTAGGTTCCGCGTCTCTATCTTCTCTTTCTGCAACCAGTAACGGATGGCGTTGCCACTCAGGTTCATAAAGGTGGAAGGCTTGAGCAAGACAAGTGACCTGTTCTTGAGACGGGTAGTCGCCACGAAGCCATACCTCCTGTCCTCAAAAACAGCATTGGACGCCTTCGCGAAAGCGTCCAACACCATAAAACCGATATTGTGGCGGGTTTGGTCGTAATCGGGCCCGATGTTGCCCAGTCCCGCGATCAGGTATTTCATCCGTTATCCGTTTACTATTCCTCTTCTTCGGTTCCTTCAGCTTTCGCTGCAGCACCACGAGCGGCACGCGTAAGTTGCACACGGCATACCACCACGTTTTTGGCATCGAGCAGTTCCAGCCCCTCGAAGCTCAAATCGCCCACTTGAATAGATTTACCAAGCTCCAGCTTGGTTACATCCACCACCAGCCTCTCAGGTAAGTCGGCCGGTAGTGCCTTCACCTTCAGCTTCCGCTTATCGAGCGAAAGCTTACCACCCGATTTCACACCAGCAGCAAGGCCTTGCAGCTGAACCGGAACATCAATCACCGTAGGCTTATCCTCATGAACATATAAGAAATCGATATGCAGTACATCGTCCGTTACAGGGTGAAATTGCGCGTCCTTCATCATCGACATCACCTTCTTCTTCCCCAAATCAAGGTTTACCAAATAGACCTCTGGGGTGTAAATAAGGTTACGCACGTCGCCCTGCTTAACCACGAAGTTCACGTTTTCTGCATCATGGCCACCATACACCACGCATGGCACAAGCCCTTCGCGGCGGTAAGCCCGAGCCGCTTTCTTCCCGAAACCATCTCTGATCTCGCCTTTTAATTCAAATGTCTTCATTGTTGAAATTTGTTTGTGTTACTCAAAATAAAGTGATCTCTTTATTTCCCATCACACGGGAGCTCCTAAAAAAAAGCGGCGCAAAGTTAATGATTTTCTCGTTACCACGCAACCGTAGAGACTGGTTCTTTTCCACGGAATGGCTATTTTTCAAGATTTTATAGCCAGAATACCGAAAAAATAACTACTTTTGCAGTTCTAAAATAGTTCATTGAAATTAGACTATTTCTCGCCACGGCAAAGTACAAGTGAACTTGTCCTCTGCTCGTTTGGCTTATCGAAATAGTTCATTAACGTTAGACTATTTCTCGCCACGGCAAAGTACAAGTGAACTTGCCCTTTGCTCGTTTGGCTTATCGAAATAGTTCATTTTAATTTTAAGGTTCGCCGGACACTAGGGGTTAAGAAAGACAGGCCCGCTTACGTGGCGCAGTGCGAACAGTGTGCTAAAGCGATGATAAATAGAAACTTAATACGTATAAGGGTTGTCCAGATCATCTACTCGTGGTACCAAAATAGGAACAAAAATTTACGCGAAGCCGAGAAAGAGTTGATGTTCGGACTACAAAAGTCATACGATCTTTACTATTACATGCTGCTCTTGATGGTGGAACTAACTCGGGTACACGAGTTCCGGATAGAAACAAAAAGGAACAAGTTCTTACCGACGGAAGAGGATTTGAATCCTAATCTTAACTTGATACAGAACAAGTTCATTCACCAACTTAAAGAAAACCGCCAGTTTAGAAAGCAGTTGAACGAACGTCCCATGTCGTGGGAAGAGCATGAAACCTTTGTGAGGAACCTGCTCGATAAGGTATTGGAGTCGGACATCTATCTGGAGTACGCCCAGATCGACTCACCCACCTACGATGAAGACAAGGAGTTCTGGCGAAAAACCTTTAGGAGCTTTATCTACGTTAACGAAGAGCTGGACAACCTGCTGGAGGACGAGTGTATCTACTGGAATGACGATGTGGAGATCGTTCAATCGTTTGTACTAAAGAGCATCCGTCAGTTTTCGGAGGAAAATGGTGCCGAACAACCGCTCCTCCCCATGTTCCGAGATGATGAGGACAAACAGTACTCCTTGAAATTGCTTCACGACACCATCCTCAACGAGAAAAAGTACAGAACCCTCATTGAGAAGCATACCGAAAAGTGGGATTTTGACCGCATCGCTTTCATGGATATGGTAATTATGCAGGTGGCCTTGTCAGAGATCTTCACCTTCGAGTCAATCCCCACGAGCGTCTCTCTGAACGAGTACATCGAGATTGCCAAAGGGTATAGCACCCCGAAAAGTGGCACCTTTATCAACGGGGTCCTTGATGCCATCGTGCAGGAATCAATAGAGAAAAATCAGATTTTCAAACATTAATTAACTATAAACATCATTAAGTATGAGTATCTTGTTGCAAGCAGCCACCGGCACAGGTGGAAGTGGCATGGGCGGTATGTTGTTCATGCTAATCGCTATTTTCGCCATCTTCTATTTCTTCATGATTCGTCCGCAACAAAAAAAACAGAAAGAGTTGCAGAAAAGCCGTGAAGCAATGAAGAACGGTGATAAGGTGGTTACCGCCGGGGGTATCCATGGGAAGATACGAGAAGTAGGTGACACCTGGTTCATCGTGGAGATATCAGATGGGGTGAGGATTAAAATCGAGAAGACCTCCGTTTACGCCTCCACGGCGGACGCCGCAGCCAATTAATCCGTTCTACACTCTCTCACACGATCAATGGATGTAAAAGCTATCTTCCGTGAATGGCGGGCCAAGTTAGAGGGTTTTTTCTCTACTTTCCAGTGGAGAAACATGCTCTCTTTCCTCCTCTTTATGGTGTTGGCTTTCATTTTCTGGTTGATGCTTTTTTTCCAGAAGGAGAACGTGGAGGGCACATACCGCGTCCCCTTGAAATATACTAATGTACCTGAGGACGTGGTTTTCGACAACGAGCTACCCAAGTTCATCGAGGTAACTGTCGCCGACAAGGGTTCTGAAATCTTTAAGCTGGATGTTACCCGTCGGGACTCGCTGGAGATCGATGTGCCTACCCTCACCGAGGGAGGCAGCACGGTATTACAGGGTGACCAATACCGGCAACTTATCCTTTCGAGACTCTCACCAAGCAGTGCCATCCGTGGGTATTACCCGATGAACATCTCGTTGGCCACCTCCAAACTGGAGAGCAAGCAGTTGACAGTAGTGTTTGACGGAGAGATCACCACTAACCGGGCAAACCTGGTAGTCGATAGCGTACTCTTCATACCAGAAACGGTAATGGCTTACGGATCAAGAGAGTCTCTCAACCAGCTAGAAAGTGCAGCCACTGAGTACACGCTCTTTAAAAACCTGAAGGCCACTTCGCAACTTCCAGTCCGAATCAACCCCGTGGAAGGGGTGAAATTTTCACCTGACCAGGTAGAGGCTTTTATCCCTATCGAGGAGTACACGGAGCGTGTTTTCGAAGTACCCATTGTCGCAACGCACCTGCCGAAGGACATGGATGTGAAGTTTTTCCCGTCAAGGGTCACCGTCACCTTCTCCGTTACGCTCGAAGAGTACAAGAAAATCGCCCCGGAAGATTTCGAGGTTAACCTCGATTACCGAACGTTCCACGACAATGAAGATGGGCGTGTAGCAGTCGAGCTAACCAATAGCCCGTCGACCGTCGTCAACCCGCGTCTCTCTCCTACGTCGGTGGAGTTCCTCTTCGAGAGTAAGCTTCCCTGATTATCGCGATGGTAAGAGAAACGGGCTTGGTGAAATGATGAACTGAGATAGAGGGTCAAGCATGGTAAGGATAGGGGTAACCGGGGGAATAGGAAGCGGCAAGTCAGTGGTTTGCAGCCTGCTGCATCTTCACGGTATCCCCGTGTTCAATGCCGACATAGAGGCGAAGCGGCTTAACGACACCTCGGCAGGGGTGAGAAAGGCGCTTACCCGCCACTTTGGAAAGGACCTCTATGAAGGAGACAGGCTTAACCGGCAACAGTTCGCGAAGCTTATCTTCAACGATAAGCAGAACCTCGCGATAGCAAACGGTATAATCCACCCCGCATTGGCCAAACGGTTTAACGACTGGTGCTCTGCCCAAAGCCGCTTTACGCACGTGGCCATCGATGCTCCCGTGCTGTTTGAGGCCGGTTTTGATGCACACGTGGACACCGTTGTCGTGGTCTACTCACCGAAAGAACTTCGGGTGAAGCGGGTGATGGAGCGCGATCAGGTCGATCGAGAGAAGGTGGAAGCCCGGATGCAAAGCCAACTTCCGGAGGAGGAGAAGCTAAAGCGGGCCAACCACGTGATTTGTAACGATGGCCGCCATTCGCTCATCGTTCAAGTGACCGATTTACTGGCCAAGTTGTCTTTTTTTAACGAGTATGATGCGGGATAAATTCCCAATAGGCTAAGGTCCACACTTTAAAAGTACAAAACAACAGTAAAATCAAAATTAAACTTTATAAATAGTATTAATCAAAAAAAAACAGAAAAAATGATTGAAAAATTTGGTGTAAACGCGGGGATCATATGGTCCCTGTTGAACGAAACAGGACGTCAGAACTTGAAAGACGTGAAGAAAGCAACGAAGTTTACCGACAAGAAACTCTATTCTGCCCTTGGGTGGCTAGCCAGAGAGGGTAAAATAAACATCGAAGTGGAAGAGAAAGAGATCTTCGTTTCGTTGAACTAATTTCGTTTTATTACTACAACCCTAACTCAGGGCGGCGTGACTCACTATTGGGACATGCTGCCCTGGCTTGCTTATACCCTTTTCTCAAGGCAATGTAACACCAATCATCCGGGGCAAGTTCCGGGGAAAATCGGGGTGAAACAGGGGCGATCAGGATAAAAACAGCTCCTAAGAATTTACTTCATCCGGTCGAACCCTTCACCGTAAACCCCCACCACGTTGCTCTGAGAGATAAACGCGTGCTTATCGATCTTCTTCACGAGACGGAAGATGGAGGTCGACTCGCTTCTCTTGGCCAAAACCAACAGTACCTTTTGGGGTTGTTGGGTATACCACCCCATCCCGTCCAGCACCGTGCATCCCCGATGGAGCTGCAGGTTAATCTGGGTGGCAATCTCCTCGTACTGGCTGGAGAAGATAAAGAACTGAACCGACTGCCGGATACCATTCAACACCCAATCGACCGAGGTAGACATCACCGCGATGATGATGATACCGAACAGGATGGTCTCCACGCTCTTGAACACGAAGAAGGAGGAGCCCACGATGATAAGGTCAACGATCAACATGGTGCGCCCCGGGGTAATATGGCGGTATTTGTTAATCACCAGCACGATAATGTCCGTACCCCCACTACTCCCGTTCACCGACATGACGAGCCCCACCCCGGCACCGGCCACGATGGAACCGATAAGCCCGGCTATCAATGGCTCTTCCGTCAAGATAATCGGTAGCTGCAGCCATTCAAACATGCCAATGAAGAGGGTCAACGCCCCAACACCGACAATGGTCTTCACCAGGAACTCCGACCCCAGCAGCCGAAACGCCATCAATAGTAGCAGCCCGTTCATCAGGAAGACCATGATAGAAACTGGCAACGAAAAAGCGTAGTTCAACAGCACGGCCAAACCGGTAAGCCCGCCCATCACGAACTGATGAGGCATAATGAATTGTGTAACCCCCAAGGCGTACATAAAGGTTCCCAGGAAGATAATCATGTAATCCTTCCAGTAGAACTTCTTCAAACTGAATTCGGGTAAATTTCCCATAGTTGTCGACCCCGATTATAACCGTTTATATCACCACGTTTACAATTTTCTTCGGCACCACGATTACCTTCTTCACCGTCTTATCCCCTATCCATCGCTTCGAGTTCTCATGATCCAGAACCACCTGCTCGATCTCCTCTCGGGTCGCATCGGCTGGGAACTCCAGTACGAACCTCGACTTGCCGTTGAACGATATGGCGTAAGGGAACGCGTCTTCCTTTAAAAACTCTTCATTCCATACCGGCCACCGGGCATCACACACGGTGGTTTGGTTCCCCAGGGCGTACCACAACTCTTCCGCGATATGGGGTGCGAAAGGTGCCAAACAGACCACCAATTCGCTTAAAACGGATCGTTTATGGCACTTCAACGCGCCAAGCTCATTCACGCAAATCATGAACGCCGACACCGATGTATTGAACGAGAAATGTTCGATATCGTGCGACACCTTCTTGATCAACTTGTGCACCGCTTTCAACTCCTCCTTAGTCGGCTCGTCATCGGACACGAGGAGCTTGCCGCCCTTGTAGAATAGACTCCAGGTTTTCCTCAGGAAACGGTGCACCCCATCAATCCCGTTGGTGTCCCACGGCTTAGACTGTTCAAGCGGCCCGAGAAACATCTCGTAGAGACGCAACGTGTCTGCCCCGTACCTGTCGATGATATCGTCAGGGTTGACCACGTTGAACATCGACTTCGACATCTTCTCGATGGCCCACCCACATATGTACTTGCCATTTTCAAGGATAAACTCAGCATCCTGGTACTCGGGATTCCAGTTGCGGAACGCCTCGATATCCAGCACGTCGTTATGCACGATATTCACATCCACGTGAATCGGTGTCACATCGTACCCCTCTTTCAAGTTATACGAAACGAAACAGTTGGTACCCTGTACACGGAAAACAAAATTGCTCCTCCCCTGTATCATTCCCTGATTCACCAACTTCTTAAATGGCTCCTTTTCACACGAAACACCCAGGTCATACAGGAACTTATTCCAAAAACGGCTGTAGATTAGGTGCCCGGTTGCGTGTTCCGTCCCACCGATGTAGAGGTCCACGTCACGCCAGTAACCATTCGCCTCTTTTGAGACAAGTGCCTCCTCGTTACGCGGGTCCATATATCTCAAGTAGTAAGCCGATGAGCCTGCGAATCCTGGCATGGTATTCATTTCAAGCGGGTACCCCTCCATGGTCTTCCAATTCTTGGCGCGTCCCAGCGGTGGCTCACCTGTCTCGGTAGGAAGGTACTTGTCCACCTCCGGTAGCTCGAGTGGCAGTTCATTTTCAGGCAGGGTATAAGGCATTCCCTCCTTGTAGTAAATGGGAAAAGGTTCACCCCAGTAACGTTGACGTGAGAAGATGGCATCGCGCAGGCGGTAGTTCACCTTCCGGTACCCTACCCCCCGTTTCTCTACCTCGTCAATCGCCGCGGGGATAGCCTGTTCCACTGTCATCCCATCCAAAAAGTGGGAGTTCATCATGACCCCCTCTTTCGCGTCGAAGCTCTCCTCCGAGATGTCGCACCCCTCGATTAACGGGACGATTGACAGGTCGAAATGCTTCGCGAACGCGTAGTCACGGCTGTCATGTGCCGGCACCGCCATAATGGCACCGGTTCCGTACCCCGCCAGCACATAGTCCGACACCCATATCGGGAGGGGTTCTCCCGTGAAAGGATGAGTAGCGTACGATCCGGTAAAAACCCCCGATACCGACTTGTCGGCCATCCTCTCACGCTCTGTCTTCATCTTGCTTCGCTCGATGTACTCCTGCACCTCCTCCCTCTGCTCATCGGTCGTCAGCTGCTCCGCGAGATCGCTCTCCGGGGCCAGCACCATGAAGGTGACCCCGAAGATGGTATCAGCGCGGGTGGTGAAAATATCGAACCCCATCCCTTCCGATGTAGCAAAGTGCATGACTGCCCCCTCACTGCGGCCAATCCAGTTGCGCTGTGTCTCCTTAAGGGAGTCGCTCCAGTCGATCTCCTCCAACCCATCGAGCAACCGCTGCGCGTAGGCCGACACCCGTAAGCACCACTGCCGCATTCTTTTCTGTACCACCGGGTATCCTCCCCGTATGGAAAATCCCTCGCTCACCTCATCGTTCGCGAGTACCGTCCCCAACTCGGCACACCAATTAACCATGGTGTCTCCCAAGTAAGCCAGGCGGTAGTTCATCAGCACCTCCTGCTTCTGCTTTTCAGATTTCCGGCTCCATTCATCAGCGGTGAATTCCAATGGTTCGTTGCATGCCGCATCAAGCCCTTTCGTACCCTGTTGGGTAAAGGACTCCACCAGCTCCTCTATTGGCCGCGCCTTTTTCGACTGGTTGCAGTAGTAGGAATGGAACATCCGGACGAACGCCCACTGCGTCCACTTGTAGTATTCGGGATCGCACGTGCGAACCTCCCGGCTCCAATCGTATGAAAACCCCATCTTGTCGAGCTGTTCTCGGTACCGCTGAATATTTTGCTCCGTGGTGATGGCAGGGTGTTGCCCGGTCTGGATCGCGTACTGCTCAGCTGGTAGTCCGTACGCGTCGTACCCCATGGGATGTAACACGTTAAACCCCTGAAGCCGCTTGTATCTAGCGTAGATGTCGGAAGCGATGTAACCAAGGGGATGTCCCACGTGTAACCCAGCACCCGACGGGTAGGGGAACATATCCAGCACATAATACTTGGGCTTCGAGTTATCTTCAGTTACCTTGTACGTTTGATGGTCTATCCAGTACTGTTGCCACCGTTTTTCTATCTCTTTGAAGTTATAATCCATCGCTTCCTTACTTTTTAAACGTTGCAAAGATAGTGATTTTACGCAAATAAATCCGTTTCAGCCTGAGGGCCGTGGAATACCTGATCCAAGAAGATTGTTAAATCAAGCGTATAGCTGCTCGATGATGCTCGCATACCGCTCCAGAATAACCTTCCTCCGCAGCTTCAACGTGTTGGTTAGCTCTCCTTTCTCCATTTGAAAGGGCTCGGGAAGAAGGGCGAACCGTTTAATCTTCTCGTAGTTGGTGAACCTAGACTGTAACAATTCGATCCTCCCGAAGATGAAGTCATGTACGAGCTGGTTCTCCACCAACTCTTTCGTGCTGTTGAAGCGAATACCCTGCTTACGGGCGTACGCCTCCAACGCGGGGAAGTTGGGCACGACGAGCGCACTCACGAACTTACGTTCGTCGCCTATCACCGCCACCTGGTCGATATACTTATCCTCCTCAATCCGCGTTTCGATGGCTTGGGGTGCGATATACTTCCCATTGGACGTTTTATACAAGTCTTTGATTCGCTCGGTGAGCACAACCTCGTTTCGTGCAGTAAGGCGTCCCGCGTCACCGGTCTTGAAAAAGCCATCGTCGGTAAACGCCTCCTTGGTGGCCTCGGGCTTGTTGTAATAGCCCCTCATCACGGTTCCCCCACGTACCATGATCTCGTTGTTATCACCAATCTTCACCTCTACCTCCGGCATCACTGTTCCCACGGTGCCGATGGTGAATCCAGGCTCAACAAAGCAGCTTACCGTGGCCGTCGTTTCGGTAAGCCCGTAACCGTAGATGATGGGAACGTCAATTGACTGCATGAACTCATTGATGGTGTCCGACAGCGGAGCACCCGCCACTGGGAAGAAGTTGCCCCGCTCAATACCCACCACCCGCTTCACCAGGTAAAACAGAGTATGCCGGTACAAGAGGAACTTCAACCGGTTACCAAAGGGAGCTCGTTTCCCCTGGTTCACATAATCCAGGTTGTGGCGTCGCCCCGTCTTGACCGCATCCTGAAACAACCACTTCAAAGGCCACGATACGCTCTCCATCGTCTCCTTCACACCTTCGTACACCTTCTCCCAAAACCGCGGCACATTACTCATCACGGTAGGCCGCACCCGTTTGATGGTCTCCCTTATCTCTTTGGGATCCCTGTTCACGACCACCAGCGCCCCCTTGTATAGGCAGTAGTAGGTCCACGCTTTCTCGAATATATGGGTTAACGGAAGGAAGCACATCGACACGTCCTTTTCAGAAAAAAAGGTCAATCGCACGTCATGAATCCTGAAGGCCGCGATGAAATTGGCGTGCGTGAGCATCACCCCCTTGGGCTCCCCGGTGGTTCCCGAAGTGTAGATAATCGCCGCCAAGTCGTCCATTTTCAACTGCTTGAGACGTGCATTCACCAGGGCCAGCGACCTCGAGTTCTCACCAGTAGCGATAAAGTCATCGAAGTAAACCGAGGTGGTATCCTCTGGTTGGAAGACCACCTGCCGATCAAACACGATGAGCTTCTGCAGTATCTCACGCTCCTGTTGTACCTTGTACGCGTTATTATACTGGAACTGCTCCCCCACAAAAAGGATTTTTATGCTGGCATCATTCACGATGTAGTTAACCTGTTCAGGCGAAGAGGTAGCATACATCGGCACCACTACCGCCCGGTTCGCGAATGCCGCGAAGTCGGTTACCAGGTACTGTTCCATGTTCTGGGAGTATACGCCCACGTTATCGCCCGTCTTCACCCCCATTTCGGCCAATGCCCGTGCCGCTTTCATGACCCGTTCGGAGAAGAGGGTCCACGCCATATTCACCCACGCTCCTCGTTCGTCTTGGTATTTCAACGCCGTCCGGCTACCATACTTTTTTGCCTGCTCGTGAATGAGTTCTCCCAAATGATAATTTGCCATTGCTTCACAATTTTACATCGCGAAATTACATTTATTTGCCGGCAATCGGCCCACGTTTCCGTTTTTTTATCTTAACATTCTATCAACAGGGAAGTTAATTAACGAGACTTAACGAGATTTTCTGCTTCATTTTGAGAGCGAGCGATTATCTTTGTATCGTTATGAAAAGACGTGTTCACATAATCCTTACCCTTCTCATTGCTCTTTTACCTATTTCGGTAAAGGCTCAAGGGTATTATGCCTCGAATGTGAATCCGGGAAGTGGCAGTACCTTCTCCACGTTTTACCTTATACCGAACGTCTCAGCCATTATTGCCGAAGATGGTGACACCATCACCTGCATGTGGTTCACCGATTTCATCAAGTACTCACCCCTTACATTTCGTAACGCTAAAGAGAGGGCGGCCTACACAAAGTTGGTTCGCGATGTGAAACGCACCCTGCCCTACGCGAAAGAGATCGCGCATATCATCACCGAAACGTACGAGTACATGGAGACCCTGCCCGATGACAGGGCTCGTCAGAGACACTTGAACAAGATGGAGAAATACCTTCTGGAGGCATACACCCCGAAGATGAAGAAACTGACCCGATCACAAGGTCAACTACTAATCAAGCTTGTTGACCGGGAGACCAGCTCCTCCTCCTATCATATCATAGATGCATTCATGGGAAGCCTTAAAGCGTGGAGCTACAACCTATTCGCCAGCATCTTCGGGAACAGCCTCAAGGCAAGATATAACCCATATGGGGAAGACCGTCTCACCGAGCGGGTCTGCGTCCTCGTGGAACAGGGGTCACTTTAAGGGCATGACTTAATCCAACTTGCCACGTGTCCAACACCTGAGGTCGTGAAGAGCTGCCATCGAATGTTTTTTCATGGAATGATGAACAACGAAACTATGTTTTCTTGTCGTACTTTTTTATTAGCCGTGGCAGTGGCGTTAACCATGTTGGTAACCACTGGTCCCACTGCGGCTCAACCGCATGTGCTGTTCGCCGACGAGGCAACCGATTATTCCATCTACCTCTCTTCGGAGGCCTCCAAATCGGAGGTGTGGGCGGCCAAGGAGTTGCAGCACTGGCTTAAGGAGATTGGCGGGGCAACGTTTGCCTTAAACTACTACCAACCTACAGAGACCTTGCCGGAACGGGCTCAGCGTATTTACGTAGGATGCTCACCCGCCTTGCAATCCAAAATAGGCGAAGAAGAACCGAAGTGGAAAGATGAATCGTTCCGCTACTTCAATCGCGGACCGGAAATCTATATCTACGGGGGCAAGGAGCGGGGTACCATGTACGGCGTGTTTTCATTCCTGGAAAACGAGTTTGGCTGCCGGTGGTACGCTCCCGGCGCGGATTGCATTCCGACTCGTAGCGAGAGCCGATTTGAGAAGCTTGACCATCGGGAGGCACCGGGACTAAAAGTGCGCAACGATTTTTTCTATACAGCCTTCGATCCCGTGTGGATGGCCAGGAACAAACTCAACGGGAGGATGTCATCGAACCCCGCGGAGCAGCCGGGAGGATGTGAAAGCTACTGGGGTGTACACACGTTCTACACGTTCGTGCCTCCCTCCGAGTTTTACGACAAGCACCCGGAGTACTTCAGCCTGATAGACGGGAAGCGTGTGGCCGACCCGGATAACCCCGACTGGGGCAAACGGGCGCAACTCTGCCTGAGTAACCCCAACGTCCTGAAACTCATGACCCGCCGGGTGAAAGACTTTATCCGCGAGCACCCGGAACACGCGATCTACTCCGTTTCTCAAAACGACTGGGGGAATCCCTGCCAATGCACGAAATGCCAAGCACTGGTGAAAAAATATGGGGGTAAGGAGTCGGGCATCCTTATCTGGTTCGTGAATCAAGTGGCAGAAGCGGTGGAAAAAGAGTTCCCCGATAAACAGATCGGTACGCTTGCCTATCAGTACACCCGTTCTGCACCCGAGAACATCCAACCCCGACACAACGTGGTGGTACGCCTATGCCCGATCGAGGCATGCGTGGCCCATCCTTTGGAAAGCTGTGAGAAGAACCAATCGTTCATGGACGACCTGCGCGATTGGTCCGCCATCTCCCCGCAGCTGTACATTTGGGACTACGTCGTGAACTTCCAGCGGTACATCATGCCCTACCCCAATTTCGCCGTACTGCAACCCAACATCAAAACGTTCATCGACAACAAGGCGATAGGCATCATGGAGCAAGGTTCGTACCAAGAGCGGGGAGCCGAGTTCCAGGAGTTGAAAGCCTACCTGATCGCCAAGCTAATGTGGGAACCTGACCTCGACGCCGAACGGGTGATCGACGATTTCATGCTGGGCTACTACGGCCGGTCTGGACAGTACATCCGCCGTTACTTCGACCGACTGCAACAAAGTGTTACCCCTGAGACACACTTCGGAATTGGCCTGGACGCTTGGGACCCCCTCTTTACCGATGAGCTGGTGGACAAGTCGGTACGCCTTTTCGCGAAGGCTAAAAAAGTGGCGGACAACGAGGAGATACTGCGAAGGGTGAACATGGCCGAGCTACCCATACTCTACCTGAAATGTAAACGCGAACCCGTGAAGTCGAGGGAAGATGGGACCTTCCAGCAATTTATCCGCACGCTAGAGAAAGAGGGGATCGAACTGATTGCCGAGTATAGAGATAATTTAGAAAAATTAAAAAAGCATGTGCTCTCGGCAGAAGAGTAACCGCGAACATATGCTTAGCATTACACTCTACATCTGAACAGTATCTTCCTACAAAGACTCTTATGCCGCGCTAACTTTACCATGAAAAAAACGCTTACCTGCCCGATACCGCTTTATATTAAGCTTTCCTTACCCTTTTAACCTTACGACAAAAAGAATAAATAATACCATCAGCATCATGGTGGTCAGTTACTTGAAATGATTTATATTTGTAGGTAATAACATGACAATGGCTAAACGCTCATTAACGATTTAAGTACGTCGTAAACGAAAAAAATAAAACAGCACTACAATGAAACGAATAAACAATTTTCTTGCCGGATTATCTCTAATATCACTTACAGTGCTGCCGTGTGGATGCGGCAACCAGGCCAAACAGGGCAATGAAGATACTACCACGGAAGGGAAGGGAAGCCGCCGTAAGATGGAGCGGGTGGCGGAATTTCATGCACCCGACTACTTTAACGAGCTTTATAACAATGCGGAAATGCGCTACTCCTTCAAGGGCGACAACAAAGAGGAGTTCACCGCCTGGCAAAAGGAGTTCCGCCCCAAGCTGATGGAAAAATTGGGTCTTACCACGATCGCCCGGCAGTTGGAGGGATTTGTACCGAAAGCAGAAAAAATCGACTCGGAAGACCTGGGATACGCACGGAGAGAACGGTGGGTGATCTGGACGGAGCCCAACGTGCCGCTGCCGTTTATCATCATGTTCCCGACAGAAGAGCGGGAACAGTATCCACTGATGATCTCTCCGCATGGGCACCATAAGAACACCGAGGTATACGCGGGCGTATGACTTCTTGAGGAAACACCGTTACGTTGAGTAAGGGCCCATTGTAGGTTCCCCAAGATCTTCGCCTTTTAAGCAAAAACCTATATAAATGCAGAGGTCTAATAAGAGAAGTAATATAAAATGATGCAACGAACAATTGTAAGATTACCTATCCTTTTAACCCTGCCACTCCTGTTCGCCGTATGCTCTCTGCTGAACGCGAAAAGCAACGGGGTCGTCATCCCAGAGACGGACGACATCGTGATTGAAAATGGGCAATTCCGACTCGTGACAGGTAGCAACGCCATCACCAAGAGCCTGGTACTTAAAGCGACAGGCGAAGAGTGCCTGATGCCGGGAGAGCCAATCGCGCTCTTCAGCGTAACGCAAGAACGTCCCTACCACAACGAGATTAAGCTGGGTCACCCCAACAAGCGCACCACCTTCCAGGCAAACAACCTCCACATGGAAGGGGATCGACTGATCGTTGGGTTCGAGCTGATTCCCTACCGAGCAGTAATAGGGGTAAACGTGACACCCTCCTACATCACGTTCACCCTGGAGGGTTTCCTCACGGATAATATCTACCCAAGCTACCTGAAGATAACGCCCCCGCCCGCGACGGAATTCACCCTGCTACAACTGCCCGTGAAGGATCAGAAATATTTTGGCGAATGGCTGAACGTAAGCTGGGACAATAATGTTGCGGTAAACGTACTAGCAACCGACCCGTTCGCGTACATCGACTTCGAACGGCGAAACGGGTATAAGATACTGAAAGCAAGCGCCCTGAAAGAGATCAAATGGGAGGGTACAACCACTGCACTGATCGTTTCAACACCCGGGGAGTTGCTGGATAACATTGCACGACTGGAAGAAGATTACGGACTACCCAAAGGGGTGGAGAGCAGGCGCAACGAACTGATAAACGCCTCCTATTACTGGACGGGCGACCTCTGTCCGGAAAATGTAGAGCAGCATCTCCACTACGCCAAGATGGGCGGCTTCCGCACCATGAACCTCTATTACACCTGTTTCGAAAAGACGGAGGGGTATCGACACATCGGGAATTTCGAGATCGACACGGATCGGTACCCGAATGGGGTGGAGGACCTGAAGCAAGTAGTGAACCGGATAAAGGCCGCGGGCATCACGCCGGGAGCACACTTCCTACACTCACATATTGGGCGCGGCAGCCAGTACATCACACCCGTGCCCGATTACCGGCTCAACCTCGTGAAAACCTTCTCACTGGCCAAAGACCTGGGACTCACAGACAGCGAGGTGTACGTGGAGCAAAACCCGCAGGGAAGCACGATGGCCGATGGTTGCCGCGTGCTGAAAGCAGGCACGGAGCTGATCTCGTACGAGGGTTATACCACAGAAACACCCTATAAATTCACTGGATGCCGAAGGGGAATCGATAACACCACCGTGAACGGTCTTTCAAAAGGGTACTCCATAGGCATACTGGACGTAAGCGAATTTGGCGCGACCAGCGTCTACATAGACCAGAGAACGAGCCTGCAGGACGAAGTGGCGGAAAAAATCGCGGCCATCTACAACTTAGGATTTCAATTTTTCTACTTTGATGGGGCGGAAGGGGTGAACCCACCATTCGGTATCAACGTGGGACTGGGACAATACAGGGTGTTCAAGCGACTGGACCCGGCCCCGCTCTTCGCTGAAGGGGCAGCGAAAAGTCACTTCAGCTGGCATATGCTGAGCGGAGGAAACGCCTTCGACGTCTTCTCCCCCGAGGAGATCAAACAGCAGACATGCCGATGGCCCCTTGAAGAGGCCCCCCGGATGAGGCAAGATTTCACCCGGCTTAACTTTGGATGGTTGGGCTACTTTTTACCCGATGAGACCACCGTGGGTACACAACCCGATATGCTGGAGTTCGTGACCTCAAAAGCGGCTTCGTGGGACTGCCCCATCTCCCTGCAGTCAAACCTGAAAAGGTTTGAAGAACACCCCCGCACGGCCGATAACCTGGAGGTGATTCGCCGGTGGGAGGAGGTGAGGGCGACCGACTGGCTCACGGAAGCAGACAAAGAAGCATTGAAAGAGGGCAGCCGTGAGTATCACCTGCTCATCAACGAGCAGGGGGAATACGAGCTGGTGGAGTATGAACATATCCCCACCGCCGCGGCGGGTAGCCGGGAGCTACGCGCCTTCCTCTTCTACAGGGAGGGGGATTGGTACCTACTCTATTGGCATATCGAGGGCGATAAAAAACTGCAACTCCCAATCGCCCCATCGCATGCAACACTATTCAAGCAACTGGGAAAACCGGAGCCATTCCTGTCAACATCCCAAACAGACGCCACGGTCCCACCTGAACTCTTGATGTCTAACGTTCCATCTACACCCTTCCAGTCCACATCCCAAGCGGAGGTCACGATCCCGCTCAACAGTTGCCGCTACCTGAAGGTAACCGGACACACGAAAGAGCAAATCATAGATATCTTGAACCATTCCATTATCATTAATTAAACAATAAACAATTATGAAGAGAGCAGTATTAATTCTCCTGGTAACTTGGATTTCATGTTTTGCCTACGCGCAGCAACGTCCCGAGCCGCAACCCGCACCTGAAACGTCAGAAAAATTCAAAGTGGGCATGGCGGGCTATACGTTCGTGAATTTCGACATCGACAAAACGTTGGAAACCATGCAAAGGTGCGACGTACGCTACCTCTGTATCAAAGATTTTCATCTGCCGCTGGATAGCAGTGACGAGCAAATCGCCGCATTCAAAGAGAAACTAGAAAGTAAGGGCATTACTGGTTACGCTGTTGGGCCAATCTACATGAGATCGGAAGAGGAAACAGACAGAGCGTTCGAGTACGCACGTCGGGTAGGCGTGAACCTCATCGTGGGTGTCCCCCAATACGAGCTGTTACCATACGTGGAACAGAAAGTAAAGGAGTACGGTTTTAAATACGCCATCCACCTGCATGGACCCGATATGCCGCTATTCCCGGATGCGGACGACGTGTGGGAGAATGTCAAAGAGTTGGACCCTCGTATCGGCATGTGCCTCGATATCGGCCATGACCGACGAAACGGGAAAGATCCGGTAAAAGATTTAAAGAAATATCACGAACGGGTATTTGACATTCATATTAAAGACGTTACCGGGGCTACCAAGCAAGGTTACTCGGTGGAGATAGGACGCGGCATCTTGGACATCCCCGCGTTCGTGGAGATGCTGAGAGAGGTCGGCTACGATGGGGTCTGCAGCCTGGAACACGAGCGGAACATGGACGACCCATTCATGGGGATCGCCGAATCCATAGGGTATTTCCGTGGGGTGATAGCAACCACGAAAAAATAATGGGGTACTCCTTTTTATGACTATTCTCACAGAGAGGGTTTTACTTTAAAGTAAAGTAGAACCCTCTACTTTATACATACCTACTTATGGAGTTGTTACGGGAAAAATCATGCAAAACACTTCAACCATTCTTGCCCAACCCTTTTTAAAGTCTTGCATCCTATTGTTCTTCCTATAAAAATCGTATTTGTAAGTTTAATTTGAAATATAGTCGTCCGTTTTCTTCATAAATAGTTCCAAATTCATGTCTTGTACTGCTTGCTGTTTCTAGTTTTGTGTATGCAAACTAATAATTCTCAAACTTGTATTGTTCTGAAATAGTGTTACACCTCTTAGTTACAACACCGCTCCATAGTTTTGATGAATTTTTAGTAACTTTGTGTCTCTAAAAAAACAGACAAGTATGGATGTAAGCAACATTGAAAACATTGAATTAAGTTACCTGAGCATTGACGACTACGAAGAGTTAAAGCAGATCATGATTGAAATCTACTCCGATAAGCCCGGTGGATACTGGAGAAAAGAGCAGATTCAAAAACTCATCAATATTTTTCCCGAGGGACAGGTAGTGATCAAGGTAAACGGAAAGCTAGCCGCCTGCGCGCTTTCCATTATCGTGGATTACAAGAAGCTGGGCGATAAACACACCTATAAACAGATTACTAGGGATAATTTCAGCACACACACCCAGAAAGGCGACGTGCTGTACGGCATAGAGGTATTTGTTAGTGAAGAGTTTCGCGGGCTCCGACTGGGAAGGCGACTTTATGACTACCGCAAAGACCTTTGCGAACGACTTAACCTGAAATCGATCATCTTTGGCGGACGGATGCCCAACTATCACCTGTATGCCGACAAGCTTTCTCCCCGCGAATATATCAGGAGCGTGCGCCTTAAAGAGATGGACGACCCGGTGCTCAACTTCCAAATATCAAATAACTTCCAACCTGTTCGGGTGCTTCGTGGATATTTGCAAGGCGATGAGGAGAGCAACGAGTATGCCGTGCTGATGCGCTGGGACAATATCTATTACGAGGAGCCGACCGAGGAGGCCACCATCGCCAAGAAGATTGTCCGTCTCGGGCTTATCCAGTGGCAGATGCGGTCATACCAAAACTTAGATGATATGATGCAGCAGGCGGAGTTTTTTATTGATGCCGTTTCCGGGTATCGTTGTGACTTCGCACTGTTCCCCGAGTTTTTTAACGCCCCGCTGATGGCCCAGTACAACCACCTTTCTGAACCCAATGCCATCCGTGAACTGGCCAAGTACACCGAAGAAATAGTCAACAACATGTCGGAGTTGGCTATTTCATACAACATCAACATCTTGACCGGCAGTATGCCCGAAATGCGCGACAACCACCTCTACAACGTGGGATATCTTTGTCGCCGTGACGGCTCGCGGGAGAAATACGAAAAGCTCCACGTTACACCCGACGAGGCCCGCGTATGGGGAATGCAGGGTGGTGACGTGGTGAAAACGTTCGATACGGACTGCGGGAAAATTGGCGTCCTCATCTGCTACGATGTGGAGTTCCCGGAACTTCCGCGCCTGCTTGCCGATGAAGGGATGCAAATTCTTTTCGTCCCCTTCCTTACCGACACGCAAAACGGCTACTCGCGGGTAAGACACTGCGCGCAAGCACGGGCCATCGAGAACGAGTGCTACGTCGCCATCGCCGGATGCGTGGGCAACTTGCCGAAAGTGCACAACATGGACATACAGTATGGACAGGCTATGGTCTTCACCCCGTGTGACTTCGCGTTCCCAACCAACGGGGTAAAAGCCGAAGCCACGCCCAACACGGAAATGATACTGATTGCCGACGTGGACTTGGATCTGCTGAACGAGCTAAACCAGTTTGGAAGCGTGAGAAATTTGCGAGACAGAAGGAAAGATATCTACACGTTGACAAGGCGCTAAGTGACATATTCATTGACCTTGCCATTCAACAACAAGTTTGCAAAACAACTATATACTCTTTCCCTCTTACTGCAATCAAGTTTGTTTAACACTTCATACATTTGCTGCTGAATCGTTAAGCCAAATAGGTTTTAACACACTGAATTCACGGAGCGACAAACCAACAGACTTCACCGCTAGATAATGAAACGACGTTCATCCTCGGCATTCGCCGACAGCAAGCCACACTATAAAATCCTTAACGGGTTGCGCGGCGTGGCGGCACTCATGGTCATCTGGTACCACGTTTTCGAGGCGTTTGCCACGAGTCCCTTCGACCAGCGATTCAATCACGGCTATTTGGCGGTCGACTTCTTCTTTGTTTTATCGGGTTTCGTCATCGGGTACGCCTACGACGATCGATGGGGCAAGATGAGCAAAAAGGATTTTTTCAAACGCCGCTTAATCCGCCTGCACCCCATGATCATCATGGGAACGGTGCTGGGGGTTATCACCTTCCTAATCCAGGGCAGCGTGCAGTGGAACGGCACCAAGGTGTCGCTCTCGTTCGTGATGCTGGCCATGCTTCTGCACCTCTTCCTACTACCCGCCATACCGGGAACGGGCGCGGATGTGCGGGGCAACAACGAGATGTTCCCCCTCAACGGCCCCACCTGGTCGCTTTTCTTCGAGTATATCGGCAACATCTTGTATGCACTCTGGTTGCGCAAGCTCTCCACCAAAGCGTTACGGGTGGTCGTCATCCTGTCGGGTGCGGGACTGGCATCGTTCTCCCTGTTCAACCTTTCTGGCTTCGGCCATTTGGGCGTGGGGTGGACGCTGCTCGACAAGAACTTTTTAGGCGGCATGCTGCGGTTGTTGTTCGCCTTTTCGATAGGACTGTTGATGTCGCGTGATTTTAAGCCCGTGAAAATCAGGGGTGCCTTCCTGATCTGCAGCTTGACCATTATCGGCCTCCTTTCGGCTCCCTATATCGGGGGTCCTGATTCCCTTTGGATGAACGGGCTGTACGACGCGGTGTGTACCATCGCGATATTCCCCGCCTTGGTTTACTTAGGGGCATCGGGAAAGACAAGCAGTAAGGCACCGGAACAACTTTGCCGATTTTTGGGCGATATCTCCTACCCGCTGTACATGGTACACTACCCCCTTATGTACCTGTTTTACGCTTGGATATGGAAAAACGGGTTCACCTTCGGGCAAACGTGGATGGTGGCAGTTGGACTGTTCGTCGGGAATATCGTGCTGGCTTACCTCCTGCTAAAAGTCTATGACGAGCCTGTTCGCCGACTACTGGCAAAGCGGTTTCTGCATAAGAATGGGTAATTACGCGTACTTTTGGACAGCAACATACATTCGGATAATAACGTAATTTGGGCTACAACGTACACCTGGGTAATAAAACGTGAATGAAATGGACTTCGAACAACTATTCAACTTTCTGGCGCATTTGCAGATATACAACGAGCGCTACTGGTTTAACGAACACAAAGGGGAGTACGAGCGGGCACGGGAAACGTTTACCACATTGATCGATGCGCTTATCCCGCCACTCATAGAGCTGGATGAAAGCATAGGCATGGTGACCGCCTCGGAATGCATGTTTCGGATTTACCGGGATATTCGCTTCTCACCCGATAAAACACCCTATAAAACACACATGGGGGCATTTATCGCCAACGGGGGGCGAAAGACCCGACAAGCGGGATATTACATTCACCTGAAACCGGACGAATCGTTTATTTCAGGGGGTATTTACTCGCCCGACGCCGCCACGCTGGAGTCCATACGAAATTATATCTACTATCATCCCGATGAAATTCGGGCAATCTTAGATAACAAGCCGTTCAAAAAATTATTCCCGGAACTATCAGAAGAGGATAAACTCAAAAATCCGCCACGGGGATACACGAAAGAGTGCAAAGAGATCGAGCTGATAAAAAACAAGCACTTTATCACTTATCTCCCGTTGGACGACGATTTTTTCATGCAAGAGAACGTGATCGAGCGCCTAATGGAGCTGTTCAAGGTGCAATACCCGTTCAATGCGTTTTTAAACAAAGCAATACAATGACCCACTTACAGAAATCGATTGTAGATATTTTCGTGGTGAAAGACAGTACCAAGGTGACACACACCAAACCAGGATTTGCAAATATAGTAGAGATGGAGGGCGCTCCCTACTCCACCGAAGCGATGAAAAAGGTGGCGGAAAAGGTGGCTTCGCCCTACCTGCTGCTTCAGATTAAAAACTGTGACGTGGAGCTTGGCTACCTCGCTTTGGAGCGCTGGATGGGCGTGGCCAGGCAAACGTCTGCCACGCTGCTCTATGCTGACAGGTACAAAAAGATAGATAATCAGCTAAAGTCACACCCCACCATCAACTACCAACAGGGTGCATTGAGGGATGATTTCGACTTTGGCGCGCTGGTCCTCATGCCCACAGACAACTTCAAACAGGCTGTAGGCCTGATGGAGCCTGAATACCGGTATGCTGCTATCTACGACCTGCGCCTGCATCTATCGGAGCTTGGACAAATAGTACGCATCAATGAACATCTGTACACGGAGGCAGAAACAGATCTGAGGGCGAGCGGCAAAAAGCTGTTCGACTACGTAGATCCCAAAAACAGGGCGGTGCAGATTGAAATGGAACAGGCATGTACTGCTCACCTCAAACGCGTAGGTGCCCTGCTAACGGATGAGCCTCAAACGATCGACCTCGTTGCGGACCACGATTTCCCGGTAGAAGCCAGCGTGATTATCCCGGTAAGAAACCGGATCAAAACCATTACTGACGCGGTGCTGTCGGCAGTGAAACAGGAAACCTCGTTCCCCTTTAACGTTATCGTGACCGATAACCACTCCACCGATGGAACATACGAGGAGCTGAAGCGGTTAAGCGGTGAATACGAGAACTTGATCGTGCTACGACCCGACCGTTACGACCTGGGTATCGGCGGATGCTGGAACTATGCCGTGATGAGCCAGCATTGCGGACGTTTTGCTGTACAGCTCGACTCGGACGATCTCTATAGCGGCACCGACACGCTGGAGAAAGTCGTACGTCTATTCCACCAGGAGAGGTGCGCGATGGTAGTCGGAACCTACAGGATGACTAACTTCAACCTGGAGGAGATCCCTCCCGGTATTATCGACCATAAGGAGTGGACACCCGATAACGGCAGAAACAACGCGCTCCGCATCAACGGGCTGGGTGCCCCGCGGGCGTTCTACACCCCCTTGCTCCGCGAAATACAGCTTCCCAACACCAGCTACGGTGAAGACTACGCGGTGGGACTGGCATTTACACGCGACTACAAAATCGGTCGCATCTACGATGTCGTCTACCTCTGTCGCCGTTGGGAGGACAACTCTGATGCCGACCTCGACATCAACAAAGTAAATGCCAACAACTTCTATAAAGATAGCCTGAGGACTTGGGAACTGCAGGCACGACTGAAGAAGAACAGCTAAGAGCCATGGATGAGGACAGGGGAAAAAAGAAGAAAAATAGCGGAAAAGAATTGCCAAACAGCAGGGGCAACCTAGAAACTGGTATAAAGGGTTCGCGAAACAGCATCAAGGAGTTGATGGATGCCCTCTGGCGTGAACAGACGACCAACTGGCCACTGATGAAAAAGGGATACGCCGATTTGCAGCAACTGCTCACCAAAGACATCTCTGTAAACCATATCCCTTTCAAAGCGCAACACAACCCGGCACGTATCGTCTCTTCGACTGCCAAGACCGACCGCGAAAGCATTGCCGCCCGCCCCTGCTTTTTATGCAGGCACAACCTGCCCGCGGAGCAGAAGGGGTTGCTCCTCTTGGGCCGGTATATCGTCTTAACAAACCCGTTCCCCATTGTCGAGAGGCATTTTGTCATCCCAAGTATCGACCATATACCCCAACGATTAATGGGTGATGAAAAGGACAACGGGGCGAAAAGGGAACAAAACGGAGGGCAGAACAGTTCTCAAATATTGAATTGTGGCAAGCAGAGCAGAAGACAAAACAGCAGGCAGAATGGGGAAGAGAACGAAAACGAGAACGACCATCAAATATTAATTGGCAACAGCATTGAAGATATGGCTCGCCTGGCAGAGCTGTTTTCGGAACTGCTGGATATCTACTTCAATGGGGCTACCTGTGGCGCCTCGGCTCCCGATCACTTCCACTTTCAAGCCGGGCCACAGGGTGCGCTACCGCTAATGGAGCAGCACCCGAAGGCTCCCATCATAGAGCGAGACGGCGGTTCGATTAGGCTGATGGAGGAACAGCCCCGCACCATACTGTTGCTGCAGGCGAATTCAATCAGCGCACTCTGCTCACTATGGTCGCTGTTGACAGAGGGCCTGAAGGAGATTGAAGTGAGCGACGACCAGCTAAACCTGGTACTCAGGCATACCGAAGCGAAAAAGTGGCAGCTCTGGGTCATTCTAAGGAGTAAGCACCGCCCGGAGTGCTATTTTCGGGAAGGCGATGAGCAGTTCCTCTGCTCACCCGGGGTGATCGACATGTCGGGTATTGCCGTACTGCCCCGTCCTGAGGACTATTCCCGGATAACGGGCACTATCTGGATGCAACTTATGGAGGAGGTCTCTCTTCCTGCCGACAAGTTCCATCGGCTTATAGAATTACTTAAAAGATAAAATCAACCCTATGATTCCAACCCTATCGGTAGGCATACTCACGGCACCGGAGGTCACCATTGACTTTCACGGTGATTTCAAGGGACCTGACGGTACGACCATTACCGGCAAGCATCGGTTTAAAGCGACGGAACTGACGGAAGGAGCCTTGGAGTTTCATCCCGTTTTGCCCCACGACAGCTTCACCATACACGATGTAACCATCGGCGTACATTTTCACTGGGAGCAGAAAGAGCACCAAACTTTTAACGGGTCGTTAAAGTTGGTCGTTTCAGACAGAGAACCTCAACTGTTGCATGTGATCAACATGATAGATGTGGAGTCCTACCTGTTAAGCGTTATCTCATCTGAAATGAAGAGCACGGCCAACATACCTCTCCTGAAGGCGCATGCCGTTATTTCACGCAGCTGGGTGTTGGCACAGCTTGAAGGCTTCAACCAACTGCCCGGAACGGCAGTCGCCACATTGGCCGAAGAGGGGGATATGATCAAGTGGTACGACAAGGATGATCATACGCAATTTAACGTCTGTGCCGACGACCATTGCCAGCGGTATCAGGGTATCTCGCGGGAGATAACCGAAAAAGCCCAAATAGCGATAACGGAAACGCTCGGTGAGGTACTTACCTACGAGGGCAAGTTGGCCGACACCCGTTTCCATAAATGTTGCGGGGGGGTACTCGAACGGTTTGCCACCTGCTGGGAAGACAAGCACTACCCCTACCTGCTATCGGTACGCGACACGGAAAACGATGGTACGGCTGACTTTTCCGGAACAGCTGAATGCTCTAAGACAGGCGAACACGCTCAGACAAGCGAACACTATAAGACTGCCGACTACTCTAACGAGGAGGATGCGACAGCCTTTATCGAAGGCCACCCGGCGAGTTTTTGCGACACCCAAGACCCGGACATCCTGGATCAGGTCCTCAACTTCTACGACCGCACCACGACCGACTTTTACCGATGGCAGGTAAGCTATTCAGCAGAAGAGCTCTCCGAATTGGTGAGAAAGAAGCTGGGTAAGGATCTCGGGCAAATCACAGCCCTCGAACCGCTTACACGCGGCCCCTCCTCCAGGATATCTCGGTTGCTTATCGTGGGCACGAAGGGCGAAGTGGTGATTGGCAAGGAGCTGGAAATACGCCGGGCCCTGTCGGAGAGTCACCTCTACTCCTCGGCATTTACCGTGCACACGGAAGGGGCAAAAGAGAAGCCCGAGCGCTTCACGCTACATGGTGCGGGATGGGGGCATGGCGTGGGACTTTGCCAGATGGGAGCGGCGGTAATGGGGGAAAAAGGATATAGCTACCGGGAGATTCTTTCGCACTACTACCCGGGTACTGACTTAACAAAACTTTATCAGCATGATGAACAATAAGCAAAAAAAACGTTCCCCGTGGGCATGGGTACCCACCCTCTATTTTGCAGAGGGGATACCCTACGTGGCCGTCATGACCGTATCGGTAATCATGTATAAAAAGCTGGGGATAGGCAATGCCGAAATCGCGCTATACACCAGTTGGCTCTACCTGCCATGGGTTATAAAACCGTTCTGGAGCCCCATCGTGGATATCTTTAAAACCAAGCGATGGTGGATTATAACCATGCAGAGCATCATAGCGGTAGCTTTCGCGGGAGTGGCATTTACCATACCTGCACCCTACTTCTTTCAGCTGACGCTGGCATTCTTCTGGCTGCTGGCCTTCTCTTCCGCCACGCACGATATTGCGGCCGACGGCTTCTATATGCTGGGGTTGGATGAGGTGGACCAGGCAAAATTTGTAGGCATACGAAGCACCTTCTACCGTGCCGCCACCATATTTGGACAGGGGGTTTTGGTTATTATAGCCGGTTCCATCGAAAAATCTACCGGAAGCATCGAGCGTTCCTGGAGCATTACCTTTATACTTCTCGCCATGCTCTTCCTGCTTCTAACCATTTACCATAAACGAATGTTGCCTCACGCCGCGAAAGATATGGATCGAAGCGAGCAACGCACCTTCGGTGAGATTATGAAGGAGTTTTTTGGAACATTCATCACCTTTTTCAAAAAGAAACAGGTAATACCGGCTATTATTTTCATGCTCACCTTCCGTTTACCGGAGGCGTTTGTAATAAAAATGCTTAATCCCTTTCTACTGGATCCCATAGAGGTGGGCGGACTGGGACTGTCAACGCAACAGGTGGGACTGGCATACGGAACGTATGGAATTATAGGTCTTACTTTAGGAGGTATTATCGGGGGCTTTACCGCCTCGAAAGGGGGACTGAAAAAATGGCTATGGCCCATGGCTTTCAGCATCATGGTGCCTTGCGCACTCTATCTCTACCTGGCCATCGCCCAACCCACCAGCATGGCCGTTATCAGCAGCTGCATCGTTATCGACCAGTTTGGTTACGGTTTTGGCTTCACCGCCTATATGCTGTTTATGATCTATTTCGCGCAAGGGCAAAGTCAAACCGCGCACTACGCCCTATGCACGGGTTTTATGGCCCTAAGCATGATGCTGCCGGGTATGGTAGCCGGTTATATTCAGGAAGCGTTGGGTTACATTAACTTCTTCTGGTTTGTAATGGCATGCTGTCTCGCCACCGTCATCGGGACTGCCCTGATTAAGGTTGATCCCATGTATGGTGTTGCGAAGAAAAACGGAGAGTGATTTTTAACGCCTAATTGTTTTTTACTTTCAGGCTCGACTGGCATAACTTTTCCGACCCATCTGCTGCTTGCTTGCTAAAAGAAAAAAACTCGCTTACGCTCAAACAGCTTTTCTTTTTTAACGCAATTTTCGCAGGATGTGTCCCCGTAAAAGATTATGAGGTCTTCGCCCTGAAAGCAAGAACAGTAAAAAAATGCGAAAAGTTAAATAACTCAATAAAAGTATGAGAAAAAAAGAGATATTGTTTTTTATAACAGCTTTATGGGCTGTCAGCACGATCCCTCTCTTCTCGCAGCCTATTGTCAAAACGGGGATAGAGGTGTTGCGTGACCGACAGCGACACCATCCGTTTGAGATGTTTTTTCATTTCATGAATTTTAATAGGGTGACACCCTATTTCCCGAACAACTAATGTAACAATATGGAAAAAAGCATGTTACTTTTGGACGCATAATAAAAGAGCCTATGAAGAGCTTAATTAAATATCACAGTTGTCAATAAGCAAGATTTAATGAACATATCAACTTCATTTGAAAAAATAACAGAACAGCCCTCACTTTATAACGATCTTGAGAAAAAGTCAATAGTTGAGATTTTGAATGATATAAATGTAGAGGATCATAAAGTGGCGCCGGCGGTCAAAAAAACCATTCCCGTAATCGAAAAGCTGATTGAGCAGATTGTACCAAGGATGGAGCGTGGCGGAAGAGTTTTTTATATAGGCGCGGGTACAAGCGGCAGACTCGGAGTGCTCGATGCCTCCGAAATTCCGCCTACCTTTGGGATGCCTCCCACCCTTTTTATTGGACTTATCGCGGGCGGCGATTACGCTCTGCGACACCCGGTAGAAAATGCGGAGGATACTGAAGAGCTGGCCTGGAAAAATCTTCAAGAGCATAATATTTGTCAAAAAGATACCGTGATAGGTATAGCTGCCAGCGGTACAACCCCCTATGTTGTGGCAGCACTTAAAAAGGTGCGCGAAGAGGGTATCCTGACAGCCTGCATCACCTCCAATCCCAACAGTCCTGTTTCTCAGGTAGCCGAATACTCCATCGAAACAGTGGTAGGACCGGAATATGTAACAGGCAGTTCACGCATGAAATCAGGGACGGCACAAAAGATGGTGCTAAATATGATTTCCACTGCCCTGATGATAAAGATGGGGCGCGTTGAAGGAAACAAGATGGTGAATATGCAACTCAGTAATAAAAAACTGATTGAGCGAGGTGCCAAGATGCTTGTTGAGGAGTTGGGGCTGGAACAGGACGATGCACAAGCCCAACTGCTTGAAGCCGGCTCAGTCAGAGCGATACTTGACAAATATGGGAAATAACAGAGAGTTAACAGATATCGGGCTAGGATATGCCTAAACTTTTATGGGGCAACATACAAAAAAGGACCGCCTTTTCTTTCAAGACAGCCCTTTTTTTGTACTCTCTAGCGGAAGCGGGGGGATTCGAACCCCCGGTACAGTCACCCGTACGGCAGTTTAGCAAACTGCTGGTTTCAGCCACTCACCCACACTTCCAAAGCTAACTGATCGCCTAATGAAAGATTGAACCGACTTTTGAAACGACTACCGAAACAAAATAGAACCGACTTGCGAATCAACCGTTCCTTTAGGCGGATGCAAATATACGAGTTTGTTTTCAACTTCTCAAAGAAAAAAGAAGATTTGAACCGAATATTTCAGTTCATCAGCTTTTGCCTCCCCTGTTTTCCTTGATAATGCGAAATTAAACGCTATTTTTGTCAACCGAGAAGCTACGTAGGGATAGAAAACAAGGGAAAAAGGGAAAAGCATGGAGGAAAGGGTAAACAAGGGAGAGACAGGAAACAAGTAACAAAAGGGAATATGGGGGAAATAGGAGACAAGGAAAAAACGGGGAACAACGAGAAAGTGGGAACCGAGAAAACGAAAAAGCGGGGCAAGCGATGGGTGCTTTGGGTTATCGCCTCCCTTTTCCTGTTTACCGCACTGACCGGGATCTATATCTACCGATTGGTATTCCAGCCCATCTCGCTGGAAGAGACGACCTACGTCTACATTAAGCCGGGAAACGATTATAAACAGGTGGTCGAGCAGTTGAAAAAGAAGGGGGCGATCCCCTCGGAAGAGATCTTTCACCTCCTGGCCGAGCGGATGAACTACCCCAATACCGTTAAATCGGGGAGATACGCCATTGAAGGGGGAATGACGATGCCGGAGGTAATCCGACGGCTGCGCTCTGGGAACCAAGCCCCCGTGAACCTGACGTTCAACAACATCCGTGTCTTCGAGAACCTGGCAGGCCGCCTCTCACAACAGCTGATGGTAGATAGCCTATCGCTACTCCAAAGCTTCCGGGATAGCCGGCAAGCCGAAAAATTCGGCTTCAACCCGGAGACCTTCCCGGCCATGTTCATTCCCAACAGCTACGAGGTATACTGGAACACGAGCATCGATGACCTGCTGGCTCGCATGAAACGGGAGTACGACCGGTTCTGGAACGAGACGAGAAAGGAGAAAGCGAAAAGGCAGGGACTCTCCCCGGTAGAGATCTCCATCCTCGCGTCGATCGTGGAGGAGGAGGCAACCTACAGTGACGAGTACCCCACGGTAGCCGGGCTGTACCTCAACCGGTTAAAGCGAGGGATGCGCCTGGAAGCGGACCCGACAGTGAAGTTCGCTGTTGGTGACTTCACTTTGCGGCGGGTGCTTTTCCGTCACCTGGAAGTGGAATCGCCCTACAACACCTACAAGCACGGGGGACTGCCCCCGGGACCCATCCGCGTACCCTCCATCAAGGCAATCGACGGCGTGCTGAACCCGGAAGAACACAACTACCTTTTCATGTGCGCGAAGGAGGATCTGTCGGGGCGGCATAACTTCGCCACCACGCACGCGGAACATGCGCGCAACGCGGCGGCCTACCAGAGGGCATTAAACGAAAGGGGAATTTATTGAAGTAAAAAAACCACGCCTTCATCATCGTCTAACCTTTTATAAATGTTGGACGATTTGTAGTTAAAGGCTCAAAACGGGGGTAACCAAACTTCATCATTACCCGCCCTTTTAAAAAGGGTATTGCGCGAAAGGGGGGTTTTAGAGCAAAGAGGCCGGGAGACAGTCACTCACCATTTTCATTACCTCCTCCTTATCGCGGTGAAGGCGGGCGACCAACTCCTCCTTCGAATTGAATTTCACTTCGCCACGTACGAAATCGACAAACTCTACGCTTAGCGACTGGCCGTACAGGTCACCATCGAAGTTGAACAGGTTCACCTCCACGCTAATCACGCTCTCCTGGTTGAACGTGGGGCGGGTTCCAATGTATAGCATACCCGGGAAGACCTCATCACCCTTCAACTGAACCCGAACGGCGTAAACGCCCTTGGCAGGTACCACCTTATTAAGTTCCCGTAACTGAATATTCGCGGTGGGAAAACCGATGGTGCGCCCCACTCGGTTGCCCGGAACAATCGTCCCGGAGAGGGTGTAACGATACGAAAGCAACCGGTTGGCATCTTGGATGTTCCCGCTTTGCAGCAAGCTTCTAATCAGAGATGAACTGACATTGCGCTCCTCATCCAGCGGGAACCGGGTAGCCAACACTACCTTCATGCCCATCACCTGGCCGTGGCGGGCATACTGCTCGTACCCCTCCTCCCGATCGCGCCCAAACCGGTGATCGTACCCTACGAAAAGGGTATCTACCTGAAGGGTCTGTTTAAGCACACGACGCATGAATTCCTCGGCCGAAAGCCGGGATAAAGCCTCGGTAAAAGGCAGGTTGATACAGTAATCAATGCCAGTGGATGCCAACAGCGACACCTTCTCCTCAAACTCATTGAGTAGTAAGGGGCGATAATCCGACTGTAACACCTCCCGCGGATGCACCGGGAAAGTAATCACCACGGAGGGAAGTTCCCTGCGTCGTGCCTCCTCTTTCACCTGCTCGATAAGGTGGCGATGCCCCACGTGTACCCCGTCAAAGAAACCAACCGTGGCCACGGAAGTATGTCCTATCGATAACCAATCCTGACCATCTGGAAAAAACGCCTCTCCCCTCGTCACGAAAACCGGGGTAGTCTCTCGCCATTCCTTCGCTAAATCGATAATTTTCAAAGCAAAACAGTTAAACCAGTCCTGAAAACCGCGAAATTAACAAACTATCGCAGGGCAAAGTTAGCCATTTTCATCTACTTTTAATATCTTTGTGTTTTGTAATTGACTTACAGTATAAAACAATCCTTTTTAAGAAAAGACGATGAAATCTAGAATTCTTTTATTATTTGTTACAAGTATGATGGTTTTAGTAACTGCTTGTACTGGTGGGAAACATAATACCCTCACCCAGCAGGAAATAGCAGAGGGTTGGGAACTCCTGTTCGACGGGGAGACGCTAAACGGTTGGCGCGATTACAACGGCACAGAGCTCACCGCCCCCTGGTTCGTGGAGGATGGCATGATCCAAGCCAAGGGTGAAGGCGCCGATGAGCATGGTTATATCGTAACCGAAAAGCTGTACGAGAACTTCGAATTGACCTGGGAGTGGAGAATCGCCGACGGGGGAAATAGCGGTGTACTGTACCACGTTGTAGAGAACCCGAAATTTGCAGTTCCTTACGTGACAGGACCTGAATACCAATTGATCGATGACCTCGGGTTTCCCGAGCCACTGGAAGATTGGCAGAAAACGGCGGCAGACTACGCGATGTATACGACCGACCCAGCAAAGACCGTTATCAAGCCGGCAGGCGAGTGGAACAACTCCAAAATCGTTTTCGATAACGGCCATGTAGAACACTGGCTGAACGGCGAAAAGGTAATCGAGTTCGAAGCCTGGACTGAAGACTGGTTTGAACGCAAGAACAGTGGTAAGTGGGAAGATGCACCCGAATATGGGCTCGCCCGTAAAGGGGTGATCTGTCTACAAGACCATGGTTCTGCAGCCTGGTTCCGCAACATTAAGATCAAAGAATTACCCCGCGTGAACAAGGAGGTTGTCCTCTTTAACGGGGAAAACCTACACGGGTGGGAAACGTACGGCACGGAGAAATGGTACGTTGAAGATGGACTGCTCATATGCGAAAGTGGACCGGACAAGCAGTACGGCTACCTCGCGACCCGGGAATATTACGACAACTTTGACTTGACGGTGGAATTCAAGCAAGAGGCCGATGGCAACTCGGGCCTGTTCTTCCGCTCGTTTATCGAGCCAGGCGTTATCGTAAACGGTTGGCAGGTAGAGGTGGCACCCAAAGGACACGATACTGGTGGCATCTACGAATCTTACGGGCGCGGGTGGCTGGTACAGATTCCCGACGAGAAAGAGGACATCCTGAAAGAGGGCGAGTGGAACACCATGCGGATTCGCGTGGAAGGCGATAACGTGAAGACGTGGCTGAACGGCGAAGAGATGGTGGACCTGACGGATGAGAAGATTGGGAAGGCACAAGGGCGCATCGCGCTGCAAATACATGACGGGGGAGGCATCCGGGTACTCTGGAGAAACCTGAAGCTGCAAACCCTTTAATATTCCCCCCGTGGGATAGTGAATTCACTATAGTACCCTGCCCACGAGTGGCAGGGTATTTTTACGTGGGCGCACTACTCCCATTTACAAGCAAGTATCGCTGCATGAGTAGTAACCATCTTAAAAAGAAGCATGATAGAAAAAAAAGAACTTTTTAAAAACAAGCTTTTAAAGCATATTGTTGAGGGAATTCACGAGAAGAAGGGGAAGAACATCAACACGATCGAATTGATAGGCATATCGGGGGCAGTGTGTGACTATTTCGTGATCTGTGAGGGGAATACCCCCACGCAGGTGTCGGCACTGGCCGAATCGGTAGAAAAAATGGTCTGGGAAAACATGGGTGAACGCCCATTGCGCGTGCACGGCAAACAGAACGCAGAATGGATAGGTATGGATTACGGGAACGTGATCGTGCATATATTCCTACCTGAACTGAGAAGCTTCTACAACATCGACCTCCTTTGGCAGGATGCACGGGCCGTGCGAATTCCTTCCGCCGATTAAAACATATTCCTTGAAAAATTGTTACATCCTTACAGCGTTGAACTGTTTTTTTCGGCCATGATGAAATAAAATCAACGATTACGCTGAAACACCAGCAGTTATAGTCAAATCCAATAGTCATGGTGAAATGGTATTATCGCTTCTTGTTAAAGCAAAACCAATAGCCGAGGTGAGATAAAGTCAACGCCCTATGTTATCATTTTTTAGAAAAGGAAGAGAGCAAAAGCAATGAGCAACAGCAATAAAGATAAAAAACAGGATAAACAACCTACCCTACGTCCCAACCTGGGGGGAAACCCCAATGCCAAGAGACCGTTCAACCCCTACTGGGTGTACGGCATCATCTTCCTGGTGCTGATGGGGATGTTCTTCTTTGGGCAAGATACCACGATGAAGGAGGTCAAATGGTCGGATTTCCAAGAGTACGTGAGGGACAACCGCATCAAAAGCTTGGTGGTATACAACAACAAGGGCACCGCACAAGCCATCGTGAGGGAAGAGTCCATCCACCACGTGTTCGGGGATGATGCCGACCGCGTGGGAAGAACGCCGGTTATCCAGGTAAAAGGGGCTTCGGCCGATGCCATCTCCAAGTTCATTGAAGAGGTGAAGAGCGAGCAGAAGTACGACATCGAAATGAGCTTCGACACCACGTCGGAGATATGGGGCATACTGCTCACCTTTGCACCGTTCCTCCTGCTGATCATCGTCTGGGTATGGATGTTACGCAGGATGCAAGGGGGCGGTGCCGGTAGCGGAGGCGTCTTTAGCGTGGGGAAATCCAAGGCACAACTGTTTGATAAGGACTCCAGCCAGAAGGTGACGTTTCAAGACGTGGCGGGTCTCTCCGAAGCGAAGGAGGAGGTACAGGAGATCGTGGAGTTCCTGAAAAACCCGGGCACCTATACCAAGTTGGGCGGTAAAATTCCAAAGGGCGCCCTCCTGGTAGGTCCTCCGGGGACAGGTAAGACCCTGTTGGCCAAAGCGGTAGCCGGTGAAGCCAACGTGCCCTTCTTTTCCATCTCCGGGTCCGACTTCGTGGAGATGTTCGTGGGGGTAGGCGCATCGCGGGTGCGGGATCTCTTCCGCCAGGCGAAAGAGAAAGCGCCCTGCATCGTCTTTATCGACGAGATCGATGCCGTGGGAAGGGCGCGCGGCAAAAACACGGGGTTCAGTTCGAACGACGAGCGGGAGAACACCCTCAACCAGCTCCTGACCGAGATGGACGGTTTTGGCTCCAACAGTGGTGTCATCATCCTCGCGGCGACCAACCGGGCCGACGTGCTGGACAAGGCATTGCTGCGCGCCGGGCGATTCGACCGACAGATCTACGTGGAGTTGCCTGACCTGAACGAGCGAAAGGAGATCTTTAAAGTGCACCTGCGCCCTATCAAGATCGACGAGTCGGTGGACGTGGATTTCCTGTCGCGCCAAACCCCGGGTTTCTCGGGTGCCGATATCGCCAATGTATGCAACGAAGCGGCGCTCATCGCGGCACGAAACAAGAAGAAGTTCGTGCAGAAAGAGGATTTTATGAGTGCGGTAGACCGTATCGTGGGAGGACTGGAGAAAAAGAACAAGATCATCACGCAAGAAGAGAAGAAAACCATCGCGATACACGAGGCAGGACACGCTACCCTTAGCTGGTTCCTGGAGCATGCCAACCCTCTGGTAAAGGTCACCATTGTGCCGCGCGGTAAAGCGCTGGGAGCCGCCTGGTACCTGCCGGAGGAGCGACAAATCACCACCAAGGAGCAGATGCTCGATGAGATGTGTGCCCTCCTGGGGGGACGGGCTGCCGAAGAGCTATTCGTGGGACAAATTTCATCGGGCGCGATGAACGACCTGGAACGGGTAACGAAACAGGCTTACGCGATGGTCACCTACATGGGGATGAGCGACAAGCTCCCTAACCTGAGCTATTACGACTCATCCGGGCAGGAATTCGCCTTCTCAAAACCCTACAGCGAGGATACTGCTGAGCTAATCGACTCAGAGGTGAAGGCAATGATCGCCGAGCAATACGAACGGGCGAAGCAGATATTGAGTGACAAAACGGAAGGACACAAACAACTGTCCCAAATATTGCTGGAGAAAGAGATCATCTACGCCGAAGACCTGGAACATGTCTTCGGTAAACGCCAATGGATATCGCGGGCGCAGGAGATCCTCGATAGCAATCAGGAGTCAAGTGATAAAACAGATGAGGCCTCAAAGCCGGAAATTCCCTTTACAACGGAGGAGATTGCTCAATAAAGCCCGCATCCTCCAATAAAAACAACGGGGAGATTCGTTGTGTGATTACAAAAACTTAACAATAAAATGAGTATGAAGAGTAGATTTGAAAAAGTAGCGTTGCCCTACGCGACCGATGCCCTGGAGCCGGTCATGAGCAAACGAACCATTGAGTTTCACTACGGTAAACACCACCAAGCCTACGTGGATAACTTGAACCGGTTAACGGTGGGGACGAAGTTCGAGAACGCCGACCTTATCACGGTGGTCAAGGAGAGCGATGGTGCCATTTTTAACAACGCCGGACAGGTATACAACCACGACCTCTTCTTTACCTCCTTTAAAAAGGGTGGCGGGGGAGAACCGACCGGTGCTTTAGCCAAAGCGATCAATGAGCAGTTTGGTTCTTTCGAGCAGTTCAAAGAGCAGTTCAACGCGGCCGGCGTTGCCCTGTTCGGCTCCGGATGGGTATGGCTGGCGAAAGACGCTGACGGCAAACTCTCCATCGAGAAGGAGGGCGGCGCCGGGAACCCGATCACCAGGGGGTTAATCCCCATCTTGGGCTTCGACGTGTGGGAACACGCCTACTACCTGGACTACCAAAACAGGCGGGGAGACCACCTGAAGGAGCTCTGGAGCATCATCGACTGGGAAGCCATAGGTAAGAGGTACGCCTAACGCGCGAACGTTGATTGACGACTAACATACATCGGGGGCGAAACTTGTAACGGTTTCGCCCCCTTGTTTTTCCTTCACCCGATTTATTTATCTCTACCCATTTATGTCATCTATCCCTTCAAATCTTCCGGATTAAAAAGTATTTCACGAAAACCCACTCCGTCATTTAACCTCTAACCTCCAATTTAATGCCGGTGAGCATCCTTCCCGAGTGGATGGTTTGCCGGCGTGCCGAGAAGAAGAGGTCCTCCCTTTCAAAGGTACAAAGACCACTTATTCCTACCTGGCCTTCGGGGACACCCAGCCTGATGAGTTCCCGGCGGTTGATCTCCGTCAAGTCAATGTGGCACTTGCCTGAACTGGGCTCCCGGTAACTGACCGCCCTATCGGAGAGGTCAAACCCCTCCTCCCGGAACGCCTCGACCAGCTCATCCCCCACCTCGTAGTGTTGCTGGCTAATCGCGGGTCCCATCCCTACGATCAGATCCCGTGCAGAAGTTCCATAGTTCCGCTCCATCTCGCGAAAACTGTTCTCCACGATACGCCCCAAGGTCCCCTTCCAGCCTGCATGAATGGCAGCAATCGCCCCACTCCCCTTATCGTA
This sequence comes from Petrimonas sp., assembly GCA_012839475.1. Classification (GTDB taxonomy): domain Bacteria; phylum Bacteroidota; class Bacteroidia; order Bacteroidales; family Dysgonomonadaceae; genus Proteiniphilum. The sequence continues at coordinate 223,148 of DUNG01000023.1, read as the reverse complement.
CAGCAATATGGGAACACAGTCTGCCGTCGTGACACATAAGAACACCCCTGGCTGGTTCGTTACCAGGGCATCCACCCCGTACAGCGCCTCAACAGCCTCCGTTCGACTCAAGCTCAAGAAGTCGGAATCGACAGTCAACACCCTGTTGCTATGCGTCTGGTGGGGAATGATAAAGTTCTCTACCGGGGTGTACAACATCCGGGCGATACGTTGCCGGTTCTCATGAATGTTCAACGGGCTATCGTCCGAGAAATTACCCGTGTTCAGCGATGCGAAGGCGCCGCGACTCACGCCCCCCTCGCGGGTGGTGCTGAAGTGAACGATGCCCCCTTCCTGATCCAACAGGTCAAAAAGAAGCAGATTACTATGTTCGGGGTGCAGTTTCATAAAACATCCGAGTTAAGCTCCCGCCACAGCAGGTCTTTCAATTCCGTGATGCCGTAACCCGTGACGGAGGAGATAAAGACGTGGGGGATACCTTCAGGCAGGTGCAAGCGAAGTTCCCGCATCAACTCATCGTCCAGCAGGTCCGATTTCGAGATAGCCAGCAGGTGCTTCTTGTCGAGCAGGTCTGGATTATACTGTTCCAGCTCGTTATATAAAATAGCGTACTCCTCCCGGATATCGGCGCTATCGGCGGGGATCAGGAAGAGCAACAGCGAGTTGCGTTCTATATGCCGCAGGAAGCGCAACCCGAGTCCCCTCCCCTCGCTAGCGCCTTCAATGATACCGGGAATATCGGCCATCACGAACGACTGCATGTCGCGGTAGCTGACGATGCCCAAGTTGGGCTCAAGGGTAGTAAACGGGTAGTCGGCGATCTTAGGCTTCGCGGCCGACACCACGGAGAGGAGGGTCGATTTCCCGGCATTCGGGAACCCCACCAGTCCCACATCGGCCAACAGCTTGAGCTCCAAGGTCACCCACCGCTCCTCGCTGGGCTCACCCGGCTGGGCATATCGCGGCGTTTGGTTGGTGGACGTTTTAAAGTTCACGTTACCCAAGCCCCCTCGTCCCCCTTTGACGACCACCGCCTCCTGATCATGATCGGTGATGTCACAGAGGTGTTCCCCGGTTTCGGCATCGTACGCCAAGGTGCCACATGGTACCTCGATGACCTTCGACTCTCCCGACTTCCCGGTCCGGTTGGCCTTGGAACCGCTCTCACCGTCCCCTGCAAAGATATGACGCTGGTAGCGAAGGTGGAGCAACGTCCAAAAATTCCGGTTGCCCCGCAAAATGATGTCACCGCCATCACCGCCATCGCCACCATCGGGACCGCCCTTGGGAACAAACTTCTCCCGCCGGAGATGGGCAGAACCGGCCCCCCCCCTCCCGGAACGACAAAAAATCTTCACATGGTCAACGAAATTGCTTCCCGTCATGCCTTTACAAACAGTTGGTCTACCGCTGACGCCATGGAGGCAAAAATATCGTCTACCGAACCAACACCCTCTATCTCCACGAGTTTACCCTGGTTACGGTAAAACTCCTTAAGCGGGGCCGAGAGCTCATGATATACCCGCAGCCGCGATTCGATAACCTCTAAGTTATCATCAGAACGACCCGACATTTCGCCACGCTTGAGCAAGCGTTGAATCAACTCATCCTCATCAACCTCTAAACTGAGTACGATCGATACCCGCTCGTTGTACTTGGCCAACATCTGGTCGAGCGCCTCACCTTGCACCAACGTACGGGGGAAGCCATCAAAAATTAAACCGGGCTTGGTGCAGCATCGCTTCAGCTGATCTTCCAACAGTCCAATAACGATGTCATCGGGTACCAGGTGCCCTTTGGATATGTAGGAGTCAGCCACCGCACCCAACGCGGTTCCCTCCCTGATCTCTTCCCTGCACAACTCCCCGGTAGATATGTGCTTTAGCTCATATCTCTCTATCAGCTTCTCACTTTGTGTCCCTTTTCCTGAACCTGGGGCACCGAATAGTATAATGTTCAACATAAATGGTAAAATAAGTTACAAAGATACGCTATTCTCCCTATTTTGCTTGCTTTACCTCAAGCTTATTGCCGATTTCGACCCTTTTTTCTTCATTCCAAAGGATCGCGTCCACTCTATCTATTCGCAGGGTAAATTCGTAAGGTGAAAAAGATGCCCTTGAACCAAACCCCTTCAGAAATGTTTACCTACTGAAATCAAAATCAACACAAGTTACGATGAAAAAAGATGACTTCAAAGAGAAAACGTACCAAATTGTAAATGATTTGGCCGACAGGATTAACAAACTCGAGGAGAAAGCCAACGAGATAGCGGACGACAAGAAAGAGGAGTACCGGGAGCAACTGGACAAGCTGAAGGAGACGAGGGACAAGCTGGCATCGAAGCTAAAGGAGTACGAACGCATGACCGAAGGGAGGTGGAGCGTGATCCGGGAGAGCGCGGGCAGCTTCTTCGGATCGGTAGCCGAAGCGTGGAAAGAGAACTACCGGAAAGTGGCCGACGCGTTCCGTGAAAAGGAGCCAAAAGAACCCAAAGAGCCGACAGAGCCAAAAGACGCTTGATCGCCCTATTATAGAGACACCACGTGATATCCTTTGAGTCTAAATTCATTATCTACAGACTCCAATCTACCTGACAATAAAGAGTATTGTGGACGGGCGGGGCAGTTGGAACCGCGGTTGTCTCGTTGAAAGGCAAAGTAATTTATTTCTCCTGATTCATTTGGGTGCCTTCTGTTTCGCCATTTCATCAATCGCCTCCACGATATCCAATTTTACGAGTTCCCAAGCCTTATTCTTTAAACAAATAGGGTTGAAGTCTTCATCTGCAGTAGAAAAATCGACAAAAGCAGTAATCACTTCTTCTCTATCGTGGGTATACTTATATCGTTGTTGATGAATTTGAAACATTTCCTGTACAGAATATCTGTTCAGTAATTCATGTATATCCCAAAAATCTTTTTTTCGTCCTCCTCGGGATATTACATCCACTTTCATGGCGATTATGTCGGGAATACTGGCCATACGTATCCCGTCGATTACCTCAAGGGAATCCGATATCTCATTGCGATAGTACAAATCAACTTTAACAGCATCCGCTTTAGAACGCCCGATAAAGTACGATCGACCGAATCCCACGATGTCTGTACTGTCGATACAAGAGCAATAAGGAAAGTTTCGCTCAAAGTAATTCTCGAAAAGTGAAAAATCCAAACTGCCATAGGAGACGTTGGTGAAAAGGTCTATATCTACTGACCTCCTATGTCCTAATCGCAAACTGAGTGATGTTCCTCCCACTAAACAGAATGGTTTAAATAACGGCTCCTGCATCAATGTTTGGAGCATCTCTTTCAATTGCCGAGTAACAGTTTCATAATAAAGATATTTATCCGTTTTTTTATTCATGTGGAACTAATTTATAAAATCGTCTGATTTCTTTTATTTCAGCTTTGTTACCTCGCTCCATAACTCGGTTGATAACCGCTTTTTTATGTTCCGCCCAATTTATTTTATCGAAATCGGCATCCCAAAATAGAGATTTCCGAATATTAGGCGTACCTGAAAAAAGAGCGGAAAGCTCTTTGTCTCGATAATTTCGCAGGGCATAATGGGTTTGCAAAAGCGACAGGAAACCGTATTCGTAGCCCATCGCTTTTTCTATTTCGATGGCTTGCTCTATTGTTAAATCCCTTTTGCCGCCAATAATCGCGTTAATCGTTTGGTAGTGAATATTCGTTTTCCCAGCCAAAGAACGTTGAGTCACGGATCGTTTTTTTAAATCACGCTCAATTAACCTGCCCGGATGAATGCCTTTAAGTATTTCGATGCGATTATTCATTGTTCCATATCTATTTTCGACAAAGATAATAAAAGTAAACAAATTCGTTTACTTTTCCCCAATAATTTTACAAACAACAGAGGCAGTAGTAGCCACTCATCGCACGTTCGATGGCGTGAAAAAAGCCATTATCGAATCGTTGGAATTTTCAAAAGAAGGATATATAGAAAGCGGGAAATCCTTGCCGACTTGGGTAAACGGTTACGAAGTAGCATATAAATTAAAACGAGTTTTTTATTCATGATGTAATAAACGTGTTTATTGATTTATTTTCTCAACCATTCCGAAGTCAAACGTTTTTGTTTTCCGCGTGTAATGTTTAAAAAGAGATAAAGATTTCTTGGCCAGCTCCATATTCACATCTTCTTTTGTCCCTAAATATGAAAATGAGGTGTAATAGTCAAAAGTAATGATTTTTATCTTGAAAATCATTCTAATGTTCAAAAGTAATGATTTACATGGAAAGGAAAAGAACAACACGAGCCCCCCGATACCGCTTACTGGTATCGGGGGGCTCGTGTTGAGGTACCTGGCGGATTCGAACCGCCGTAAACGGTTTTGCAGACCGCTACCTAGCCACTCGGTCAAGGTACCTGGTAGGTGTTAAAGCGAACGCGAAGATACGTTATTTTCCTCTAGTTGCAAAGGATTTGCTCCTTTCTTTACGAAAAGAGCAGCCGGAAGGCATCGCTCACCTTGCGTACCTCCACGATCTTGATAGGCCCCCTCTTATGATATCCCTTAAGGTTGCTGGAGGGGATCAAAATACGGGAGAAACCCAACTTCTCGGCCTCCTGCACACGCTGCTCCACGCGGTGAACCGGGCGAATCTCACCCGAGAGGCCCACTTCCCCGCAGAGGCAGGTATCGGGATCTACCGTCATGTCGAGGCTCGACGACAATACCGCCGTGATTACCGACAGGTCCATCCCGGGATCGCTTACCCGCAACCCGCCGGCGATATTCAAGAAGACATCCTTCTGGGTAAGCTTGAAGCCCGCACGCTTCTCCAGCACGGCCAGCAGCATGTTCATCCGGCGGATATCGAAGCCGGTGGCCGACCGCTGGGGGGTGCCGTACGCGGCGCTGCTGACCAGCGCCTGGGTTTCGATCAAGAAGGGACGGATGCCCTCGATCGCGGCGGCGATGGCGACACCGCTCAGCCCCTCGTGGTTTTGGGTAAGCAACAGCTCGGAAGGGTTGCTCACCTCCCGTAAGCCCGATTGGTTCATCTCGTAAATACCCAGTTCGGCGGTACTCCCGAACCGGTTCTTAATGGCCCGCAACACCCGGTACATGTAGTGCTGGTCACCCTCGAACTGCAGCACCGCATCCACGATATGTTCCAGCACCTTAGGCCCCGCGATGCTCCCCTCCTTGGTGATGTGACCGATTAGTACTACCGGCGTACCCGACTGCTTGGCGAACTTGAGTAACAACGATGCACACTCGCGCACCTGCGAGAGGCTGCCCGGGGCGGAATCCAGCGCATCACTATAAACCGTCTGTATGGAGTCGATAATCAACAGCCGGGGCGACAGGCTCTTCACGTGCCGAAAGATCTCGTCGAGGTCGGTCTCGCAGACGATCCAGCAGTCGTCATTCTCCAGCCCGATGCGCTCGGCCCTGAGCTTCAGCTGCCGGGCGCTCTCCTCGCCGGATACGTAAAGGATGGGGAGCCCCTTGAGCTTGAGGGCGGTCTGCAAGACAAGGGTCGACTTGCCAATACCGGGCTCACCACCAATGAGTACCACCGAAGCGGGCACCAGCCCACCACCCAACACCCGGTTCAACTCGGCATCCCGCGTATCGATCCGCGGTTCCTCTTCCGCCCGGATATCCCGCAACGTGAGCGGCTCGCTTTTTTGATTAGTGAAGGAGCGGGTATCTTCCGGCTTGGAAGCGGCATCCTTGCGCACCACCTCCTCCACGAAGGTGGACCACTCACCGCAAGAGGGACAGCGACCCATCCACTTGGGCGACTCGTGCCCGCACTGACTGCAAAAATAGACCGTTTTTAACTTTGCCATCCGTTGTTGGTATAGGGGTGAAAATCGTTGAAAAAAATCAAGCGGATCCTTTTAATAGAGTAAAGGTACAAAAATTTCTTGTATGTTTGCAACTACAACTAAAACCGGTTACAATGTCAGTCATACACAAGCTTATTGCCCAGTCGCTCTCTATCCCGATCAAGTCCATTGAGAACTGCGTCCAGCTCCTGGAGGAGGGAGCCACCATCCCCTTTATAAGCCGTTACCGGAAGGAGGCCACCGGGGGACTCGACGAGGTACAGGTGGGGCAGGTACAATCGCTTCACGAGAAGTACATGGAGCTCGTGAAACGAAAAGAGTTCGTACTAAAAACGATAGCGGAGCAGGAGAAGCTGACCCCCGAACTGGAGAAGGCCATCGAGGGGTGCTGGGACGCTACCGAGTTAGAGGACCTCTACCTCCCCTATAAGCCGAAACGGAGGACCCGTGCCGAGATGGCGCGAGAGAAGGGGTTAGAGCCTTTGGCCGGCTGGCTGATGGCGCAACACCGGGGCTCACCGGAGGCCAAGGCCGCCACGTTCGTGAGCGAGGAGGTACCCTCTGCCGACGAAGCGCTGAAAGGGGCGTGCGACATCATCGCGGAGTGGGTGAACGAGGATGCCGCGGCACGGCAAGCGGTACGAAACATCTTTGCCCGAGAGGCGGTCATCACGTCGAAGGTGGTGAAGGGGAAAGAGGAGGAGGGGGAGAAGTACCGCGACTACTTCGACTTCACCGCACCGCTCTCCCGTTGCCCGTCGCACCGAATCCTGGCCATCCGCCGGGGTGAGTCAGAGGGGTTCCTGCGGGTCTCCATCTCGCCGGAAGAGGAGAAGTGTATCGACCGGCTGACCCGCCGCTTCGTGAAGAACGACAGCGAAGCGGCCGGCCACGTGGAAAACGCGGTGGTGGACGGTTATAAGCGGTTGTTGAGGCCCTCGATCGAGACCGAGTTCGCCAACCTCTCGAAGGAGAAAGCGGACGACGAGGCGATCGCGGTCTTCGCGGGAAACCTGCGGCAACTGCTGTTAGCCCCACCCCTGGGACAGAAACGGATCCTCGCTATTGACCCCGGCTACCGCACCGGCTGCAAGGTGGTCTGCCTCGACGAGCAGGGGAACCTATTGCACAACGAGACTATCTACCCCCACCCGCCACAAAACGAGGTGGCCAAAGCGGCCAACAAGGTAACGAAGCTGGTGTCCGCCTACCGGATCGAGGCGATCGCCATCGGCAACGGCACCGCGAGCAGGGAGACCGAACGGTTTATCGCCAACCTGAGGTACGACAGAGAGGTGAAGCTATTCGTCGTGAGCGAGAGTGGTGCCTCGGTCTACTCCGTCTCCAAAATAGCCCGGGAGGAGTTTCCCGAGTTCGACGTGACGGTGCGGGGAGCGGTATCCATCGGGCGGCGACTGAGCGACCCGCTGGCAGAGCTGGTGAAAATCGACCCAAAATCGATCGGCGTGGGACAGTACCAGCACGACGTGGACCCGACGAAGCTCAAGCGGTCGCTCGACCAGACGGTGGAGAGCTGCGTGAACCAGGTGGGGGTGAACCTTAACACGGCGAGCAAACACCTCCTCACCTACGTGTCGGGACTGGGTGACGCGCTGGCGCAAAACATCGTGACATACCGTGCGGAGAATGGACCGTTTCGCTCGCGCAACGAGCTGAAGAAGGTGCCCCGACTGGGCGAAAAAGCCTTCCAGCAGTGTGCCGGCTTCCTCCGCGTGCCCCACTCGGAGAACCCGCTGGATAACTCCGCGGTGCACCCGGAGAGCTACCCGGTAGTGAAGCGGATGGCGGGCGACCTAAACCTGCCGGTACAAGAGCTGATGCACAACAAACCACTTATCGACACGATCGATATTAACCGGTACAAGACAGAGACGGTAGGCACGGAGACGCTCACCGACATCCTGCAGGAGCTAGAGAAACCAGGGCGGGATCCCCGCGGCGAGGCGAAGGTGCTGGAGTTCGATCCCAATATCCGGGTGATTAGCGACCTGAAAGAGGGGATGGTGCTGCCCGGCGTCGTCACCAACATCACCAACTTCGGCTGCTTCGTGGATGTAGGCATCAAGGAGAACGGGCTGGTTCATATCTCGGAGTTGGCAGACCGGTTCGTGTCGAACCCGGCAGAGGTGGTATCGCTGCACCAGCACGTGAAGGTGAAAGTGTTGTCGGTCGATATAGAACGAAAAAGAATTCAACTAAGTATGAAAGATGCGTGATAGGTGGGTAAAAGGCACGCAAACAATTTTCGCAAAAGCTGTAAGAAAGCCCCAAAAAACGCCGAACAAAACGGCTAAAAAAGCCTGTGGAGAAGAAAAAACACGTTTTTTCCCCCATTTTCAAGAACCGAAATAGCGTTTCATCTGTTTCAATTTTGATCACTTAAACAACAGAGCCCATGTCATCATCTTCAAAAAACGAAAAAAACATTCCCGAATCTATCGATTACGCCCATCTGTTCGAAGGAATTCGGAATTTTAAAGCGAACGAGCTCATTCCCCGCCAGGAGTTTTTCGAGGCATTGGCGCATCAACAGAACCCGCACACCCTCTTCATCGGGTGTTCCGATTCGCGCGTTATACCCAACGTGGTTACCCAAACCATCCCCGGTGAACTGTTCGTAGTGAGGAATATAGGCAACTTTGTCCCCCACTACCTGAAAAAGTCCGAGACCTTCCTGGCCACCTCCGCGGTGATAGAGTACGCGGTTCTGCAACTGAATGTCGATAACATCGTGGTTTGCGGTCACTCCAACTGCGGGGGCTGTGCAGCCCTGTACCAGGAGGAGGAACTAAAACACCTCCCGCACACCAAAATTTGGCTTCAACTGGCAGAACCGGTGAAAAAAATCGTGGAGGAAAAAATCGCCAAAAAGAAGATTACCCTTGAAGAGCGCAGCGAGTACACCGAAAAGATGAACGTGGTAGAGCAGCTCAGGCACTTGATGAAATACCCCTATATCCGGAAACGGGTAAGGGAAGGAAAGTTAAACGTGATGGGCTGGTATTACAACATCGAAGAGGGAGAGATTTACAATTACGACCGGAAGCGGCGGCGGTTTATCCGGGTTGAATAAGGTTTTAGAATTACACAACATTCGATTCCCTATCTACCGCTCGGTTCTTGTATACCTTTAGACCCTCTGATAACCTGTAGTTTTGTGCGCAACAGTAGTTTACTACAACCAGTAATTCATCGTAGTGAGCTCGCGATTACCATTCGATTTCTAATTGCTTATCCATCAATTGGAACGACTTCCGGTGATGAACGGTTACCCCATGTCGCATAATAGCCTCGCGGTGTTCACGGGTGGGGTACCCTTTGTTACGTTTCCATCCATAAACGGGAAATTGCTCGTGCAGTTTCTCCATGTACTCATCCCGGTAGGTCTTTGCCAACACCGAGGCCGCCGCGATCGAGAGGAGATGAGCGTCCCCTTTGACCATGCAGCTATGCGGAATGTCCCGGAAGGGGCGAAACCGGTTGCCATCCACCAAAATATGCTCCGGCATCACGGTCAGACTACCCAGCGCCCGATGCATCGCCTCCACCGATGCCCACAAGATATTCATCGCATCGATCTCCCCAGGACTACAGCTCCCCACCGCATAACAGACCGCCTCTTCCTCAATAACGGGCCGCAATGCACGCCGCTGCCCCTCCGTGAGCTGCTTGGAGTCCGTCAACCCCTCGCATTGGAACCCTTCCGGCAGGATCACCGCCGCGGCAAACACGGGACCCGCCAAACAGCCACGACCCGCCTCATCGCACCCGGCTTCGATACGGCCGGGAATCATGCTGTTCAATAAAGGTGTGAGCAACTGTTTCATTTAGTTCATTAAAACCGTCAATAACGGAAAGTGAGCATCAAGTACCGTTTAGAGGAGACAACATTCAAGGGGCTAAACGTTAAGAGCATAAAGGAACAAAAGAACAAAAGAACAAAAGAACAAAAGAACAAAAGAGAGAAACACAAAACCGTTCAAGGGTTCAAAAGAGGGAATCACTACGATGGCAAAAGGTAACGCGGTCAAGCAAAGAGTTAAGTGACCCAACAGTGAAGCTGTGCGAGAATCAGACATCAAAATGGCGAGGCAGTGAAACGCTTAAGAGGTAATTAGCCGCTCAATCTCTTCGAGATTGGACCGGAAACCCTTGTCGACATCCAGGTAGTTCTTGACAGTATTGCAAGCGTGCAACACCGTGGCGTGGTTGCGGTTGCCTACCCGCGACCCAATTTGCGAAAGGGAGAGCTCCGTATGCTTCTTGATGAAATACATGATTACCTGCCGTGCCTGCACGATCTCCCGTTTACGGGAGGGCGACTGTATGAGCTCCTTCTTCACGTTGTAGTACTCCGATACGGTATCCTGTATCTTTTCAACCGTCACCCGCTTCTGTTCAAACCGGATACTCTGCTCCATCACCCTACGCGCGAGACTCATGTCAATATCCCGATTATTGATGATGGAGTGAGCCATCAGCGAGACGATAATTCCCTCGAGATCACGCACGTTTTCGGTCACGTTTTCCGCGATGTAATCGATCACGTTATCCGGGATAGTGAGACCATCGGACAACACCTTGTTTTGCAATATCTTCTTGCGAAGCTCCTTGTCCGGCCGCTCCAGCATGGTACTCAATCCCCAGCGAAAACGGGTAAGCAAGCGCTCTTCCACCCCTTGCATATCCATAGGGGCGCAGTCGGAAGTCATCACCAACTGCTTGTTGTTCTGATGCAGGTGGTTGAAGATATGGAAAAAGGTGTTCTGCGTCTTCTCCAGTCCCGACAGCTCCTGAATGTCATCGATAATCAGCACGTCGATACTCTGATAGAAGTTGATGAAGTCGTTGATGGTGTTGAAACGCCGCGCATCGGTGTACTGCACCTTAAAGAGGTGGGCCGACAGGTAGAGCACCTTCTTATCGGGGTAACGATCCAGGACACCCGAGCCGATGGCGTGACAGAGATGGGTCTTGCCCACACCCGAGGGACCATGAATGAACAGGGGGTTGAACGCTGTCTTTGCCGGGCTCATCGACACCGCCTCGGCGGCAGTGCGAGCCAACCGGTTGCTCGAACCCTCGAAAAAGTTGGTGAAGGTATATTTCGAGTTAATCTGCGAATCGAACTGGGCAGGCTCTACGCGATCGAAGGGACTGGGCACCTTGACCGGGGGTTTCTTTTCGCCCCTCTTATCATGCGGGGTATAGGGCTTAACCTCGCCACGCATCTCCACGGCGGTATTGCTTTCGGTCTCCACCAGGATGCGGTAGTTCAAGATGGTCCCTTGACCGATCTCCCGGTAAAGCGTCTGTTGAATTAAATCGAGGTATTTATCTTCCAGGTACTCGTAGAAGAACTGACTGGGAACCTGTATGGTTAATACGCGGTCCTTGTATTTTAATGGAACAATGGGGGCAAACCACGTGTTGAACGCCATCTCGGGGATATTGTCCCGAATGACCTCCAAACAGTTGTTCCATAAAACTTGACAGTTCTTTTTCATGTAGTCCTATATCTTTTGCTCCTTTCTGGTTAATTCCCTTCTATTTTGCTCTCATTCATTTTAGTTAGCTATTCAAGAAAACGAGAGGGCCTCATGTAGCACTTATTTGGGTTATTTGTTCGGGGAGCGAAAGCTCTATTCAATCCCCTTACTTAACACCTGCACATTGACCTTCTCTCTTGAATGTTTTTCAAAAACGGGAGTACAAATATTCAAAAAAAAAATGAGAAAAAAAAATGCACCCGCCATTAATTGACCTCCCATTTTCCAAATCACCCTATCTATCAACCGCATAGAGACACAGCGCTCATTTTCAAGCGCATAATCCATGCACGATTTGCAGATAGAACTGATTAACAAGCGAATATAAGCCGACTATTTACGACCTGAAAAAAACGGCGCAACCCGTTTTCTTGTTGTTAAAGCCACTTACGCAATGCGTTTCAAGGAGAATCACGAGAAAACCGCTATTTAGAATAATTCTATTTTGTGCGCCCCTAAACTTCCCCCTATACACGGCTCTACCCATGAAGAAATATCCTCCCATGCCCCCTACTTCACCCGTTTCCCGTCGACAAATTCAACGATAAAAGCATCCTTGAATTTTTTCCGTACCTCCCGGAGGGTCCTTTGGCTCTCCTCATGGCTCCTGGTGCTACCGAACGTGTACTTATAGGTTGCACCCTCTTTGTAAACACTAACCGGATGCAGCCCTTTGAACACGGAGGCTCCGCTCTCGTATTCCCTGGAAGAGGTCAAGAACTGCACCCGGTACTCCTTCACACCGGGAGCAACACCCTGGCTCGATGCGGCGCTCCCTGCTGGCGAAGAAGTGTTGTTACCCGTAGTACCAAAGACGTGGCTCTTCTTGTCGTGCTCCCTCTTGTACTGGTGGAAAGCATTGTAGATTGAGGTCGCGAGCGACGTTTGTCCGCTCTCGCTTTTCAGGTAACCCTCCTCCTGGCGATGACTGATATAGCCCAGCTCGATGAGGACGCTCGGCATAGCAACCTCCCTTAGCACCAAAAAACCGGCTTGCCGTACGTCCCTGTTCTCCCGCTTAGAGTTCGATACCAGCTGATTCTGAACCATCGTTGCAAAACGCACGCTCTGGTCGAGAAACTCGTTGGCCATGAACTCGAAGATGATGTACGATTCCGGCTCATTGGGATTAAACCCCTCGTACTTCACCGAGTAGTCCTCCTCGTACATGATGACCGCGTTCTCAGCTTTCGCCACATCCAGGTTGTCCTTGCTACGGTGCAACCCCAGGACAAACGTCTCCACTCCCCGGGGAGAGGTGCGTCGCCTGTCCACCGCGTTACAGTGGATGGAGATAAAGAGGTCGCCCTTCGCCTTATTGGCTATCTCGGCCCGCTTGTTCAATTCCACGAAGCGATCCTCGTTGCGCGTGTACAGCACCTTCACATCGGGATGCCCCTTCTCGATCATCCGTCCCAGCTTAAGAGCCACCGACAAGACGATCTCCTTCTCCTTAGAGGTGGCGCCCACCGCCCCCGGGTCTTTGCCCCCGTGACCGGGATCGATAATCACCGTGAACGGCCGTTCTTGAGCCCAAAGCGTTCCCGTGAAAAGAAGCGAAGAGAGGAGGAGACAACAAAGCAGCAAGAGGCCTCCTCGGGGAGACCTCCTGCTCACTCGCTCTAATCGTCTATTCTTATTGGACTCTTTACGTACGTTCATCGTTTTAAAACATCACAACAGTAATTTCCACCGGTTGACTCGACCGCTCCTCAAACGTAGTACCGGCTACTTGAAATTGATGTACTTTCAAGCAACAATTAAGGCATCAGTTCAGCCAACTTCGCCTCCAACTGCTCACCCCTAAGGTCTTTCGCGATAATCACCCCATCCGGGTCAAGAAGCACGGTATGAGGAATCCCCCTGATAGCGTACGCTTCCACCACAGGGCTTTGCCAGAAGCTCAGGTCGGACATCTGCGGCCAGGTCATCTCCAGTTCGCTGATACCCTTCGTCCACTCTTCGTGGGTACGGTCCAGGGATACACCGACTATCTCCAGCCCCTTCTCCTTGTACTTCTTGTACGCCTCTACAACGTTAGGCATCTCGTTACGGCAAGGTCCACACCAGGCTGCCCAGAAATCTACCAGCACGTACTTACCCTTACCCGCGTAATCGGATAGCGACACCTCGTTTCCTTTCGGATCCTTCGAGGTGATATCTACGAACGATTTCCCGATAGCTACATTTGCCAGATTTTCCAATCGCTTAATTACGCGACTCACATCCTCGCGAGCTTTGAACGCATCGTTGGCCAAGTCAAGCAACTCCTGCTGCCTATCTGGCTCGAACATGGAATGAGAGGTGATGAACATGTATCCTCCCAGCTCGTTCCCCATGTTATCCTTTGTGAATTCAAAGGTTGACTCTATCAATTCGCTGTTAATACGGTCGTAATCGTTAGTTAGTTGCTCTTCCATGGCTTCGGTTAGCGTACCGTCCCGTTTTGCTTGAGCGTAACTTGTTGTGATATTAAGAAGGGCATAATGGGTTTCTCGCTGCTTTTCCCTTAACACGGTGTAGGCTTCGTTCACCTTGGAACCAGTTACCGTAACGACAGAATCAATCGCTATCGTCAGGGTTCCCGGTTCGAGCAGTACTGGCACCCTAGCTCCCAACCTCGCTTGTACCGTTTCATCTAATGTGATAAAACGCAAGACCGCGGAATCTACCTGTCCAGTGAAGGTAAAAGAGCCATCAATCACGATTGCCGTATCGATGTTCTCCATCGCATCGGCCGTCATCACTTGCATAAAAACATTGGCGCCCTCGTACACCTCATGGGCAACGGTACCTTGAATTGTATACCGGCTGTTAGTCTGACAGGAGATCAACAAAACGCCCAGTATGATCAAATTGAACACTTTTCTCATATCATTTAATTTTTAACGTTAAATCTACGCGAAGATAGGCAAATTGAGCATGTTACCGCGACTTTTCACCTTTTTTTGCATCAATGGCAATAAAACCAGTTCTCCGCCGTTTTACATCTACAAAAACGCATGCAGATGAGCGACCCTAAACCCCAAAACAGACATATGCCCAACCCCGCGAATCAGCTGAAAGCGAAACCGACGCAAATGACGTTGGAAGTGATCAAGCAGTTCGCCCGATGTAACTACACGAGAAGGGACTTCCCCTTACCCGACAAAACGTTTATCATTAATTAGACAACTCACCACCTCCCTCTAACTAATCCAAAGGCTAAAAAAAGGTCATGTAGTCCAGCGAAAACTGCATTGACAGGTGATGCGATTATTTTCCAGGAGCACTCATTTAACCGGTTGCACGGATATCCCGCTTTAGAAATCATTTTTCATTTTCGGTATAGAAAGATTTTTAATACCTTTGGGTACAATTCCCCAGGGCATAGGCGGCAAAGTGAATAACCGCATCTGTTCGGGCATTACTGTTTTAAGAATTCAAACGACAACGAAGCATGAGTACCATCGTGGCACCGTCCCTCTTGGCGGCCGACTTTTTAAACCTCGAGAAAGAGATCGATATGTTGAACCGAAGCAAGGCAGACTGGATTCATTTGGATATAATGGATGGTGTTTTCGTGCCCAACATCTCGTTCGGATTCGCTGTGACCGACCTTCTCAAAAAGATTACCCGAAAACCCCTGGATACCCACCTGATGATCGTGCAGCCGGAAAAGTTCATCGATGAAGTGGCGGCCACCGGCTCCACGTTCATGAACGTACATTACGAGGCGTGCTCGCACCTACATCGGGTGGTACAGCAAATTCGAGAGAGGGGGATGAGGCCAGCGGTCACGCTAAACCCCCACACGCCCCTATCTGTATTGGAAGAGATTCTCCCTGAACTGGACATGGTGTTGCTCATGTCGGTAAACCCGGGATTTGGGGGACAACAGTTCATCGAGAGTTCCGTGGAAAAAGTGGCTCGCCTCAAGGAGATGATCGTTCGTCGAAATCTTTCTACGCTCATCGAAGTGGACGGTGGTGTCAATCTTGAAACAGGAAAAAAACTGGTTGAAGCCGGGGCAGACGCGCTGGTCGCAGGCAGTTACGTCTTCAACGCAGACGACCCCATCAGGACCATTCAAGCGTTGAAGATGTTGTAACACGATAATGCCTACACTTACCATATTTGGGAAGACACCTTTTTTACGCCTTATTCTTCCTGTTATCGCGGGTATCGCGGTGGCAGCCTATATCCCCGTTATCCAACGCGTTATCCTCCTCCTGGCACTCGTTGGCCTACTTCTTATGCTGGTCTCTTTTTTCCTTAAGGGTGAGTGGCAGTACCCGTTGCGTTGGCTGTTCGGGGCGGGTGTCTTTTTTTTCCTTTTCTCCTTAGCTCTCCTGCAATATCAAGAACATGAAAAGAGGGCAGAACCCAACTTCATAAGTAATGAGGCCTATTATATCGGCACACTCGTTGACATCCCTGAAGCAAAGCCACGCTCCATAGCCTGCCATGTGAAAACCGATTACCCCGTGAATAAGAAGGTCATCCTCTACTTGCAGCAGTGTGACCAGGCACGAATGCTCATGCCTGGCGAAGAACTGGTGTTCCGGGCTAGGTTGCAACCCTTCCAGAACTTTGGCAACCCGGACGACTTCAACTACCCACGCTTCATGAAAATCAAGGGGGTAGCCGGATCAGCCTACGTACCGACATCGAACTGGCAAAAAACAGGGAGGCAACGACTTACGCTACCCATCCTGTCACAACGCTGTCGGGCTAAGGTGTTGACATTTTACCACTCCTTTCAACTCGACCCAGATGCGCTGGCGTTTATATCGGCAATCACCTTAGGATACAAAGCCTACCTGTCGGATGACCTGCAAGAGGCCTTCCGAGCCTCCGGGACCGCTCACGTGCTGGCTGTCAGCGGGCTGCACGTCGGCATTATCTACGCGGTCATCAACCTCCTCTTTTCGTTTTTAGGCAAGCGGGGGCGGCCATTCGTGGTACGACAACTCCTGGTCATTCTCACCCTATGGGCGTATGCCCTGATCGCCGGGATGTCGGCTCCCATCACCCGGGCCTCATTCATGCTAACCGTCTACTGCGTGGGACGGATCCTGAAGCGCTCCGGATTTACCTATAACACCTTGGCCGCAGCCGCCTTTATCATCCTCCTGTTCAAGCCTTTTAGCCTGTTTGACGTCAGCTTCTTAATGAGCTTCATGGCAGTCTTCGCGATTCTCTTTTTTCAACCAAAGCTACGCCAGTTATACACCCCACGTAACCGGGTGAGCAAGTTTTTTGGGGACTTGTCTACCATCTCTCTATCCGCGCAAATAGGCGTATTCCCCTTGGTTCTTTACTTTTTCGGTTCTTTTCCCACCTATTTCTTCATCGCGAACCTATTGATCGTACCGCTGATATCGCTCGTTATCTACGCAACCGTCCCCCTGGTCGCCGTTTCACTCTTCTCGTTCCTACAGTCGCCCCTGCTTTCATGGTTGGAAGCGCTATTCCGATGGGTATTAAAAACACTGATCAACATCGTGTTGGGGGTGGTACAGTTCACCGAGGCGCTCCCTTTCGCGCAGGTGACCGACCAACATCTTTCCCTCACACAGCTCTTCTTCCTCCTTTTTTTCATCTACCTGTTTGCGCAACATCTCATGAGCCGTCGTTCCCGTCCCCTGTTGGTCGCCCTAAGCTCCCTGCTGCTTTTCTTCGCCATTGGCATCCACGAGCGTATTACCAGTGAGCCACCACGACTGGTCGTCTTTAACGCGCCTTCAAGCAGCGAGATTGCCATTTTCTATAAAAAGAGGCGACACTACGTGGAGATCCCGACAAACGGGCTTCTGCCACATCCCGCGAAGGGTGTTCTCAGGCTGTCCAATGGTGAGTTAGAGCGGTTTCATGCCGAAGAACCATTACCGCTATACACCCTCATTCTTTCGGAATACCGGTACTTCAACGTTGATCGCCTCCTTAGCCTGTTCCTGCCTGAGGTAATTGTCCTGGATAGCTCAATCCCTCGCTACGCGGCCCGTCAACTACAAGCAGAGTGCAACGAGCGAGGCGTCGCGGTACACGATGTAACCGTCGATGGCGCCTATTCCATTTTTTATTAGTATTTTTGCAAGAAAATGCACTATATCCCATTGATTACACCCATCATTCAGCAACGAAAAGTTGATCAGGTATTGGAGGCTATTCATGTCTCCCAAGAGATCGTGATTACCACGCACCGCTCGCCGGACGGTGACGCCCTGGGTGCGTCGCTCGCGCTGTACCACTTTCTGAAACGACAGGGCAAGCAGGTACGGGTAATTGTCCCGAACCCTTTTCCTCACTTCCTAAGATGGATGGAGGGATCCAACGAGGTAGAGGTGTACGAGTACAACCCTACGGCGGGACAACGCATCCTCACCTCGGCTGACCTGATTTTCTGCCTGGATTTCAACCTCTTTAAGCGGGTGGAACCGATGGCCCTTCCCCTTGAAGAGTCGCCCGCCAAGAAGGTATTGATCGACCACCACCCGTTCCCAGGGGAGGGTTTCGACATCACCATCTCCCACCCGGAAATAGCCTCTACTTGCGAGCTCCTGTTCCGCTTCCTAAAACAGGCAGGAGCCTACCCCGATCTAACGAAAGCGGAGGCGGAGTGCATCTACTGTGGGATGATGACCGATACCGGAGGGTTCACCTTCAACTCGAGCGATCCCGAGATTTACGAGGTTGTCAGCCTGCTCTTAAGGAAGGGGATCGATAAGGATGAGATCTACGCTAACGTGTTCCACAACTACTCCGAATCACGCTTCCGACTACTCGGTTTCATGCTCTCCCAACGAATGGAGGTTTACCCGGAGCTACACTCGGCGCTCCTCTACCTGTCTATGGAAGACCAGGCCCAATTCGAGTTTAACAAGGGTGATACCGAAGGGTTCGCAAACTTTCCGCTCAGCATAAAGGATATCATCTTCTCCACGTTTATACGGGAGGAGGATGGCCTGGTCAAGCTCTCCTTCCGCTCGCGACAATCGTTCCCGTGCAACGAGTTCGCCGCCGAATTCTTCAACGGCGGAGGGCATCTGAACGCGGCAGGAGGAGAGTTTCACGGCCCCTTTGAAGAGGCGCTAGAGATATACGCAAAAGGACTCAAACAATACGAGAAGAAGATAAAAAAAGCATTTAACCCATTTTAAAGAATGTAGGCGGTTTATTTCAACTGAACCACCAATTATTTAACGCGAATTGTGTATTTTTGCAGCTCAACTGAGCTGATTGTAAACTGTAAACATAAGATATGAGAATTTCACGCGCCACGCCCATCCTAATCACCGTGCTGTTGATACTTTTCACTGCTTGTAAAGACAAAAAAACGTACGCTGACTACCTGAAAGAAGAGGCCCGTGCCATCGACCTGTTTATCAAGAAAAATGGGATCGAAATACTGGAGACATTGCCGTCAGGCGGCGAGTTCAAAAGCAACCAATTTTACAAGGATGCTTCGACTGGCGTCTATTACAACATCGTGGATTATGGAAACAAAGAGCAAAAGGCCTCGCTGGGCGACGAGGTGTATATCCGTTTCAAAGGGTTAAACTACTTTATGACCGATGACACCGTCCGGTACGACAATCTGGACCCCATCCAGAGTCCCCACCCACAAACACTGCTATACCGTGGACAGGTCAACAGCAACACCAAAAGCCACTATTCTACACCAGGATGGATGGTACCTGTCCCACTTATCGGGCATAAGGGGGTGGTCAAGCTAATCGTACCCTTCGAGATGGGGTCATCATATGATCAATCCAACTATCAACCCACCTACTACGACCACGTGGAGTACCGCTTTGAAGGTTTTTACTGATAAGAAGAAGTTATGACATTAATCAAATCCATTTCCGGAATAAGAGGTACCATAGGGGGTAATGTGGGAGAAAACCTCACACCGCTCGACATCGTGAAGTTCACCGCTGCCTATGCCACGTTTATCAAGGAGACTTCCCAAGTGGAACGTCCTAAAATCGTCGTGGGTCGAGATGCACGCCTCTCAGGGGATATGGTGCACCGTATACTAACCGGCTGCCTGATAGGTATGGGGTGTGACGTGACCGATATTGGCATGGCCACCACCCCCACTACCGAAATTGCCGTGGTTAAGGACAATGCGCAAGGAGGTATCGTCATAACAGCCAGCCACAACCCGAAGCAGTGGAACGCGCTGAAACTGTTAAACCACGAGGGAGAGTTTCTTAACGCCGAGGAGGGGGCACGCATACTCGCCCTAGCAGAAGAGGAAGCTTTTCTCTTCTCACCCATTGACGGGTTGGGCACGATCACCACGAAAAACTACCTACAAGAGCACATACAGAGTATCCTGTCACTCGACCTGGTGGACGTGGAAGCGATCAAGGCGGCCAACTTCCAAGTGGCGATCGACTGTATAAACTCCGTAGGAGGGATAGCCGTTCCGGAACTGCTCTATGCCCTGGGTATTAAAAAGGTGTTCAAGCTTCACTGTGCCCCTCACGGGAACTTTTCGCATAACCCGGAACCCCTCCCCCAAAATCTCACCGAATTAGCCTCACTCACCCGGGACTCACGGGCCACCGTTGGTTTCGCCGTGGATCCCGACGTAGACCGACTGGCCATATATAACGAAGATGGAACACCATTCGGCGAGGAGTACACGTTGGTGGCGGTAGCCGACTACGTGTTGCAACACACGCCTGGCAACACGGTCTCCAACCTGAGCTCTACCCGTGCGCTTAGGGATGTCACCCGCCAACGAGGGGGCAAGTACTACGCGGCCGCGGTGGGAGAGGTAAACGTGGTGACCAAGATGAAGAAGGTAAACGCCGTGATTGGCGGAGAAGGGAACGGGGGTGTTATCTACCCCGCGGCACACTACGGACGAGATGCCCTCGTGGGTATCGCACTCTTCCTCTCTTACCTGGCCCGCTCAGGAAAAAGCCCGTTGGAGCTAAGAAAATCTTACCCCTCCTACTTCATGTCGAAACAGAAAGTGGAGCTTGAACCGGGTATGGATACCGATGCAATACTGCAAGCAATGAAAGAGCGGTTCAGCGATCAAGAGGTAACCGATATAGACGGTGTCAAAATCGACTTCACTGATAAGTGGGTGCATCTCCGCAAATCGAACACCGAACCCATCATCCGCGTATACTCTGAAGCGGGAACGGCGCTGGAGGCCGATGAAATTGGTAAGCAAATCATCCACCTTGTAACCAGCCCGTCCCATCAAGGCGACATCGGGATAAGCCGTTAAGCAGGAATCAATGAAGGAGAAGTTGGTAAGCCGCGCAGACTTCAAAGGGCTGCACCCCCTGCTCGAAGGTAAACGCGGTGATAAAATCATCGATATAGGGATGAAGTTGGCCGGGTTGCACCATGCGAACGCGGTGTACGACAGGTCGAAGCACTTAACCGGCCCTTCCTTTTGCAAGGATGTGCTTGACAAGCTGGGTGTTATCCGTGTGCCGCGTAACGTGGAGGTACTCGAACAACTCAGAGGCGAGCCTTTTATCACCATATCCAACCACCCGTACGGCCATATCGATGGGATCGCACTAATCGAGCAGGTAGGTGAGCGCATGCCCTACTTCAAGGTGATGGTTAACTTCATCTTGGGCTTAATCGACACGATGGCGGAGAACTTCATCACGGTCGACCCTACGAAAGGCAAAGAGAAAAGCAGCACCACCACGGCCGGGTTTCGGGAATGTATCGCCCACCTGAGGTCGGGCAACCCCATGGGATTCTTCCCCTCCGGGGCAGTATCAAACCTGTACTTCCGGAAAGGGAGGTGCATCATCGAGGATCGACCTTGGCAGGAGGCTATCCTCAAAATCATCCGAAAAGCCAATGTGCCCGTTATCCCGATTCATATATCGGGGTACAATAGCCTCTCTTTCTACCTCTCCCGCGCCTTGGGATGGCAGGTTCGCACGATGAGACTATGCCACGAGCTACATAACAAGTGGGGCAAGGAGATGGTGCTGACCTTTGGCGACCCGATCACGCCACAACAGGTTAAAGCGTTCGGAAAAGATACCAACCGACTAGGGGATTACCTACGGCGCACCACGTACGCTTTAGGAGAAATGTAAATAAATGATTACCTTTGACACCTATGGCAAAGCAATCGATACAGCAAATTAAACAACGTTTTGGAATCATCGGTTCAGCACCAGAGCTGGATCGAGCCATTGATGTTGCCTTGCAGGTAGCCCCTACCGATCTCTCTGTGTTGATTACCGGGGAGAGCGGTGCCGGGAAGGAGAGCTTCCCCCAGATTATCCATCAATACAGCAGGAGAAAACATGGGCCCTACTTCGCGATCAATTGTGGCTCCATTCCCGAGGGGACGATTGACTCCGAGCTGTTTGGCCATGAAAAGGGATCGTTCACCGGCGCCACCGGGGCACGGAAAGGGTACTTCGAAGTGGCCGACGGAGGCACGCTGTTCCTCGATGAGGTAGGCGAACTACCCCTCTCCACGCAGGCTAGGCTGTTGCGCGTGCTAGAGACTGGTGAATTCATCAAGGTGGGCTCATCGAAGGTCGAAAAAAGCGACGTTAGGGTAGTGGCGGCTACCAACCTCAACATGGTGCAAGCCATCGAGAAGGGGAAGTTTAGGGAGGACCTCTACTACCGGCTGAATACCGTACCCATCCGGGTACCCCCGCTCCGGGACAGACAGGAGGATATCCCCCTCCTTTTCCGAAAGTTCGCCAGCGATTGCGCCGAAAAGTACATGATGCCGCCTATCACGCTCACCGATGACGCCCGGGCAATGCTCGTGAGCTACCATTGGCCGGGCAACGTACGCCAACTCAAAAATATCACCGAGCAGATATCGGTCATCGAGAGGGAGCGAACCATCACCCCCGAGATCCTTCAAAAGTACATCCCCTACAACGAGGGACGTATGCTCCCCGTTTCGGTGTCGAAGCTGAAAGAGGCCGACTACAGGTCGTTCGCGAACGAACGGGAGATCCTCTACCAGGTTCTCTTCGATATGAAAAAAGATATCTCCGACCTCAAGCAGGTGGTGAAAAACATCATAGAGGGAGCGCCTACCCACGCCTCCGTACATCCTACAGTCGCCCCTGGCGACCACTCGGCTGCCCATTCGTCAACCCCGACCATTATTTCGGGTGAGCATGCACGGGTATCCGTCCCGACAAAGTACGAGGAGTTCCCGCAAACCATCACGATTGGTGACAACAAAGTGCACGACATACAGGATGCCACCGAATATGAAGAGAGCGCGATGTCCATCAGCGAAGTGGAAAAAGAGATGATAGCCAAAGCGTTGGCACGCCATAACGGTAAACGGAAGTCGGCCGCGAGCGACTTGGGGATTTCTGAACGAACGTTGTATAGAAAAATTAAAGAGTACGGCCTATAATCGTTAAGGGGTTCTTGACCTAAAAAATTGCCGCGATGAAAAAAAATATCCTCCTTCTGTTGTTGTTGTTCGTGACGAGCTCATGCCGGATATCCTACTCATTCCGATCGGCATCCATCGACTACAACCTCACGAAAACACTCTATATCGGGCACTTCGTGAACCAGGCACCCCTGGTCTACCCCCCGTTAGAACAGCGCTTTAACGAGGAGATGAAAGACTACTTCACCCGAAACACCCGGTTGCAATTGGTCAACCAGAACGGTGATATGGATATAGAGGGAGAGATCGTGGGGTACGAGCTCACCCCACTCGCTGTGCAGGAGGACGCGTTCGCCTCTGAGACGAAGCTGACCATGACCGTGCGGATGCGGTTTCGTAACAACAAAACCGACGAACCGGAATTGGAGGAAAGGATCTCAGCCAACCGGACCTTCTCCAGCAACACCATGTTTGACAGCGTCCAGGACCAACTTATAGAGGAGCTCATTGACGAGATCGTGGACCAGATTTTCAATGCCACGATGTCCAATTGGTAATGAACCACCCTACATGAATGCACATGGAAAAGGAACAACTGTATAAGTGTCTGAAGCAACCGGAATCACTGAGCGGGGTCACGGTGGATGAGCTCGGTCGGGTGATAGAGGAGTTCCCCTTCTTTCAAACGGTGCGGCTGCTATACACCCAAAAACTTCACGCGATTGGAGATACGCGATACATGAACGAACTAGGAAAAGCCGCGATTTTTTGCGCAGACCGTTCAAAGCTTTTCTACCTGATCCACGCGGAGAGGTACAAGCGGTTATTGAATCTCCCAGGAGGCGACACGTTATCGGAGAAAGATCGAACTGAAATCCTACTGGACTCCTATCTCCAGTCATTCGAAGAAAAGGGAAAACCCGGTGAAATGCCATCCGCTATTATAGGCGAGGAGCACGTTGCCTCGATCGACTACTTCGCTTACCTGGAGGCGATGGGCGAAGGGGTGTCCCTGGAAGGGCGCGAGCAGCATCGGCTTCAGCACCAGGACATCATCGATGCCTTTATCGAAAAGGCCAATAACGATGACATCCGCCCCTCCCTCTCTGCCGAACGAAGTGAAAACAGCAAAGGAGAACCGGATGGTGGCGAAGGCGAGTTCCTGACTGAAACACTCGCGAAAATTTACATGAAGCAGCAAAAATATGAACAGGCACTCGCGATTATTAAGCGGTTAAGCTTGAATTTTCCAAAAAAAAGTGCTTACTTTGCCGACCAAATTCGTTTTTTGGAATATTTGATCATTAACGAGAAGAATAAAAAATAAAAACAGACAGAAGTCATGTATATATTCATTACCATTCTTATCCTTTTAGCGTCCCTTCTGATGATCTTCGTCGTGCTAATCCAGAAGTCTAAGGGCGGTGGATTGGCCAGCGGCTTCGCTTCGTCCAACCAGATCATGGGCGTGCGGAAGACGACCGACTTCCTGGAGAAGTTTACCTGGACGCTCGCGGCCGTGGTCATCGTGCTCAGCATCCTCACGGCTAAGTACACGGCCTCGCGTGGTGATGTCCGCCAATCGGAGATCGAGGTACAGCAGCCTGCACCGCTTAGTCCAAGCACCGCTCCCGATGTTACCCCAGGTCTTCCCATTCCCTCAGCTCCCGTTCCCTCACCCGGAGAAGAGCTTCCCGCGGAATAGAAACTCGCGAAACGTAACAAAAGCGTGCTTCCCACGGAGTAGAAACTCGCGAAACATCACATATATCCCCGTTCCAACAACCTGGAAAGGAACACCCGCGGATGCGGAATAGACCCCCGCGGTACCATCATTTGCATTCCGGTAAATAATACCTGTAGGGATTATCGTAGTACGATATCGCGAAGGAGTGGAACGCCGGCATGCTCGTTCAGCCTCTTAATCAAGCCCTCCTTGTTCATTTGCAGTTCAGCGCGCAGGACCGATGAAGCGAGCTGAACGTAAAGCACGCCATGCTTGAAGTAGATGGAGCGGGTGTAGCTGGAGACCCCTTCGCCCAGCAACTCATGCCACCCTTTCACCATGCGGCGTTCGCCCAGTTGCCGCCGTATATCGTCACGGCTCTCCAGGAAATCAGACAGTAAATCTGAAAGGGGTTGTGCCTCTTTTTTTTTCATGGTCCTATTCGCTCATCTGTGTAACCGCACCCTCCACCACCGAGTAAACGCGGTAATTATCGTGATATCGTTCCAAAAGCTTATCGAAGGATTCCCGGTTGGTATCCGAGATAAAGATCTGCCCGAACGAGGGTCCCGAGACCAGCTTCACGATCTCCCCCACCCGGTGGGCATCGAGCCTATCGAAGATATCATCCAGCAGCAGGATGGGTACGGCGTGCCCCCGCTTCAAAAGAAATTGAAACAGAGCCAGCTTAAGGGAGACAAAAAAGGTCTTGTTTTGCCCCTGGGACCCCACTTTCTTCATGGGATATCCCTCTAACAACATCTCCAGCTCGTCGCGGTGAATCCCCACGGTGGTGTGACCCAGCAATATATCGCGCTGCCTGTTTTGTATTAGCCTCTTCCCGAAATCTGCGCTGGAGAGTTGAGAGCTATAAGCAAGCGACACGCTCTCGTTAGAGCGACTCACGCGACTGTAGAACTCGTTGAAGATAGGGACAAGCTCCTCCACGAAAGCCTTACGTTTTTGGTGGATAAGATTCCCACTCGCGACCAACTGTTCGTCCCAGAGCTCAAGCAGGTCCACGTCGAGATTCCCTTCCTCGCTCTTGAGCAACACGTTTCGCTGCTGCAATGCCTTGTTATACTGCACCAGCGCCCGCAGGTACTCCTTGTCATATTGCGATATAGCCATATCCATGAACTTCCGCCTCTCCTCGCTTGTCCCCACGATCAATTCGTTATCCGCGGGCGAGATCATCACAAGAGGAATCAATCCGTAGTGGTCGGTCAGTTTTTCGTACGCCTTCTTATCCCGCTTGAACTGCTTCTTCTGCCGCCGGCGGAGCCCGCTGTAAATCTCGATACGGGTATCATCATCGGTAACGTACTTGCCTTGAATCATGCAGACATCGGCATCATGCCGGATGACCTGCGAGTCCACCGGGTTGGTGTAGCTCCGGCAAAAGGAGAGGTAATAAATGGCATCAAGCAGGTTGGTTTTCCCCATCCCGTTATTCCCCACAAAGCAGTTAATACGCGGGGAGAGACGGAGTTCCGCCTGCTCGATATTCTTGTAGTTCAGTATGGACAGCTCTTCTAAAATCATACCGGTTAATCGTCACTCATCAGGAGCCGCTGCAGATCCTCGGGGGAGATGTTCATCTTTAGCCGTCCCTCCGAGGCGAAGGCGATTTTGCCCCGCTCTTCCGAGACGATGATCACCTTGGCATCAGTCTCCTGAGAGATACCCAGTCCGGCCCGGTGCCTCAACCCCAAATGCGCCGGTATGTTAGGGTTCTGCGAGATGGGCAGGATACAGCCGGCCGCCTTAATCTTCTTCCCCACGATAATCATCGCCCCATCGTGTAGGGGGCTGTTTTTAAAGAAGATGTTCTCGATTAGCCGCGAGGAGATATCCGCGTTCACGATTTCCCCCGTCTGCTCGTACAGCCCCATTTGTATGTCGCCCTGTATGGCAATCAAAGCACCCGTTTTAGCCTTCGACATGTTCATACACGCGAGTACCACTGCCGTAAGGTGCGAGTTGTCTTTCTTGTTGTTTTCGCCCGGGAAGATCAGCTTGGCGATGAAGTTCCACCCCTTTTTAGAGCCGAGCGACATCAAGAAACGGCGAATCTCATCTTGGAAAAGAATCACCAGCAGCAAAAGCCCCACGCTCACGAACTGATCGAGGATTGAGCCCAACAGCACCATGTTGAACACCCTCGATACAAGGATCCAGATTACCATGAACACCAGGATACCAATCAGCAGTGGCCGTAGCCCCGATATCTTGACCAGACGGAAAAGATAGTAAAGGAGCAGGGCGACCAGCACTACATCGATGAAATCCTTTAAACCGAAATGCGCGAACATACCCTTGATTTATGATTCAACTCCTGCACGATCTTGACACACTCCGCCGCCTCTTTCACGTCGTGCACCCTCAGGATGTGGGCACCCGAGAGCAGCGCGACCGTATTCAACACGGAGGTCCCGTTGAGGCTCTGCTCCGGCGTAGAGCCAAGGAGCTTGTATATCATCGACTTTCGCGATATACCCACCAGGAGCGGCTCCTCAAAGATATGAAAATATTTCAGATAAGCCATCAATTCGTAATTTTGGGAGACCGTTTTGCTGAAGCCGAAGCCAGGGTCAAGGATCACGTCATTCACCCCCAGCTGATTCAGCTGCGCGATCTTTTCCGAAAAGTAAAGGAGTACCTCCTGCACGAAGTGATCGTAATCAGTCAACTGCTGCATCGTCTGGGGCGTCCCCCGCATATGCATCAGGATGTAGGGCACCTTCAGCTTGGCCACCGTGGGAAACATGCGCTCATCGATTTGCCCCCCCGAAATGTCGTTGATCAGATTCACCCCGTGCTCTTCAACCGCCTCCTTCGCCACGTCGGCGTAAAAGGTGTCAACCGACAGCAGCGCCCGCGGAAACTCCCTCCTAATCAGCCTCAAGGCGGGCATCAACCGCCCCGCCTCCTCCTTGGCATCCAAAAGACGAGAGATGGGCATGGTGGATTGCGCACCTACATCGATAAACGTGCCCCCTTCGCGAAGGATTTGGCCGCACCGCTCCACAATATCCCGTTCCGACTGCTTCCGGCTACCAGGGAAGAACGAGTCGGGGGTTACATTTAGTATCCCCATCACCCTCGGTTCGGAGAGGTCCATTAATTCACCGTTCAAATTAATCGTTTTCACTTTCTCGTCACTTCGCATACAGCTATATCCATTATTTTTACTAACTCCCCACTTCACTGCCTTCTGAATTCTTTACATCCCATGTATTCGCATCCCGACATATTTGTGCCTCGATGAATTTGTATCCGAGTCTATTTATCTCTCGGTATATGATCCGTTTTATTTTCAAGCTTCGGTAAGAGTTTCGCGTTAAAAGCCAAAACAACACCCCAAAGCACAGGGCACCGGGTCACAATATCGAGTTGGGATCTTTGTCCGGATAGTCGATGGTGTAATGCAGTCCACGGCTCTCCTTACGCGCCATAGCCTGTTTGATAACCAGGTAACTCACCTTGATGATATTCCTCAGCTCGCAAATTTCGCGGGAGACCACCGACCGTTGGAAAAGACTCTCCGTCTCCCGAAAGAGGATGTTGAGACGGCTCATCGCCCGGTTCAAACGCAGGTCGGAACGAACGATACCCACGTAGGATGACATAATCTGCCCCACCTCCCGGTAGCTCTGCGTGATTAACACCATCTCCTCGGGCGAGGTGGTTCCTTCGTCATTCCAGGGAGGTACATCCTCCTGAAACGGGTACTGCTTGAAGCGGGGTATTGTATGTTTCGCTGCTGCATCGGCAAACACCACTGCCTCTATCAACGAGTTGGAGGCCAAGCGGTTCGCCCCATGCAACCCGGTACAAGCACACTCACCGTTGGCGTAGAGGCGATGAATAGAGGTGGCACCGTTTAGATCCACCCAGATCCCTCCACAGAGGTAATGCGCCGCCGGGGCAACAGGAATCATCTCTTTCGTGATATCGATCCCGAACGCGAGGCATTTCTCGTATATCGTGGGAAATTGACGCCGCGTCTCTGCCGCATCCTGTCGCGTCACATCCAGGAAAACGTGCTCCTCTCCCCGCTCCTTCATCTCGGTATCGATAGCGCGGGCCACGATATCGCGTGGAGCCAGGGAACCTCGCTCGTCATACTTGTGCATGAACTCCTTACCATCCAACGTTTTTAAAATGGCGCCGTACCCTCTCATCGCTTCGGTAATCAAGAAAGAGGGCCTCGCTCCAGGGTGGTAGAGCGCCGTGGGATGAAACTGCACGAACTCCATCCCCTTTACCTCCCCTTTCGCCCTTGAAACCATGGCGATGCCATCACCCGTGGCCACGCTGGGGTTGGTAGTGGTTTGATAGACTGCGCCGATGCCACCCGTGGCCATCATAGTCACTCTCGACAAGAAGACATCAATCGATCCGGTCTCTTCGTTAAGAATATACGCGCCATAGCATTCGATATCCGGCGTATGGCGGGTTACGATCTGTCCCAAGTGATGCTGCGTAAGCACCTCAATAGTGAAATGACGCTCAAACACATCGATATTGGGATGAGCCCTAACCGCTTCCACAAGGCTCATCTGTATCTCTGCCCCCGTTTTATCCTTGTGGTGCAGGATGCGAAAATCAGAATGCCCCCCCTCTCTATGCAGGTCGAAATTGCCCTGTTCATCTTTGTCGAAGTCCACTCCCCATCCTATCAGTTCCCGGATCTGCCCGGGCGCTTCACGCACCACCTTCTCTACCACCTCGGGGGCACACAGCCCGGCGCCGGCATTTAACGTGTCGGCAATATGGTTCTCGAAGTGATCCCAGGGATGGGTCACCGAGGCAATACCACCTTGGGCGTAAAAGGTGTTACCTTCTTCCAGCAGGGTCTTGGCCACAAGTGCCACCCTGCCGTGCGGTGCCACCTTAAGCGCGAAGCTCATCCCCGCGATACCGGAACCGATTACTAAAAAATCGTATTTGTAAGTCATTTTCGCCGCGTTTACTGTGCAAATTTAACTTTAACAAACCGATTTTACCCCATATTCATGAAACAAATTTTTTCCTGTAACTTTTAATAGTTAAAAAGTGTCACTTTGTTGGATTTCTGACTTCTAAATGTTTACTTTGTATGACAGTTAAATTGCGCAGTCCACGTTAAACCACTGATAATTCCCAACACATGAAACGCCTGGTAGTCCTATCCTTTCTTTTTTGTTGTATCCTCTCCGTTAACGCGTGGTCAACAGAGGAATCGGTGGAGGCCATAGAGATAGATCAACGTACGGATTCAATCCACGTGCTAAGGGGAAGGGTACTGGGCGGTGACACCAATGAACCGCTTGTAAACGCGAGCATCACGGTGTACGGTAGCCATATATCAAGTGTCACCAACCAAGAAGGCTACTTCTCCATAAGGCTACCCGCATCTTCCCGCAATTCGCACCTCGTGATTCGTCACCTAGGGTACGAGAACGGGCATATCCCGGTCATCACGTTAATCGACACCCCCAACAACCATATCAATCTCAAGCCATCACCCTTCACGTTAAGTGAGATAGAGGTAGTCTCCGGTGATGGCACCTTGTTGGTGCGGGAAGCGTTGCGCCGAATTCCTCAAAACTACTCGGACAAGCCCAACATGATGGTCTCATTCTACCGTGAATCGGTAAAGAAAGGATCTCGCTACATATCCCTCGTGGAAGCGGTTCTGGACATTTATAAATCCTCTTACTCGTCAATCAACAGTGACCAAGCCCGGATTTACATTGGAAGAAAAGCAACTGACATCTCCCCGAGAGACACCGTGTTATTGAAGTTTCAAGGTGGGATTAGCGATGCCCTGATGCTTGATATCGCGAAAAACCCGGAGATCGTTTTTGGCATAAACGGAGCAGACTACTCATTCCATATTGATGGACTAATCAATTACAACAACAGGCCACATTACGCCATCTCGTTTGCCCCACTGGAAAGTATTCGA
This sequence comes from Petrimonas sp., assembly GCA_012839475.1. GTDB lineage: Bacteria > Bacteroidota > Bacteroidia > Bacteroidales > Dysgonomonadaceae > Proteiniphilum. Next base: position 192,705 of record DUNG01000023.1, on the reverse strand, counting down.
GATATCTTATTCCGGGGAACGATCTATTTGGAGGCTCACTCTCTCGCTTTTGCACGCATGGAGTTTAACATGAACGTGGAAGGTAGGAAAGACGCATCCCAGATCTTCATTCGCCGCAAGCCACCCAAAATGAAAGTAGAGGTGAACCGTGCCCGCTACGTGGTAGATTTCAGCGAGAATGAGGGCAAGTGGTTCTTTAACTACAGCTCAACTGATGTGGAGTTCCGCGTACGATGGAGTAACCGGCTCTTCGGGCTGTTCGCGACCAACTACACTATCGGTTCCGAGATGGCCATCACGGACCGGTATAACGAAAACGTGGTGAGGTTTCCACGTAATGAGCGAATCCGGTCGACAGACGTGATCGCGGAAAAAGTTGAACATTTTCTCGATCCCGACTTTTGGGGCGAATATAACGTGATTGAACCGGATCAGGCGATAACCGACGCTATTCGCCGCCTTAGCGGGAAATTAAAACGACGCCAGTAGCTCAGTGGCGGTACCAAAGGTAAAATAATCAACCAATCCGTTTGTAATGTAATTTTTTAAACGTATCTTTGCCGTCCGAAAAGTTTTTAAACGCAATAGTTACTACAAAGCATGTATTTAGATTCTGAAAAAAAGAAGGAAATCTTCGCCAAGTACGGGAAGTCTAACACTGATACTGGCTCACCTGAAGCGCAGATAGCATTGTTTTCCTACCGTATTTCGCACTTGACTCAACATTTGAAGTCACACAAGAAGGATTATAACACGGAAAGGGCATTGAGAATTTTAGTGGGTAAGCGTCGTCGTTTACTCGATTACCTGATCGAAAAGGATATCGAACGGTATCGCTCCATTATCAAGGAGCTGGGCATCCGGAAATAATTCTCGAAAAATGGAAAAAAGGCAGGTCATAATGACCTGCCTTTTTTAATGTTTCACCAAGAGAAGTAGCCCCTAAAAGAAGAGACCTCCCTGCAGAAGTCACTTCACACTGAATTAAAGCAGGTTAAAATTCTAACGCAGCCCAATCGATCCAAAAACATATTCTATAACTATGTTTTATAATATGTTTTTTTATTTTGCCAGTTCAAAAATGGGTCTTATCTTTGTAAACGATAACCTAAAACAATCTTTTTTGCCTTAAACCTGATATCACGTTAACCATTATAAAAGAGGCCTTCTCAATCAAGGGGGCCTCTTTTTCAATAAATCCCTTTTCATGGAAACCTTTTGACAACCTTTTTTAATTGGATTCTCTTTGTGTTGTTAAACCATGCTCACTATCCTCATCCTTGAATGAAGTTAGCCAACGCTTTCTTGATTTTCGCATGGGTCTCCTCGCTCACCGGGACCAAAGGCAAGCGTAGGCAGTTAAGAATCATCCCCTTTTCATGGAGCATACACTTCACACCGGCCGGGTTACCCTCTACGAACATCAGGTGAAAAAGCTCGCTGTAATTAGCCTCCATCTCGCTTCGCGCATTCACAAGGTCACCACCAAGCCCACTCTGCACGAGCCAAGACATCTCTTTAGGGAACGCGTTGGCGAAGACCGAAATCACGCCTATACCACCCAATTCAATCACGGCAGTGGTAACAGCATCATCACCAGAAATCACGTGAAACCCCTCGGGTGCACCCTCGGCAATCGCTTTTATCTGTTGTAGGTTACCTGACGCCTCTTTAGTCGCGATCACGTTGGGACAGTGGTGAGCAATACGAAGGGCTGTCTCGGCCGTCATATTCACGCCCGTCCGACCCGGCACGTTGTACAACACGATGGGCAGCGGCGAGTAGTTCGATAACGTTCTATAATGCTGGAAAAGGCCCTCTTGAGACGGTTTGTTATAATAGGGAGTCACCGATAGGATCGCGCTCACACCCGTGAAATCGGAGGTCTGTAACTCCTCCACCAGGGCGGCCGTATTGTTTCCCCCCACTCCCATCACCACTGGAACCCTCCCATTGACCCGTTCAACGATGCAACGAACCACCTCCTTTTTCTCCTGCCTGAAAAGCGTGGGCGTTTCAGCCGTAGTGCCCAGGGCCACGATATAATCGGTCCCATTCTCCAACTGGTAATCCACCAACAGCGGGAGGGCATCAAAATCTATGGAACCGTCCTCTTTAAACGGGGTGATTAACGCCACCCCCAAACCTGTTAAATCAACTCTTTTCATAAACCCCTTTTTGCTTTTCTGTTTATTCCTATTCCTGCCACTTTGCTCCTTCCACCGATTAATCTCCCCTTTTCCCTTTAGCACGAAGAGATATATTTTTCCTGTAGCGCGGCAACTACCGACAAAGTTAAAAAAATCTACGACTATCGCATGTTTTTATCGAGCTATTTTTTCTTTCAATCATGAAAGTAAAAACTGACATGAATGCAATGGTTGAACTTATATACACGAAAGTTGTATGAAATTATTGAGTGGTGATAGCATGAAATTGGGTCGATATTGTTATCTTCGCGCATAGGCACTAAGTTATATATATGCAGTTTATCCCGGAACAATACCGTATCCCCGATGTCCCGATGCAACCGTTTATCGATGCTGATGAGATATGGAACTACCTAAACCAAACTCCCTCTACCCTTGAGAGCGTACAGCAGGTGGTGGCGAAGTCGTTGGAAAAAAAGAGACTCAACCTGAAAGAGGTGGCGGTCCTGATTAACGGGACCGACAGTGAGTCGATTCATTGTATTAAAGAGGGAGCCAAGGCACTGAAGACAAAGGTTTACGGTGACCGTATCGTGCTATTCGCCCCTCTCTACGTTGGCAACAAGTGCTCGAACGACTGTACCTACTGCGGGTTCAGATCTTCCAACCGGGAACAGGTGCGCGTAACCCTTACTGGCAAAGAGCTGGAGAGAGAGATCGAAGCCCTGGAGGATGAGGGACAGAAACGGTTGATCTTGGTTTTCGGGGAGCATACCGAGTATAGCCCCGAATTCATCGCGGAGGCGGCCCGAACCGCCTACCGCGTGAAAAAGGGAACTGGCGAAATACGACGGGTAAACATCAACGCGGCACCGCTGGACATCGAGGGGTTTCGCACCGTGAAAGAGGCGGGGATAGGTACCTACCAGGTATTCCAGGAGACATACCACCCAGAGGCTTACAAGAGGTACCACGTTCGAGGCAAGAAGGCAAACTACGAGTACCGGCTTACCTCGCTCGACCGGGCGCAAGAAGCAGGTCTCGATGACGTGGGCATCGGCGCGCTGCTGGGCCTGTACGATTGGCGCTTCGAGGTGATGGGGTTGGTGCGACATACCAATCACCTGGAAGCATGCTACAACGTGGGTCCCCACACCATCTCCTTCCCCAGGATAAAAGATGCATCCATGCTCGAAGTAGGAGATCGCCATTTCGTGTCGGATGAGGAGTTCGCCCGGCTAGTAGCTATTCTCCGACTGGCAGTCCCCTATACCGGACTAATCTTAACCGCACGCGAGCCGGCACCACTGCGTAACGAGCTGATACAATACGGGGTGTCTCAGATAGACGGCGGCACCAAAATAGAGTTGGGGAGCTACTCCCGAGCGGAAAGGAATCACGACCTGAACCGCGGGCAGTTCCATATCGGTGATGACCGCACCTTGAACGAGGTGGTAGACGAGCTGCTACAGCAGGGGATGCTCCCCTCGTTCTGCACTGCCTGCTACCGGCTCGGCCGGACCGGGGAACACTTCATGGAGTTCTCCGTACCCGGCTTCATCAAAAGGTTCTGCACGCCCAATGCCATGCTCACGCTGGCCGAGTACCTGGTGGATTACGCCCCACCGGAAACCTCGAATAGAGGATGGGCTGTGATCGAGAAAAATATGGAAAGGATGAACGAAAAGATGCAGCGCGATATTCGGGAAAAAATCGAACGGGTGAAAAGGGGAGAGCGAGACATCTATTTTTAACACGCGTTCCCAAAACGTAATTATTGCACATGAGTGTGAACAGGCTTCATATTGGCATATTTGGTCGCGTGAACACCGGGAAAAGTTCGCTGATCAACATGATCACCGGACAAGAGATATCCCTTGTATCGCATTTCCCAGGAACGACGACTGACCCCGTGAAAAAATCGGTGGAGATTACCGATATCGGCCCGGCAATCCTGATCGATACGGCCGGCATGGACGACTTGGGTGAAATCGGCTCGATGAAGATACAGCGCTCCAAAGAGGTTATCCGGAGGGTCGACTGCGCAATACTACTAATTTCCGGGAACCAGTTTGGCGACTACGAGGTACGCTTGATCGAGCAGTTCAACAAGAATGAGGTGCCGTACCTTATCGCGCACAACAAAAGCGATATCGACAAAATCGCGGCGATCACCAAAACTGCCATCAAGCAATACTCCAACGCGGAGATCATCGACTTTAGCACGACCCTACCGGCCGATAAGGAGCGGTTGATAAGTGCGCTAAAACGAATCGTACCGGAAACCGCTTTCTTGAAAAGCTCGCTGATTGGTGACCTGGTCAAGCCAAAGGACGTGGTACTGCTCATCACGCCCATCGACGAAGCGGCACCTGAGGGGCGGCTTATCCTCCCGCAAAACCAAACCCTGCGCGATGCCCTCGATAACCATTGCGTGGTCATCGTGATTAAAGAGACCGAGCTGGCAGATTTCTCTAAGCTCCGGATACGACCTGCCTTGGCCATCACCGACAGCTCGGTGTTCGGGGTCGTGGCGAGACGACTCCCCCAGGATGTCCCGCTGACCAGCTTCAGCATCCTATTTGCCCGTCTCAAGGGCGATTTCGAAGCTTACCTGGCGGGGACGCCGAGTATCTCTCAACTGGAAGAGGGCGACCACGTGCTGATACTGGAGAGCTGCACCCACCAGGTTAGTTGCGACGATATAGGGAGGGTAAAGATACCGGCTCTGCTTCAAAAGGTTACAGGTAAGAAATTACGTTTTACCGTTGTATCAGGCCTCACCGAGCTGCCTGCTGACCCCCGCGAGTTTGCACTCGTGATTCAGTGCGGTGGCTGTATGATTACCCGCAAGCAGCTGCAAAACCGACTCCGCCCCTTTATCGAAGCAGGTGTCCCGGTCACCAACTACGGGATGGCACTGGCCTACCTGCACGGCATCTTCAACAGGGCAACACGGGTATTCAATAAAAAAAGCATTGAGCCGCAACTTTTTCCGGATTTTTGACTCCAGCCTAAACACCCATCTGAAGAAGAACAGGAAACCGTTGGACACGCCTCGCATCCCGGTGTCCCAGATGAAACGACCTATAAGAAAAGTATCCCATCGAGAACGGGAGCAAGGATAACACCAACAAGGTAAAACTGCCTCATACGCCGTAAACGCCCCATGGAACAAACCAAATGACGATGAAGGAAAAACTGTCAAAGGAGAATCTTATCTCGCTCCTGTCAACCAAAGGAGAGGAGGAGCAGAGGCTGTTTGAGCGCGCTGCCCTCGTCAAAAAGCAGCACGTGGGAAACAAAGTATACTTACGGGGATTGATCGAGCTATCCAACCGCTGCCAGAAAGATTGCTTCTACTGCGGCATCCGTCGTTCGAACCGCTCACTGCACCGCTACATGCTAAGCCACGAAGAAACGATGGAAGCCGTGATGAGGGCCTACGAGGGGGGGTACGGGTCAGTCACCATCCAGTCGGGCGAATGGAACTCACCGGAATTTATCGCATGGATCGACCGCATCGTGAGGGAGGCGAAGCAGGCTACTAACGGGGCACTCGGCATCACCCTTTCCTGTGGAGAGCAGCGAAAAGAGACCTACCGACGCTGGTTCGAGAGCGGTGCAGATCGTTACCTTCTTCGCGTGGAGACCTCCTCGGAAGCGCTGTACCGAAAGCTGCATCCCAATGATAACGCCCACACCTATCATGAACGGCTGAAGGCACTGGAAGCGTTGCGGGAAACAGGATACCAGGTGGGAACCGGGGTAATGATCGGCCTCCCCTTCCAGACGATCGATCAGCTGGCAGACGATCTCCTCTTCATGAAACGGATCGATATCGATATGTGCGGTATGGGGCCCTACATCGAGCACCCAGATACCCCGCTCTACGCCCACAGGGAAAAGCTACTCTCCCTTGAGGATCGGCTGCAACTGAGCTGGAAGATGGTAGCCCTGCTGCGCCTCCTGATGAAGGACATCAATATAGCAGCGACCACCGCACTGGAGGCGATTGACAGCAACGCACGGGAAAAAGCCATCACGATAGGCGCCAACGTGGTTATGCCCAACATCACGCCTACCAGCTACCGACCCGAATACCTGCTATATGAAAACAAACCCCTCCCCATCGCCAATGACGATGGGGAAGGGGAACTTAAATCACTAGAACGGCGGCTACGTGGTCTGAATCACGTTATCGCTTATTTTCAACAGGGAAACTCTGCCCGGTATGAAAAGAGAATTCAAGCAGGAGCGAACACCCGGATTTAACCTGCTGAAAAAACATGTGCTGAAACAACTTAAAAGGCTGCCGGAAAGGCAGGTTAAAGTGCATAGAAACATTTTAACAGCTTCCACCATCCGCCTTTTTGTACTCATCAATAATCTGCTTTACCCCATCTGGCGAAACGCGTCCGTACACTTTTTCGCCCACCAGCACCACGGGGGCTAACCCGCAGGCCCCCACGCAGCGCAAGCAGTTAATCGAAAAGCGTCCGTCGGGCGTGGTCTCTCCCACCTTGATGCCCAACTCCTTTGTAAACTCCTCGAGTACCCTCTCGGCACCACGCACGTAACAGGCTGTCCCCATGCAGATGGAGATGGGGTATTCCCCCTTGGGAATCATCGAAAAGTAGGAGTAGAAGGTCACCACCCCGTACACCTGCGCTACTGGTATATGCAGGTTATGAGCCACCACGTCCTGCACCTCTGCCGAGAGGTAGCCGAACTGGTTTTGCGCTTCATGCAGCACGTTGATTAACTCTCCCGGATCGTTGTCGAACGAGTCGCATATCTCGTTGATCTGCTCTATGATCTTTTTCGGCAAGTTTACCCTTACCTCCACGCCATCGGTGCCGGTCACCTTTTCCATATATTCGAAGGCCTCGGGTGATATGGTTATTTTTTTACTCATATGGTTTCAATTTCATGATTCAACAATCATCCTTGTAGATGGATGGTCACCTCGTTGCTCTTCGGGAAGTACTCCGTGTGCAACAGCTTGTGAGCAAGCTCGCTCCCCGGTTCGCCCAAGAACTCCTCGTACAGCTTGATGATAGAAGGGTTCTCGTGCGACTTGCGGATTGGCATCTCATGGTCTGCCATGTAAAGAGCCGCGGCGCGCTTCTCGAGGATCTCGCTATCACCGTGGTTAAAGGGCTGTCCACCACCACCGATGCATCCACCGGGGCACGCCATCACCTCGATCGCGTGGAACTTCGACTTCCCTTCCTTCACCTCGTCCAGCAGCTTGCGGGCATTCCCCAGCCCGTGTGCAATCCCGATATTCAGTTCAACCCCGTTAAAGTCTACCGTGGCCGAACGGATACCTTCCATCCCACGCAACTCATGGAAGTCCACCTTCTCTAATTTCTTCCCGGTATAGAGCTCGTAGGCTGTGCGGCACGCTGCCTCGATAACTCCTCCAGTGTTGCCGAAGATGACGGCAGCACCTGTCGACTCGCCCAGCGGGTCATCGAAGTCGCCGTCCGGGAGGTTCAGGAAGTCGATATTCGCCTGTTTGATAAAGGCTGCTAACTCGCGGGTAGAGATCGAGTAATCAACATCAGGGTTGCCATCCACCTTGAACTCGTCGCGCTGGCACTCGTACTTCTTACCCAGGCAGGGCATAACGGAGACCACGATCATGTCTTTCCGTTTCACCCCGATCTTCTCCGCGAAATAGGTCTTGGCGATGGCCCCGAACATCTGCTGGGGTGACTTCGCCGTAGAGGGCACATCTAGTAGGTCAGGGTAGTTATGTTCAAAGAAGTTGACCCAACCGGGACAGCAAGAGGTAAGGATAGGCAATCGCACGTTGGTATCACCTTTCAAGAAACCACTTACACGCTGCAACAGTTCGGTCCCCTCCTCCATGATCGTTAAGTCTGCACTGAAATCGGTATCGAACACGTAATCGAAGCCCAGCTCCCGGAGTGCGGAAACCATTTTGCCAGTGACAAGCGTTCCGGCAGGCATACCGAATTCCTCTCCCAATGCGGCACGTACAGCGGGAGCCGTTTGAACGATCACCGTTTTCGATGGATCACTCAGTGCACGTATAATCTCGTTGGTATGGTCCTTCTCGGTAAGTGCACCCGTGGGGCAGACCGACACGCACTGCCCACAGTAGGTACAGGGAGAGTCTTCCAGGTTCATCTCGAACGCGGGGGCCACCACTGACATGAACCCGCGGTTCACGGCAGACAACGCACCCACGGTCTGTACCTCGTTGCACATCATTTCGCAACGGCGGCACATGATGCACTTGTCCACATCGCGGATAATGGATGGGGAGGTATCATTTCGGTACTTCGACTGTTCCCCAACGTAGGGCTGGCTACGGATGCCGAACTGCACAGCCAGGTCTTGCAGTTCGCAATGACCCGACTTGGGGCACACTAAGCAATCAAACGGGTGATCAGAAATGATGAGCTTCAATACCGTTGTCCGCGCATTAAGCACCCGTATGCTATGCGTGTGGATCACCATACCGTCTTGCGCCTCGGTGATGCATGAGGGAGCAAGGTTACGTCGCCCCTCTACCTCCACCACGCAGATTCGGCACCCGCCCGGTTTATTCTCAATGCCCATGTCGCACAACTCGTAATGACACAGGGTGGGTATCTCTATGCCCGCTTGCCGGGCCGCCTTAAGGATGGTAGTTCCTTTCTCCACCCGCACCTTCTTTTTATCTATCGTTAGTTCTATCATACTGTTAATTCATTATTTCGTGGTTAATTGAACTTCTCTCGGATAGTCCTTCATCAGGCTAATGGCATCGAACTGACACTTTTCCATACATGCGCCGCACTTGATACAGACCTCTTGGTTAATCACGTGGGGTTGCCTCCGTTCACCACTTATGGCATGGGTGGGGCAGACCCTCGTACACGCCATGCAACCTGTACAATTCTCTTCCGAAATCACGTAATAAAGCAGGTCTCTGCACTGTCCAGAACGACACTTCTTCTCGTGCACGTGTTCCACGTACTCCTCCATGAAGTTATCGAGCGTAGAGATCACCGGGTTCGGGGCAGTTTGTCCCAAACCACATAGTGCCGTGTCTCTAATGACCGACCCCAAATTTTTCAGTATCTCGATATCCTCCTGCTCCCCCTTGCCCACGGTGATTCGGTCCAGGGTCTCATACAGCCGCTTGCTTCCAATACGACAGGGTGCGCACCTCCCGCAGGACTCCTCAACAATAAAGTCGAGGTAAAACTTGGCAACCGATACCATGCAGTCGTCCTCGTCGAGCACGATCATGCCCCCCGAACCCATCATCGACCCTGCTGCCATAAGGCTCTCGTAGTCGATCGGTGTATCGAGGTGCTTCTCGGTAAGACAACCTCCCGATGGTCCCCCCGTCTGGACGGCTTTAAACTTTTTGCCCCCTTTCACACCGCCACCAATCTCGTAAATGATCTCCCGGAGCGTGATACCCATCGGTACCTCTATGAGGCCGACGTTGTTGATCTTCCCCGCGAGGGCGAAAACTTTGGTTCCTTTCGACTTCTCGGTGCCGATGGAGGAGAACCATTCCGCCCCTTTCAACACGATTACCGGGACATTGGCGAAGGTCTCCACGTTGTTCACGCAGGTGGGTTTCCCCAGGTACCCTTTTTCTGCCGGGAAGGGGGGCTTGTTGGTAGGTTCACCCCGATGTCCCTCCATGGAATTGATCAGCGCGGTCTCCTCACCACACACGAAGGCACCGGCCCCGTAGCGCAACTTGATGTCGAAGCTAAAGTCGCTCCCTAATATATTATCTCCCAGCAGTCCATACGACCTTGCCTGAGAGATGGCTATCTTCAGTCTCCGGATGGCTAGTGGATACTCCGCGCGAATATAAATTAACCCTTCGGATGCCCCGATGCAGTACCCGCAAATTGCCATCGCCTCAAGGACGGAGTGCGGGTCGCCCTCCAAGATGGAACGGTCCATAAACGCACCGGGATCCCCCTCGTCGGCGTTACAGACCACGAATTTCCGATCGCTCTGGTTCTTGCTCGTGATTTCCCACTTGAGACCGGTAGGGAACCCAGCACCACCACGACCTCGTAAGCCGGACCGCTTAATCAGGTCGATAGCCTCTTGCGGGGTCATTTCGGTGATTACCTTACCCAGTGCCATGTAAGCGTCTCGGGCAATCGACTCGTCGATGTTCTCCGGGTCGATAGTACCACAATTGCGCAAGGCTACCCGCAACTGCTTTTTGTAGAATCCCATATGCTTCGAGTCAATCACGTGCTCGTTCGTCTCGGGATCCAGGTAGAGCAGCCGCTCCACCTCTCGTCCCTTGATCACGTGCTCGTCGATGATCTCTCGGGCATCATCCGGTTTCACCTGGGTATAGAAGGTGTTATCCGGTAGCACCTTCACGATGGGTCCCTTCTCGCAAAAGCCAAAGCAACCCGTGCGGATAACCTGCACGTCGTCGTTCAACCCTTTTCGCTCCACCTCGTCATGTAGCATCTCGTAAACCAGGTCGCTCTCTGAGGCGTGACAGCCGGTGCCGGCGCACACCAGCAAATGCATTTTGTAATGACTCATAGATCGTTGTTTAAATGGTATTGTAATTTTGCGGGATGATACCATCCACCAATTCTCCCTCTTTTATGTACCGCTCGATAATCTCATCCGCTTTTTCAGCGTCCACGTACCCAAAGACTATCGGCTCCTTACCGGGCAGGGTGATCTCCACCGTTGGTTCGGCGAAGCAGTATCCCATACAGCCGGTTTGCGTGACCACCGCGTCGATACTTCTCTTATCAAGTTCCGTCACGAAGAACTCCATTACCTCTTTGGCCCCCGAAGCGATGCCGCAGGTCGCCATCGCCACTTTCACTTGAACCAACGACTCGGGATTTTCCGCCTTGTCTCTCAGGTTCACCCGGGACTTCATCTCCTCCTGTCTCTTTTTCAGGTCATCCAGTGTTTTAATCACAGCCATATCATTCAATCATTTAGTTAGTTAAAGTTTATCTTATATTCATGTTCATCATCTACTCGATTATCGTTTTTGTCATGCACACACGATCACCCGTTCGCGATATGATCGATCGCATTCATGTTTTCTCGTATGTACTCCTTTATCACGGCCAACATTCCAGCAGCCTCCCACTCGATTCCCAACTCCCTCAGTTCCTCGGTATCCAAAACAAACTCCTCCTCGTCCACCCGGTACATGAACCGGAAGGCGATCTCCGGATTCGCTTTCAACAAGAGCGAGAGATAACCGGGCACATCGCCCATCGGCAGGCAGTCGATATTATCGGTGCGGTACGTAGCCTCAATGGTCGTTCCTTCCCCCTCTTTAGAGATTATCTGTAACCCTCCGCCCGCCTGTTCGCAGGTCATCTTCAGGAAGGGAATTCCCAATCCCACCCTCCGCGTATCACGGGTGGTGAAGAAGGGATCAACCAGCTTTTCCACGGTCTCGCGGCTCATCCCTTTACCGTCGTCTGTCACCCGAAGCGTAAGCGTACAGTCGCCACTCCTCTCTTCTATATCAATCCCGATGGTTCGAGCCCCCGCCCGTATAGAGTTCTGCGCGATATCCATCATATGCATGGCCAAATCGGTCATAAGCGTTCTCCTTTTTCAGGGTCTCCCCATGATGGGACAACGGTTCCCCTGGACGTACCGAACCGGGTGTTGCAGGTTTCGTACCTGGCGTTCAACAACGCATCGGTAAGTTCCTGCCAGTTTAGCCCCGTGATACCAAACCGGGTATAGGCCACCGCGATGTCCCCCGGGTAATGCGCATCGGAACTCTGTATCAAACGCTCCTCTTTCAGCTCGGGGTGACCTAATAAGAAACCAGCAGGCGTAGTGCCTTTTGACACCTCCAGCGCGTGGTATCTCAACCCCGGGGGAATAAACCCCAATTGGCTGAACAGGCTGTTCCCGGGACGATCCACATGAGCAGGAACAAAAATGCCACCCAGCCGGTATACCACCTCGGCGACCCGCTCTATCTCATCGCTGATACTCATGAACAAGGAGCGCTCCTCCTCGTACACGATCTGGTCGTTCTCATCCACGGCCACCTGATAGCCGAACCGATCAGGGTCATTTTTCACATCGCTCATCTTCCCATCCAGGTAGCGTTGGAACGCCTCGGTAGCCTCCAAGTGAGGAAAATAGCACAGCACATGTACCTCCTCTCGCGTGTTCACCTCGCAGCCGGGGATCACGTAGAGTCCCTCTCGTTCTCCCAGGCTCATACAGGTCCGAACGTTCCGGGTACTGTTGTGATCAGTAATCGCGATGATTTGCAGTCCCCGCTCCTTGGCGATTCGAACGATGTTCCTTGGGCTCATATCCAGATCCCCGCATGGTGAAAGGCAGGTGTGTATATGCAGATCGGCCCTCATGCCTACTCGTTCAACCGTTTTTCGCCTCGCTCAGCCAACAATACAACTCTCCACCTGTTTCGAAAGCCGGCTTCCCGGACGCGAGGATCACCACCTCCTCCTCGTTGGCCGCCTCGATAACTTCCGGGTCCACCTTCCGCTCGTTCACGGCGACGATGGCGCTTAACTCCTTCAGCGAAGCGACCGCCACGATATTCTTATGCACCTGAGAGGTAATCCACACCATCCCAGCTTGCGCCTTCCCCATAACGTCGCTCAAAAGATCCGACTGGTAGGCACCCTCTACAGGCCGATCGAGCCATGACTCACCGGAGAGACACTCGTAGCCCAAAGCCTCTTTCATGCTTTTTACATTCATATTCACCACTCCATTATTATAGCTTACTCCTTTTGTTTTGCTTACTCCCGGTACTTATCAAGCCGATTCTTACCCCACACCTTCTCGATGACCGCAAACGACTGTTCAGGGCTCAGCTTATAGTTCTTCTCCATGACGCGCTGCACGAAAACGCAGTGCGAAATGGTCGCCTTCCCTTTCACGATATCCTCCGCCAAGCATCTACACTCGGGTGCACCACAAGCACCGCAGTCGAACCCAGGCAGGTAAGTCAGTAGCCGGTCAATTCGCTGCAGCTTGAGGAGGGCTTTCGCCATGTCCTCATCCAGCAACAGCCCATCGCGAGGGTAGACCGGCCCCACCCCCGAGTGGGCGTGAAGCTCCTCCTCCCTCTCCAGCAAGCTGTTTTCCACGGTCCCCCGGTGCTCCTCCTTGAGCATCCTCAACCGTTCGCGACGCTTTTCCAATCGTTCTACCGTAAGGAAGCGGTTGCCCGGGCAGAGGATACCTCCCGCGCATCCCTGATCACAGGCACGCATCTCTAGAAAGTCAATCCCGGTGATTTGTCCCAACTCGAGCTTTTCCAGGAACTCAATCACGTTATCCATCCCGTCGATAGCAAGACTTCGCCCGGGGAAATACTTCTTCTCAGTACCCGACAACGACCAACAGACCGAATCGGGACTCATATCGGCAACCGATTTCCGGTCCATAGTCTCTTTCTGTCCCCGCAATATTTTCAAAGCGAGGTTAAAAACGGTCGTCATGTTGATCGTCCCATCAATGAACGACTTCTCCTCACCCACGGGGGCGCTGGCGGCCACGCTCTTCGCGGCACACGGGGTTATATAGTAAATGGAAATCTTTTCAGGCGCATCATCTTCGGGCGCTCCATTCCTCCTCTCTCTCGATTTTCTCAAAAATAGCGAGGCGATATCGTGAGGGGCCTTTAACCGCATGATTTGCCCGGTCAGCGCGGGGTACTGCACCTGTATTAGGCGCACCACAGCGGGACAATAAGAACTAATAAGTGGCCTTGTCAAGTGACTCTCCGCGTAAGCGGAATAGGCACGCTTCATGAAGTCGACCGCGTGTTCCACTTCAAACACCTCATCGAAACCCACCTGGCGCACGGCATCCAGCACTTGTGTGGCCGAATAGCCAGGAGGGAACTGCCCAATGAAGACCGAGGGAACCAACGCAATGGTGTGATGCCCGGGAGGGAGAGAGGTCAGTCCATCGTCTTTGGCATATATGGCTCGCTGAGGACAGGCACGGAAACACTCACCACAATCAACACACCGCTCGGGCTGGATACGCGCGTGCCCATCCACTATGCGTATTGCCTTCGTGGAGCAGACACGCATGCAGCGAGAACAGCCGATGCATTTGTTAGAATCGATCTGAATCGAGTGCGTGTAATTCCTGTCTTTCACTTCACGTTTTTCTTTTTCGGCTAAACGGTTTAAAAGTTCACCTGAATCTCGAGACGGGTCCCAACGCCAGGAGTAGAGGTAAGCGTCATCTCATCGCAGTTCTTCCGGATGTTTGGTAACCCCATTCCCGCTCCGAAGCCCATCTGACGGACCTCATCCGTCGCCGTGGAGAAGCCCTCCTGCATAGCTTTATCGATATCTTCAATACCAGGTCCACTGTCCTCGATCACCACGTAAATACCGGTGGGACGTATATCCACGGTCATGGTACCATGGTATGCATGCGCAACCACGTTCATCTCTGCCTCATAAAGGACCACCGCGATCCTCCTCACCAATAGCGGGGCAATATTGAACTGCTTCAACGTTTTCCTCACTGCCGAACTGGCACCACCCGCGGCGCTAAAATCCCCTCCTTCTATATGGTATTCAATCCTCATTCTCGTTTCCCGTTTTCAAACCACTCGCCGTTCACGTTTTATCGGGTTAAGTTACCGGTCGTTCTCTTTCATGCTATGAAGGTATTCTTGAACCGGCTTCAACCCCTGTTGATAAAGCCTGCCGGATACCTCGAACAGGGTCAGCCCCGATTCGATGATAGCGATACCGTTCTCCTTTGCCAACTGAAGCATTGAATCGGAGACCTGCTTGCCGCGGGCGAAAACGATACATGGTATATTGGAAATTTCCGCTGTCCGGATGGTCTGTAACGTGCACAATCCAGTAATCAAGATGGTGTTTTCCATGTAATAGCGCAACACGTCGCTCATCAAGTCCGATGCGAATGCGCTCTCGCAGCTACACGCCGCATCCGGTGCGAAAAGCACCGTCCCTTCCACGATTTCATTCACCCGTTTTATATTCATACGGTCATTTTATTCTCATGTTTCGGTGTATGGAACTATTCCGTTAAGCCAAATGAGCAATGGACAAGTTTACTTGGACAAGGCCATGGCGAGGAATAGTCTACTTTATGAACATGTCATCCAAAAAGGGGCATCTAGGGTTTCTCTAAATGCCGCCAGCTAACATAATGCACAAATATAGAGAATATTTTTCGAATTCAACATTTTTTCCTTTAATTTATTTAAACGCCCTTGTCGCCAGTACAGGGCATTCCCTCAGATCGAGAAGTGAACAACAGAAAGGATGGTTTGTTATGAACTTTTTTGTACTTTTGTAACTTAAAGGGAGGGAGAGGAAATGCGATTAAAAATAATCTAACATGCATACTTTGGAACGAAGCGAACAGGAAGTTATTCGTAGACAGAGCCTCGAAGAGCTTAGGGAACTGGGGATTGAACCCTATCCGGCTCACTTGTACGAGGTGAACGCCTACTCTACAGATATAAAAAGGGAGTTCGTGGACGGCGAAGAGCCTCGTGCCGTGAGCATCGCGGGACGGATCATGAGCCGCCGAATCATGGGGAAAGCATCGTTCTTCGAGTTGATGGACTCGAAGGGCCGTATTCAGGTGTACATCACCCGCGACGGCCTCTGCCCGGGAGAGGACAAAGAACTGTACAACACGGTTTTCAAGAAGCTGTTGGATATCGGTGACTTCGTAGGAATCACGGGCAACGTTTTCCGTACGAGGATGGGAGAAATATCGGTGAATGCCGAGTCGATGACCCTGCTGGCGAAATCGTTGAGACCCCTGCCAATAGTGAAGGCGAAAGATGGGGAGGTGTACGATAAATTTTCAGATCCCGAGCTACGGTATCGCCAGCGCTACGTGGACCTGTTGGTGAACGATGGGGTAAAAGATATCTTCGTGAAGCGGACCCGCATCTTCGACGCGATGCGTTCGTTCTTTAACCAACGGGGTTATCTCGAGGTAGACACGCCAGTATTACAGAGCATACCTGGTGGCGCTGCCGCCCGCCCGTTCGTCACCCATATGAACGCGCTCGACATTGATCTTTACCTGCGGATTGCCAACGAGCTCTACCTGAAACGGCTTATCGTGGGCGGTTTTGATGGGGTATACGAGTTCTCCCGAAACTTCCGAAACGAGGGTATGGACCGTACGCACAATCCCGAATTCACGGTGATGGAGATCTACGTAGCCTACACCGACTATCACTGGATGATGGAGTTCACCGAGCAGCTATTAGAGCACGTTGCCTTGGAGGTGCTGGGTACTACCCAGGTGAAGGTGGACGACCGCGTAATCGACTTCAAGGCGCCCTACCCGCGTGTAACCATGATCAACGCCATCAAGGAGCATACTGGTATCGATATCAGCGGGATGGACGAGTCCCAGCTCAGAGAGGCTTGCAGGCAACTGGGGATAGAGGAGGACGAGACGATGGGCAAGGGGAAACTGATTGATGAAATCTTTGGAGAAAAGGCTGAAAAGCATTACATTCAGCCGACCTTTATCATCGATTACCCCATCGAGATGTCGCCCCTTACCAAGCGACACCGGGATAACCCCGATCTAACGGAGCGGTTCGAACTGATGATCAACGGAAAAGAGCTGGCCAACGCCTACAGCGAGCTGAACGACCCGATTGACCAACGGTACCGTTTCGAGGAGCAACTCCGTTTGTCTGAGAAGGGCGATGACGAGGCGATGTTCATCGACCAGGACTTTTTACGGGCACTTGAGTACGGTATGCCCCCCACCTCGGGAATGGGAATTGGGATGGATCGCCTCACCATGCTGCTCACCGGGCAGACCTCTATCCAAGAGGTACTGCTTTTCCCAACTATGCGTCCCGAATGGCGTTTGAAGCGAGAAGCCGATCCGCAAAACACTGAAAAAGAAACACTCCTGGGCAAACCAAGCGACGAATCGGGAGCATCGGTTCAACAGAAAAAATAACGTGGCATGGACTCTATTGGAAAAATTTGCATCCTTGGTGGAGGCACGTGGGCTACCGCGCTGGCCAAGATGGTGTTGATGAACCAGAAACATATTAACTGGTACATTCGCAGGGATGACCAGATCGAAGGTTTTTACAAGCTGGGGCGCAACCCCAACTACTTGACCAACGTGAAGTTCAACCTGGCACAGATCACCTTCTACTCGAACATCGAGAAAGCAATAAAGGATTCCGACACGGTCATTATCGCCATCCCATCACCATACGTGAAGCAATCCTTCCGGCGCATATGGAATAGTACGTTTCGGGGAAAGTTTATCGTCTCGGCGTTGAAGGGCATCATCCCCAACGACAACATGGTGATGAGCGAGTACCTGGCCGACAACTTTAAAGTTCCCTTTGAGAACATCGGTGTTCTCTCCGGGCCATGCCACGCAGAAGAGGTTGCCCTAGAGCGCCTTTCATTCCTAACCGCCGCCAGCAAAGACGAGGAGAAGGCGAAGCTGCTGGCAGAGGCCATCTCATCGAGGATATTAAAAACGAACACCTCAACCGATGTGGTGGGGATTGAGCTCGCGGCAGTGCTGAAGAATATCTACGCCATTGCGGCGGGTATCTGCCAAGGTCTAATGTATGGCGATAACTTCCAGGCGGTACTGATGAGCAATTGCGCCAAGGAGATGGCGCATTTCCTCAACAAGGCAGCCCCCATGGAACGCCAGATCACGGAGCAGCAGTACCTGGGTGATATGCTGGTGACCAGCTACTCGCAGTTTAGCCGTAACCGTACGCTGGGCACGATGATTGGCAAGGGTTATTCCGTGAGAACAGCGCAGTTGGAGATGGAGATGATAGCCGAAGGATATTATGGGGCCAAGTGTATCCACGAACTCAATGAGCGCTTCAAAGTGCAGATGCCCATTGCCCAAACGGTATACGAGATCCTTCATGAGAAGTTGCAACCCAAAAAAGGCATCTGTCAGTTGATCGATTTCTTCTGACTCCTAATTTTCACCTAACGGGGTACCGTGCGTTGCCCGGTTACCCGTTCATAAAAACAACACAATGAATAGTATTCAGCTAAACATCAAGCAAGTATTCCCCTTCCTCCCGGAAGCGGAGATCTTGAGAAAATCGGAGCAAGCCGAAGCGTGTAACAGGGCGCTGCATGAGGGCTCTCGCGAGGGAAACGATTTCCTGGGGTGGGTCTCCCTCCCTTCATCTATCACCGATAACCTCTTACGTGAAGTGGAAGAGGCCGCAGTGGCCCTTCGTTCCCGTTGCGAGGTGGTCGTTGTGGTGGGCATCGGCGGGAGTTACCTGGGTGCCCGTGCCGTAATCGAAGCACTTACTAACTCATTCGATTGGCTTCAAAAGGAAGAAGAGCGGAAAAACCCGGTTGTGCTGTTCGCCGGGATCAACCTCTGCGAGGAGTACCTGTATGAACTAACCCACTACCTAAACGATAAACAGTTCGGCATTATCCACATATCCAAGTCGGGTACTACTACAGAGCCTGCTATCGCCTTCCGACTGCTGAAGGAGCAGCTGGAAAATAAAGTTGGCAAAGAGGAGGCAACAAAACGAATTGTCGCGATTACTGATGCCAGAAAGGGTGCACTTCGCACGTTAGCCGATTCTGAAGGGTACAAAACATTCGTCATCCCCGATGACGTGGGGGGACGCTACTCGGTACTCACCCCGGTGGGGCTGCTCCCCATCGCGGTGGCAGGAATCGACATCCGCTCTTTAGTAACTGGAGCCCGGGAAATCGAGAAAGCGACGGAGCCGGACACCTCTTTCAACCACAACCTACCAGCCATTTACGCGGTAATACGGAACGAGCTGTACAAGCGAGGTAAGAAGATAGAGGTCTTGGTGAACTACCACCCCAAGCTACACTACCTGGCCGAGTGGTGGAAGCAACTATACGGGGAGAGCGAGGGGAAGGAGCTGAAAGGAATCTTCCCGGCAGCGGTCGATTTCACGGCCGATCTTCATTCGATGGGTCAATGGATTCAGGAGGGGGAGCGTACCCTCTTCGAGACGGTGATCTCCGTCCGGAAGCCCGGCAGGGAGGTGCGGATACCCAACGACGAGAGAGATCTAGACGGGTTGAATTACCTGGCAGGAAAGCGGGTAGACGAGGTGAATAAAATGGCGGAGCTGGGAACCCAGGTCGCCCACGTGGACGGGGGTGTTCCCAACCTGTTAATCGAGCTGCCTGAGTTAAACGAAAGGTACCTGGGACAACTGATTTACTTCTTCGAGAAGGCGTGCGGTATCAGCGGTTACCTACTGGGGGTAAACCCCTTCAATCAACCCGGCGTGGAAGCCTACAAGAAGAACATGTTTGCCCTACTGGAGAAACCGGGGTTCGAGGAGGCCAGTAAGGCCATTCGGTCGAGGCTGTAACCTTCAAATTATATAGACAACTATCTTATTAAAGATGAACAAACTATTCATAAACTATCTTAAGACAAAGCGTTGGATGCACTTCGACCTTAAGGCGGTTATCTTTGATATGGACGGGGTGCTTTACGACTCCATGCCGGCACATGACCTTTCCTGGCGAGAGGCGATGGATGAATTTGGATTGAAATACCTGCCCAACGAGTTTTTCCTTCAGGAAGGGCGACTGGGGCATGCCACGATCAACGCTATCTTTCAACGCAACTTGAACCGGGAGTCTACCTCCGAAGAGGAGGAGAAGATATACGCCCGCAAGTCGGAGCTTTTTCGCCAATACAACAACGATGAGACCATGCCCGGTGCACGTGAGACACTGGAATACGTTCAACAAGAGGGGCTCATCCCCATCCTGGTTACCGGATCTGGACAACCCACCCTGCTGGACAGGCTCGCCACCCACTTCCCGGGGGCATTCACACCAGATACAATGGTAACCGCTTTCAACGTGAAACAGGGGAAGCCGCACCCGGAACCCTTCTTGAAAGGGTTGGAAATGGGGGGTAACCTACAACCCAACCAAGCCATCGTGATCGAGAATGCCCCGTTGGGTATCGAAGCGGCCGTGAAAGCGGGCATATTCACCATCGCCGTAAACACGGGTCCCCTTGACGATAGTGTACTAAAGGATGCGGGGGCCTCCATCGTCTTTCACTCCATGCCCGAACTGACGGCAGCCATGCCGGAAATATTACATCTTACTCGAACGATTAGGGTTTAGTTCTTCATGAACTATGGAGAGAAAGAGGCTATAGGAATAGCGAAATCATACTATTGAAAGGTACGAGGTTATGGAAATAAACAGGTACGGGTTCCTTCGCGTGGGTGCGGCATCGCCCAAGCTAAAAGTGGCCAATTGCGGGTACAACGTGGCCGAGATAAAAAAGGTAATCGAGCGGGCACGGCAAGAGAAGGTGCAAGTTCTCTGCTTTCCAGAGCTCTGTCTCACAGCTGCTAGCTGTGGCGATCTGTTCTTTCAACGAGGGTTGCAGGAGAAAGCGCTGGAAGGACTGTCCGACTTGTCGCTTTTCTTGAAGCGTGGTGGGAGTGATACTTTCCCTATCGCCTTAGTTGGACTTCCCCTGCGTATCCAGGACAACCTCTACAGCGTGGCGGCCGCGGTATCCGCCGAAGGTATCTTGGGCGTGGTACCTAAAAGATTCCTTTCCAACCACAACGGGATTCACGAAACCCGTTGGTTCACCTCTGGTGACCAACTCGACTGCCACACGGTAGAGATCGCGGGAGAAGGTGTACCGGTCTCTCCCGGCGGGATGATCTTCCGCACCCCGTTCGCCCACTTTGGCGTGGAGATCGGCAAAGAGCTGTGGGAGCCAATACCTCCCTCATCGGGATTGACCATGCAGGGGGCGGAACTCATCTTCAACTTAGCGGCAAGCAACGAGCTGGTGGGCAGGCACGACTACCGAAAAGCGCTCGTCAAGCAGCAATCAGCCCGCTGTCACGCGGCATACATCTACGCTTCCGCAGGGTTTGGCGAATCGACGACCGACCTGGTTTTCTCGGGCGACTGCCTTATCGCGGAAAATGGCATCCTCCTTGCCGAGTCCCCCCGCTTCTCGCTTGATAGCGAGTTGATCATAGCCGACATCGATGTTGACGCGTTGCGACACGACCGGCTAAATAGTCACCACTTCACAACCGAAACAACGGACTATTTGATAGAGGTTGATTGCTTCCTTGACACCATCTCCCCGGCAACGATGTGGCGGTCATTTAATCCACACCCATTTATTCCCCCTGTAGAAAAGCGCGATGCACGCCTCTCGGAACTTTTTGCTATTCAAACACATGGTCTGGCAAAACGACTGGTTCACACCAATATACAACAAGCGGTCATCGGCATCTCAGGGGGGTTAGACTCCACGCTGGCACTGCTGGTGGTGGCCAACACGTTCAACCGATTAGGACTCCCCCGAGAAAATATCCACGGCATCACCATGCCGGGCTTTGGCACGACCCAGCGCACCTTCAACAATGGGATGGCCTTGATGAGGGAGGTCGGCGTCACCATCAAGGAGATACCCATCAACGATGCCGTATCACAACACTTCAAGGATATTGGACATGACGGCAACAACCACGACGTGACCTATGAAAACAGCCAGGCCAGGGAGCGGACACAAATATTGATGGACTACGCGAATAGGGTGGGAGGACTGGTCATTGGCACCGGGAACATGTCTGAGCTAGCCTTGGGTTGGACCACCTACAACGGTGACCATATGTCAATGTACGCCGTCAACACGGGTGTACCCAAAACGCTGGTCGCCACGCTGGTCCGTTGGATAGCCGATCACCGTGTGGAGGGAAATACACGGGGCGTCCTGAACGACATACTGGACACCCCATTCAGCCCCGAGCTATTGCCGGCCAAAGGGGATGGAACCATTGCGCAGGAGACTGAACAATTCGTGGGGCCCTACGAGTTACACGACTTCTTCCTGCATCGCGTGTTGAGGTACGGTGACACCCCTAAACGTATCCGCTTCATAGCCGAACAGGCATTCGCCGGTAAGTACAACCCCGAGGAGATAAAGAAATGGCTGAAGCTGTTTTACCAGCGCTTCTTCGCGCAACAGTTCAAACGCTCTTGCTTGCCCGATGGACCTAAGGTAGGCTCGGTAAACCTTTCACCCCGGGGTAACTGGTGTATGCCTAGCGACGCTTCGCCTTCCGATTGGTTAAAGGAGTTGGAAAACTAAATTGGTTTAGATAAGGTGATCCAACAAACATAAGGTGGGGCTCTGTATCACTCCGTGGATTAAACAAAGGAAACATCAAAATGAGGCAACTAATCACCCTTTTTACCCGATACACGGGAAAAACCAACCCATTACTGGAGGCTTTACCCTTGTCCGGTTCCAACCGAAAGTACTATCGGTTGACATGCGACGGGATCTCACTTATTGGGGTTAGGGGGGAGTCTCGGGATGAGAACCGTGCATTCATCCGTTTGGCACGCCATTTTCACGAGAGGGACCTGCCTGTACCAGAGGTACTATCCGTATCGGACGACGAGATGTTCTACATCCAACAGGATCTGGGCGATACCATCCTGTTTGATGCCATAAAAGGGGGAAGGCTCACTGGCGTATTCAGCCATGACGAAAAAAAACTACTCCACAAGACCATCACCCTGCTGGCCGACTTTCAGGTAAAGGGTGCTAAGGGACTCGATTTTAACATCTGCCACCCCTTGCCGGAGTTCGACCGGCGTTCGATCCATTGGGACCTGAACTACTTCAAGTACAACTTCCTGAAAACTACCGGAATGGACTTCAGGGAGGATCTCCTGGAGGATGATTTCGAAAGGTTGGCCGAACGACTCTTACAAGAGCAAACAGAGACATTTCTCTATCGCGATTTTCAATCGCGTAACGTGATGCTCGTGGATGGAGCACCCTACTTCATCGATTTTCAGGGGGGACGAAAAGGGCCAGTCTACTATGACGTAGCCTCGTTCTTATGGCAGGCAAAAGCCAACTTCCCCAATGAGCTACGCGATGAGCTGATTCAAACCTACATCCTATCGCTTCAAAAATGGATGCCCGTGGGTGAAGCTGCTTTTATGGAGCAATTACAACTGTTCGTCCTATTCCGCACATTACAGGTATTAGGGGCATACGGTTTCAGGGGCTACTTCGAAAAGAAACCGCACTTTATCCAGAGTATCCCGTTCGCCCTGAACAACCTTCGGGTGCTGCTGAAAGAGGGGTTCGAGGAGTATCCTTATCTCCAGGAAATTTTGAGCGAGATGACGGAACTGAAACAGTTTGCCGACACCTGTAAGCGAACGTTGGAGGTGCGAGTATTCAGCTTCGCCTACAAGAAAGGGATACCCAACGACACTTCCGGCAATGGCGGGGGATACGTGTTCGACTGTCGCGCCATTAACAACCCCGGCAAATTTGAACGGTACAACAACGTGAACGGGCTGGACGAACCGGTCATCAAATTCCTGGAGGAGGATGGCGAGATAACCGCGTTCCTCGACAATATCTACCCACTCGTTGACCGGCACGTGCAACGCTACATCGACCGAGGATTTACTGACCTGATGATCTCCTTCGGGTGTACCGGCGGACAACACCGGTCGGTCTACGCCGCGCAACGGATCGCTGAGCATATTGCCAAGCAGTTTAAGGTGAAGGTCTCGCTCGTACACCGCGAACAGAACCTGGAGCAGGAGTTCAGACCCTAATAATCAATAAAAACGTATGAAATGAGCATGATTAAAAGCGAGTTCCATACACTAAAACATGAAGATATAATCGAATGAAAGCGATGGTGTTCGCGGCAGGACTGGGAACCCGGTTGAAACCGTTGACGGACAGTATGCCCAAGGCACTGGTACCGGTAGCGGGGAAGCCACTGTTGCAACATACCATTGAAAAGTTGAAAGCCTCAGGGTTCAACGAGATCATTATCAATGTGCATCACTTTGCCGACCAGGTCATCGAATTCGTACGGACGAACGATGACTTTGGCATCCGTGTCGAATTTTCCGACGAAAGCGAAAAGCTCCTCGATACCGGGGGTGGTATCAAGCGAGCATCCTGGTTTTTTAACGACGAACAACCCTTTCTGATCCATAACGTGGACATCCTTTCCAATATCGACCTCCGCGAACTGGTGAAGCAGCATCAAAAATCTAACCCTGCAGCCACCTTGGTGTGCAGCGAACGAGAAACGTCGCGCTACCTGCTCTTTGACGAGTCGAACCGACTACGGGGGTGGATGAACGAAAAAACAGGAGAGGTGAAATCACCCACCGCCAATTTCAACCCCTCCCGCTACAGGAAGCTCGCTTTCTCTGGCATCCATCTTCTACACTCCTCCCTCTTTGAACAGATGGAAATGATGGCCGACACCTTTTCCATTATCGACTTCTACATCCAATATTGCAATGAAGTCACCATTACATCGTATGCTCCCGAGGGAATGCAAACCATCGACGTGGGAAATCCAGAAGCATTGCCTGCCGCCAAACGCTTTTTAAACCAACCCACATCAACCTCCTTAGAGAAACGAAGAAGCCTTTGATGGAACTTTTGCACTTACACTCTTTTTTACTTTAAAAACGACAGCACCGTCAAACAACCGGTGAAAGTTGAACCCCTATTCATTTAAAAACGAAACAAATGAAGCCCCTCCTTCTCGTGATTGCCTTCGCCCTGATTTAGCGAATTAACGCGCAAGTAACCTATTACAACGGGATGGACTCATCGGTGAAGTCGGTGAAGCTACCGTGGATGGTGTTCAGCTAACCGGCACAGGATTCGATAGGCTGGCTCAAAAAGTTCTTAAGGCGGTTCAAAAAATCGAGACAAGATAGCCAAACGCAACCTTCTGAAAGGGTACCACTGTCCCATAAATGAATATATGTCCTTATAATCGCCACACATATTAAATATTATCTTTTTACTCCTTGAATTAATGAAATTTATTTCTTTTCTTTGCGTTTTGTATTGTATTATTATGGTATAAAAGTGCAATTTCACCCCAGTTTAAACAATAATAATGAAAATATGACAGATTTTAACGCATTACGGGCATTATACAAATCTGAATTGCTGGATAACGTGGTTCCGTTCTGGCTAACTAAATCACAAGACGACGAGCACGGGGGTTACTTCACCTGCCTGGATAGACAGGGTAACGTGTTCGATACCGACAAGTTCATCTGGCTCCAAGCCAGGCAGGTCTGGCTCTTCACCATGCTCTACAATAGGGTGGAAAAAAGAAAAGAGTGGCTCGATTGTGCCATCCAAGGTGCAGAGTTCCTCAAAAAGCACGGGCACGACGGGAATTACAACTGGTACTTTTCCTTAACGCGCGAGGGGAAACCGCTTGTGGAACCCTACAACATCTTCTCCTATACCTTCGCCGCTATGGCGTTCGGTCAACTAAGCTTGGCAACAAGGAACCAAGAGTACGCTGAGATAGCCAAACGCACCTTTGAGATCATCCTTGAGAAGAGAGAGAACCCGAAGGGACGGTGGAACAAAGCGCACCCGGGGACCAGGAACTTGAAATCGTTCTCTCTCCCAATGATCATGAGTAACCTTACACTGGAAATAGAGCATCTGCTTGACAAAAAGACCGTGGAACGTACCATGGGGGAGTGCATCCATGAGGTGATGAACCTATTTCTTAGACCTGAATTAGGGGGCATTGTCGTGGAAAACCTGAACGATGACGGAACGCTCTCCGATACATTCGACGGTCGACTTATAAACCCGGGACACGGAATTGAGGCCATGTGGTTCATCATGGACCTGGGCGTGCGCCTTAACCGCCCTGAGTTGATTGAAAAAGCCGTGAAAACCACGCTGACCATGGTCGAGTACGGCTGGGACAAAGAGCACGATGGGATATTCTATTTCATGGATAGGGAAGGTCACCCGCCGCAACAACTGGAGCATGACCAAAAGTTATGGTGGGTACATATGGAGTCCTTGATCTCGTTGATCAAGGGATACCAGCTAACAGGCAACCAGCAATGCCTCGACTGGTTCAAAAGGGTGCACAACTACACGTGGAAACACTTTAAAGATCCCGAACACCCCGAGTGGTGGGGTTACCTGAACCGTCAAGGGGAAGTAATCCTTGACCTGAAAGGTGGAAAGTGGAAAGGCTGTTTCCATATCCCAAGAGGACTCTACCAGTGCTGGCAGGCACTGGAAGCGATTACCCATGAGATGGAGTAGTCGATGAATGGCTCGTAACGGCTAGACCAATGAAACGTAATATATACATCCCACTGCTTCTACTGCTCTTTTTCTCTTGTAAAACTGAAAAAGAGACAGAGTTGACCCTCCTTCCGATGCCCCAAGAGGTATCCCTATCCGGTTCGGGTAAACATTGGCTCCCTTCCGGTACAATCGATGAAACGGTTGTATCTCAAAAAAGGGTGAATACTATTCCCGAGGCGGGTGACAACCAAGAAGAGGCCTACCGGCTGGTAATCACTAAGGATAGCATTCGGATTGAAGCCGTCACGGACCGGGGGGCCTACTGGTCGCGGCAGACACTGCAACAGCTTATCGTGAAAGAAGATAACGGCAGCGCTCACCTGCCGCTGGTCGAGATTACCGACTGGCCAGCCTTTAGGGTACGGGGTTTCATGCACGATATCGGGAGAAGCTATCTCTCGGTGGAGGAGCTAAAAAAACAGATCGCACTCCTCTCCCGTTACAAGATCAACCTGTTCCACTGGCACCTGACGGAAAACCAGGGGTGGCGGCTACAAAGTAGCCGCTTCCCCGAGCTGAACGACAGTATCCACTTTGAACGGTTACCAGGGAAATATTACACCATCGAGGAGGCACGGGAGATCGCCTATTGGTGCCGACAGCATCACGTGCTGTTAATTCCCGAGGTGGATATGCCGGGGCATAGTGCCGCATTTATTCGTGCAACGGGCGTGGATATGCAGTCGCCCAAGGGGATGAAGATACTGAAGGAGTTGATGGAGGAGGTCTGCACCGAGGTGTTCCCAGACCTGCCCTATATCCATATCGGGACCGACGAAGTGCAATTCACGAACCCCGACTTCGTGCCGGAGATGGTGGCCCATATCCGAGGGCTGGGTAAAAAGGTGATCTCTTGGAACCCCGGGTGGAATTACGAACCCGGGGAGATCGATGCCACCCAGCTATGGAGCTACCGGGGCAAGGCGCAACCGGGCATTCCGGCCATCGACTCGCGGTTCCACTACATCAACCACTTTGACGCGTTTGGCGATATCGTGGCGCTGTACAACAGCCGGGTTTACAATGCGAAACGGGGCAGCGGCGACTTGGCGGGGAGCATCTTGGCGGTATGGAATGATCGACTGCTGCCTGACGAGAAGCAGATTCTCATGCAAAACCATTTTTACCCCAACATGCTGGCTTTCGCGGAGCGTACGTGGAAGGGCGGCGGATCGGAGTATTTCGACGAAAACGGGCCAATCCTACCGACTGACCCTAATGACCCGGTATTTCAATCGTTCGCCGACTTCGAGCAACGCATGCTGCACCATAAAGAGCGCTATTTTAAAGAGGAGCCATTTCCCTACGTGAAGCAGACCGATATCCGCTGGCGGATTACTGACCCGTTCCCCAACGAAGGGGTGTTGACCCGATCATTCCCGCCGGAAGTGGAATTGGCCGACTCGTACCTGTACCAGTGCAACGAGTATAAGGTGCGCGATGCGGTGGGCGCCTCCATATACCTGCGCCACGTGTGGGACATCGTGCCTGCCTTTTACGAGGAGCCAAAGGAGAACCACACCGCCTACGCCTACACCTGGGTATGGTCGCCCAAAAAACAGGAGGTGGGACTCTGGGTGACGACACAGGACTACAGCCGGTCGGAGAGCGATCTGCCACCGCCCCCGGGTAAGTGGGACTACCGGGAGAGCCTTGTGTTCATCAACGATGAGCCGTTGGAACCACCAGTTTGGGAAAACCAGCATACGGTGAAAAGCAACGAGATCACGCTTAAGAACGAGAATTTTAGCGCCCGCCCTCCCCTTCCCGTTCAACTAGAAAAAGGGTGGAATAAGGTGCTTCTAAAATTGCCTATTGGAAAATTTTCGACCCCGGAGGTACGGTTACAAAAATGGATGTTTACCTTTGTATTCGTAACCCCCGATGGAAGAGAGCGGGCACCCGATCTGATCTATAGCCCCGACAAGGTAAAGTAATCTGTTTTCCTTGAAAGGTTAAACAAGGAGGATAGAAAGAGCGAACGATAGAATATAACAACAATATGAGTTGCCAAAAAACATCGAGGGATAAAGCGAGTAGCAGCATGAGCGAATCGACCGCGAGAACGTTGACTAAGTGCGCATCGATCAGAACCGCGTTTGTCAAATCCGTACGGCTCAGGTCCGCACTGATAGGTATTGCATGTATCGGTTTCACCTTGCTGTTCTCGTGCAACGGACCACGTATGGCAAAACCGATAGTGATCAATTGGAATAAACTAAGTGAGGAGGGGCTACAGGGCCACCTCGCGAAAGGTGTTTCAGCTACCTATGCCGCGTTCATTGATGGGCAGCTAATCGTGGCCGGGGGTGCCAACTTCCCCGACAAACTGGGGTTTGAAGGAGGAGCGAAAGCCTTCTACGACGAGATCCTCTGGTATGATCCCGCGAACAATTCTTGGAAAATCATCGGGAAGTTACCGGTACCCTCGGCCTATGGTGTATCGATACCCATCCCCCACGGTTCCTTGTGGATAGGCGGCAACGGCTCCACGGAGCTACTGACCAGCTGCTACAAGGTATCACTACGATACAACCGGGACCACACACCAGAAACCACCGCGATGGAGACAAGCGCCAAAATGGATGCAAACAACGCGGTGAAAGCGAATACCGTAATGGAGTTGAACGAAACAATGGGGACAACCGCCACGGTCGAATTGACCCCCTTTGCCCCACTCCCTATGCCCATGGACAACTTTGCCGGCTGCGCAATAGGTTCAACGGTCTACGTGGCGGGCGGAAACGTGAACGGCACGCCGTCAAACACGCTGTACAGCATCAACGTAGCCAGTGATTCTGCTTGGGTAAAACATAATGGGATCAACCCCGCGGCTGACCAGCATGCCCGGCGCGGTGATACAAACTGGACGAAACTACCTTCATTCCCCGGCTTGCCGCGGGTCCAACCGATACTGGTCGCCATACAAGAGGAGGAACAACCTTACCTCTACCTGCTGGGAGGCTTCTTCGGGGGAGATGCCGAACGGGAACCGGCCATGGCCACCGACGTGCTGCGTTACGACCCCAACGAGCAGACATGGGAGAAGGTGGGCGAACAGGTAGATCCCAATACAGGCAAGCCATTCTCGTTGGGAGGAGCGACGGCAATAGCGGTCGATAACCGGTATATCCTTTGCCTGGGAGGGGTAAACCATGATATTTTCCTCAACGCCATCACCACGCAGCACACGATTGCCCACGACCCCACGCTGACCGAGGAGGAGAAGAAGCAACGGAACAATGAGTTCTCATCAACCTACATGACCCACCCCATCAGCTACTACCGGTTTAATCTGGAGTGTCGACTTTTCGATACGAAAACGGGAGAGTGGAGCACCATCGATAGTTTACCCCACACGGCACGTGCCGGAGCTACCCTGGTTTGGGACGAAACAACGCGCCGCGGCAAGCAAGGTGAACAGGTGGAACATGATAGCCATGAGACCCCCCCGGAGTACCCCCCAGCAGAGAGTATATTCCACAATCGACTTTCTACGTGGTACAAGGAGAACTAAAACCGGGCGTTCGCTCGCCAGAAACATGGAGAGGTGAGCTAATAGAGGTTCGTTAAAAGATAAGAAAGGGGATGGATTGGTATTGAAAGCAAAACAGGAAGGAAAGGCAAAAGCAGTAAAGAGAATAATTGTCAAATATAATGAAACAATCGTATGCAAAATAGTAAGTATTACCCCTGGATCGTAGTCGGGTTGCTTTGGGTTGTGGCCCTGCTTAACTACCTTGACCGGCAGATGCTCTCGACTTTGCAGTCAGCGATGCAACTGGACATAACAGAGCTGGCTATTGCCGAGAACTTTGGCCGGGTGATGGGCATCTTCCTCCTCATCTACGGGCTAATGAGCCCCATCGCAGGCATGATTGCCGATAGGGTAAACCGAAAATGGCTCATCGTGGGTAGCCTATTCGTCTGGTCGGCCGTCACCTTCGCCCTAGGCTACGCGCAAACCTTCCAGCAGGTCTACTGGCTACGTGCGCTGATGGGGGTGAGCGAAGCGCTTTACCTGCCTACCGCGTTGGCCATGATCGCCGACTTCCATAGCTCCAAAACCCGCTCGTTGGCCATCGGCATCCATATGTCGGGTCTCTACACCGGGCAAGCTCTTGGTGGATTCGGAGCCACCATCGCCGCGAGCTTCTCATGGCAGACCGTATTCCACAGCTTTGGGCTTATCGGTATCGTATACGCGATACTGCTGATCTTCGTGCTTCACGACAAAGAGGGGCACGCGGGTACCAAGACCGCTAAGCTGCAGCCCAAACTACAAGAGGCGGTTGCTAAAAAGGAATCCGTGTTAAGCTCTCTAGGGGTAATCCTTGGCACCTTATCCTTCTGGATCCTCCTCTTTTACTTCATGGCACCCAGCTTCCCGGGGTGGGCCACGAAAAACTGGCTTCCCACGCTCTTCGCTGAAAACCTGGGCATCGAGATGGCGAAGGCGGGACCGATGGCGACCATCTCCATCGCAATTGCATCATTCATTGGGGTACTGATTGGCGGACCACTGTCCGACCGGTGGGTACAGAAACACATCAAGGGGAGAATCTACACCAGCGTGATCGGGCTCAGCCTCACCATACCGTCGCTTGTGTTGCTTGGGTTTGGTCACACCTACCTCGGGTTGATAGGCGCCGCGGTACTCTTTGGTGTCGGCTACGGCATGTTCGACACCAACAACATGCCAATCCTCTGCCAGATTATTCCACAACGTTACCGGGCCACCTCCTACGGTATCATGAACATGATGGGGGTATTCGCGGGCTACGTCTCCACCCGGATGCTGGGAAGCTCCACCGATGCAGGTAACCTGGGAGCCGACTTCAGTAAATTGTCCATCGTGGTGCTGGCCGCCGTGCTACTGATGCTGCTCTTCGTGAAGCCGAAGCCAGAGCTAACCTACCCGGAAAAGGAGACAGCCACGGAAGAAAACTAAATAACAAGCTAACCCCGGCTTTCGTACCTGTCTAGCACTTGCGTAAAAGCCAAAAGGACTACGGCAGCACCCGAAAGCCGAAACAAACATACTTTAAAGAGATGAAACAATTTGATAAAATCAAAGGACTGATCGTCGCCCCGTTCACCCCATTCAATCACAAAGGGGAGATAGACTTGGGTCCCATCGCTGATTACGCGGCCATGCTGCAAAAAAACGGCTTGATTGGTGTCTTCATCAACGGGTCATCTGGAGAGGGGTACCTGCTGACGGTGGAGGAACGGCTGAAACTGGCTGAGAAATGGATGTCGGTCGTTCCCGAGGGATTCAAGGTAATCGTGCACGTGGGAGCAACCTGCGTGAAAGAGAGCGTTCAAATGGCCCAACATGCCCAAGAGATTGGTGCGTTCGGCACCGGTGCAATGGCATCGCCCTTCCCTAAAGTAGGACGTGTAGAAGAGCTCGTAAAGTATTGCGAGGAGATCGCGTGCGGTGCACCCCGCCTCCCCTTCTACTTTTACCACATTCCCGCGCTCAACGGCGTTTACCTCCCCATGCTGCCCTTCCTGAAGGCGGCCGATGGGCGGATACCCAACCTGGCGGGTATCAAGTACACCTTTGAGAGCCTATACGAGTACAACCAATGCATGCTCTATAAAAACGGCAAGTACGATATGCTACACGGGCAGGATGAAACAATACTTTCGGCCCTCGTGATGGGTGGTGCACAAGGCGGTATCAGCGGCACGGGCAGTTATATAGGGAGATCGCTGGTTGGGGTTATCAACGAGTACAACAAGGGTGATGTTGAAAAAGCGGTGGAACATCAGAACTTCGCGCAGGAGGTGATCAACGTGATCGCACGCTACCGGGGCAACATCGTGGCGGGCAAACGGATCATGAAGCTTATGGGGCTGGACCTGGGTCCCAACCGGACACCTTTCCAGAACATCAACAACGAGGAGGAGGCAATGATCAAGCGCGAGCTAGAAGCGATTGACTTTTTCTCGCGATGTAACAGGTTGTAACCAACACGTTCATCACAAATGGCGTTCTCCTTAATCGAACATCCGTTTGAATCGGTTGAACGCCCGCTTTTGTTCCGTTTTCGTCGGGGCAAAATTGGTAGAGCCTTTCATCTGCTTCAAGCTCTCCCGCTCCTTGTCGGTCAGGTTCTCCGGGACGTAAACGTTCACGTGAATCAGCTGGTCGCCTCGACCATAACCGTTCACGGGGGGGAGACCCTTGTTGCGTAGGCGCAGCACCTTACCGGGTTGGGTGCCCGGTTCGATCTTCACCTTCGCTACACCTTCAATGGTGGGTACTTCAACGGTACCCCCCAAGGCGGCTGTGGGAAAACTCAAGAATAGGTTGTAGATTACATCATCGCCATCGCGAATCAAGTCGGGATCCTCCTCCTCTTCCACCACAACCAGCAAATCGCCATTTACCCCACCCCTTCGGGCAGCATTCCCTTTGCCCGACAGGGAGAGTTGCATCCCCTCGGCCACGCCGGCCGGTATTTGAATGGATATCACCTCCTCGTCGCGCACGATACCCTCACCGTTGCAGTGAGCACACTTCTTCGTGATGCTTTTCCCATCGCCATTGCAAGTGGGGCAAGTGGAAGAGGTTTGCATCTGTCCAAGGATGGTGTTCGCCACCCGTGTCACCACGCCCGACCCGTTACAGGTGGGGCAAGTAGAAACGGAGTCGCCACCCTCTGATCCGTTCCCTTTACAGGAACTGCAGGAGACGTACTTCTTAACCTTGATCTTTTTCTCAACCCCGTGCAGGATCTCTTTCAGCGTCAACTTCACCTTTACCCGAAGGTCGGAGCCGCGGTTCGTCCTCCTGGCACGCTGGGTACCACCAAAACCGCCGAACCCACCAAAGCCACCGAAATGCCCCCCAAATATATCGCCGAATTGAGAAAAAATATCCTCCATGGACATGCCGCCACTAAACCCGCCGGAAGCAGATCCACTCATGCCGGCGTGTCCAAACTGGTCGTACCGTGCACGCTTGTTCTCATCGCTCAGCACCTCGTACGCCTCGGCCGCCTCCTTGAACTTCTCCTCGGCCTCTTTGTTCCCCGGGTTCTTATCGGGGTGATATTGAAGGGCCTTTTGCCTGTAGGCCTTTTTTATCTCCTCGGCCGTGGCGCTCTTTGCCACATCGAGCACATCGTAATAATCTCTTTTCGTCGCCATCTTACTCCCCCACGATTACTTTCGGGTAACGGATGATCTTGTCATTCAACGCGTACCCCTTTTGGATACAGTCTACCACCTTCCCCTTCTGCTCCTCGTCCTCCACCGGGGTGGTTGTAACCGCCTCGAAACGATCCGCGTCAAACGGTTGTCCCACCGCCTCAATCTCGTTCACCCCATGCTGTTTCAAGAAATTAATAAATTTAGAGTGGATCAACTCGATGCCTTCCAAGACGGCCTCCTTATCCTCTGCCCGTTGCATGGACTCCAGGGCACGTTCAAAATCATCCACGAGGGAGACGATGCCAATTAACACCCGCTCCCCACCATTTTTTATCAACTCGGCTTTCTCTTTCAAGGTGCGTTTCCTGAAATTATCGTACTCCGCGTGCAGGCGTAGGTAGCTATCATTCAGCTCCTCATGCTTCTGCTGGAGGTTCTCCAGTTCCTTCTCAACGCTAGGGGCGGTTGCCTCTTCTTTACTCTGGTCCGGGGTTTCTTGACCGGTGTCCGGCCCTTCCACGGGTATCGTACCATCCCCTTTGGCTACCTTCTTTTCGGGTTCTGCCTTGGGCTGATCACCTGTCAAAATGTCCACTTCCTTATCCTTAACGTTTTCAGGCTGCTCTTTACTTAACTTTTTGTCTACTCCTTCAACCCGCACCTTGGGGTTCACCGTATCTTTTTTCTTTTGACTCATATGCTAGTTAATAGAATTATCCATCGATACTTACAGCAAAAAGTTTGCCAAAGAAACCGACAAGACGAAACCGCCCATCGAAATGGGCGGAAAGAGGCCTGTTATTAGAAACGAATTGATTCAAAGGAACAGCTCACACCACCTGTCAAATACCTTCACCTGGTGCCACCCGTGCCGTTTAAGCCCCAGCCTGATCTTCTTGATCGGTTTTTCCTTTCCTGGGCTCGATTTGGAATAAAACTTGTCGGCAAAACAGATGATCTGCTCCTCCAAGCTTTGCGGCCGCATATCCCGGTGAGGTATCGGTAACTTCCTTTTGATGATGCTTTCAAGGCTAAGACCGGTTCCCGTATGCCGTTCGCATACCAAGCCGTGCTTGGGGTAACCTTCGGCGGTGAGCAGTTCTTGCCCCAGGTAACCGTGGCAGATATAGGGGTAGCTCCCTTTACAACCTATATGGGGTGCTCGGGTCAAGTAGATACCGATGTCATGCAGCATGGCCGCCTCCTCGATAAACAATGTATCGACGGCCAGTTCCGGGTGATTCTGCACGATGGACAAAGCCTTGTTCGTCACATCGGTCGCATGCGACATAAAGATGTCGTACAGCCTGGTACCCCTAATGTAATACTTATCGATAATCGCCTGTACATCCATGTGTAAAGCTCTCTACAGGGGAACGACGTATTTCTTCATGGCCACATCTTGCAGCGACTTGGGTACCGCCGCTTTCACCTCGTCCACGATGATGTTTATCAGCCGTTCCCGGAAGTACTCTTTTCGGGTGATCAGGCTAATCTCTCGAACGGGAGTACTATTCTTGAAGGGGCGTACGTTTTTCTTTTGGGCCTCGCTCAGGTTGGCTAGCGCCATTTCGGGAATCACGGTGATCCCATCGTTTTGGTCCACGATATGAATAAGGGTATTGATGCTGCCCGCCTCGTACGAGAAAATAGAGGAGCTCTTTCCGCGACGTCCTCGTTGGTTGCACAGGTGCAGTATCTGGGTTCGGAAGCAGTGTACCTCGTCCAGCAACCACATCCTGACGGTAGAGAGGTCACGCTCTTCAAGGGCCGTTTTGGCGTACAGGCTCCTCTCCATGGGTGAGACGTACGCGAAGAATCGCTCGTAGTATAGGGGGCGCTCCTTAATGCCAGGTTCCTTAAGCGGCGTGGCCAAGATAGCCCCATCTAGGGTATCGTTGGAGAGCGCCTTCAGTATCTGGTCGGTAGTCAGCTCGGAGATCACGATCCGGACATCGAGGTTTCTCTCCCGGTGAACCTGCATGAGGTTGGCCAACAGGTAGGGTGCCACCGTGGGGATGATCCCCAACCGGAACACCCCTTTCACGATACCCTTCTCCTCGTGGACGATCTCCGTTATCCGGTTGACCTGCGCCACTGCCACCCGTGCCTGATCGATGATACGTCGACCAATCTCGGTGGGCTGCACCGGCAATTGCGACCGGTCGAATATCTTCACGTCCAGCTCCTCTTCCAGTTTTTGGATCATCATGCTCAACGTGGGCTGAGTCACGAACGACGCCTCGGCCGCCTTAGAGAAGTGGCGGTAGTTATCTACAGCGATGATGTACTCCAACTGTTGAATATTCATGTTATCCCTTTTAGCTTGATGGATTAACCCCTCGACCCGAACAGCACGGTTCCTAACCGCACCATCGTGCTCCCCTCCTCGATCGCAATCCGGTAGTCGCCCGACATCCCCATGGAGAGCTCTTTAAAGGCGGGGTCATCTTGGAAGTAGTTCGCCTTCCACTCATCGAAAAGCGATTTCAGCTGTCGAAACTCTGCCCGCACCTTTTCCATATCCTCGGTAAATGTAGCCATCCCCATCACCCCCGCCAACTGCACGTTGGGGTAGTTGCGCCACCTTCCCTCGGCGAGGAACTTACGACACTCGTCCGGGTGGAAACCCGACTTGCTCTCCTCTTCGGCGATATGTATCTGCAGTAGACCGGGGATTACCCGGTTATTCACCGCGGCCTGCTTGTCGATCTCCCGCATCAACCGCTCACTGCTCACGCTATGGATCAGCGATATAAAGGGAGCGATCTGCCTCACCTTGTTGCGTTGCAAGTGCCCAACGAAATGCCACTCGATATCCGCGGGCAGCTCCTCTTGCTTGGGCAACAGCTCCTGTGCCCGGCTCTCTCCAAAGATTTGCTGTCCCGCCTCGTATGCCTGCATGATATCCTCTACGGGATGGAACTTGGATACCGCCACCACTTTCACCCCGCCGGGGATGGTGCTTCTCAACGCGCTCACCCGAGATGCTATAGTCATTTCCTCACCTTTCATTCCCGTTAGCTCCCTATTCCCTTTTCTATACGACTGTTTTATCTTTTAATCCCTGTATATACGATGTTCACGATAATCATGTCGGTTTCACACACCTATTCCCCGGTTGGCTGGTGGACAATGGTTTTTTTCTCCGCGTAGGGGAAGACGTCGATAATGGCCGTCTCCGTTACCGCGACGATCGCGTAATCGATCATCGTTTTCTTCATTTCCGCCTCTACGATCTCTACCGCCTCCTTCAAGGTTGATGCCTGCACAAGCATGTAGACAGAGGTCTTCTTCTCCGCGCCACTCTTCTCGTCGAGCGTGATGAAGTGGAGCTTAGCACGGTAATAACGATCACCGCTGTCGTTAAAGAACGACTCGGTGTACTTCACCCGCTTGATATCGGAAACCGAAAACTCACCCGAGATAAAGGGCCTCATCTCTTCAATTATCCTCGCCTCCGCTTCGGTGAACGAGAGTGCATCGACCAAATAGGGCTCCGTCACGCTCTTCTGCATGCCGGTCTCCATCAACTTATCGTACTTAACTTTACATTCAAACCAATTGTACATATCGTATGATTTTTTTCCACACCGCAGGGTGCATTCTGTTTGTTTTGTAACACAATTATATTGGGGTGTAGTATCCCAATACGAAAGGCAAAAATAGATGAAAAAACAGCTTTTTCCAAGAGCCCGGGGTAAAAAGTCGGGTTACGGTCGAACAGTTCCCGACAGGTAGGCGACCTCCAACCGTAGCCGTGCCAACGGGGAAAACCTCGTTACAGGTCGAACAGCTCTCTGTAGGCATCCATCACGAACCGATCCACCTCCAGGTAAAAGCGTTGGATGGCTGTTTCATCCCAGCTCCCGTCACCCCATTGCTTCATAGCGTTCCGTGACCGTTCAAACAACTCCTCCTCCACGGGGGCCAGTCGCTGCATAATGCCGCTGTTATCGGGGTTGTACAGCAGTACCCAATTGAAGTAACGGTGGCCGCTCCCCCTCTTTATCGGGTAAACCCGGTGTTTTAGGGCGACCACTCTCTCGCACAGTGGAGCGTTCTCGCTATCCTCACCTTTTAGCAGCATTGGGGGCAAGGTATTACCCCCCTTTACCCACGTGGGCACGGCCACCGAGCATGGGGGAAACCCCAACGCTGTCCACATGGTCGTATGTTCCGCCGGCTCCCCTTCTTTCACCCCTTGGAAGACCACTGATGCGGAGGAACTGAAGCGGGAGATGTAATCCTGTTCAACCGCGTAGCCGGTAGCTCCCGGGACACTAAAGTCATAATCCTTTAAATCGGTTCCCAACAACGAGTGATAATAGGAGCGAGAAGCTGAAGCAAAGATCCACTCGGGTGTGAACGTAGAGTGATCTCTTTGTCGGGAAAAAAGGTACTGCGCCGTTTCGTGGCGGATGTAGCCCAATCCCTCATCCATGAAACCCGAGTAGGAGAAATTGGTACGGATCAGGTAACCGTGAGGAGCTTGCATCGGGTCGTTCGCATCCGCCTTGAGGTAACCGAAGTTGTTCGTCTCGTAATAAGCCGCTCCGCCATACGCATCGATTACAGCGAAGTTGGCCTCCACCTTCATCGGCCGGGACAGGGTGTCCAAGAAGTGCTCGAAATCGCTCAACGAGACGCAACGCTCCAACGCCACGCGCATAACAACACCCTCGAGGTCCCTCTCGGCTGTCCCATCCCCCTTATCCCGAATATTAAAGGAAGCTGTGTTCATGATGCAAAACCCGGCACTGTTCGTCCCTGCCCATACCTCGTTGTTGCAACTGTCGTTGCTGTTCACCAATCCGATATAGGGATAAGTACCTGCATCACTGTATACCAGCCGGTTTTGCTCTTCGTTCGTGTCCCGGTGCTTCCACATCAAAGGTTTCCCGTCGGCGGTCGCTTTCCCGGTGATGATGGCCGAAGTACACGCCCGTGCCTCAAAGACGTTCAAAATCAGCTGTGCTACCACCAGCAACATCATTGCCCACCCTATAGATAAAGTCGCCTTCATACGATTATTTTAAAATATGCCTGTTTCATACCCATAATCACTCCCATAAAACAAAAATAGATAAAAAAAGCCTTTTCACAAGTGCAAGGAATAAAAAACCGAAAAGATAAAAAAAATGGGTACTTTTGTCGTTTATTTGCAAGGAATGATTGGAACCATAGTAAATACAGTGGCGGTGATTGGGGGCGGAACCATCGGGCTGCTCCTGAAAAAGCGGATGCCTGAGCGGGTGACCACCATCTACTTCCAGGCGATTGGGCTGTTCACTTTGGCCATCGGTGCATCCATGGCTGTCAAGATGGAACGCATACTCATCGTGGTGGCGAGCCTGGCCATCGGCTCGCTGTTGGGTGAATGGTGGAACCTCGAGCAGGGAGCCGAACGAATGGGCGACAAACTAAAAGCCCGGTTTCGCGTGGGCAGTGAGCGGTTCACCGAGGGCTTGGTAACCGCCTTCCTCCTGTTCTGCGTGGGGTCGATGACGATCCTCGGCACCATCCAGGAGGGGGTCGAAGGGAACCCTGACCTGCTATTCACCAAGTCACTGATGGACTTCTTCTCCGCCATCCTACTGGCCTCCGCTTTCGGCATGGGCGTAATCTTCACTGCCTTGCCCCTCTTTATCTTTCAAGCTACCCTCACCCTGCTCGCCAAGTACGCCGCCACGTTTTTCACTGATGACATTATCGTTGGGCTGACCAGCACCGGCGGCATCATGCTGATTGGCTTGGGAATCAACATTCTCGGCATAAAAAAGCTTCGAATCATGAATATGCTCCCATCGCTGGTCATCGTGGTGCTGCTGCTTTGGCTGTTCAGGTAAGTTTTCGATGTTACCGCTCACTTAGCGATCAAGCGTATACCTCAGCGTAGCACCGAAACGGGTGGGATACCCCCGCTGGACAAAATGATTCGTCTTCCCCGTCACCAGGTCGTTTTGCTCGAACAGGAACGCGTGATAGCGGGTGTTAAACAGGTTCTCCACCCACAACTCCAACGCGAACGCCCTCTTCTGGGCTACGATGCGGGCCTTAGTCAACCCATAAAAAAGTTGATAGAGTGTGTTCCCTTCAGAATCCATGTTCGACTCGGTCCAGTAGATCCGTCCCACCCCGCTATACTGCACGTTGGCCATTACGCGATCAATCATCGAACCGCTTGGTAACACGTACACGTAACTTACCCCAAGGCTGAGGGTATGCCTGGGTGCGAACGGCACCCGGTTTCCCGAGAAATCACGAAGGGTATCCCCCCCGATCACCTGCAGGGTTTCATACTTGACGAACCGGGCATCAACCAGCCCGTACTCAGCGAAGAGCGAGAGGTTCTCATACGGTAGGTACCGAAGGCTCACTTCTATTCCCTTACTCTCGGACTGCCCCGCGTTAGTGATGGTTCTCCCCGCGGTTCCCTCGCTCACCAGCTTGGTCAGCTGCAAGTTATCCACACGGGAGAAAAACAACGCACCGGAGAGGGAGAGCGAGCGATCAGGAGTTTCGTACCTTGCCCCCAACTCGTAGGTCCAACTGCTTTCCGGGGCGAACGAAGCCTGCTCCTCTACGGTTGGTGTTGACCTAACGGCTGGTGGCATTCCGAACATTGATGGTTTCTCGGTAACCGGTAGTCCCGCCACGACCGAAAGATTCCCCGTAGCCGATGCTGCACCACCAACCTGTTTCGTTCCCATGTTCGGCATGGGGGGGATAATACCCGCGGGAATCTGCCTAAGGACATTCCTCATCAGCGACTCGGCAAGTGCAGACTGTAACACCTCCGAAAAGACCTGTTCGTTGTAGCCGCCCGTTTTGTACCCTTTCGACGCCGAGAGGTAGAACCGTGTCGTGGACGACAACTGGTACTTTAGCGCGAATTTGGGCAGCACCTCCCAGAACACCTTTCGTGCCGAACCTACCAGCAGGGTGTCCCCCTCCACCAAGATAGGTGCCATGGGCAGGGGAGGCTTAAACACGATGTAGACATCTCCCCCGTTGCTCTCGGTGCGGTAGTCAAGCCCGGTACGCTCGTAATCAAACCGGATACCGGCGGTGGCCGACAGCCCCTCTACCCCGAAGACATCCTCCAGTGTGGATTGGTGGAAAAGGGCCGCCCCATGGGAAGGCTTAATATATACCCCGGGAAGAGCGATCCGATCACTGGCGTACACGAGGCGCAACGGGGCACCCATACGCTCCATCATCACATCCAACGGCCGCTGTAACACCTCTACCATCCCCTTTTCAAGAGCTACAGGGGTATCCACCTCGCGGTTATCAACAAACCCAAACAGCCCCACCACCCAACGGTAGCGACCCTGGAAATCCGACTTTACCGTGAACTCCTGGCTGAACGACCGTTGCTCCTGCTGCTGGCGAATTGAAAAAATAGGGCGAGGCGAGTAATCCTGGTCCATCCACATATCATCCTTCAGGTACTGGAAACCGGTGGTGGAGTGGATGCTGAAGCCATTCCCCGCATAGTTCAGCGAAAGCCCGCCAGTAAGGAGGTGCCGATCGTAGCTTGAAGGTTCGTTGAAGCAGGCCGCCGTGGAGTCGACCTGCATGTAGGGGAACGCACCACCCGAGACCCAGTCGTAATTCCCAAAGAACATCGCCTTGAAATCGGGATTGACCTGCCACTCAAGTTTCAGACGTGCCCCAGCGTTCTCTGAAGCATCTACCTTCTGTCCGGTGTAGCTATTCATAAAGTAACCATCATCCCGCTTGTAGTACCCCGCCAAAGAGGCTCCAAGGTTCTTCCCAAATCTGCTGTAATTAGATGCTTTCACCGAGAATTGCC
Organism: Petrimonas sp.; assembly: GCA_012839475.1. Taxonomy (GTDB): domain Bacteria; phylum Bacteroidota; class Bacteroidia; order Bacteroidales; family Dysgonomonadaceae; genus Proteiniphilum. The sequence goes on along the minus strand of DUNG01000023.1, from coordinate 151,329 downwards.
CGTGGCTACCACCGCTCACCGCGAGTCGGGTTCCCTGGTACGTGAGGGGAGATAGGGTATAGAGGTTTACGATACCCCCAACCGCGTTCCTGCCGTACAAGGTACCTTGTGCACCTCGCAGCACCTCCACCCGCTGAATATCTTGAAACTCGAAATCGAATGCCGAAGAGTTGAAGCTCGGCACGTTATCCACGTAAAGCCCTACCGTTTGCGGCCCGAGGCGTGCACCGATACCCCGGATATATATGGGCGTGGAGACCTTGGAGCCGTACGAGGGGATGAAAAGGTTAGGGACAAGCGCACTTAACGCGGGAAGCGATTCCACTCGCCCTTCTTGCAACTGTCTTGGCGAGACCACCGACACGGCGGTGGGCAAATTTTCAAGCTCATTCGTCTCTTTCACTGAGCCACTTACCACCACCTCATCCAGGTAACGTACCTGCAACGTATCTGGCTTAGCGGCAAGCACGGGGCTGGTTAAGGCAAGCGCCAAGAGAAGAGTGAAAAAGGAGCCTACAATAGAGGGTACAAAGCCGACGAAAGCAAACGCATGACCAGCGTGAGCAAGCCGCATACGCTTCATAAGGCGTCTACTTGAAACTGTCGTATAGATATCGAATTTCATAGCGTACACTTTTATCATACGGGTTCAAGGAAATATAACGAGTGTTTTTTAATTGATTGCCTCGCGAGACGAATAACCCGTTCGGATGCAAAGGAAAAGGAAAAAAGAGCGCCAGTCAATCACCAGAACTAGTGATTTCCCTCTTTTCGTGATAAACAAAATCCACCTTCTACACGTTTTTAACGGGAATTCACGCTATGCATAACCCAATGCGTTCGAGCATTTTTTCCACACAGATCAACAAATAATTACATTTTATTGCATTAGGTTTATAATAAAACACCTATATTTGCTGTGCAAGTTATTTAGGTTATTGAAACTATGGAAATAATAAAAAGAAATAGACCAAAATAGAATGCGCTTAAACGAGCGACTACTGCACTAAAAAACAACATCACGACTAAATATAGAAAACAACTCAATTAATAACATTTATTAAAAACTCAGTGGTATGAAACTACAAAAACTTTTACTTCTTGGAGGTGTGGCAGCAATGCTGCTCATTGGTGCGGCATCTTGCCAAGACAAAAACAGTGACATTGAACCCGAACTGGAAGGCACCACCTACATGAGTTTGGTGCTTGACCTATCGCAAAGCATTGACGAACTAAGATCAACCCGGGCTGGAGATGATGATGTACACAATTCTGTAGGGAATTGGGGTGGACGCGATAAGATTGAGAACGTGGATGTGTATATTGTACACCCCAGCAGGATACAATATTTCACTGTTTCGATCGATGAAACGAAAACTCAAAACCCCACGTCCACGCAAGACGCTATTTATATCACCAAGCCTTGGGTAGTACAGCCGGGTACCGGTAGATATATTTACGTGGTAATCAATAACGGCGGTGCCATTAAAGATTCTCTTAATGCTGTCGTTAACGCTACCGTCGGAGACCGAACTATCGCTTTCGAAAAAGCCTATAACAAAGCATACGATTACACTTTAGCCGATTACGCGAAAGTGGAGGTTGCCCCGCCAAAAGATGTTATTTTGATGAGTGGTGAACCCTTAGCGGGAGTCTCTATGCAAGCGGGCATTACAGAAGAGCAAGCAACGATTAGCAATATAAATGATATTAATCCTAATAAGAACCAGTTTGCACTTACAGTACGTCGTAGCGCGGCTCGGGTAGCGGTAACTAAAGGAACAGCCTTACATCCTTCCGTCAGTATAACTGATGCAAACGCCAACGTTTATGGTACGCTGACAAATTTAATGTGGACATACGGTCAATTCGAGAAGACAACTAAACTGCTTTGGGATGCTACAGCTACTGTATCTCCTACCAGCACGAAACTCCATTTTACCACCAAGTCGCCAAGCTGGGGTTATACACCTACGGTAGCTAATTACGCTACTGAAGCACTTGCCAACTACGATTACACTTTCGTGAATAATACTGTTTACCTGGATGAAATCAGTGTCCTTACTGGCGATGAAGCTTCCGTGACTAATATTATTAATGATGGAAAAATGAAGTTCCTCACCGAGACTACTCATCAATATGGTGATGAGCAAGCTACCGGGTACCGCAAGGGTAATACCCCTTACGTGATGATAGAGGCAGTTTTCACTCCTGAGGATGCTTTTTGGGCAACAGATCAAAAGGATGCTTACACCCCGGGCAACGACCTTTTCTACAATAAGACCAATGGTAAGTTTTATGCTACTCTATCGGCCGCCCAGGCAGATGCTCCCGGCACACACGTGGAAGATGGTGTAATCAAATACACCAACGCTAAGACCTACTACTTTGCCTGGCTTAACCCCGATGGTGTTGAGTTAGGTCAGTTCAAACCGGATAAAGTGTTTAACTCACCGGTTATTCGCAACAACATCTACCACATCAACATTACCGGCTTTTCGAGATTGGGCTTTTCAGGTAACCCCTTCAACCCGGATCCAAACAATCCATTCCCCGTTGACCTGGATGATGATGTGCCCGCTCCGGATGAGTTGCTCAAAACAGAGGAGACCTATATGTCTGCTCAGGTTACAGTAGTGAACTGGGGTGTACACTCTTATAATGTTGGGTTCTAAGCAGTAGACATATTTCATGATCACATTCCGATGATCTGTCAAGCGAGAGTCGAAAGGCTCTTCGCTTGGCGGATACCGGTTAATGCAACACGAAAAGGCGTAAAGACAAACAAAATGAGAATGACGAAACGATATAGAGGTCTTTTGGCACGATACAAGGTATTACCCCTGCTACTTATCATAGGGGCAGTATTCACCATGACGTGCGACCGTATTATCTTCGACAGCCTCGATAACTGCGAAAGGGGTGTTTACCTACACCTCTACGAACAGACGGAGTGTGCCTCAACACCCTCGTATCCCGCCGATATCACGGCACTCACCTTTTTTGTCTTCGATGCCGGTAATAAGCTGACAAGCGTGCAAGAGTTAGGAGCTACCACGCTCGCTCCCGACCACGAACTGTTTGTACGGCTTCCCGAACCCGGGAGCTACACGGTGGTGGCATGGGCTCATCACGGCGACACGAACCTGTATGACTTCTCGACACTTACGCCCGGCGAGACAACCCCAGATAAACTATACCTTACCCTGAAGAGCGGTGCCGACCTTACCGGTCATCGCCTTTACGTGGGTAGCTCGGACATTATCACTGTAGGTGAAACATGCAACCTTTTGGTGCAAAACAAGTTGAACCTGCGTGAGATTACCAACCGGGTGCATATCACGGTAAAGGGATTGAAGCGACCCGGCGACTATAAGCTGGAGCTGCTGTCGGGTAACCACCGATATAGTTGCGAGGGTAAGGTGATGCACACCGAACCGCTGTACAGCTACCCGATACGTACCGGTTATACCGACACCACCCTCGTGGGTGAGGTGACCATGCTTCTGCTGGACGGATATTATCACAGCGTGGTCAACATAAAGGATGCCCACACGGGCGAGAAGATACCGTTTGACGAAGAGATGCTGGGCGACTCCCGAGAGTTCAACCTGTTGGGGGCGATACTGCTTGCCAAGGGAACCGCGGGTTACGAGCTGATGAACCCCCGTTGCGTGAATGACTTCGACGTGGTCATAGAGGCACTCGGGTGCGACTGTCCCTCTGGATGCATCGCGGTAGGCTTAACAATCAATAACTGGTCTATTCACTCGTACAATTTCGTGGCTCAATAGATTTTGGAGGCTTTAAAGACGTCATGACACAACGTACCGGATATGGTTTTCTACCTTTCCTGCTTCTTTCACTGCTCTTACTGATTGGTGCAACAAGCGGATGCGTCAAAGAACACTTCACGTGTGAAGAGCGTATTGAGCAAGAGGGTGGAACCGGGGTGGCGCTAAAAGCGCTGCTAAGGGGAGCTATATCTGTTGGTACAAGTACGAACGACAATCGAGTTAAGCGACTACTGGTATGTTTAGTGCCAAAAACGGCCGGTACGATAACGGTGGTGGATGTGATTACAAACGCTACCAATACGCCCGTGTGGCATGATACTACCGACCCCTCGAAAACCTATATCACGGTAGGCACCAAGGGAAAGAAAGGTACTGGCTGGATGGACGATTACGAGATTAAATTGCCCCATGCAGGTTATTACGATATTTTGTTTATCGCCAACCCGACTGATGTGGTGGCGACAAAAGTGAAGACGGCAGCATACCCGGCTTTTCTTAACGACGTGCTTTTTTCCGATACCTACCCGTTCACGGACGCGGACAAGGTGTACAGTGAGCGTGTACGTATGATGAGCCGGGTCTATTACAACCAGTATATCGGACAAGGAACTTACGAGGCTCCCTTTTTTTGGCAGCCCATCCTGCCATCAAGCACCAATGCCGTCTTCAAGCCGGTCAGCTCGTTCCCCCGTGCCAGATCGGAAGACCCCGGGGGTAGGGTGGGACTGCTTCGAGCGATGGCAAAGCTAAGCCTAAAGCTTGGAAAGATAGATCCCTCCTGCTTGAACAATTATCAACCCACCCATGTTAAGGTAACACTTGAGGAGGTACCCGCTTTCTACACGTTGGTGGAAAAACCCTGGGTGCGCTCCTTAACACCTATTTCCGTGACTATCGCGGATGAACCGTGGAATGGTCTCACCGAAGTAATCCCCACAGATATCTATTTCCCGGAGAAGATTTTCTCCGCTACCGAGCCGGCTGACTGGCCCGACCCGTTGCACGATAAGGGTACGCTCTACCTGAAAATAGAGATAGCGCGGAAGAGGAGCAACAACTCCATCGCTGACCCGCAGGTAGTCAAGGTGCCGCTTTTCACGGCCACCCCGGAAGAGATGCAGGAGATGCAAGCAGGCACGAGAAAATACCTCGATCTTGTGGAGGAGCGGGAGGCCGACTATAACATCTACCGCAACCGTCACTACAGGTACACGGTAAATATCCCTTGGGAAATTGATGAAGCGAGGGCAAATATCGTTTTCCAATCCACTACGATTCAAGATATAGCGTACGATGTTCCGATATTTAATTGAAATAGTCCACCTTCTCGCATTCAATATCGAGCTAAAGAGAACAAGTTAAAGCATAGAGACGATAACAGATCAAGAAAGTGAAACAGTGATGTACAAAAGACAGGTTTATTATATAACACTACTCTTCTTTACCATTACCCTTGCTTTTGGTTGCACCGACAGGGACCTGTTTTCCGGTGAAGGCGACCTTTCAGGAGATTGCGAGGGCGCCTATGTGAACCTCGCTTTCAAGATGCCTTCCCTGCCCGAGGTAGAGCTTAGGGCACAGGAGCCGTCTAGGGAGAGCGAGGAGGCCGTTTCCGATCTCTATATGCTTGTATTCGATGCCAATGGAAATAGGGTGAGCGGTATCAGCAAGTTTTACAGCAAAGAGGAGCTTGCGCTTACCCACCCATTCACTACCGGCACGCTGAACAATATCCTTCTGCCAAAAGGGAAGAACACCATCTACCTGATTGCTAACGCGGAAGCCTCCTACAATATGGATATTACGCCCAGTACGCTTGATGGCATCTCCACGCAAAGTCAACTGAAAGAGCTCGAGGTACGTTTCATCAATATTCACCAGGCACCCTCCAACCGCGGCGTGCGAAACAATATCCTTATGTGGGGTTATACCAACGTAACGGTAGCATGCGGCATGAACACCAATGTACAAATTCACCTCCGTAGCATCGAGAGCAAGGTGCGCTTCCGCATATTTATCCACCCGGATGTGATAAACACGCTTGAAGTTGAATTGGCTGAATATTCGGTTGAGAATATACCGCGCCGTGGATTGGTAGTGGCAGACAAGCCCCTTGTTTTTACCCATGCAACGAGGAATAATGATGTCTATAGGTTAGCACCCAGAGAGTTTGACGTGCCTGAGGACTTAAGCATCACACGTAAACCCCCTGGTTCCAATCTGGATGCAAAACTGGTGGGTGATTTTTACTACTACCAGATGGAGAATAGCCAAGTGCCGACAAAAATGATCGACATCCCCGCGCCGGAGGGAATCAAACTAAGGGGAAAACTAAAGAAAGATGCCGAAGGTAGAAACGTGCGGGAAATCAAGTCAGAGCACCCCGCCTTTGAATACGCTCCCGAAATGTGCACTTTCGCACGTATCAAAGCACGCGTAAAAAGTACCGACCCCAATGATGCTTATTACGCCGACGCTTACTACTATGTTCCACTAGGTCATGATCCAAATGATCCAAATAACTACAATGTATTAGGTAACTATGCCTATACCTATAATATCTATATCAGGGGTGTGAAGGATATTATCATCGAGTCTGACGTGCAAGCGTGTCACACGGATCTCTATGAAGATGCAAGCCTGGCGGGTGAAGAGGTAAATCCACTAACGGAAGGTTTTGTTTTCTACGCTGTAAAAGAGATTATTGTCGACTCTCATTATGCCAATGTTGAGATGAGGGTTTCTCCGGAGTCTGTTGCTAAGATTAGGGCTGGTACGGATACGATTAGCTATTTAGTAAACACCCCTTTTGACAATGCCTACATGTCTACCGAGGGGCAAGTTGATATCTATTGGGCAAGTTTTTCCCCCATGCCGGCTAACTCCGACCGGCTTATTCCTTATCCCGGCGATCAAGCCAATAAAAACAGTCCCGTTCCAAGAATAAAAGTAGATGAGTTGAATGATATGATAAAGAGTGGTGCGCTTAATAGTTACATCAGAGCAGATGGTTCTATTAAGTTTACCGCCTATATTGATGAATTCTTTTATGATGCTCATCCCGTTAACCCGGCCATACCTATAAGCTATGGTGATTTTACCAATAAACCGATGAGGGGTATGGCTATTTTTCTAGTCTCCTGCATGAGCAAGGACCATCAGTCCCGCCTCTTTCGTGAGAACGCTTTACAGATTCGCCAAAAAGCTATATGGACTATCTTTACCCGTGAGTCCGCTAAAGTGGTATCTGGCTATGGGATGGAATCTATAGATGAGACATATCCTGTTTCCAAACCATCTGCCAGCTACGGTGGCATTGTTTACAACGATGTGGATAAAGTGAACGGACGTCCCAACATGCTCAATATCTGGGCAAAATCGAAAGATAATAGTAGCGATTTTAGAATCTCTTTTAACCCTGATGGCTCGGGTAGGTCACTCTGGCGAAACAAAACGGTACAAGCACGCTCCAACACCGAAAACATCATGAGGTGGCAGCCAGGTGATCCCGTTTATGGCAACTTAATACCGGAGAACTGGTGGGGCGATTTCACAAACGGACTTTATGACACCGGTGCCTTCGCCTGCCTGCAACGAAACCGGGACAACAACGGTAATGGTATGATAGACGAGGATGAGATCAAATGGTATCTGCCCTCCTACAACCAAATGCTTAATACCTATATTGGTAAGGCAACCATACCGGAAGCCTATTGGTTCCACCATTTAAGGGATAGAGTCGACTTATACTGGAGTGGTGGAAACGCTTCTCTGACAAGGCAAAAGGAGTCCTACTACCAGGTAACCACCCCAAAACGAAACACCCCCAAATCTATTGGTAATTATTGGGCGGATGAGGGTATTTCCTTGGGGAATTATGCCGCTTACAGGGTTAGGTGTTTTAGAAACTTGCCAAAAAAAATAGACCCGGGAGAGGCTAATGAAGATATATCCGGTGACTTTGGGTATATCGCTCGCCTACACAAGAGTACCAATACAGAGCCTGCTTATATCAGGGTTTCACGAAACATGGACCCCACCAGCTATCGTGCGCGCTTCGTGGGGAGTGGACCGCTCCCCGTACCCCACCTCTATAGAGATGCGGCGAACTCACTTACCTATGATTTCTATGTAGCGAAGAATAATCGTTCTACGGGAGGTAGTTTTCAAGCTAAATTTAATGATTATAAAAGAGGGATAGACCCTTGTGACGGCTATTCTGAACAGGGGGTAACCGGATGGAGAACCCCCAATCAAGTGGAGCTGGCCTTGATTTTCCTTATCAACGCGGGACAAATGGGCTTGGCAGCAGATAATACTCCTGCAGAGAATTACTTTGGTAGCTTGAACGGCGTTTTTTCCCTATCCATTGCCTACGATAAAGTTAGGGATGGGACACCCGTACCCACGGCAACAGCTCCGTACAGAATAAACAATGTTGAGTCTGCCAGCCATATTCGAGAGAACAACTGGGGAGCAGTTTATACAACCCGTTGCGTAAAAGACCGCCACCCCACGGATTAAATTACACTATCCCACACTGCAAAGGCGAGAACCACAGAGGCGATGAGCTTTGTCAAGGGAGTCGCTTGGAGAAAGGATATACTACCGACCAAAGGATAACTCCTTTACCGGTAGGGCTCCTATCCCTGGCAGATCGGACGGGATGATTTTCCCTTTTTCCAGACGGGCACCCTCAAAACAATCATTCACGATAAGCAACGCCCCATCAAGGTCGGCAAAGTCAACTCCGGGACTTAGTTGGGCTGCAGCCGAAATGGCGCAGGAAGTCTCGGTCATGCACCCTATCATCACCTTCATTTCCAGGAGGCGGGCTAATTCACGCATTTTCCACGCCTCATGCATACCGGTGCACTTCATCAGTTTGATGTTAACGCCTGAAAACACTCCCTTCAAACGTTGCAGGTCACCCAAACGCTGCAACGACTCGTCGGCGAATATGGGAATAGGACTCGCCTCGGTAAGGCGAGCAGTATCATCGAGGGCATGCTTTGCCAACGGCTGCTCCACCATTACTACCCCTTGTTCCGCCATCCAAAGAATCATATCCAACGCTTTGCGCCAGTCACTCCACCCCTGGTTGGCATCTACCGCCAAGGGCAAATCGGTCACCGAACGGATAGCCCGAATCAGCCGCCGGTCATCTTCACCACCCACTTTTACTTTCAGGATGTTGAATCGACCGACAGCCTCCCACGTTTTCACCCGGACCACCTCCTCACTGTCCATGCCAATGGTGAAGGTGGTGTTGGGCACCCCACTTTTATCCAGCCCGAACAACTTGTGACAAGAAACATCGAGTATCTTACCCGTCAGGTCATGCAACGCGATGTCCACCGAGGCCTTAGCGGCCGTGTCGTGAACCGAAAGCCCGTCCACGTAGGTCATGATCTCCTCGATACCCGTTGGATCACGGAATGCCGAAAGATCCACCTCCTTCAAGAACTTGATAACGGAATTAGGTGATTCGCCCAGGTAGGGGGGTAACGATGCTTCGCCGTAGCCTACCAACCCGTCATATTCAATACGCGTGAGAACCGCGGGAGTAACTGTACGAGAGGAGCCGGACAGGGTAAACCGGTGGGTCAACTTTAACTCGTAAGGCAACCAGGTCAACTTCATCGCCCCAGGAGAACGATTGCTCCGTTTAATAGGAGGTTGCGCTGTTTGAGGAGACAACTCAACCCGTCTAGGTGCCACCTCCCCTTGTGTCGAGATAGACGCTGTCTCCTGGATAGGCCCTGTCAACAGCCCGGTGCTAATGAGCGTCTCCACGTTGACGGTCTGCCCATCGCGTATAAACCGCTTCGTCAAAAAGTAGCGATTAGCGTTAAACGCATCGTACAGTGGGTCGTTGGGATTAAAACTACCTATCCGCACGTGATCCGAGGCGTGGATAAACCGCATATCGTCCATGTATATCGCCACGTGGGTCACCCGATCTACCAGGTTATCACCACTTGCTTTAGATACGAAAAAGAGCAGGTCGCCTGACCGCGCGTTACTGAAGTTGTCACCCGTATCTACTGGCTCTCCCTGCATCGCCTGTTGCGAGGCGTCACGAGGCAACATGATACCGTGCATCAGGTACACCTGCTTGGTGAGCCCGCTGCAATCGAGCCCCTTGGTGGAGGTGCCTCCCCAGAGATAGGGTACACCCAAGAGCTGCAGGGCATGCTTCACGATGCTCTCCCCCGTCAGATCAACATTTACCAGCCACTTATCCACCGGCAACGCGTCCGATTTACAAACGTACGCTTCCCGACCGTCGGGATAACATACCCGGTAAAACGTATCAACCGACGCTTGAAACACTAGGATGTTCCCGGCCACTAGATCGGACATTGGTAAGGAGCGGCAGTCCGGTTCCTCAAAAGCAGTGGCTTGGTTGGCGGTAACGATGAGTTTTGATTTAGTCAGGTAGTCGTCAAGTCGTTCCCGTGATACAGGTTGCAACGACCCATCCACCCAACCAACATACAGGTCGGGAAGCTGCACTTTCCTCCAGTCACCCCTCTGCTCGAGCAACTTCACAGGAGTACCGAGCAGCGCTTGCGTCACCATCTCCGCGGCGTGCAGTGGTTCGGAACGCACGGCAACCACCGAGTTATACATGATTCCCCAGTCAAACGATCCTGCATCCTCGTTGGCCAATAATCCGCTTGGGCCATTTGATTGATTGACCATCTCCTCTACCCATCGTTTTGGTTCGCTTTCTTGTACCATACCGCATCATTTTTAACTGGTGCGCCTTTTCTTCCTTCACCACCTTTATTGAGCCATACCATCTCATTTTTATCATCCACGTGTAAATGAAATGCCATGTAAAGGTAGCACTTTTATTCCAATCAATGAGTGTTACATCCCTATATTGGATTTGGGTGGTAGTCGATCCATGCGACACACGAAGCTAATCCCTCTTGTCGAGTAAGCGATAAATAGTTATCTTTGCTTGAAACAGAAAACGGTGAAAACATGAAACGAAAAACACTACTCTTCCCCTTGGTTCTGATTACCGCCTTTTGCTGGGTGGGAACTTTAATCGCTTTTGCGCCTAACACCGCAGACCGGGATAGGGAACAAGATGGAAAAGAAAATGCCCCCATGATAACCCAGCAGAGAGACAACCGGGGAACACTACAGACGAAGAAGATAGAAACCCTACTAATGGCCAATAAAACAACAGGGCAGATGGAAAAGAGAGAAGAACAGCAGGCAAACAACAAAGAAATCCAACAAACGGAGAACAGAGAAGCAAAGCAACTGGCAAGAGCACTTAGGAGGAAAGGAATAAATGACGCGAGGGTGCTCACGGCCGTAGAGAAGGTTCCAAGACACCTTTTTATCGACGAGAAGCTATCGGCCTACGCGTACGACGATCGCCCCTTGCCCATCGAAAAGGGACAAACCATATCCCAACCTTTCACTGTAGCCTACCAAACCCAACTGCTCAAGTTACAACCCGGGGAGAAGGTCCTGGAGATAGGGACCGGCAGCGGTTACCAGGCAGCCATCCTCTGTGAAATGGACGTGGAGGTGTATAGCATCGAGCGATATCACTTGCTATACCAAACGGCCAAAGAGACACTAAACAAGCTGGGCTATTACCCGAACCTTTACCACGGAGACGGCTTCGAGGGATTACCAGAACATGCCCCCTTCGATAAAATATTGTTAACGGCAGCGCCCGAAGAGGTACCCGAGAAATTGCTCCAACAGCTTAAGGTAGGAGGCTGGTTGGTGGGCCCTCTAGGTGGCAGAATGGGACAAAAAATGACCAAAATCGAGCGGGTCGGCGAGGAGAAGTTCAGGAAAACGCTGCACGGTGACTTTATCTTCGTGCCAATGCAAGAGGGTACCGAGAAGTAACCTCACCGTCCACTATTCGCTCCCCTTGCTGTAGTTAGGCGCCTCGCGGGTAATCATCACACCATGCGGGTGGCTCTCGGCGTACCCTGCAGAGGTGATCCGGGTAAACTTGGCCTGGTGTAACGCCTCGATATTCGCTGCGCCACAATAACCCATCCCGGCACGGAGCCCACCCACCATCTGGTAAACGACCTCCTGAAGGGTTCCCTTGAACGGAACGCGGGCCTCTATCCCCTCGGGCACCAACTTTTTCACGTCATCCTCCACATCCTGGAAGTAACGATCCTTGGAACCTTTCTGCATCGCGGAGAGTGAACCCATGCCGCGGTAGGATTTGAACTTGCGGCCGTTAAAAATAATGGTTTCGCCTGGCGACTCCTCGGTTCCGGCCAACATCGACCCCATCATCACAGAGGAGGCCCCAGCAGCCAGCGCCTTTACGATATCACCGGAATAACGTAACCCACCATCGGCTATCAGCGGCACATCGGTTCCCTTCAACGCGGTGGCCACCTCGTAAATGGCGGTCAGCTGCGGCACACCCACGCCGGCAATCACGCGGGTGGTACAGATGGAGCCGGGACCAATACCCACCTTCACGGCGTCAGCACCGGCATCGACCAGGCAACGTGCCGCATCACCGGTAGCAATATTCCCCACCACAACATCAATACCGGGGTAGGTGCGCTTGATGAGCTGCAACATGTCACCCACCCCTTTAGTGTGACCGTGCGCGGTATCGATCACGATAGCATCCACGCCTGCATCGACCAGCGCCCCTGCCCGTTCAACGGAGTCGTGGGTAACGCCAATCCCGGCAGCCACACGAAGACGACCCTGAGGATCCTTGCAAGCAAACGGTTTATCCTTCGCTTTGGTAATATCCTTGTAGGTGATAAGCCCCACAAGCTTGTAGTCGCCATCAACGACCGGCAGTTTCTCGATTTTGTACTGCTGCAATATCTCGGCGGCATCTTCCAAATTGGTGCTTTGCCGGGTGGTGATAAGGTTCTCTTTGGTCATCACCTCATCAATCTTCTTATCCATCTCCTTTTCGAAGCGCAAGTCGCGATTGGTAACAATTCCCAACAACCGGTTATCCTTATCCACGACGGGGATGCCGCCAATCTTAAACTCGGCCATTATCGCAAGGGCAGTAGCCACATCCTTATCGGGGGCAATACTGATCGGATCCAGGATCATCCCGTTCTCGGCCCGCTTCACGACACGTACCTGCCTGGCCTGCTCATCGATATCCATATTCTTGTGAATCACGCCAATTCCCCCTTCACGGGCAATGGCGATGGCCATGGTAGCCTCGGTAACGGTATCCATCGCGGCCGACACCATAGGCACGTTGAGCGTTATGTTTCGGGTGAAGCGGGTGGTTAGATTAACATCCCTGGGAAGCACTTCCGAGTAGGCGGGAACCAATAGAAGGTCATCAAAAGTCAACCCTTCCAAGATAATTCTTTCTGCAATAAACGACATAGTAGTACTTTTTTATTGCATGCAAATGTACGCGTTTTTTCGCGAACCTAACGAGCCGAGAGTGTTAAATATCTTTTTCAGTGTGGGGAAAACGATGGTTTGTTCAGCCAAATATTAGGGGATAACCTCTAACTGCCTGAACACTTTCGTGATAAGGTCGATAGAGCGATCGATCTGCTCCTCGGTATGGGTGGCCATCAACGAGTAACGAATCAACGTGTCGTCAGGTGCCACCGCGGGGGCGACCACCGGGTTAACAAAGATACCCTCTTCAAACAGCATCTTGGTGATCAGGAATGTCTTATCGTTATCCCTCACGTAAAGGGGCATAATGGGTGTTTCCGTGGGTCCCAGTTCTATTCCATTCGCCTTAAACTGCTGCATCGCGTAACGGGTAAGCTCCCACAACCGCTTTACCCGCTCCGGCTCCGACCTCAGGATATCCAACGCGGCAGAGGCAGAGGCCGTGGCAGCGGGGGTGATGCTGGCGCTGAAGATGTTGGTGCGCGCGTTATGTCGCAGGTAGTTGATTACCGGGAAGTCGCCAGCTATAAACCCGCCGATTGAGGCGAGCGACTTGCTAAAGGTTCCCATCACCAGGTCCACCTCGTCCAGCAGCCCAAAATGGTCGCACACCCCTTTCCCATTGTAGCGCCGCCCCATGACACCAAGGCTATGCGCCTCGTCCACCATGATGTTGGCCTTGTACTTGCGGGCCAACCGCACGATCTCCGGCAAGTTAGCCAGATCGCCCTCCATGCTGAAAACCCCGTCTACTACAATCAGCTTTACCTTTTGAGGCTCGCAACGCTTCAACTGCCTCTCCAACGAATCCATGTCGTTGTGCCGGAACTTGTATGTCGTGGAAAACGAGGAGCGAAGGCCCTCGATGATGGACGCGTGGTCCCGCTCGTCCCATATAATGTAATCCTTGCGGTCGGTAAGGCACCCTAAAACTCCCTGGTTGACGGTGAAACCGGTGGAGAAGATGATCGCCTCCTCCTTGTTCATGAAGTTCGCGAGTTTGCGCTCCAGCTGCAAATGAATATCCAGCGTGCCGTTCAAGAAGCGTGACCCAGCCATCCCGGTACCATACTTCTTGGTGGCTTCAATCGCCGCCTCCTTCACTTTCGGGTGGTTGGTGAGTCCCAGGTAAGAGTTCGATCCGAACATCAGAACCTTCTTACCGTTGATGACCACCTCGGTATCTTGGTCACTCTCGATGGCTCGGAAGTATGGATAAATACCGGCTGCCTTCACGCGTTGCGGGGCATCGTATTTCATCATTTTTTCTCTTAGAAGATTCATCTGAAAGAATTTAAAATTGAAGCAAAACTGACGGCAGGGCTAAAACACCTGCTTTCAACGCAATCACGCTACAAAGATAGCAATTAATTTAAAAATCATGACAGCGTCTTACGAGTAACACCACGTTCTCCACGTGGTGGGTATGGGGAAACATATCCACCGGCTGCACCCCCTCCACCTTGTATTGGCTATCCAGTAGGGCCAGATCACGCGCCTGTGTAGCGGGATTACAGCTAACGTAAACGATGCGCACGGGCTGGGTGGAGAGGATCGCCTTGATCACATCACCATGCATCCCGACACGGGGCGGGTCGGTGATAATCACGTCGGGGCGGCCCTGCTCACGGATAAAATCCTCGGTCAACAGCTCCTTCATATCGCCAACAAAGAAACGGGCGTTCTCAATTTCGTTGAGCCGGGCATTTTCCCTTGCATCGGCAATCGCCTCCTCCACCTGCTCGATCCCGATCACCTCACGCGCATTCCGAGCGATGAACAGGGCGATGGTACCCGTACCAGTATAGAGGTCGTACACCCGCTCCTCCCCCGTTAGCCGCGCGAACCGACGCACCACGTCATAAAGGCGGTGCGCCTGCTCACTATTGGTCTGGAAGAACGACTTCGGTCCCACCTTGAACCGCAACCCCTCCATCTCCTCCGTGATAAACTCCCTACCCGCCCAGGTAACCACCTCCTGGTCAAAGATCGTGTCGTTCGCCTTTTGGTTGACCACGTAGAGCAGCGAGGTGATCCAGGGAAACTCACCGGCGATAAAGTTCATCAACTTCTCCCGCTTCTCCGCGTCGTCCTCGTAAAAGACCACGATCACCATCCACTCGCCCAGGGAGCTATTGCGGATTATAAGCGTCCGCATCAGACCCGACTGCTCACGGAGGTCGAAAAAGGTATAACCGTGTTTGAGGCAAAACTCCCGGATGGCATTCCTCACCTGATTGGAGTGGTCATCCTGCAACCAGCACTTCCGGATATCCAACACCTTGTCGAACCGACCGGGAACATGAAAGCCGAGGCTGTTCCAATTATTGAACGACTTACCCGACTCAACCTCTTGGTCGGTAAGCCACCGCTTGTTGGAGAAGGTGAACTCCAACTTATTCCGGTAAAAAAAAGTAGATGGCGCCCCTAAGATAGGCATCAGTTCAGGCAGTTCCACCTTCCCAATCCGCTCCAGGTTATCCTTCACCTGTTTCTGCTTGAACTTCAGCTGATCCTCGTAGGGAAGGTGCTGCCACTTGCAGCCGCCACACACCCCGAAATGGGTGCAAGGCGGCTCCACCCGCCTGTCGGAATAAGCACGGTAATGCGTCACCCGCCCCTCCGCGAATTTTTTCCGCTTGCGCGTAAGCTGGATATCTACCCGGTCGCCGGGTGCGGCAAACGGCACGAAGAGGGTCAAGCCATCCACTTTGGCAATAGCCTTACCCTCGGCAGCCACATCGACCACCTCGATATCCTCCAACAGGGGAAGTGCCTTTCTCTTTCTCGCCATCTCGTTACGTTAATTATTTCACCCGCATCCGTGAACTTATGAAGTAACCCGTGGGCACAGCGTGTTAATTGCCCGTCGCCAACTGCTCCTCCAAAGGGAGCTTCGTCTGAATCGTCACGCTACCTTTCCGCAACCCTTTGGCCGTAGCCTCCAGGGTGATGGTACCGGGCGTCCGTGAGGACTCCACTACGGCCACCAACTTGCCGTTGAAGAGGTGCATTTGTGGTAGGTGGAACAGGTCGAGGCAGGTCGCATCGCCGTTGGCGGCAGCCCTGTACGTCCCGGCCCCCTTCACGTTAAACCGCACCAGCTGGTTCACGTTGGGGCATGGGTTACCGTTGCGGTCCACCACATACACCGTCACGAAAGAGAGGTCCTTGCCGTCGGCCTGTATCACGTTACGATCCGCTTCCAGCACGAGGCGGTGCGGCTTCCCGGCCGTACGAACCTCTTTCTCCGCCACCATGTTACCCTGCTCATCGTACGCTACCACCTTCAACGTGCCCGGCTCGTACCGGGTATCCATCCACATCAGCCGGTATCGTTTCTGCCGCTCGAGGTTTTTTTGTGCCTCACCCGTGTAGCTGCCATCCAATGGCACCGAGCGGTCTTTGGTACGTACCCCCTGACTCTTGCCGTTTATGAACAGCTCCGCCGAGGGGTAATTGGTATAGACGAAGACGGGGGTCACCTCGTCCTCTCGTCCCTCCCAATTCCAATGGGGCAGGAGATGTAATGTCTCCTCCTCCTTGTTCCAATGACTACGGTATAGGTAAAAGCGATCCTTAGGAATGCCCGCCAAGTCCACCGCCCCAAAGAGCGAGCTATGGCTGGGCCATGCACTGTAGTAGGGCGTGGGTTCACCCAGGTAGTCAAAACCAGTCCAGATAAACTCACCCATGGTGTAGGGTAGGTCATCGTGCTGGATAAAGTCGTCCTCCGGGAGATTTGACCAAGAGGCGTGCTCCAGGTCATAGGATGAGGCCTGATGGTCGTCGTAGGTCGCCATCGCCTTCCGCTCGACGGGGAACTTATACACTCCCCGGGAACTGAGCGTTGAGGTGGTCTCACTACCCAACACCATCTGCTGAGGCAACTTCTCGTATGCTTCTTGATAGCGGAACGAGCGGTAGTTAAAGCCCGGAACGTCCATGATAGCTGCCATGTGGTTCGAAAAAACGGCATCCGGACGATCCATCCCGTTGGTCACGGGCCGCGTGGGGTCTTCCCGGTGGCAGATGTCTTGTAGAAAACGGGCAGTTTTGGCACCCTCCTTATGGCTCTGCTCCTCCACCTCATTCCCGATACACCACATCACCACGCTGGGGTTGTTCCGGTAGTGGTGAAGCACGTTCATCATATCTTTCTCCGCCCAATCCTTGAAGTAGCGGTTGTAGCCATTTCGCACCTTGGGGATCGCCCACTCGTCGAAGGTCTCCACCATCAGCATCATCCCCATCTCATCGGCGATACGCACGTACTCCGGTGCTGGCATGTTGTGCGAGGTGCGGATAGCGTTCACCCCCATATCCTGCAAAATCCGGAACTGCCGGCGGATAGCTGCCTCGTTTACCGCGCCACCCAACGGCCCCAGGTCATGATGCATACAGGCACCCTGGAATTTGACCAGCCTGCCGTTCAGAAAGAACCCTTTATCGGCGATTACCTCGATGGTGCGTATTCCAAATGTCGTGTAATACTCATCCACCGGGTAGACAACCTCCTTCGCAGTGGTAATTGAACCACTGGAAGTTCCGCTCCGCTCCACCTTACTCACGACGGAACGTACCGTGTAGAGGTTGGGTTGACAGATATCCCACAACAACGGGTTCTCCACGATAAGCGTCTGATCCAACTCATCCCCATCAAACCGGGTGAACTCCCCCTCCACCTCGGCCACCACCTCGCCACTCGGGTTGAGGATGGAGGTCGTCAGCTTGACGAAGTAACGATCGTCATGCCCCTGCTGTACCTTCGTCCGCACGTTGACCCGTGCAAACCGGTCATTCACCTCAGGAGTAGTCACGTAGGTTCCCCATACGGGAATATGCACCTCGTTGGTGGTAATCACGTGCACGTTGCGGTAGAGCCCTGCGCCGGGGTACCACCTCGACTGCTCCTCGAAATTTTCCAACCTGACTGCCAAGACATTGTCCCGTCCATCTATGTTGATCAGGGGCGTCACGTCGAAATGGAAAGTGTTGTAGCCGTTGGGCCAGTAGCCCACCTCTTGCCCGTTCACGTAGACCCGTGCGTTACTCATCGCCCCGTCGAACTTCAAGGTGACCCGCTTCTCCGGGTTAAATTCGGGAACGGTAAAGCAGGTACGGTACCACCCGGCACCGGTGAAGGGCAACCCTCCCGTCCGGCCATAATGCTCGATGGCCGTTGTTTGCCCATCTTGCACGATTGCCATCCTATGGATGTCATTGCCCTTATCGAAGGGACCATAAATAGCCCAGTCGTGCGGTACGCGGACGACTTGCCAATCGCTGTCATCAAAGCGCACCTCCGCTGAACGGGAGTCATCCTCCCTCGTGAACCTCCACCCCTCCTCCAACATGACCTGGGTACGGTGTTGCGCCTCTGCCATGGGCCATGCGACGAAGAGAACTACCAGTAAAAGTGCTACTCTATTCATGAATACTATTTTTATTACTCGTTATTACCTCTAGTTTATAGTTTAGGGCGTGCTCGTTACACGTTCTCTGAATTCTCACACGCTTTTAAATCATTCCTCGCCGTCAGGGTAAAAAAATCGTTTCCCTTGTCATCCACCAAGATAAATGCTGGAAAATCCTCCACTTCGATCTTCCATATCGCCTCCATACCCAACTCGGGGTACTCCACGCATTCGAGGCTCTTGATGTTCTCCTGCGCCAGAATAGCCGCCGGGCCGCCGATGCTGCCCAGGTAGAAACCACCATACTTTTTACAGGCGTCAGTGACCTCCTGGCCACGGTTCCCTTTGGCTAACATGATCAGACTCCCCCCGTGTGATTGAAACAGCTCCACGTAGGAGTCCATCCGCCCTGCCGTGGTGGGCCCCATCGACCCGGAGGCGTATCCCTTGGGTGTCTTAGCCGGCCCCGCATAGTATATGGGGTGATCCTTAATATATTGTGGAAGGCCCTCGCCGCGATCAATCCGTTCCTTTAGTTTGGCGTGTGCGATATCCCTGCCCACGATAATCGTCCCGTTCAGGGAGAGGCGGGTGGAAACCGGGTATTTGGAAAGCTCCGCCAGGATGTCTTTCATCGGCCGATTCAGGTCGATTTTCACGCCGCCCCCTTCGCCTGGTCGACGAAGCTCCTCGGGGATAAACCGGGTGGGGTTATCCTCTAACTTCTCGATCCAGATCCCATCGCGATTGATCTTCGCCTTGATATTGCGGTCGGCCGAACAGGATACACCCATACCCACGGGACATGAAGCGCCATGGCGTGGCAAGCGGATTACCCGAACGTCATGGGTGAAGTACTTCCCCCCAAATTGTGCACCCAGCCCCAACGCTTCGGATGCCTTTTTCAGTCGCTCCTCCAACTCGATATCCCGGAAGGCTCGTCCCAACTCGTTCCCCTCCGTTGGCAGGTTGTCATAATACTTGGCAGAAGCCAACTTCACCATCTTGAGGTTTGCCTCGGCCGAGGTGCCGCCAATCACGAACGCCAGGTGGTAGGGCGGGCAGGCCGCGGTGCCGAGCGACATCATCTTATCGATGAGAAACGCCTCCAGCTTACCGGGAGCGAGCAGCGCCTTGGTCTCCTGGTAGAGATACGTTTTATTGGCCGAGCCACCCCCCTTGGCGATACAGAGGAAATGGTACTCATCCCCCTCCGTCGCGTAGAGATCAATCTGCGCGGGCAGGTTTGTGGCCGTGTTCACCTCGTCGTACATGTTGAGCGGCGCATTTTGGGAGTAGCGCAGGTTCTCGTTGACGTACGTGTTGTAGACCCCTCTTGAGAGCGCCTCCTCATCGTTCCCATCGGTCCATACCCGCTGCCCTTTCTTCCCCATGATAATCGCTGTGCCGGTGTCTTGGCAATAGGGGAGGATTCCCTTCGCCGACACCTCGGCATTACGCAAAAAGGTGAGTGCCACGAATTTATCGTTATCGCTCGCCTCAGGATCGGTAAGTATTTGGGCTACCTGTTCCTGGTGTTCAGGGCGCAACAGGAACTGCACGTCACGAAACGCGGCCTGCGCCAGCAGGGTCAGTCCCTCACTCGATACTTTCAGTATCTCCTTACCTTCAAAGTTCGCCACGGACACATGCTCCTTCGTGAGCAGGTAGTAGGGTGTTTGATCGGAAGCCATGGGAAATGGCTCTTGGTAGATAAATGGTTTTATTGCCATAACTATTTTTTTGACTTGATACTATCCAACATGGAACGACAAAAATACAAAGAAAAAGCGTCATCGTGAAACGGATAATACCTAAATATCCCTCGATTCATTGACCAATAAAAGGAGAAAAATCAAAAACAAAGCGTACCTTCGCGTGTGAACTCACTAAAATAATAATCGAATGAAAAATCTATTGTTAATCACTGCCTTGGTTGCCTTCGTCTTGACATCGTGCACGAGCGGCGGGCAAAAACAGGGGGGCGAAGCACGCGGCACGGGATTGGAAACTACAGAGGTGGCCATCGTCTACAGTGCTGACACGCTGTACGCTGTAGCCGAGTCGTTTCTCGACCAACCCATCACGGTGAAAGGATTTGTCACGCACGTCTGTTCTCACGCGGGCAAACGCTGCTTCCTCACCGGTGTTGACCAGAAGTACACCATCAGGGTAGAGGCGATGGAAGAGCTCGGTTCTTTCAATAAAGAGTTAACTGGAACCGAAGTTGTGGTCGACGGTGTCCTTCGGGAGCGTCGATTAACGCGCACCGAGATCGATGACATGGAGAAAGACGTGAACAAGCGGATGGAAGATGATGAAGAGGAAGGTGCTGCTGAAGCTTGCCAGGCGGAACTGGCCAACATCAACGAGATGAAAGAATGGATGCAGGAGCGCGGGAAAGACTACTACGCCATTTACTACGTCGAAGGACTAAGCTACCGCAAAGCGGGGGATTGATTTTTAAAAACGAAAGTTAATACTAAACTAAACGACTCCATGAAGTGGTCAATTGGCCCAAAAACAAGGAAATGGATCCGTATCCTCCATCGTGACTTGGGTTTCGTGATGGTGGGGCTATGTCTCGTGTATGGGGTTTCAGGTTTCTTGCTTAATCGAATCGATAAAAGAGATCCCTCGTACAAGGTTGAGCAGCACGAAATCACGTTGGCGAAAGGGCTCTCTGAACGTGAATTCCGCGATGCTTGGCAACTTGAGGCCGACCTCCCATCACTAAACAGCGTCGGGCAGCAAGGCAGTAAATACCGCTTACTAATTGACGGTGGGATTGGAGAATATGATCCCGCTACCGGCATAGCAGGATACGAGACAAACAAGCGAAAGCCCTTGGCCTTCTGGATCAATCAACTTCACTACAACCGGGTAGGGGGCTGGTCAATAATGGCCGACCTGTTTGCCATAGGCCTAATTTTCTTCGCGATTTCAGGGCTCTTCATGGTTAGGGGCAAACGTGGTATCGCGGGACGAGGCAAGTGGTTCCTGATTATTGGCCTACTTATTCCCATAGCCTACATTTTACTAGCTAAGTAAATTCAGGGTTACGCCTTACTTAAAATGGTCACGTTGACAGCGTTGATCCCCTTGTCGCCTCGTTCTAGTTCGAAAGCAACCAGATCGCCTTCAGCTATATCTTCAGGGGCATTGCTTATATGAAAAAAATACTCCTGCCTCCCCAAAAGGTCACCGATAAAGCCGTAACCCCGACTCTGGTTAAAAAACTTGACGTGGCCCTTGAATTCATCCTCCTCTTGAACCTCCATCTTTGGGGTTGATATCTCGATGCTCTCCAGGTCCACCTCTTCGACCTGGGGTTCGGGTGGGGTATCAGTAATCTGCCCAAACTCGTCAACGTACGCGATCATCTCCTTAAAGGTACTTGGGCCCTCTGCCCTACGCTCTTCCCGGCGCTTTCTTTTCTCTTTTCTTTTCTGTGCTTTTTTCTTTGCTATTGCTCGTTTACTATATCTGGATTTTGCCATCTGTATTGTTTTATGATTGTATCTGTCTCCCGGTTAATCGACTGATATACCTTACCGTTACACGTCAAGCATCCGCTAAACGTGGCAAGGCAGAAGCATAACGTTTTCGCAAGGAATTTCCTTCAGTCCCAGAACGCTATAATACAAAGGTACAAAAATTAATCTGGGGGTTAAAATCTGTTTCGACCGAACATTCTTCACTCATGTCCTATCCCTTGAGGTTAAAGATACTGATAAAACACAAAATCCCTGGAAGAGTTTCTCTTTCAGGGATTTAAGCAACACACCAATGGTTAAACGTGCGGCCGAAGGGACTCGAACCCCCACGCCTCTCGGCACTAGATCCTAAGTCTAGCGCGGCTACCAATTACGCCACGGCCGCGAAAACCATACTTCAAATTGACGGGTTAACCAGTATATAAACGGCGCCACTTTGATCAATTGGCAGAACCGATATTGTCAAACCGACCGCAAAGATACGATTTTTTTCCATAAAACGATGCCTTGGGGAAAAAAAGCTGGAATGCCCGCCAATATTTTGGGGAATGATGGGAAAGTGGTTAACTTTGACACCGATTAAAGATAATACTAATGAGCAAGGGAACAGTAGTAATTGGGGTGATTGGTGCCGATGTACATGCCGTGGGAAATAAGATCATCGATTTCGCTTTACGGGAAGCCGGTTACAACGTCATCAACCTGGGTGTGATGGTATCGCAAGAGGAGTACATCCAGGCGGCCATCGAGACCGATGCCGATGCTATCTTGGTGTCATCACTCTACGGGCATGGTGAGATCGACTGCCAGGGATTGCGCGACAAGTGCAACGAGGCGGGACTGGGTGATATCATCCTGTTAGTGGGTGGTAACCTGGTAGTGGGGAAACAAAACTTCGAGGAGGTCGAAGCCCGCTTTCTCGATATGGGGTTCGATCACGTATCCGCTCCCGGGACTCCCATCGAGGGGGTCTTTGACTACCTTGAAGAGGCGATAGCCGCCCGAAAGAAATAGGTCAACGCCATGATTTAAGCTTGTTCGATGAAATACCTGACGGCCGATTTTGGCTCTACCTACACCAAGCTGACCGCGATTGATGCGCACCGCGAAGAGATCGTGGGTACGGCAACTGCTTTCACGACCATCACCACCAACGTGATGGATGGCTTCCACGAAGCGATAAAGCGGTTAGAGGCAGCCATCGGCACCTTCGCCTACGACAAGCTCCTCTGCTGCAGCAGCGCGGCGGGCGGCCTAAGGATGGTTGCCCTGGGACTTGTCCCGGAACTGACCGCGAAGGCAGCCCGCACGGCCGCGTCAAGTGCAGGTGCGAAGGTCATCCGTACCTTTTCGTTCGAGATATCCGAGACGGAACGAGAAGCGATAGAGGCCATCGCACCAGACCTGGTGTTGTTATGCGGGGGTACCGACGGGGGCAACCGGGAGGTCATCGTTTCCAACGCCCGAAAACTGGCTGATACCAAGGGCGACTTCTCCATCATCGTCGCCGGGAACAAAAGTGCCGCCGACGAGGTGACCGCCATCCTATCCGCCTCCAGCAAGAACTTCGTGATCACCGAGAACGTGATGCCCCAATTCAACCAACTGAACATCGAGCCAGCCAGGGAGGAGATCAAAAAACTGTTTATCGAGCGCATCGTGCAGGCCAAAGGGCTAAGCCGTGCACAAGCATTAGCGGCGAA
Source organism: Petrimonas sp. (assembly GCA_012839475.1). Classification (GTDB taxonomy): domain Bacteria; phylum Bacteroidota; class Bacteroidia; order Bacteroidales; family Dysgonomonadaceae; genus Proteiniphilum. The sequence continues at coordinate 127,510 of DUNG01000023.1, read as the reverse complement.
CGAGATCATCCCCACCCCACTGGCCGTGATGAACGGGTGCGAGCTGCTGAGCAAAGGCACAGGGAATACCGAAGGGATAGGCGATCTGATGGCCATCGATATTGGTGGAGCAACCACGGACGTATATTCCATGTCGCACGGACACCCTACCCTCTCCAATGTTCTGGTGAAAGGGCTCCCTGAGCCGTACGCCAAGCGGAGCGTGGAGGGCGATCTGGGGATGCGCTACAGCCTGCGTTCACTGGCAGAGATAGCCGATATCGAGGAAGTTGCCATGGAGATAGATTTCCCGGTCGAAGAAGTCCAAGCGTGGATAGACGCGTGCCGCCGGACACCCCACCTGCTCGCCGTGGAGGGAAGTAGAGAGCAAGCGATCGAAGAGGCCCTTGCACGCGGTGCCGCCCGTATCGCCACGGTGCGCCACTGTGGATCGTGGGAGTCGGTCTACACGCCGTTTGGACAGGTGTTCGCCTTGACCGGAAAAGACCTCTCGAAGGTTACCCACGTGATAGGCATTGGCGGTGTAATTGCCAATAGTCCCCATCCTGCCCACATCCTGGAAGGTGTTAAAAGTGAAGGGGAAGGAACTCCCCATGCAAAGCCCAAGCGACCCGGCTATCTGGTGGACAAGCGATACATCTTCGCCTCGATGGGACTGTTGAGCCAGGAAAACAAGGAGCTGGCATTGAAATTACTGAAAAGAGAGATCGTTTCGCTATGAAACAATATACACCTTGATGTAACAAACGTTTTTAGCTTAAAAAAACCCGAACATGCAGATAAAAAACCAAAAGCTCACGGATGACGCGTTTTTCGCGGAACGGGAGGAGGTCCTGAAACAGTGGCCCACCGGCAAGGGGGTCGACCTTGATGAAGCGGTGGAGTACCAGAAAAAAATCCCCGCCTCGAAACGGTTCGGCCACGTGCTGGCCAGGGGGGTGGAAGAAAAGGTCACGCTGATACAACCGCGTGCCGGGGTGGCCATCACCAGCGAGCACATTCAATTGTTGCGCTACCTTGAAAAGGAGGGGGAGGCCGACCTGCTGCCCACCACGGTCGATAGCTACACCCGGCTGAACCGGTATACCGAAGCGCAAACGGGCATCGATAAGAGCAAGGAGACGGGACGCTCCATGCTGAACGGGTTCCCCATCGTGAACTACGGCGTGCAGGTGTGCCGGGATGTCACCTCGGCCTTGAAAAAACCGGTGCAGGTGCGCCATGGCACACCCGATGCACGGCTACTTACCGAAATCAGCATCGCCGGGGGCTTCACCTCGTACGAGGGTGGGGGCATCTCCTACAATATCCCCTACTCCAAAGATCACTCGCTGGAGAAGACCATCTCGCACTGGCAATATACCGACCGACTAGTGGGACTGTACGAAGAGGCCGGGGTATCAATTAACCGGGAGCCATTCGGCCCGCTGACCGGCACCCTGATACCGGCCTCCATCTCCAACTCGGTGGCGGTTATCGAAGCGTTGCTCGCGGCTACCCAAGGGGTGAAGGATATCACGGTGGGATATGGGCAGTGTGGCAACCTGATCCAAGACGTAGCGGCGATCCGCGCACTAAAGAGTGTCTGCCAAGAGTACCTCGACAAACATGGGTTCCACGATGTGCGGATCACTACCGTCTTCCACCAGTGGATGGGCGGCTTCCCGCAAGACGAAGCGAAGGCGTTCGGGGTAATCTCGTGGGGGGCCGCCACGGCGGCACTGGCCAAAGCGACCAAGGTAATCGTGAAGACCCCACACGAGGCGATGGGCGTACCCACGAAAGAGGCCAACGCGGCCGGGCTAAGGGCCACCAAGCAGGTGATATCGATGCTCAGAGACCAGGACCTTAGGGGTATCCCCGCCGTGCTGACGGAGAGCGCGATCATCGAGGAGGAGACCAAGTGTATCTTGGATCGGGTCGAAGAGCTCGGAAAAGGGGACTACGCGGTGGGAACCGTCGCCGCCTTCGAGGCGGGGGTACTCGATATCCCATTCGCACCGAGCAAATACAACGCCGGGAAGGTCCTGCCGGCAAGGGACAACATGGGTGCGATCCGCCTGCTGGAGATGGGGAACCTCCCCTTCACGAAAGAGCTAAAGGATTTTCACCGTGCCAAGCTCGAAGAGCGGGGCAAAGCGGAGAAACGACCGGTCAACTTCCAAATGGTCATCGATGATGTTTACGCCATCGGGAAGGGATTCCTCGTGGGACGGCCAAGATAATGCACAAAAAGCAGCTGTTCTTTTGCTTTCAGTCGAGCCTGAAAGCAAAAGTGCAAGAAAAACAAACGCTGAGAAAAGTAAATAAAACGAAGAATATGAAACCGACATGTTTACAATAATCATTAAATGCCCTTAAGGAATGATTATTTTAAACATCAAAGGTTCACTAAAGTTAGTCTATTTCTCGTCATGGCATTGTCCAAGTAAACTTGTCCAATGCTCATTTGACTTAACGAAATAGTTCCATACACTGAAATATAAAGATAAAAAATCGTATGAAAATAGTTGATGTGATTTGCGCCCCGGGAAAAACAGGGTTTTTCTTTGATGATCAGAAGGCGATCAAGGGTGGGGCTAAAAGCGATGGTGCTTTCTACGTGGGTGAATCCCAGACGCCCGGTTTCACGGCGGTTCGTCAGGCGGGTGAAGCCATCTCGGTACTCTTCGTCCTAGAGAATGGGGCGATAGCGCATGGCGACTGCGCGGCGGTGCAATACTCTGGCGCCGGTGGACGCGACCCGCTCTTCCTGGCCGATACCTTTATACCGATCATCCGGGAGGAGATCGCACCGCTCTACGTGGGGCAAAAGATCACCACCTTCCGGGAGATGGCCGATCGGGTGGATAAAAAGGTTCGCCCATCGACCGGGAAGCCGTACCACACGGCCATCCGGTACGGCGTGACCCAAGCCTGCCTCGACGCGGTGGCCAAGAGCCAAGGGCGACTGATGGCCGAAGTAATTGCCGAGGAGTATGGGACCGACCTTTCGAAAACGCTTATCCCCATCTTCACGCAGTCGGGTGACGACCGCTACCTGAACGCCGACAAGATGATCATGAAGGGAGCCGACGTGCTGCCGCATGGCCTCTTTAACAACGTGGAGACGAAAACGGGCCAAAATGGCGAGAAGTTGAAGGAGTACGTGGGGTGGCTTCGCGAACGGATTCTCAAATTGAAGCCTAACGAAGGGTATAACCCGGTGATCCATATCGACGTGTACGGAACGCTGAGCACGGTGTTTAACGACGACAGCGAGGCGATCGCCGATTACTTGGGCGAACTGACCGAGATGGCACGCCCCTTCAAGCTGCGGATAGAGGGGCCGGTGGACATGGGCGACAAGGCGGAGCAGATAAAAGCGCTGAGCGAACTGCGGGCGCAAATGGAAGCGAAAGGGGTAGAAGCCGAAATCGTGGCAGACGAGTGGTGCAACACGCTTCAGGATATCATCGACTTCACGGACAACCGGGCAGGCCACATGATCCAGGTAAAGACACCCGATCTGGGTGGGATCAACAACTCCATCGAGGCGGTGCTCTACTGCAAGAAGCAGGGGATGGGTGCCTACCTGGGAGGTACCTGCAACGAGACGAGCCGCTCGGCCGAGGTGTGCGCGCACATCGCGATGGCCACCTCACCCGACCAGTGCCTCGCGAAACCGGGCATGGGGGTGGACGAGGGGTACATGATCGCGTTCAACGAGATGAGCCGTATACTGGCGCTAGCAAAAAGGAAACAATAAAAAACAGAGAAACACCTAGCGCACCTGAAACTGGCGAATCGAAAAAATGTCGAAAACTACGAAACAAGAAAACACCACTTAAAAAACGTTGAGCCGGTTCAGATACTAACGAAATAAAACGAACCAAAAAAGAAAAATAGGATGGATGAATTAAGGATACTCTCCCCGACCGCTATTCTAGGCTACGGCTTCCCCGTGGAGTCGTTCGAGGAGGGAATGAAACGGAAGCCGCACGTCATCGCGGTAGATGCCGGCTCAACCGACCCGGGTCCCTACTACCTGGGAGCCGGGAAGTCGTTCACCGACAACAACTCGGTAAAAAGGGACCTGGAGATCATGATTCCGGCCGCCCTCGAAGCGGGCATACCGGTCATCATTGGCACCGCCGGGGGGAGCGGGGCACGCCCCCACGTGGCCCTCACGCTGGAGCTCATCAAAGAGATCGCCAACGAGAAGGGACTTACCTTTAAACTGGCCGTGATACAGTCGGAACTGGACAAAGAACTGGTTCGGGAGAAATTCCGGGCGGGGGAAGTAACCCCCCTCTTCCCCGCGAAAGAGCTGACCGAAAAGGAGATCGATGAGGCGGTGCATATCGTTGCCCAGATGGGTGAAGAGCCCTATATAAAAGCCCTGGAGATGGGTGCCGACGTCATCCTGGGTGGCCGAAGCTACGACCCGTCGCTCTTCGCGGCGCTGCCCATCAAGAACGGGTTCGACAAGGCGCTGGCCCTACACATGGGCAAAATACTGGAATGTGCCGCCATCGCCGCATTACCCGGCAGCGGAAGCGACTCCATGTTTGGCTACCTGCAACGGGATGGCTTTATCCTGGAGCCGCTCTCCCCGGCACGTAAGTGCACGCCCCTCTCCGTTTCGGCGCACACCTTGTACGAAAAATCGAACCCGTACGTCCTGCCGGGACCGGGCGGGGCGCTCGACCTGCATGGATGCACCTTCACTCCCGTGGGCGACAACAAGGTGAAGGTAGCGGGAACGAAGTTCGTGCCGACCGATGGGTACTTCGTGAAACTGGAAGGAGTACGAAAAGTGGGCTACCGCACCATCTCCTGCGCCGGCGTGATGGACCCGGTGATGATCGCCAAGATCGATGAGATCACAGCCGAGGTAAAGAAGCGGGTGAAAAACAACTTCGAACACTACGGCTTCCAGGAGTTCTTCCTCGATTTTAAAATTTACGGGAAAGGGGGTGTATCGCTGTTTAATGATACCAGAAGTGTCTCCGAAAATAACGATAATAACGAATCCGTCCCCATGCCCGACGAGTTGATGATCATTATCGAGGCGGTAGGAGCCACCCGGGAACAAGCCAACACCATCTGCGGGTTCGCACGGAGTACCCTACTGCACTACGGTTACGAGGGGCGGGTCGCCACGGCTGGCAACCTGGCGTTCCCCTTCTCTCCCTCCGACGCGGAGATGGGAGAGGTGTTCGAGTTCAATATCTACCACCTGATGAAGGTGGACGACCCGGTATCGCTGTTCCCGGCCACCTACATGCAGTTCAACCAGGGCAAAGCGACGGGGGAAAACAACCACCCTGCACATGTCCATAAAACCTCATTCGCCAAGACCCAACAAGGCAACGAAAACAATGACCCTAACAAGAAAGGAGGAGAGAACCATGCGGTATAAGTTAAGAGACGTGGCCTCGGTCATCCGAAGCAAGAACTCGGGTCCCTACGAACTCACCTTCGACGTGATCTTCCGGGATCCCGAAACCTACGAAAAGGTGAAAAACGCCGGTATCTTCAACGCGAAGATGTTCGCCGAACTGTATGGCATCCCTGAAGCAGACGTGATAGGGGTAGTCCATTTCGACCCGGCAAAAGCGATCAAAACCACCATCGTACGCCCCATTCCCTCGGGAACGCTGGGCGAGACCGACGTGTATGGTGCACAACAACATGCGCCATTAATGAAACTGGAATTCGATCTGTAAAAACCTGCCCTTAATGCCGTAACATGCGCAGCTTTATCCAGCAATACATGGTGTCAGCCCAGTACTTCGCCCCACGGGGCAAGGAGCGGCTGATGTTCTTGGGAGAGCAGATCGCTCACAAGCACCTCTCCTATACCGACCGCCTCATCGGCATCATCGGGGATGCCGGAGCCGGCAAATCCTCCTTTGTAAAGGGGATGTTCCCTGGCCTGCAGCTCTCGAATGATGACGATATCGTGCGCCCCGACAAAATCATGCAGATACGTGACCCGTTTCCCGACCTGGAGCAAGCCACCGCGTTTCATATCGACGTGCGCTTCCAGATGGCCTTCACCCAGCTGCACGAGATCGCGGACTATGTCCACTCTCTTCTGGAGCGGAAACGGCGAATCGTGGTCGAGCACTTTAACCTGCTGTTCCCACTAATGGGGAGAAACGCCGATCTGATAATCGGTATAGGGGAGGAGATTATCGTCGTGAGACCAAGCGTGTTCGGGCCTAGTCCCGACAGCATTTACCGCATCGTCCACGAATCACTCAAGTACCGCAAGATGGCACACAGCGCCGAGGATATTACCATGCAGATCCTCACCGAAGCGTTTCACATTGGGGAGGAGGAGTACTTCTCGTCGGACATCAGAAACGGCTTCGTCCTTAAGTTCCCACGAAAACCGACGATTGACTTGGCTCACTTGGAGGAAAAGATCAGGGAGGAGATCGACAAGGAACTGGATATCGCGTACCTGGACGACAAGCATATCGTGATTGGCGACAAGGTGATCCCGTGCGATGGCCCTCGATTTCACGTCCGCAACACCCGGGAGATCGTGGAGTTTAGTATCCATAAGGAGCTGATTTATGACCCGAAGTCCAACACCTATTGCCTGATAGGCTTGGTGGATAGCCATACCGATGACATCGAGAATCGAAACACCTACCATTTCTTAACGCGGGATTACCCTACAACAACCCACAGCATATGAGACAGATAGAAGCCCACCGAGTCACCGAGCTGGTCGAACAGCTCTGCATTGAAGCGTGCTGCGTGATTGCCCGCGATATTGAGGACAGCTTCATCAATTACCGGGAGACAGAGAGGTCTCCCCTGGGGCAACAGGTACTCGGCACCCTGATCGAGAACGCGTCGATTGCCCGGGAGGGGCGAGATCCTTTATGCCAGGACACCGGTATGACGGTAGTCTTTGTCACCATGGGACAAGAGGTTCACGTGACGGGCGGCTTTATCGAAGAGGCCATCAACAAGGGTGTGCGCCAGGGGTACGTGAAGGGGTTTCTCCGCAAATCGGTAGTGGAAGACCCTTTCAACCGGGTGAACACGGGCGATAACACCCCTGCGGTCATCCACTACGAGATGGTTCCGGGTGACACTTTCCGGGTGACCGTCGCGCCCAAGGGGTTCGGGAGCGAAAATAAAAGCGCGCTACGCATGCTCACCCCAAGCGAGGGGGTAGAGGGGGTGAAACGGTTCGTGATCGATACCGTCGCCACAGCTGGTGCAAGCGCATGCCCGCCCGTTATCGTCGGCGTGGGCATCGGCGGCACCATGGAGCGAGCCGCTTACTTGGCCAAGAAAGCACTCTTGCGACCGGTCGGCACGAAAAACGAGGATGAGGAGCTTGTCTCCTTGGAGGCGGAACTGCTAGAGAAAATCAACAGGCTAGGGATCGGTCCCGCCGGACTGGGAGGCAGCACCACCGCCTTGGCGGTACACGTGATTACCCAGGCCACCCATATCGCCGGTCTTCCGGTCGCCGTCAACATCGGCTGTCACGCTACGCGCCACGCCTCGGGGGCGCTCTAAAAGAGCACCATCCCCTTGTACACATGACCCGAAGGGAACAGGGAACAGGGAATAGGAAACAGTTAACGTTCAAACGAAACGCCTACCATCCAAAAACGAATGCCCTCTAAAAAGAAACAACATGCAGGAAAAGAACCAACCACCCGCGCCAATAAAGCTTACAACCCCGCTGACCGACAGGATAATTCGCTCACTTAAAGCGGGCGACATGGTCTCACTATCCGGGATTGTTTACACCGCCCGTGATGCCGCGCACGGCCGACTGGTAGAAATGGCCAACCGGGGCGAAGCAATGCCTTTCGCCTTCCCGGGACAAGCGGTCTTCTACGCGGGACCAGCCCCCGCCAAGCCAGGGAGACCCATTGGCTCCGTAGGCCCCACCACCGGTAGCCGGATGGATGCCTACTCTCCCCGTTTGATGGAGATGGGGCTGAAAATCATGATCGGGAAAGGGAGTCGAAGCGAGGAGGTGATAGAGGCTATCAAAAAGCACGGCGGCGTCTACTTCGCCGCTATCGGGGGCATTGCCGCCCTGATGGCACGGAGCGTGGAGAGCGCCAAGGTAATCGCGTTCGAGGAACTGGGTACCGAGGCGATCCGTGCGCTAAGGGTCACCTCCCTACCGCTTATCGTGGCCATCGATCACCAGGGAAACAACATCTACGAAACCGGTCCCCAGCAATACCATTGTTAGTCACATCTCTCGATGGGAAATGGGAAACGCTTTCAATACCGCCGCTTCAATCACCTTTGGAAAGTGAAGGTACTCCAACTCGTGCACCTTCTGCGCCACATCATCGGCGCTATCCGTGGGCAACACCTGGCATCGGGCTTGGAAGAGGATGGCTCCCTCGTCATAATGCTCGTTAACGTAATGGATGGTGATACCCGATTCCGTGTCACCCGCATCCACCACCGCCCGGTGAACCCGATCACCATACATCCCCTTGCCCCCATGCTTGGGTAACAAGGCGGGGTGAATATTCAGGATCCGGTCCGGGTAGGCTTCCAAAATGGGTGGCGACACCTTTAACAAGAACCCGGCTAATATAATAAAATCAACGCTATACGCCTGCAAGGCATCCAATACGGGCCCACCCCCCTCAAACTCCACCTTGCAAAACGAGCGGGAAGGGATACCAAGCGCTTGAGCACGCGTATGCACGAAGGCTTCTTTCCTATTCGATAGAATTAACACTACCCGAATCCGTCTGTTCCCAGAAAAATATCGGGTAATATTTTCGGCGTTGCTCCCGTTACCCGATGCAAAAATGGCGAGATTAATCATGAAAAAGCCGTTTATTTGCACATAAATAGCATTTTTGTGCAATTTTATTGATTTTAAAGGACAAAAGTTTGCACAATTAGAGAAAATTTGTGTTACTTTGCAGTCGCGAATTTAGGAATAATATTTTTTATTAATCATTAATATCGAAAGTTATGTCTGAAGTAGCACAAAGAGTAAAGGCGATTATCGTCGACAAATTGGGTGTTGAAGAATCTGAAGTAACGGAAACCGCCAGCTTCACCAATGATTTGGGAGCTGACTCTCTCGACACTGTTGAGTTGATCATGGAGTTCGAAAAAGAGTTCAACATCTCGATTCCTGATGACCAAGCGGAGAAGATTTCTACCGTTGGTGACGCGATTTCTTACGTGGAAGAACACGCGAAATAACCCATTCCCTTTTTATGGAATTAAAAAGAGTAGTAGTAACAGGCCTCGGCGCGATTACACCGCTGGGCAATGACGTTCAGACCACCTGGGAGAACGCGGTTGCCGGCAAGAGTGGCGCCGGGCCTATTACCCATTTTGACGCCTCGCTGTTCAAGACGCGCTTCGCGTGCGAGGTGAAAGACTTTGACCCCTCCAGCCTGTTTGACCGCAAGGAAGCGAGAAGGTATGACCGTTACTCACAGTTAGCCATTCAGGCGGCTAAAGAGGCGATGGCTCACTCCGGACTCGACCTTGAGGAAGAAGATAAGGACCGCATCGGGGTTATTTTTGCCGCTGGGATTGGTGGTATTAAAACTTTTGAAGAGGAGGTAGGCGGGTATTACCAGGCGATAGACAAAGGGCCTCGGTTCAATCCTTTTTTCATTCCGAAAATGATAGCGGATATCGCCGCCGGGCATATCTCTATGATTTATGGACTGAGGGGACCCAATTACGCTACCGTATCGGCTTGCGCCTCTTCCACCAACGCCATCGTCGATGCCTTCAACCTAATTCGGCTGGGCAAAGCCAACGTGATCGTCACGGGTGGAGCCGAGGCGACCATAACCCCGGCAGCCGTCGGTGGTTTCAACGCGATGATGGCCATGTCCGTGCGCAACGATTCACCGGAGACCGCATCCAGGCCTTTTAGCGCAAGCCGCGACGGCTTCGTTATCGGTGAGGGTGCATCGGTGCTCATCCTTGAAGAGTTAGAGCACGCGAAGGCTCGCGGTGCTACCATCTACGCCGAGGTGGCCGGGGGGGGACTATCTGCCGACGCGTACCATATCACCGCCTCTCACCCCGAGGGGCTGGGCGCCAAGCTGGTCATGCGAAATGCCCTGGAAGATGCCGGAATGCAGCCCGAAGAGATCGATTACATCAACGTGCACGGCACATCTACCCCGGTGGGGGACATCTCGGAGGCGAAGGCGATCATCGACGTGTTTGGCGACTACAGCTACAAACTGAATATCAGTTCCACGAAATCGATGACTGGTCACCTGCTGGGGGGTGCGGGTGCCCTGGAGGCACTGCTCTGCATCATGGCGCTCAGGGATCAGGTCGTGCCCCCCACCATTAACCACGAAGAGGGGGACGATGACCCGGAAATCGACTACCGCCTGAATTTCACGTTCAACAAAGCCCAGAAAAGGGAGATACGGGCCGCATTATCAAATACCTTTGGCTTTGGTGGACACAACGCGAGCGTAATTCTCAAGCAATACAACCAGTAAGGTGCTAAGACGATTTATCAAGAGGGTTAAGGTTCTGCCTCACCACGGGAAAGAGCCTTACCTCTCCTTTTACCATATCCTCGGGTTCTACCCTGATCGGATTGATCTCTACCTGGAAGCCATGACGCACCGCTCCTCTTCCACACGGTCGAGCAAGGGAAAGTGGGTCAATAACGAACGCCTTGAGTTCCTGGGCGACGCCATTCTCGATGCCATCGTCACCGATATCCTGTACAAAAGGTTTGAAAACAAAAAAGAGGGGTTCCTCACGAACATGCGCTCGCGCATCGTACAGCGGGAGACCCTGAACAAGCTGGCCATGAACCTGGGAATCGACAAGCTCATCGTCTCCTCCACGCGCAACCTGGCCCACAACACCAACATCTACGGGGACGCCCTGGAAGCGCTTATCGGTGCCATCTACCTGGATCAAGGGTACCGGGTAGCCAAAAAGTTCGTCTTCGAAACGATGATCAAGCAGCACCTGAATATCGACAAGGTGATGAAGAGCGAGGTCGACTTCAAATCGAGGCTCATCGAGTGGGGCCAAAAAAACAAGGTGGAGGTTCGCTTCGAGCTCACCGAATCACTGTTCGATGCGCAGAACAACCCCGTTTTCATCTCCTGCGTAAAGGTAGCGGACGAAGAGGTAGGCTCAGGCAAAGGCTACTCTAAGAAAGAGTCACACCAGATGGCCGCCAAGGTGGCCATCAAAAAACTACGCGAGAGCAACGAACTCCGTGAAACACTGATCGAAGCGGCGAGAGAAATTTCTCCTGAAGAGGAAGAGGACTCCGCTAACTAACCCTTTAACCGGGGTAATCATACGTTCCAAACGAAATTCCCATCCGACTGCCCTGCACCACCAAATCGTTATCGGGTGTCACCAGCCGAAGGCGTCCTGCTACCTCCGACAGCGGCACATCGGTAATCTCGTTACCTATCTTAGCAACCATCCGCCCGTATTTTCCCTCGTTAATCAGCTGAGCCGCGTGTCCCCCGAGCAACGTGCCCAAGTTCCGGTCAGCGGGCGATGGCGAACCGCCCCGCTGGATATACCCCAAGACGGTCTCCCTCGTCTCGTAACCGGTCCGCTTCTCGATCTCCCTCGCGAAATAGATGGCCGGTCGTTCTTTGGAGGGCACCTCTAGCCCTTCGGCAACCGCCACGATAGAGTAGGCCTTCCCTATCTCCATCCGTTTCTTTATTTTATCAATCACCACCCGCATGTTATATCCCAGTTCCGGCAGCAAAATAATATCTGCCCCGGCAGCCATACCGGCGTGAAGGGTAATCCACCCCGCATGGTGACCCATCAACTCGATGACCATCACGCGACGATGCGAACTGGCGGTTGAGTGGAGGCGGTCGATTGCCTCGCACGCGATATTTACCGCGGTATCAAAGCCAAACGTAACATCGGTACCATAGACATCATTATCAATGGTTTTGGGGATACCCACCACGTTCAATCCCATCTCCGACAGCATCCAGGTGGTACGTTGCGTCCCATTCCCGCCAATGCAAACCAGGCAGTCGAGTTCCAACTCGTGATACGCGTCTTTAATCTGCTCCCTATCCTTTTCATCGGGGGAGGAGATCATGCTTCGAAATATTTTTTCGCGCGCGGTTCCGAGGATGGTTCCTCCCAGGTTTAGTATGCCCGATAGCGATGCATCGGTTAGCTCTATGGTATCTTTGTACAAGAGCCCGGAAAACCCGTTCTGAATACCGATTACCTGCATCCCGTAGTGATTAATGGCCGTTTTGCCAACGCCTCGAATGGTGGCGTTGATGCCGGGTGCGTCCCCTCCCGATGTAAGAATACCTACTCTCATACGATTATTATCTATTTATGTTAATGTGTATGGCACGTTGGATGATATCGGCCGCCCGATCCGATGCGCCGGGTTCACCCATGATTCGCCGCAATTCCGCGTAATGGGTTAGCATCTTCTCGCGGTAAGGCGGCTCTTTAAGTAACCGGTAAAGCTCTTTCCGGATGTTTTCGATGGTGAAAAACTTCGCGAACAACTCCTTCACCACCTCCCTGCCACACACCAGGTTGACCAGCGAAATGTAGGGGGTATGGAGGATATGTTTAAAGGCCCAATAAGCCATCCTGGGCACCGGCATCCGGTAGCAGACCACCTGAGGTACATTCAGGAGAGCCGTCTCCAGCGTGGCCGTCCCGGAGGTCACCAAGGCCGCATCGGCTTGCGACAAAATCCGATAGGTCTGGTCGAAAAGGACAACCGCCCCGTGGCCGTCACCTGTATAGGCCTCGTAAAACGAGGGGTCGATACCCGGGGCTCCTGCCACCACCAGCTGGTACTCCTCCGTGAACGGGTCAGCGGCCTGAAGCATCGACGGCAAGTTATTCTCGATCTCCTGCTTGCGACTCCCTGCCAACAGGGCGATGATAGGTCGTTCATCCAGCCCGTTCGCCCCGATGAACTGCCCGAACGTCTCCTCTTTAAAAGGCCTTTGGGCGATCGCATCGACCGTGGGGTTGCCCACGTAGTGCACCTGGTAATCGTGTTTCTTGAAAAAATCGACCTCGAACGGAAGGATGCAGAGCATCTCGTCAACGTACTTTTTAAAAGACTTCACCCGGTACTCTTTCCACGCCCACACCTTGGGGGAGATATAATAGAAAACCGGGATGCCCAGGTGGCGCCTCACATACTTGGCTACCTTAAGGTTAAAGCCGGGGTAATCGATCAAGATGACGGCATCGGGACTATACCCGGCAATATCCCGTTTGCAAAAGTCGAGGTTTTTCAAGATGGTGCGGGCATTCAACACAACCGGGAGGAAGCCCATAAAGGCCATCTCGCGGTAATGTTTCACCAGCGTACCCCCCACGGCTTGCATCAAGTCACCCCCGAAAAAACGAAAATTGGCTGCTTCGTCCAGCCCCTTCAGCGACCGCATCAAGTTAGAGGCATGCAGGTCGCCGGAAGCCTCCCCCGCGACAAGGTAATATTTCATACGATTATTTCACCTTTACTTTTCGGTGTATGGAACTCGCTTTTAATCGTCGTCATGGGTGTAAATGATTTACATGCTCGTTTCATACAATTAATTTATCTTTGAACAAAAGTACTCATTTTTTCAGACAACCGATATTATTAATCGACTATAGACGTTCCATTTTCATGAAAAGTTTCGAAATATTTTCTTCTATTGATTTATAAAGTATATTTGCTATCAAACATAATCATATAGTATTCAATGACACGAGGATCCATCAACATCATTTCGTTACTCTGTGTATCATTCTTTTACGTGGCGTCATCCCAGGCTCAGTCAGTTTTCATTGAAGCGGAAAGTTTTCAAAACAAAGGGGGGTGGGTGGTTGACCAACAGTTCATGGATTTAATGGGGTCACCCTACCTGATGGCTCATGGGCTAGGGAACCCGGTGGAAGATGCAACCACCACGGTGAATTTCGCTAAGGCCGGGGAATATACCCTATTCGTTAGAACCTACAACTGGACATCGCCCTGGACAACTAAGGAGGGCCCAGGTAAATTTCAAGTAACGATAAACGGACAGCCATTGAATAGGGTTTTGGGAATGAAAGGTAACGCTTGGGAGTGGCAAGAGGTAGGTAAGGTGAAGGTAAATGCCGGGACAGTTACCGTTGGATTGCGCGACCTGACCGGTTTCAATGGTCGTTGCGACGCCCTGTACTTTACCATGGACGACGTTGTGCCCCCTAACGAGTTCGAAGCTTTAACGGCTTTCAGGAAAGAGCAACTCGAGTTACCGGATGTTGTACCCAACGCGGGAGAGTTTGACCTCGTGGTGGTAGGTGGAGGGGTTGCCGGCACCGCTGCTGCCCTCACGGCCGCCCGATTAGGCTTGAAGGTCGCCCTTATTCATGATCGCCCGGTATTGGGTGGTAACAACAGTTCAGAAGTAAGGGTACACCTGGGAGGGCGAATGAACCTTGACCCTTACCCAAGGTTAGGGGACGTGGTTAACGAAATCGCCCCGTTAAGGGGAGGAAACGCCCAGCCGGGTGATTATTACGAAGACGAGAAAAAGTTAAAGATGGTCAACGCGGAAGATAATATAACCCTCTTCTTGAACTACAGGGCCTTTGAGGTTGAAAAAGAGGGGACAACCATTAAAACCGTACTCGCCAAACATATCGAAACAAGCGAAGAGTTAAACTTCTCCGCCCCTCTTTTCGCGGATTGTACCGGTGACGGGACGATCGGGTATCTGGCCGGTGCCGATTTTTCCATGGGTAGAGAAAGTAGGACTGAATATAATGAACCGTCCGCCCCCGATGAAGCGGATAACCTCACCATGGGTTCATCCGTTCAATGGTACTCGAATGAAGGTAAAGGGAAGTATCCTTTCCCCCTGTTTAACTACGGCATAGAGGTTAACGAGGCAAACGTCCAAAAAGTAACCATGGGTGAATGGACCTGGGAAACGGGCATGAACTTAGACCAGGTTTTTGACTTCGAGCGAATCAGGGACTATGGTATGCTGGTGGTCTACTCCAACTGGTCTTACCTGAAAAACGAAAGTTCGGTCAAACAGGAGTATACATCCAGGTACCTGGACTGGGTGGCCTATATCGCCGGGAAAAGAGAATCACGCCGATTGTTAGGGGACAAGGTGCTGACAGAGGGTGATCTAACCGACTTCGTGATCTACCCTGACGCCTCCGCGCCAACAAGCTGGTCGATTGACCTCCACTATCCCGATCCAAAAAACACGGAGCATTTCCCGGGTGCAGAATTTAAATCGATCGCGGTTCATAAAGCGATACATCCTTACCCTATACCCTACCGCTGTTTTTATTCCCGAAACGTGGACAACCTTTTCATGGCAGGTAGAAACATAAGCGTCACTCACGTGGCTTTAGGTACCGTTAGGGTCATGCGTACCACCGGGATGATGGGAGAAGTGGTAGGAATGGCCGCATCGGTCGCCGTGAAAAACGGAACAACCCCCCGGGGTGTTTATCAAGAGCATCTAAGTGAATTGCAACGACTCATGACCGCGGGAGCCGGCAAATACGATGTAGAGAACGCTCAGGATTATAATTTAGGAGGAACCTTGGGGCCAAGAAAGATAAATCTCCAGATTCCCCCGTACGATAAGGACTAAGGTACAGACATTACAGGTTCCACTCCTTAAGGCGATGATAAAAATCGTACGCGGTCATGTCGGTCTTAACGGGAACCACGGCGGCATAGCCGTTAGCTAACGCCCACTCGTCGTTCTCCTCGTTATCCTTATCCCAGTTATCAAACTGGCCGGTCATCCAGAAGACTTCCCTGCCCACGCCATCCTTGGTGCGATAATACTCGTTCACCCATTTCCCGGGTGTCTGGGTCGCCACCTTTATCCCACGCACCTTTCCCTTGGGAACGTTCACGTTGAGGCTCACCCCCGTTGGGAGACCCTTTTCCAGCACTTTGTGCGAGACCACGCGGGCCACCTTCACCACCTCAGAAAAATCAGCATCGGGATGGAAATCGCAGAGCGAATAAGCGATGGAAGGGACATCGAAAAGAGACCCTTCAACGGCTGCTCCCACGGTTCCCGAGTAGATCACGCTAATCGCGGCGTTGGAGCCGTGGTTAATACCCGACACCAATAGATCGGGCTTTCGATCCACGAACTCGTTCAGCGCCAGCTTCACACAATCGGCGGGTGTACCATTACACACGTACATGGTAAGCCCCTCCTCCTTCGTGTGTAACCAAGCCCTCAGGGCATGTTCAGCAGTAATGGCACCCGCCATACCGGAACGGTGCGTGTGGGGTGCAAACACGATAATCTCTCCCAACTCCCTCATCGCCTCGATGAGCGAAACAATTCCCCTCGCCTGATACCCATCATCATTCGTTATAAGTATCAGCGGTTTCTTACTCCTCATGTTATATCTTTAGTTCAATAATCAATGACCAATGGCAATAGGCGCTACGAGTCGCCCCTTCGTATCTCACGGGATTCCCCACGATACTGCCCATTCTTGTTGAAGCGCAAATATAATCAAATTTAGCCATTTCCTCCTACCCGGGATATTACAAAACGGTTAATTCGCCCGTTCTGGCATGAAGAGCTATCCTCATTTTTTGTCTTTTTCCGCCATAATTTTTCAGGTTTTATCCTCTGCACTTGTGAAAAGCCATTTTTTCACCTATTTTTGATGCTTGAATTAAAAGTACCCGACAAAATGAAAAAGCTAAGTTCTATTTTCTCACTCCTTTTTATCAGTACGTTGATCTTCTCGCAGGAGGTTGCACCGGTTAAGAACGTGATCATGATGATCCCCGACGGCACCTCCATCGGCGTCTACACGGCAGCCCGGTGGTTCAAGCACTACAACGGCTTGGGCGACACGCTCCATATCGACCCCTACCTAACGGGGACTGTCACCACCTTCTCTTCCAACGCGCCCATCGGTGACTCGGCACCCACCAGCTCCACCTACGCGACGGGCGTGCTTCAACAAACGGGCAACGTGGCCATTCACCCTGAACCGTCACCCAACGACCTCTACCCGGTAGACACGTCCCGCACCTTTCAGCCGGCAGCGACCATCCTGGAGGCCTCGAAAATAGAGAAAGGGAAGGCAGTGGGTCTCGTGGTGACCTGCGAATTCCCGCATGCGACCCCTGCCGACTTTTCGGCACACCACTATAGCCGCGGCAACTACAAGGCGATCGCCTCGCAGATGGCTCACCAGAACCTTGACGTGATGTTTGGCGGTGGCAACGACATCCTAACCAACGAGATAAAGGAGCACTTCGCCCAAAATGGCACCCTCCTGATTCAAGATGACAGGGATGCCCTACTTAGCTATCAAGACGATGGGAAAATATGGGCTCTGTTCGGCAAACAAGCCCTGCCCTACAATATCGACCGAAACCCGGAAAAAGTACCCTCCCTCGCGGAGATGACCGGCAAGGCCTTAGAACTGCTCTCGAAAAAAGAGAACGGCTTCTTCCTTATGGTAGAGGGGAGCCAGGTGGACTGGGCAGCCCATGCCAACGACGCCGCCACGATGATCGATGAGTTCCTCGCCTTTGATGAAGCAGTACGGCTCGTGATGGAGTTCGCCGAAAGGGACGGGAATACCGCTGTAGTCATCGCTCCCGATCACGGCAACAGTGGCTTCACGATTGGCAGCCGGGACTGCCCGGGTTACGACAGGTTATCGATCGAACAACTGTTCGGTGCGGTCTCCAACTACAAGCTGAGCGCCAACGGCCTGGAGGCAATCCTCAGCAAGACGGAACCAGACGAGATGAAGGCGGTATTCAAAGAGTACACCGGTATCGATATCACGGACGAAGAGTTAAAGACATTGCTCTCATCTAAAAACTACAAGGAAGGCAACTACATGGAGGTGTCCAACAGCAACAACCTGGCGCACCACATCGTGAACATACTGAACGCACGCACCTGCTTCGGGTTTACCACGGGCGGCCATACCGGTGAAGAGGTTCTGCTTGCCTGCTACCATCCCGCCGGTCATCTGCTTAAAGGAAACGTGAAGAACCGAGAAGTAAACCAGTACCTGCAAAAGGTGACGGGACTTGGAACGTCGCTGCAAGAACTGACTGATCAGATATTCGCGAAGCATGCCGAGGTATTTTCAGGGATGGAGTACACCCTCGACAAGAGTGACACCGACTTCCCGGTACTGCGTGTAACCAAGGGGAGAGACACCTTGGAGGTGAAAGCCTTCTCATCGGTAGCCAAGCGAAACGGGAAGCCTTTCGATATTGGCTCGGTAGTGGTCTACATTGACAAGAACGATACCTTTTACCTGCCAGTCGACCTGCGTGATAAACTGTAATCGCCACAACGCCGCTACCCCAGGCTATTTGTATCTTTACGACCCAAGGCGAAATAGTCCATGGACAAAACAACCCGCATTTGAACGGGATTACATCTCCTGTAATCCCCAGGAAACTTAAAACCCGTTGACGAAATGTGATCCGTAAAAGAGTAGCATTAGCAGCAACCACCCATAAGCCATGTAGATATGCCTTTTGGCTTGCGTCCTCGTGTAGAGATAGGCATTCAGCATAGATACCAGCGGGATGGCGAAAAGCAGGAAGAAGCGAAGATGTTCCCAATAGATCAACAGCAACAGCAACATGACTACCACGAGGAACACCACAAACCGCATGGTGACGTGCGTGAGCACCTTATCGCGCATGTAGATTTTCGCAGCAAGGGCGATATTGAAAGTAAAGAAAAGGAGACCCAGGAAAAACCATCCCCACTCCATTGTGGAGAAACTTGGGAGGGAGGGGAGAGAGAAGGATGCGAAATGCTGGAACGGTCGAACGAAACCGGCCAGATCATCCATAAAGAAATAAACGGAGAATAGCGTTACGTATACCAGCGAGAGCCCGAAGAGCGAAGCGATAAATGACCTGGACTGCCCACCCCGCATCGATCGTTCTCCACTCCACCACAAAGGCAGGAGCCACAACGCGAACACCTGAAAGAGCGAGGCCAGCCCAATCAATACGGCGGAACGAAAAGAGTAAAGGTAGCTATCCGGTTGTTGATACGACTCCAGCAGCGGAAAAAAGGCAAACAAGATAAAGAGAATCGCCACGTAGTCACCACTCATCACCAGAAAGCAGGGGTGCAGGCTGAACAGGAACAGGGGCGCCACGAAAGGGAGGTAAGAACGGGCACGTACCAGGTTGAAGCGACTATTCATTGACGAGAGCACCCATGCGATGGCGAAGATGGATACAGTTGATACCAGAAACGATATCAGCGGGTCGATAAACCATCCCGACAATGGGCTCCAAAGGTGGTTGTCAGTCGGCGGCAAAGCACTTCGAAAAGGCTCAGCGTAAAGGAAAAGGAGAGTCCTCATTAACAGGAACCCCAATACGCCCAAGGAAGGAATAAAGCGCCCCTCGACAAAAGTTCTACGAAAGAAATTTACCGTTCCACCCATCCATTCAACCCCTTATTTGCTCCCGTAAACCTTTAGGTCTTTTCCGATATCTCTCCTGAAGTAGCGCTTTTCAAAGCGGATCTTTTCGATGCTCCGGTAGCTGGCTTCCAACGCCTCGTTCATCGTTGCACCAAGCGATGTGACCGCCAGTACGCGGCCGCCGGAGGTCACTACTCCACCATCGACCTCTTTCGTGCCCGCGTGGAAGACGAGGCTTCCCGTCACCTCATCCAGGCCGCTAATGAGTTTCCCCGTCTCGTACGATCCGGGGTAGCCCCCCGATGCCATCACCACAGCCACGGCGTGACGGGAATCTATCAACAATGATCGTTCTCCGAGCGTCTCGGTGGCCACCCCCACCAGCAGGTCGAGCAGGTCGGACTGCACGAGCGGTATCACCGCCTGCGTCTCGGGATCACCCATCCGTGCGTTGTACTCAATCACCTTCGGATCTTCCTCCACCTTGATAAGTCCCAAGAAAATGAATCCCTTGTAGAGGATACCCTCTTTCTGCAGCCCGTTTACGGTAGGCTCCACGATCCGGGTCCGCACCTTCTCCATGAAGTCGTCATCCGCGAACGGCACCGGCGACACGGCACCCATCCCGCCCGTGTTGAGGCCACTGTCTCCTTCGCCGATACGCTTGTAGTCTTTCGCCACCGGCAGGATCTTATAGCTCTTGCCATCGGTCAATACGAACACCGAACACTCCACGCCCGAGAGGAACTCCTCGATCACCACCCGGCGACTCGCCTCGCCAAACTGGCCATCGAGCATCTCCCCGAGCTGTCGCTTCGCATCATCAGCGTCATTCACGATCAACACCCCTTTCCCGGCGGCCAAGCCATCTGCTTTAAGCACGTAAGGCGATGGCAAGCTATCGATAAACGCGTACCCCTCCCCGATGGTTTCACTTGAGACCGTGAGGAAACGGGCGGTAGGTATCTGGTGGCGCACCATGAAGTTCTTCGCGAAGTCCTTGCTCCCCTCCAGCATCGACCCCTCCTTCGAGGGGCCAATCACGTGGATATGGCGGGTCTCCTCATCGCTGTGAAAGAAATCGTAGACACCCTCTACCAGCGGCGCTTCCGGCCCCACCACGATCATATCGATACCGTGGTCGAGTGAAAAGGTCTTCAACGCGTCAAAATCGGTCGCCCCGATAGGCACGTTCGTCCCCACCGCGGCAGTACCCGCGTTGCCGGGCGCGATGTAGAAGCGATTCAACAGGGGACTCTGGCTCAACTTCCATGCCAGCGCGTGCTCTCGTCCCCCCGATCCAAGAAGTAACAGATTCATACAATCGTTCATCATTGATGGTTAAACAACAGACAAAGCTACGAAAAAAAACGTACATTCCCGGCAAGCTACGCCTCATCGAAAGGTATAAATGGCGAAAATTTTATTCTTAGTGATTCATTCGTTACCTTTGCAGGTATGCAGCACGAACTTTTTCCATCGGAGCGATTTTCTTTCTTCAGCCTTGGCAGCGGTAGCAGCGGTAACTGTTACTACCTGGGTAACCCCGCTTACGGGATCCTGATTGACGCCGGTATCGGGCCCCGGATAACCAAGAAACGGTTGGCCGAACATGGGGTCGACCTGTCGACCATCATGGCCGTCCTGATTACCCACGATCACTACGACCATATCCGATCGGTCGGCTACTTCGGCGAGAAGATGCACATCCCGGTTTACGCCACGAGGGAGGTGCACCGAAGCATCGCCAACAACCGGCTGATACGGTATAGCCTCAATGGCTCCACCGTTCATATCGAAAAGGAGAAACCATTTCAGATTGAAGGAATCCAGGTTACCGCGTTCGACGTACCGCATGACAGCAACGACAACTCCGGCTTCTTTTTCGAATTCCACAACCAAGCCCTCACGCTGGCTACCGACGTGGGAACCATCACCGATGAAGTCGCACACTACGCCGGCAAGGCCAACCACCTGGTCATCGAGAGCAATTACGACGAAGAGATGCTACGCAACGGGAAGTACCCCCTTCACCTGAAGCGGCGGATCACCTCCGGAACGGGGCACCTCAGCAACCGGCAGACGGCCGAGTTCCTGGCCAACACCTTCTCCCCCGACCTGAGAAACATATGGCTCTGCCACTTGAGCGGCGACAACAACAGCCCGGAGCTGGCTTACGCAACCACGAAGAAGCATCTCTCCAGTAACGGGATCGAAGTGGGCCGCGACGTGGCGCTGCACGTGCTTAAACGAAACACGCTGTCGCACCGGGTACTGTTTTGATAGGTATGGTTGCCGTAAGGAATCACCTCTTTGTTGGCGAGCATCTATTCCTTGTGATGTTTTAAGCCGTTATTTAGCTCCTTTTCAGCAGCTCCAGTAGTTGTCGGTCAAGTTTATGGCCTTTATAATTTTCATATTTCACGTCCTCGCGCTCGCTGTCCAAAACACCGAACGATCCGTGTAAGTTCCATAAAGACCACCCCCAACCTTGCTTCTTAAACAGCTCGAAAAGATCCTCTAACCAGGCCAATGCCACTTTGTGAGGGGTTTTATTAAAACACCCCATCTCTCCAATATGGACTTTTCCTCCCTTGGCTACCCACTCTTTCCAAGGTAAAATAGAGCTTTCTCTCAAGTATTCTTTGTCGTACTTTACACCATCTGCCACTAAAGGCCATTGAAGTTTCTCTTCGGGAAACTCCATCAGTTGTTTCATTCCCGGCCATCCTGCCCTGAAATGAGAGATCAACATGGGGTCATAACCCCTACCGCTTTGGATGATATTAGGAACATCCGTTAAGGTCATCAACGGGACCCTGCCAACATCCTTACCGTCGACTATTATCAGCCTGTTGGGGTCTTTTTCTCTAATACAGCCAATCAAAGCCCTGGCGACCTTATCATATTTTTCGGCTTCAACAGACGGGGCCTCATTGATTAGGTTAAAGCTTACCGTTTTGTTTGGAACCCCTTTATAACGGCTGGCAAAAGTGCTCCAATGGTGCATGCAAGCTTGTAACGGCGCTTCATCTTCGAACAAATTGGTAGGTACTTTTGGAGCATTGATGCAATACCCGGGAACCCGGTGAAAATTTAAATTCACATGCAGGCCGTACTGTTTTCCATACTCTACCGCTTTGTCGATTTCCTGAAGGATATTTTCGTCTATCCTGTACCAATCCTCTTCTTGGCTCCAGCACCAATAGGACAATGGTATCCTCACGAAATTAAATCCCCATTCAGCCATCAGCTCAAAATCTTTTTCGTCGAACGCTGATTGCCTATCCGGATCAAATTTGTTCAATAGATTGAAACCTTTCCACAAGGGAGCCGTTTCTGCAGTGATATCCTTTTCCCTGCTTACCCTTTTGTTTGACATGCAAGAGCTAAGTTGCAATAAACTACCACCGGTAGCTAAAGCAGCGGAAGAGCCTGCCAAAGTTTTAATAAAATCTCTTCTTGTTGTCATGATAATATATCATTATAGATAAAGTTTCAAAAAGTGTTCAAGGCGCATTATTTCTCTATGTATATCAGCTTTACCCTGGGACCATATGTTTTATCCCTTTGTACCCATCGTAAAGTGTAGCTGTTTCCAATTGCAAATATCGTGAAGATTTTTGGGTACGCAAGTTTTTTGTACTTTTGTGTGCAATCGATGCAGCCTCATCGATATTGACGTGAATCATGAGGTTGTCACGTTGGACCTACGTTGACTTAATTGCCTGTATGAATATCAAAGTACTCTACGCCTTTGGTGGGATTCCCCCCTATTACGACGCCACGCTTAGGACGCTGGCGCGCAAGGGAGTCGATATCTCCGTGATGATTCCCAAGGGCAAGGGGCTTTCGCTGGGGCAAAACGTGAAGCTCATTGATGACGCCCCCAGTTGTTACAAAGTGATTCAGGCGGAAGAGAAGAGGGCAATCCTTGGGAAACCCTACTTTCCCCGCCTGCCTGCCATTCTCCTTGAGGAGCGACCCAATATCGTGGTAATGGGGTGGCCCTACTTCTTGCAGTTTTTCTTTCAACCGGCGTTACGAAAAGCCATAAAGGCGACGAACACGAAGCTGGTGATCCGCGAAATCCCGTTCCGGGTACCCCCTTACGGGGCAGTGAGCGCTTTCTTTAAAGAGCACCGCTTTTTTGATGAAGGGATGAGGCTTTTAAACGAGCAGCCGCTCTTCCTGTTCCGCCAATGGGTGCTTGCGCGTATCCGCCGGTACTGCTACCGACGGGCAGATGGGGCGCTCGCTTACGCCACTGTGGGGAAGGAGATTATGCCCACCTACGGCATCGCGGCGGACAAGGTGTTTGTTACCTACAACGCCAACGACACGGACGAGCTATTTGCTATCAAACAGCGACTAACCGAAGCGGGTACGCCTCAGAAGAGGAACCCCCACCGGGTTATTCACGTGGGGCGCTTGGTGAAGTGGAAGCGGGTCGACCTGCTCATGGAGACCTTCGCAAAAGTGCTCCCGCGATTCCCGGAGGCGGAACTGGTGATTATTGGTGACGGTCCGGAGCTGGAGCCGTTGAAACAGCAAGCGGCCGCCTTGAACCTAACCGGGAAAGTGCTGTTTACCGGGGCGATCTACGACTACGCACAGATTGCCTCATACCTCACATCTTCGGCTGTGTACACCCTAGCCGGGATGGGAGGACTATCCATCAACGACGCCATGACCTTCGGGTTACCCGTGATCTGCTCGGTTTGCGATGGTACTGAACGCGACCTGGTCATCGATGGCGAAAACGGCTTCTTCTTCAAAGAGAACGACGCCGACGACCTCGCGGCCAAGCTAACCATCCTGTTCGAAGAGCCGGAACGAGCGGTAAAGATGGGGAAAGCGGCCTGGAAAGTGATCCGCGATAAGGTCAACCTCGACACCGTAAGCGAACGCTATATCCACGCCTTTTGCAAAATCGTCTCAGGGAATCGGATGGTCCCTGGTGAGGAGATTGCCTCTACCTCCTCTTTAGGCATCTCCACAGACGAACAGAAGTCGGTCAGACCGTTGAACTTGAAGACAAGCGAGCCTTTACAAGCATCCCCCTCAAACGAGCAACCGATGAACAACAGACGTGATTATTAAACAGACTACTATAAAAGAAAGCAATATGGAAGCATGTATAATTGGACTGGGGTACATTGGCTTACCGACCGCCGTGCTTGCTGCTGATGCCGGCATCAAGGTAGCCGGGGTAGACACTAACGCCTCAATCGTGGATGGAGTCAACGCGGGGAAAGTCCATTTTACCGAACCGGGCCTGGATGTGCTATGTAGCAAGGTGGTTGCGGCAGGAATGCTGAAAGCCTATACTACTCCACGTCCCAGCGACGTGTTCATCCTGGCCGTACCCACCCCCTTCAAGGGGAACCACGAGCCGGATATCTCCTACGTCTTGGCTGCCGTGCGGAGCGCGATCTCCTGCTTTAAGCAGGGAGACCTACTGATTATCGAATCTACCTGCCCCGTGGGTACTACCGAGAAGGTGGCCGGTTTGATTTTTTCCGAGCGCCCCGACCTGAAGGACGCGTTTCACATTAGCTACTGCCCCGAGCGGGTGATGCCCGGGAACACGTTGTACGAGCTGGAACACAACGACAGGGTCATCGGTGGAATGAACGAAACATCTACCCGGAAAGCGGTCGATTTCTACCGCCGGTTCGTAAAGGGTACGCTCCACGAGACCAATGCCCCCACCGCGGAGATGTGCAAGCTGGTGGAGAACGCCTCGCGCGACGTGCAAATCGCGTTCGCCAACGAACTCTCCATCATATGTGATAAAGCGGGCATAAACGTGTGGGAACTTATCGAGCTGGCCAACAAGCACCCCAGGGTAACCATCCTTCAGCCCGGGAGCGGCGTGGGCGGCCACTGCATCGCAGTGGACCCCTATTTTATCACGGCCGACTTTCCATTTGAATCCCAGCTGATTGGTAAGGCACGTGAGGTCAACAACTATAAAGCCTTCTGGTGTACGGAAAAAACGGAAAACGCCATCAAGGAGTTCGAACTGACCAACCACAAGAAGCCGGTGGTCGCCTTAATGGGACTCGCGTTCAAACCCAACGTGGACGACCTGCGCGAGTCGCCCGCCAAATACATCGCCACCCGGGTGATGCAGGCCCATAACGACGGCGACTTCCTGATCGTCGAACCCAATATACAGGAGCATAAGGTATTCAAACTTACGGATTACCGGGAGGCCTACGAGCAAGCGGACATCGCGGTGTTCCTCGTGGCGCATGACCCGTTCAAGGAGCTCCCCTGGCGGGACGACAAGGTGATCCTCGATTTTTGTGGTGTTTTTAAACGATAAACTCATGGAAAAGAGACAAAGAGTCCTACTCGTGTTCGGCACCCGCCCCGAGGCCATCAAGATGGCCCCACTGGTCAAGGAGTTTGAAAAACAACCCGACCGGTACGAAACCTTGGTCTGCGTGACCGGTCAACACCGGGAGATGCTCGACCAGGTATTGCGGCTGTTCGAGATAGTACCCCAGTACGACCTCAACATCATGAAGCACGGGCAAGACCTCTACGATGTAACGGCACGCGTGCTGGTTGGATTGCGCGACGTGCTAAAGGAGACCCAACCCGACTGGGTGTTGGTGCACGGTGATACCACCACCTCCATGGCCGCGGCGCTGGCCGCCTTCTACCAGCAGGTGCCGGTGGCCCACGTTGAAGCGGGGTTGCGTACCCACGACCCGTATAGCCCGTGGCCCGAAGAGATGAACCGGCAGATCACCAGCCGCATCGCCACCTGCCACTTTTCGCCCACCCCCCTGAGCAGGCAAAACTTGCTGAACGAAGGCGTTGATGAAGCCGCTATCGCCGTTACGGGCAACACCGTGATCGACGCCCTGTACATGGTCATCGACAAGATCAAGGACAATCCTGCCATTCAAGGGGAGATCAACGAGGCCCTATTGAAAAGCGGGCTTCCCAAAAACATGACCGAGAACATTGTATCTCCCGGACAGGATGGCCGAAAGCTCGTTCTTATCACGGGACACCGAAGGGAAAACTTCGGTGAAGGGTTCCAAAACATCTGTAACGCGATCAAAACGTTGACGGAAAAATTCCCTGACGTGGACTTCATCTACCCCATGCACCTGAATCCCCGGGTTCGCGAGCCCATCCGCCAGGTATTTGGGAGAACGCCGGGTCAAAATGTCTTCTTCATCGAACCACTGGAGTACCTCCCGTTCGTTTACCTGATGAACCGGAGCACGATGGTGCTGACCGACAGCGGGGGCATCCAGGAGGAGGCCCCCGGCTTGGGCAAGCCGGTGCTCGTCATGCGCGACACCACCGAGCGCCCCGAAGCACTGGAGGCAGGGACCGTGAAGCTGGTCGGCACCGATTACCACCTTATCGTCTCGGAGATCTCCCGCTTGCTGGAAGATAGCAGCTATTACGATGCCATGGCACGGGCGACCAACCCGTATGGCGACGGGAAAGCGTCGAGCCGCATCGTTGAGTTTCTCGGAAGATAACCGAAGGGGAAACTTCACGTTTCCCACCTACATCGCACCTTGCAGAAGCAAAATAGGGTGGATAAGACAGGAAAACAAAAAACAAGATAACAAGACAACGACAAGAGACAACGAAACAAGAAATCACCGTTCTTGAAAAAACTGGGGTAAGGCTGGTGAGCACATGCAATCTGGAAGATTGCAAAAAATTACCGTTTCTTGAAAAAACTGGTTCGGCTAAACGCGTGTTGGAAGAAGATCGGCCCCTGGAACTCCTGTTTCTCCCACACGGCCGTATCCTGAAGTTCTGGCACTCCCTCCAGGTAATACGCCCGCTCGCTGTTGTCCACCACAAGGTAACCCCCTCGCTTCACATGCGGGATGGCACGCTTCACGCAGCCGTTCCGCACCCTCCCGTCCACCACCACGATGTCGAACGACCCCCCGGGAAACGGATCGATGGCCTTCACGTAGCGCTCGAACGAGAGGCCGACCGAACCTTTGTCCCCGGAAACGAAGTCATCCGGGTTCCGGTAATCCCTCGCTTCCCAGTCGGCGATCTTTTCACCAGGGATCTCTTTGTAGTCCACGTTGTCCACGCCGAGCGTCTCCAGCCTCTCCCGTAGGTAACCACTCCACTTCGAGTCATGCTCAACGCTGGTGACGTGCCGGCATCGTTTGGCCAAGAAGAGCGTGGAGCCACCGGATCCCCACTCGAACACTACCGACCCGGGGGTGCAGATGGAGCCCAGGAAGTCGATCGCGTCATAGGTCATCCACGGCAGTTCCCGGTCGAGCGCGCTGCCACCCGAACGGGTATCCTTATACCAACGTTGAAAATGTTTCACGTGCCTCAGCGTGTCGTTCTCCCACGCGTAACGAAACGCGAAGCGAATATATAATAGCCAATCTCTCATATTCGTTTTTTTCTGAACCAGTTGTCAATCTCTTCTGTCATCTCCAACTTCAACAGCTTGCAGAGCGCGATGTAAAGTACCCCAACCAGCAGGGCGTTGGCTAGGATAAGGAGGAGGTCGCCCTCCAGCCGCCGGGTCGCCCAGTAAGCCGCCCCCGCGCTAATAAGCGCAATGAACAGATAAGGGAAGGTGTCCCTAACAAAGTGCACCAGGGAATAGTGAATCACTTTCCCGGAGAGGAGAACCGACAAGAGCAGGGTGATGGCCATGTAGATAACCCAGCTGACCGCCAATCCCATGATCCCCTTAGGGAAGAGAAGCATGATCAGGAGAACCAAGAGTACAGCCTTCACCCCCTCGATACCCAGGAAGAGGGCTGCCCGCTCTTTCGCGATAAACAACTCGTTAAATATAAAGGTGAAGGGCAACAGCATCCCCCCCAGCGTCAACACTTGGAAGTAGGGTACCGACGCCATCCATTTCTCCCTAAAGAAAAGGTGGAACGTGGGCTCGGCGATAAGGATCATCAGAAAAGCGATCGGGAAAGAGAGGAACGCGATTGATTTGATCAACTTGCGAACCACCCGTTGCAAACGATCCGACTGCTCGTTGACCAGGGAGAGAATCAGCATGGCCACGGAGCGAAACGTGTTGGAAAGCGTGAGAAACGGTATCTCCTGATACTTCTTCGCCTGGTTGAAGTAGGCCACCTGGCTCATCGGGTGGAACAACGCGATTAGGCTGGGGTAGATATTGTTCATGGTCGTAGCGATCGTGTTGGACAACAACAGCTTGTAACCAAGGTCAAAGTACTTCTTCAGGCGAGAGAAGGCAAAGCCCCGAATAGGTCTCCACGGTGAGCGGACCCACAGGAAGATGGTTCGCAGCAGCGCGTACAGCGTGAGCTGAGCAACCAGCGCCCAGACGCCCATCCCGAGGAGCGCCAGCACGATGGCCACCACGTCGGCCATCAACAGCGCCGAGATGTTGACCCGGGTAAGCGTCTTGAAATCGGCATCCTTCGTGAAAAGGGTCTGCTGAATCAACCCGAACGCGTTAAAGATAAGCATCAAAAACAGCACTCTCGCGATGGGTACGAGGGCCGGGGTGTTAAACAGGTTAGCAATCAGCGGGCTCGCGAAAAAAAGAATCAAGTAGATTAGAACGCTCAGCCCCACGTTGAAATAAAATACCGCGCTGTAGTCGCTTCGGGAGACCTCCTTGCGGTTGATGAGTACCCTCCCGAAGCCGCTGTCGATCAGGATAGTCGAAAACGCCGTGAAGAGCGCAAGTGACCCAATCATCCCGTAAGCATCCGGTGCAATGATGTTCATAAGCACCAGCATGCTCACGAAATTGAGCAACTGCTGCCCGAACTTATCCAGAAAGCTCCAGAAGAGGGAAACGGTAGTCTTATGTTTCAAGGAGGACTCAGTCATGCCCCGGTCATAGTTCAACGAAAAAATCTATTTTACAAAAATAGGCATCTTTTCGATACTGGACGTGGTGGAATCCCGTTTTCTCGCTTAAAATGGTTACTTTTGCCATCGAATGAAGAGCTTTGCCGATTCGCTGACGCACCTTTTCTGTCGTCGCTCGGCAAAGCTTAAGCAAGCTTAGCTTTGCTCTTGCTCCTAAGAAAATTGCCAACTGCCATGCGGGTACTTATCATCAGCACATACGACACGGGAGGGGGTGCCGCCATAGCGGCCACCCGGCTGATGCATGCGCTCCAGTCCGCGGGTCACGACGTTTCCATGGCGGTACGCAACCGGCTGGGCAGCGACCCATCGGTCTTCCAGGTAGGAAGCCAGATGGGGAACCGATTTCGCTTTTACGGGGAGCGGGGGATTATTTACCTCCACAACCGCCTATCAAGGCGCTACCTGTTCGACGTCTCCATCGCCAACAGCGGGGTGTCGGTCACCGATCTACCGGAATTCCGGTCGGCCGACGTGATCCACCTGCACTGGATAAACCAGGGGATGCTGTCACTGGAAGAGACAGGTCGAATCGTGGCATCCGGCAAAAAGGTGGTCTGGACCATGCACGATATGTGGCCCTTTACCGGTATCTGTCACCACGCGGCCGGCTGCACCCGCTACGAGACTTCATGCGGCAATTGCCCCTACTTGGTTGCCGGTTCACCAAACGACCTTTCGCACAAGTTGTTCCAGAAGAAACAGCGGGCCTACGCGAAAGGAAGAATCTCCTTCGTGGCGTGCAGCCGGTGGCTTAGAGAGCTGGCGGAAAAGAGCCCCCTCACCCGGGGACATGAGGTGGTGGATATTCCCAACCCCATCGATACCGAGGTTTACTTCCCGATGGATAAGGCGATGCTACGCGATAAGATGTGTCTCCCGCGGAAGAAAAAGATCGTGCTGTTTGCCGCTGCCAAGGCTTCTGACCCGCGCAAGGGGTTGGAGTACCTCATCCAAGCCAGCCATACCCCCGCCAAAGAGCGGGACGACCTCTTTTTCCTGATCGCCGGAACCGAGAGCGAGGCAATCCTCAACCGCCTGCCCCTCCCCGCCCGAAGCATGGGATACATACCCCCCGAGCGAATGCCGGAGCTGTATAGCGCGGCCGATCTCTACATCACCCCCTCGTTGCAGGAGAACCTGCCCAACACCATCATGGAGGCGATGGCCTGCGGCACGCCCTGCGTGGGTTTCCGCATTGGAGGTATCCCGGAGATGATTGACCACGGGGTCAACGGGTACGTGGCAGAGTACAGGAATGCGGACGATTTGGCACGAGGCGTTACCGAGGTGCTGTACAAAGCGGACTGGGAAGCGTTTTCACGCCGGGCACGAGAGAAGGTGATGCACACGTACGCACCGGAAATAATCGCACACAGATACACGACACTATATGATAGAGAATAGTTTCACCGACAGAGCCCATTGGGAAGAGTATTGGCAAAACTACCCGCACGGTGGCCTGCCCGAGAAAGTGGTTTTCAGTTCTTTCGTGCCACGTCTCAGGGAGGGGAAGAGTTTTATCGAAATTGGCGGCTTCCCGGGAAGTCACGCGGCCTTCTTTTACCGGCAAGGCGTTCAGGACGTGAGCATCCTCGACTTCTATATCGACCGGGAGATCGTCCGAAAGTTAGAGGAGGCTAACGGCCTACCCAAGGGTACAATCCAGTGCATCGAGAGCGACTTCTTCGCGTTCACGACCGAGAAAAGGTACGACATCGTCTTCTCCTGCGGTTTCATCGAGCATTTCGAGGATACCGAGGAGGTCATTCAACGCCACGTGGAGCTGCTATCCGAGCAGGGGCAGCTGCTTATTCTTCTACCCAACTTCCTGGGACTGAACGGGAAGGTGCAGCAGTGGTTCGACAAGCCCAACTTAAACGCCCACAACTTAAGGTCGATGGAGATCCCCCGGCTGAAAAAGATCATGCAGTTGACCGGGCTGCGGGAGATGTCGGTGGACTACATCGGCAAACCGATGGTGTGGCTCGAGCCCAAGCCTGAAAACCAAGGCAAAAGGCGGTGGGTGAAACTGCTGAGTTACACCATCAAACTATTCCCGGTTAAAGGAAAAACCCTATCCCCCTACATAGCCATTTACGCGAGAAAATGAACACGTTATCCGTTATTACCGTCACCTACAACGCCGAGAAAACGTTGCAACGCACCCTGAAAAGTGTCGCAAGGCAGACCTACCCCTTCATCGAGCACGTGATCGTGGATGGGGCATCGACGGATGGAACAGTCCAGCTCATCCAAGAGCACGAGGGCGATGGAGTCCGCTGGATCAGTGAGCCGGACAAAGGGTTATACGATGCGATGAACAAGGCGATGAGGATGGCCACGGGCGATTGGCTCTGCTTCCTGAACGCGGGTGACACCTTCCACGAGGCCAAGACGGTGGAGAAATTGATGCGCTCTTTTACCCCTGCGAATGCTCCCGATATCCTCTACGGTGAGACGGCTATCGTGGATGATGAGGGCAAGTTCCTGGGTATGCGGCGACTCAAAGCACCCGACCAACTCACTTGGAAGAGCTTCAAGCAGGGGATGGTGGTCTGCCACCAAGCCTTTATCGTGAAGCGTGAGCTGGCTGAACCGTATGACCTAACCTACCGGTTTTCGTCGGACTTCGACTGGGCGATTCGCCTGATGAAGAAGACGAATGCCATTTGCAACAGCCACCTGCTGCTCATCGACTACCTGAACGAGGGGCTCACCACCACCAACCGGCAGGCCTCCTTGAAAGAGCGGTACCGCATCATGGCAAAGCATTACGGCCACCTCTCTACCTTCCTCCACCACCTGTGGTTCGTGGTGAGGGCAGTAATCGTGAAATAGAGATTTCAACATATACCTCCAACAATATGCACCAACGTAAATCAAAATTAGAGGTTCCGACATGCGGCATAGAAAATTAAAACTGGAAGAGCTGAACCGGATCAGCATCGAGGAGTTCCAGTCGGCAGAGAAGATCCCGCTGGTGGTGGTGCTCGACAACGTGCGAAGCCAACACAATATCGGCTCCATTTTCCGGACGAGCGACGCCTTCCGGGTGGAGGAGATCCTGCTGTGCGGCATCACCTCCACCCCGCCCAACGTGGAGATTCATAAAACCGCGTTGGGGGCGGAAGATGCCGTGAAGTGGCGCTACTACGGGGAGACCCTTGATGCGGTGGAAGCGCTTAAAAAGGAAGGATACCATGTCTTTTCCATCGAGCAGGCAGAAAACAGCATCCCGCTGGAGATATTTCAGCCTGGGCCGGGACAAAAATACGGGGTGATCTTCGGCCACGAGGTGCACGGGGTGCAACAGGAGGTGGTGAACGCCTCGCACGGCTGCATCGAGATACCGCAACACGGCACCAAGCACTCCCTTAACGTATCTGTCACCGCGGGTATCGTGATCTGGGATTTTTTCAAGCTGTTGACCCCTAATGAGTAAACCAAAGGGTTAAGGTTGTGCTTATTTGTTACTTAATTTTACAACTTAAATGTTGTATATTTGCAGTAAACGACATTGGTTGGCTTTGACGTGATGATTTAGAAATTATGGCTGTATCAGACGACAGGAAATATACAAAGGCTTTTGTTGACAATCTTCTTAAGGGAGTGAAAGGGAAAACTTTAGGTGAAGTGGATTCATCTCGTCAATTTGACCGTACGGCTAAGAGTGAAAAAATCACGGGTATTGCTGGTGATGTAATCGAGCAGTCTTTATTTGGATATGCACGCGATAGCAAGCAGGAATGCGACATAGAGATTGATGGTGTGTTGACTGAGCTCAAAACAACTGGCGTGAGAATTCCAAAATCGGATTTGCCAAAGGTGAAAGGGAAAACTGGGGCTGCCTACAATTTATATTTAGGCGCAAAAGAAGGCATCAGTGTTACAGGTGTTACATTTGAACCTGATATACAAACAGATTTTAACACTTCTCATTTTTGGGAAAAACTAGAGCACTTGCTGATTATCTTTTATGAGTATAAATCATATGAAGTTGTTCCCGCATCCGCTTATGCCAATTTTCGTATCGTTGATTATTGCTATAACAGCTTTTCAGAGAACGAAAAAGGACAACTTAAGAATGATTGGGAAATCGTGCGTGATTACTTGCAAGAAGTCTATGATAAGTACTCTAGTCAGGATGACCGATATGAAAAACTACAAGGTTTCACGCACGAGCTACGTCCATATCTCTTACTTATCGAGTTAGTTCCGGGATTTAAAAAAAGACCAACGGGTAGCTATCAGAAACCTCGTTATCGTCTAAAACAAACCTTTGTTGACCACATCGTTCGAGGACATTTCAATAAAAGCAAATCGGATAAAGAAAGTCAACTCAAGGAATCATTCACGAGCTTTTCACAATTGGATGCACGCTGTCAACAGTTGTCAAGGCAATTCAGGGGTAAATCTTTTACTCAATTGAAGCAAATGTTAGAAATAAACAGTGACATCTCCACCAAGGACTTTGCAGCACAGTGCGTTTTAAAGATGTTTGGGGCTGATTGTAATAGGCTTAATCAAATATCTGACTTCACGAAAGCAGGCATTATAGCAAAAACAATAATCATGACGCCCGAGGGAAAGAGAACGGAAGATATGAAGCTTAAGCAGATTGATTTCGAGGAATGGGCTGACCGTGATGTTGACTTTGCAGAATCGGACATTTATTCCTATTTTTGTGAACACAGTTTCCTTTGTCCCATTTTCTGCGAACGTGGTAACACTCGGAGACGCCGTTTCACAGATAAGCATCAACAAGCGATAGAAGATGAACGGGTAGCTGAAGAAATCGGCAAAACAACTTTTGAGGGCTTCAAACGCTTTGCATTTGATGAAGAATTTATTGAGAATGAAGTCAAACGAACATGGAAAGACTCACGGGTACTTATTCATCAAAACAAACTCAAATGGGAGTATGTTCTTGACAAAAATGGCCAAAAGATATTGAACAAAAGTGGTTCATACCGAGGTGCTCCTAATTTTCCGAAAAGCTCCGAGTATAACGTGTTCTTTCGCGGTGGAGCAAATGATTCTAGCGAAAAGGCCAAAACAGAAAACGTGAATGGTATCAAGATGCTACCTCAATTTTTCTGGCTAAAGGGTTCATATGTAACTGACAAACTAAACACATTACCCTATTTATAGTAAATGACTTCTAAAAAACAACATATAATACGAGTAGTCGAACTTTTCGCGGGCGTGGGAGGATTCCGTATCGGATTAGAGGGTGCGTCAGATGCCTATGAAACGATTTGGAACAACCAATGGGAGCCGTCTACTGTCCAACAAGATGCCTCTCTGGTATATAAAGCTCGATTTGGCCCCCAAGGACATTCGAATATAGATATAAATAAAGTAGAAACGAAAAATATACCTGATCATGACTTGCTGGTTGGCGGTTTTCCCTGTCAGGACTACTCCGTTGCCTCCACCCTAAGTAAATCGGGAGGTATAACAGGGCAAAAAGGTGTGCTATGGTGGCAAATTTATCGTATTCTTCACGAAAAGGGAGATAAGCGTCCTAATTACGTTTTTTTAGAGAATGTAGACCGTTTACTTGGTTCTCCTGCTAAACAGCGAGGTCGTGATTTTGCTATTATTCTCGCATCTCTTTCTGACTTAGGTTATACAGTAGAGTGGCGAGTAATCAACGCGGCTGAATATGGCATGCCACAACGTCGCATAAGAACTTATATTGTAGGCTATCTGGAAGAGTCTGCCATATACAAGAAGATAGAAGATTTGGCTAATTGGGTTCTCTACGATGGAGTAATGGCCAAAGCTTTTCCATTGGAACCCAAGTCAAAAACTGCTTCTTTTTTTAATATCGAAGGATCTATTTCAAATGTTTCTGACAACTTCAACAAGGGCAAGAAAAGCACCCCGTTTGGAGACACGGGTATTATCAATAATCGTCAGGTCTATACAGTAGACTCGAATCCCGTGTATGACGGGACATACATGACCCTTGGTGGTAATCTAATTAATGAAAATCTTATTCCTGAAGAATTCTTTATCTCTAACGAAGATCTTCCTAGATGGCAATACGAAAAAGGCTCCAAAAAAATTAATCGAGTCTCCAAAAAAGGACATAAATATGTATTCTCTGAAGGAGCAATGACTTTCCCTGACTCGCTGGATCGCCCTTCGCGCACCATTATTACTGGCGAGGGAGGAGCCGGTGCTTCACGTTTCAAACATGTCGTGCAAACACCTTCAGGGAAACATCGTCGTTTGACTCCGATAGAATTAGAACGATTAAACATGTTTCCAGATAATCACACCTTTCATCCCGATGTTTCAGATGGAAGGCGGGCTTTCTTGATGGGTAATGCTCTAGTTTGTGGCGTTGTTCGGGATGTTGGGAAATCAATGTATCGGTTTATTTACGAAAAAGAGCCTATATCTTCTCGCCCAATTGAAATGCAACGTGAGTCTGAACCTAAGTTGCAATTAAACCTTTTTACCGAAGAGAAAACCGTCTTTGTAAACAATACCAGGAAAAAAGTTTATTCACTTGATTACAACAAGCATGTATTAATTGGTTTCGTTAAACCAGATACCCAAGACTATTTCCTGGATAGGGGGTCTACGAAAATATACTACACGGGCAAAACGAAATCATTCCCTTCTACAGTTGCCCTTAACAAGTTATATTATTTTATGCCGTATATAAAAGGCAAGGGAATTCGTGACCTATACCTGATTCGTATTGCACGTATTGGCAATAAAGCGGAAATACACAAAGAAAGTAATGATAGAGATCCTCGCCTAGTTTTTGAACTAGAGTTTTTAGAAAGCCTTCCGGAGTATGTTCCAATAAAGTTAAATATTTTCAATACCTATCGTGACACCTTATTAGGTAGAATCATGAGGGACGACATTTAAGTTTTTACTATACCCTTTTGCTCCCGACAATATCTTCAACCTCTCCCAAAATCGCCTCAGCCTTTTTAGCATTCAGGTTTGTTTTTTCCGCCACTTTCAATATATCCCCTTTTGAAGGGTCGCCGCTACCGTTGATGGTGGTGGTGTGAAACCCGTTGAAACCCCGACTGGGCAGCAGGTCGTAAGCAGGAGAAAGTTTCCACTCGCCGTTAATATGCTGGAAAGAGAAGTTTTTCGCGTGATCGTCCCTGTTTTTTATGAACACGTTGAAAACCATTTGCCTGAAAAGTGCGTAGACCTCTGCCATATTTTTGGTTAAAATATGGCAGAGTTTCAACAACCCCTCGTAGTCTAACGATGGCTCCCGATAATCTGCATGAAGCAATCCCGCAGCACTTACCGTGTGAATTTTGCCCTGTTCCGTCCTGTCAAAACGTTCGGTAGCGAAATAGCGACCTTCAAAAAGCCGTGTTTCAGGCATCTTTATCCCGCACCTTTTGGCTAAAAGTGAATACTTGTATTCTGTTTTCCCCATATCGTCGGGGTCGTGCGTTGTTTTGAACTTTACCAACCACTCTTTATCCTCTATTCTTACAAATACTTTAGGACGAGCACCACCCGACGAACCACTAAATCTATAAAACGTCTCCAATAAATCTCCCGAATATTCGGTACTCAATACCTTTTCCGCTTCTTGAGCCAAAAGGTCAAAATCCACGATTTCACCAGGGACACCCTCACTCCAATCGGGTCGGAACTCCAAAGCACCTCGTCCGGTACTTCCCACCAAGGCTAACCGTTGCAGCAACGACAAGCGGTAAGGGTCAATGCCTTTGCTACGCAGATAGCGATCGAGTACAACGTTCCCCCAACCGTCCGGCAGGTTGTCATCGAAAACGCCGAAGCCACCACGGAAAGGATGCCGCTTTGCAATAAACACTTCATTTTTCAAAGGGAGAAAAAAAGGCGAAATCGAAAATCCCGATGACAAAAATTGGGGTTCGTACTCGAATGCGCACAGTTCATCAGGTGTAAGCGCCATCCTGCCAATTTTTTCGTTGTGCAGAAAAACCCCTACCTGTTTTATCTTATTCATTGATTGTTCCTCTCTTTCGCTGTTTGATTTGATTGGCTTGCAGCAGTTGGTCTATGCTCTCGTACGATTTTCGCGCAAAAAGCCGGTTAAAATCGTCCAAGCAATCCAACACGACCGCGCAAAGTAACAGGTTTTTAAGCGTGATTTCACCCCTGTTTTCAAATCGGCGATACGCATCATAACCCACCCCGGCACGTTTAGCAAATGCCTGTTGAGTTAAGTTCCGTTCCAAACGAAGTGATTTTACCCGACGGGCTAATTCCTTTGAAATAGACTCAGGCGCTTGATTTATAACTGTGGATATATCCATGATTAAGCAACTTTTTGTACTTTAATTGTGTTTTTATACATAATAGCAAAGATAAGAAAAGTTGATGAAACAGGCAAACCATTACACCCACGCCCCGGCCTGGGTACAGACAAACGCAGCCTTGTCCACCGCTGTTTGATGCGCTTCGGCAAGCGTTTTATTTTGAAGGATGGAAGATATAAAAGCGCCCGTGAATGAGTCGCCTGCACCCACGGTATCCACCACGGTCACTTTTGGTGTTTTTATGTGCGAGAGGTCATCAGGCGTGAAAATCGTGCTATATTCGGCACCGGCAGTCAGAATTAGGAACTTCAGACTGAAGGCTTCCACAAACTTCAGGCAAACATCGGTATCATTTGTCCCTTCAACATTGAACAGTTTTTTCATCATCAGCAACTCATCGTCATTGATTTTAAAAACATTGCATTTACGCAGTGATGATTCGATAATCTCCTTCGAGTAATAGTGCTGGCGGATATTCACATCCAGAATTCTATAGGCATCTTCGTGCACATAGGACAGTAGCGCCTGTATGGTCTCGCGGGATATTTCCAACCGTTGTGCCAGGGTACCAAAACATACGGCATCAGCTCGCTTGGCCAGCTGCTTCATCTCTTCGGTGAGCGGGATATAATCCCATGCTACCCCTTCAGTGATGGTGTAATCGGGAATTCCAGCTTTCAGCTTCACCAAGACCGTTCCCGTGGGATAATCCACACGCTCGATGAGGTAACCAATACCTATCCCCTCAATCTCCTGTAGAATTTCATCACCTAACGAATCGTTCCCTACAGCACTGATGGCATAACTTTCGACCCCACAACGCGATGCGTGATACGCGAAGTTGACCGGTGCGCCACCCGCCTTTTTCCCGGTTGGAAGCACATCCCAAAGTAACTCGCCAATGCCAATGATAACAGGTTTTTTTCTCATGTTTTGAGCATGTAATTTGTACTACGTCCACCGGCTTCTTCCTGTTGCAAAATGCGATTAGAGTTTTGGTGCCTTGTTGGGGAACGGTGGAATTTCGCGTGACTTGTAGGGGTAGCCCTTCATCTGCTCTTTTATCACCTCGATTGCTTTATCTAACTGCGCATCGTTCCCCAGGAACACCTGGTGCGGATCGTTTTCAATATCGATATCGGGATATACCCCCTCGCCCTCGATAATCCACCCGCTCCCATCTGCCGCGAAAGGCGCGTAGGAGGGAGTAACGATAGAACCTCCGTCTACAAAAGGCATGGCACCGCTGTAACCGACAACCCCACCCCAGGTGCGGCGACCGATCACGGTGCCCAGCTTGTGTTGTTGAAAGCGGTAGGGGAACAGGTCGCCGTCTGATGCCGAGTACTCGTTGACCAGCACCACCTTGGGGCCATCGAACGTGCCGACCGGGTTGGGTGAGCCCTGCGCCTGGTTGGTATGCATGGTGAAGTAGGTGATGGTACGCATCAACCGCTCGATAATCATGGGCGACACGTTACCACCCCCATTGCCCCTATCGTCGATGATAAGCGCCTTTTTGCCCAACTGGGGGTAATAGTGCTTGACAAATTCGTTCAACCCCGGTACACCCATATCGGGTATATGGATGTAGCCCACCTCTCCGTTGGTGGCCTCGCTCACCTTCCGGGTATTTTTCGCCACCCAGTCGTAATAGTACAGAGCCGATTCATCGCTAAGGGGTGTTACGAGTACTGTACGGGGAACGGATAAAGAGGCATTGCTTACCTCCAGTTCGGTCAACACGCCCGCTTTGCCCACCAACAGTTCATATATATTGGCAACCTCTTTGAGCGACTGCCCGTTGATAGAGAGGATATAGTCCCCCTCTTTGACATCAACGCCAGGCAGCGTGAGCGGGGAGCATAGCTCTTTGCTCCAGTTAGCACCCTCCAGGATCCTGTCGACCCGGAAGTACCCGCTCTTGCTATCTTTCGAGAACTCCGCACCAAGAAGTCCCATGTAGACCTTCTCCGCTTGCGGATGCTCCCCGTTTTGCGAGTAGGCATGCCCCACGTTCAGCTCACCAATCATCTCACCGATAACGTAGGTCAGGTCGGAACGGTGATTCACGTGCGGAACCAACACCTCGTACCGCTCCTTGATCACATCCCAATCCACGCCATGCATATTGGGGGCATAGAAGAAGTCACGCATCCGACGCCAGCTCTCCCTGTACACCTGCATCCACTCCTCCTTGTAGTTGACCAGCTTGCGGGCACCCCTTGTATCGATCGCCTTGTTGACCTTCACGGCACCCTTCGGGATATCTACAACCTGCATGCCGTCGTTCCCGAAAGCAAGCGCCTTTTTATACCCGGGGGCAAAAACGAGCCTCGCCTCCAGGTTGGTTGTCTTCTTCTCCTTCGGGTCGAACATGGCGTGATTCCCTCCGGAACGATAATAGATGTTGCCATTGATCATATGCAGGTCACCGTAATAACCAGCGGCTACCGGGAGTTCTGCCATCCTAATCTCGGTCTGCTCAAAGTTATAAGTCTGAGAGGCGACCTCTTTCTGGTTATCTTCGCTCTTATCGCCTTTACTTTTACCGGCTTTACCCTTATCGGCTTTATCTTTACCATCTTTTTTCTCCTCCTGTTTGCCCTTATCGCTTTTCACCTCATCGTTCTTGGGCTCGAAAATAGAGGGGGCATCTTCCGCCAGCGGAAGCACGTATATCTTACCCATGGTAGTGTAGACGTGGTTCCACTCCGTTCTGCCGTAAACGGGATTGAACGTTCTGTCTGACGAGAAAAGCAGGTACTTGCCGTCATCGCTAAAGTTGGCGGAACCAGAGTTATACCAATTGCTGGTTACCTGCCAACTGTCGTTGCTCCGCGTATCGTACACCATGATCACGTTCATCTCCGGCAAGGGACGGGTATAGGTGATATAGCGGCTATCCGGCGCCCAGTTGAAGTTGGAGAAGGTGCTGACCCCCGACTTCTCAATAACCCGGTTATTGCCCGAAGGTACATCCAGCAGGTTAAGGGTGTTGTCTTTCGCGCTCCAAAGGATCTTGCGGGAGTCGGGCGACCAAACGAAATCAAAAATATAGCCCTTTATATTGGTCAGTTGTTTTTGATTTAGCCCGTTAGCATCTGCATAGTAGAGGTTAAACTCCCCATCCTTGTCCGATATATAGACAAACCCGCTTCCGTCGGGTGCCCATTGGGCATTAAAGTCATTAGCATCAGAAGAGTTGGTGAGGTTGTACGTTACCCCTTCGCTACCCGGGAGAGAGAAGATATCCCCGCGTGCGGTGGCGAGAACCCGTTCCCCTCCGGGAGAAAGCGAGTGTTGACTTAAGTTTCTCGACAACTCTTTCCACTCGGGATGCGCGTACACCTGGTCGTTACCGATAAAAATGGTCAGCTTCTCGTTCTTCCCGGTCGCCGGGGTGTACTTGTAGATGAATCCCCCGTTTTCATACACCAGGGCATCGCTGCCCGCGGCGGGGAACTTGATATCATACTCTTTGAAATGGGTCAATTGGGTTGTCTCTTTATTATTTGTGTTATACCTGTAGAGATTCATATAATCATCTCTGTCAGATATATAGTAGATATCATCGCCTATCCACATCGGTATGATATCCTGATGGCGGTTGTCGGTAATGCGGTGCGACTGGCCACTCTTAGTATCGTAAACCCGGATATCGTCCGCCATACCCCCTTCGTACCGTTTCCAGGTACGGAACTCCCTGAAGATATAGTTGTATGCCAACCGCGTGCCATCGCTGTTAAACGAGCAAAAACCACTGTTTTCCAAAGGAATATGCTCAGGCATCCCCCCATCGACCGAAATGGTCATCAGCTGCCCGGTGAAATCGTTGAACGTGTAGCTGCGCGTACGGTAAATAATATTCTTCCCGTCCGGTGTCCAGCCGATGACAATATTGTTGGGGCCCATGCGGTCGCCCACGTCATCCCTGCCAAGCGTGGCCGTGTAGGTCAACCGTTTAGGTGCTCCCCCGGCAATGGGCATGGTGTACACTTCGGAGTTACCATCGTACTGCGCGGTAAACGCGATGGTTTGCCCATCGGGTGAGATGCGGGGAAACAGCTCGTAGCCGATATGGGTGGTGAGGCGACGGGCCATGCCCCCGTTCGCGTTCACGATATAGATATCCCCGGCATAGCCGAAGACGATATGGCTGCCCTGAATATGGGGGAAACGCATGAGGCGAGCCTCTTGCCCTGTGGAAGTTTCCTGCAGTGCCATTACTTCCTGCTTTGCTGATAACTGCTGCCGTGCTAGAACTTCTTGTACTGATATTGCTGGTCGCACAGACACTTCCTGCCATGCCGATACCCAGGAGGTGCATAACAGCATTACAGTGATAAGGATAAATAGATAACGATACATCTGCTTCATATGATCTTCAATTTAGTTTCGTGATCTGCTTTGATGATGAATTCAATTTTTCTGTGTGGTTGTAGAACGATTAACGAAAGCTGGTTGATTAAACTTCCGCCAACTCTGGGTTAAACGTAAGGAGCTGTAGCTTCTCCCCGTCAAATTCCGCGTAGGAGAAGAGGGTGACCCAGTCGCCCAGTATGATTACGCGGGAAGCCCCCGTAATAGGGAGGTCGAGCAGAATATGGCGGTGTCCAAAGACAAAGTAGTCGATGCCGGATTCCTCTTCCAATTTCTCTTTCGCGAAACGAATCAAGCACTCCCTCTCTTCGCCCAGGTAAGGGATGATGCCCCCATTCTCGCGGCTGTGGCTCGACCAGGCGTGCGCGAAGGGAATGGTCCACCTGGGGTGGATGGCCGAAAAACATTTTCGCAGGAACTTGCTGTGGAATATCCTTCGTAAGAAGCGAAACGAGCAGGAAGGATCACCCAACCCATCGCCGTGCGCCAGGAAGAACCACTTCCCCAGTATATCGGTAACAAATGGTTTAAAGTGAAGGATCATCCCGCACTCCTCGGTAAGGTAGTCGGTCAACCACAAGTCGTGGTTCCCCACGAAGAAATGAACCTCCACGCCTGAATCGGTCACCTCGCCAATTTTGCCCAGCAGGCGGGTGAACCCTTTCGGTACCACGTGCTTGTACTCGAACCAGTAGTCGAAAATATCACCCAACAGGTAGATTGCGAGGGCATCCCCTTTCACCTCGTCAAGCCAACGGCACAGCTTCCGCTCCGCCTCCCTTGAATCGGTGTGGGAAACTGAACCCAAGTGGGCATCGGCAAGAAAGTAGACCTTTTTCCTCACGTTTCGATTCATCAAGCCTGTTTTTGAGTCTTTCACGTTACTCATCCGCGACACGAAATTCACGTTGTCTGCTGCACCACACTGCTACGAACTCTTTTTATCCCTTTGCGCGATCGACACAAACACCACGCTACTCCACCCCTTCTACGTGCCCTTTCCTAAAGATCTTCCTTTACATT
This sequence comes from Petrimonas sp., assembly GCA_012839475.1. GTDB lineage: Bacteria > Bacteroidota > Bacteroidia > Bacteroidales > Dysgonomonadaceae > Proteiniphilum. The sequence goes on along the minus strand of DUNG01000023.1, from coordinate 84,470 downwards.
AGGCCAAGTTCCAACATCGCCTCCTCGCTCATCATCGACCGATCCCACGGCGGGTCAAACGTGAGATCGATGCTCACCCGCTTCACCTCCGGGATAGACTCCAGCTTCATCTGCATGTCCATCAGTATAAAATCGGCCATGGGGCAGGCGGGCGAGGTAAACGTCATCTGGATGGTCACGTTGTTCTCGGGATCGATATCCACGTCGTAAATCAACCCCAGGTCATACACGTTCACGGGGATCTCCGGGTCGTACACCGTCCGGAGCATGGTCACCACCTTATCTTGCAGCGCTTGCAGTTCTTGATTCATAACAGGTTGTTTTCTTGTGCTGTGATTCGGGATGTTAAGCCTCAGAGAACCCCCTCATCCGCGAAGCTAAAGTAGGCATCATTGCCGATGATAATGTGATCGAGCAACACGATGTCCATGTAGAGGGCGGCTTCCTTGAGTTTCTTGGTGATGCTGATATCTTGTGGGCTGGGAGCGAGGTTGCCGGAAGGGTGGTTATGCCCCAGGAAGAGGCCCGTCGCGTACCTCGTGAGCGCTTCCCGCAGGATCAAGCGGATATCCACCACCGTCCCCGCGATACCACCTCGACTTACCTGGAGGGTGGATATCACCTGGTTGGAACGGTCAGTCAACAACGCCCATGTCTCCTCGTGGTTCAGGTCGCCCAACAACGGCAGGAACTGCTCGTACGCATCCATGGAGGTAACGATCTTCTTCCTCGGCTCACCCGTCGTTTTCCGTCGCCGTCCCAGTTCAAGCGCGGCAATAATGGTCACCGCCTTGGCGTGACCGATTCCCCGGTAGTTGTTCACCAAGTCGTTTACCCCCATTCGGGCTAAACGGTTCAGGTCGTTACCCGCCTCTAACAATATCTCCTTGCTGAGCTCCACGGCGCTCTGCCTATCGTTGCCGGATCCAATGAGGATGGCCAGCAGCTCAGAATCGGACAAGGCAGACACCCCCTTCAAGAGAAGTTTCTCACGGGGGCGGTCCTCCTCGGCCCACTGCTTTATGCTCAGCTTGCTCATTTCACCTGTTTACCTCACGTTTCTTTCGATTGTATCATGAAACGGGAACGGGGTTTGTCCCGTTCCACGGCCGCGATACTCGCTCTCATTACTCACGTACCCTTTCCACGTAGTTACCGGTTCGGGTATCTACCTTGATCTTTTCGCCCGTATCGACGAACAGGGGCACGCGCACCTCAGCCCCGGTCTCCAGCGTGGCCGGCTTCAGCGCGTTGGTCGCCGTATCGCCCCTCACGCCCGGCTCGGTATAGGTTACCTCCAGTACCACGTGTACCGGCAGCTCGGCGGTGAGGACGGCCCCACTCTCCGCATGCACCTGCACCTCCACGATATCACCCTCTTTGAGGAACTGCACCCCCTCGATCTGCTCGGCCGGTATCGGGAGTTGCTCGAAGGTCTCCGTGTTCATGAAGTGGTACCCCATGTCGTCCTGGTACAAGTACTGGTACGTTCTACGCTCAATGCGTACCTCATCCACGCGTACGCCCGCAGGAAATGTCCTATCCAGGACTCGTCCGGTGGTTACGTTTTTCAATTTCGTGCGGACAAAAGCTGCGCCTTTACCCGGTTTCACGTGTAGGAACTCCACGATAACAAAATATTGTCCATCCAGATCGATACACATCCCGTTCCTGAAATCAGCCGTTGTTGCCATAGATTGTTGTTATAATGATAATTACTTGTTAATGAATTGGCTCGTTAATGTTGTTGCCCGTTAAGGGCTAATCACTAATTGCACATTGTCAATTGTTAATTACTAATTGTTATTAATTGCACTTGGTTGACCGTTAACGCGAAAGTAGCCATTTCATCCGTTAAATACAAATGAAATGGCTACTCGCGATCGACCGATTTACCACTACCTGAATGCTTATACCACTCTCATGGCATCAAGTACCAACTTCACGATAAACAAGACGAAGATAACCCACATGGCAACGGAAATGCGCTTGAACTGCCCGCTGAGTGCCTTGAGAAATACAAATGAGAGCATACCAAACACGATTCCTTGAGCGATGCTGAACGCGAAAGGCATCATCACGATGGTAAGGAATGCAGGCAGCGCCTCCGTCATATCCTCGAAGTTGATCTTCACTACCGATGTGATCATAAAGAGTCCCACGATAATCAGGGCAGGGGCGGTAGCCGAAGGCGGTACCATCAAGAAGAGGGGCGCGAAAAAAAGCGCCAGGGCAAACATGGTAGCGGTAGAGAGCGAGGTGAGTCCGGTGCGTCCACCAGCAGCCACACCCGATGCGCTCTCCACGTAAGAGATGATGGTACTGGTCCCCAACATAGCGCCAACAGTGGTACCCAGCGCATCGGCAAGTAGGGCCGGTTTCAATTGCGGGAAGTTACCATCTTTATCGGTAATCCCGATTTTCGAAGCGACGCCGATCAAGGTACCCACGGTGTCGAACAGGTTCACGAACAAGAAGGTAAACACCACGATCAACATATCCAACGTGAAGATATGGCTCCAATCAAACTTGAGAAAGATGGGAGAGAGCGAGGGTGGAAGCGAGACCAAGCTGCCCTCGGGCACCTGTACAAGTCCCAGAGCAAGGGCGAAGAGCGTGGCCACCACGATCCCTATCAGGAAGGCACCGTGCACCCTTTTGTAATACAGCACCGCGGTAAGCACCAGGCCCAGCAGCGCCACCCACACATGTTTATCAGCCATGGAGCCCAGCGCGAGCATCGTGTTCTCATCCCGCACTATCAGACCCCCGTTTTGTAGTCCGACAAAGGTGATAAAGAGACCGATCCCTACCGGGATAGCATTTTTTATCGTGTTCGGGATGCTCCGCACGATCAGCTCACGAACATTGAAGAGGGTGAGCAGCACGAAAATAATCCCTTCGATGAACACGGCGGTCAGGGCCATCTGCCATGAGTATCCCAAGCCGATTACCACCGAAAAGGCAAAAAAGGAGTTCAACCCCATCCCGGGTGCCTGCGCAATGGGCAGGTTCGAGAAGAAAGCCATAAACAAGGTGGCTATTACGCTCGAAAGCGCGGTGGCTGTGAAAAGGGCGGCCCTGTCCATTCCGGTCGCTCCCAATATATTGGGGTTCACCACCAGGATATACGACATGGTAAGGAACGTGATGAGACCGGCGATCAATTCCGTACGGACCGTCGTCTTGTTCTGCTTGAGTTTAAATATTTTCTCCAACATAATCTGTCTACTTTATTTCGTTTGATTTGCCGTTTTCCTGACTTTAATTTCATTAAAAGTTCCACTTGCCAGCTATCGTGGGAATAGCCGCGAATTTCTCGTAACGAGCGAAGTTGTAGCTTAACTCTATTTCGCTTCCAATAGAGAAGTTGGGGGTGAAGTTATACCAAATTTGCGGCTCACTTAAAAAAATGACCCTCTTACCTCCCTCTCTGGTTATAGGGTTTTTGTTCGCGCTCCACACATCAGCAAATCCCCCCAAAGAGAGTTTTCCATCGGCTAGCGTAGAATTCCACGTTATCGTCCATTGCAGGTCGTGACTGCTCTTTTCAAAAGCATTCAGCTTGTAGGCCACGTAGGTTCCCATAAAGAAATTACCCAACTGAAACGGGTATTGAAAACCGGCAAGATAAGCACTAGGAATAGAGAAGCCCGAACCCAAACCGCCGTTGTATTCTATATGTGGCATTAACGAGAAGTTTTTAATGGTAAACGTTCGGGAAATTTCGCCATAAACCATACCAATCCAACGTTTATCTCCTCCATTAAAATCGAAATCGACGAACATGAAAGTCGAACCCCATTTATCGGGTTTAAACATCTCGAACGTGGCGGTAAGATAATTTTTGGGGCCAACTTCGTCCCCATACAGAGAGTTTCGCGGATCGAAATGCAACTGCAGGTTTTGCGCCTGAACCGCTCCCAGGAAACAAAACAGGGCAAGGGACAGAGTAATTTCACGTGCCATAATAATTTTCCATGATTTTCACACCCTACTCATCAAAACTCAATGCCAAGGCGTCCTGAACTTATCGAGCTATCGTGCAACATATCAAGCGGTAACACCCATGCGTGTGACACCTCGGTACGAGAAAAAACAAAAGTATTAAAAAAATGCAAAACAACATAGCGACAAGTCCACTTTCTACTCTTTTTCTTCAGAATGGCGGTTCGTTCCGCATTAATTTGTATTTTTGCCTATAAGGAAACATAATGGAGACAAAGCATGATGCATGAGAAAGCCAAAGAGCTATTCATTTACAACACGTTAAGTAGAACAAAAGAGCGATTTGAGCCACTGAACCCACCCTACGTGGGTATGTACGTTTGCGGTCCCACCGTGTACAACGATGTCCACCTGGGAAACAGCCGCACGTTCATCTCGTTCGACATGATATTCCGGTACCTGATGCATTTGGGGTACAAGGTACGTTACGTGCGCAACATCACCGATGCCGGTCACCTGGAAGGCGACCGCGACGAAGGAGACGATAAGTTCGCCAAGCAGGCCAAACTGGAGCAGTTAGAGCCGATGGAGATCGTGCAGAAGTACACCCTTGCCTTTCACGAGGTGCTTTCGTTGTTCAACACCCTACCACCGAGCATCGAGCCAACGGCGACAGGCCATATCCTGGAGCAGATCGAGATGATCAAAAAGATCATAGAGGGGGGATACGCCTACGAGGTGAATGGGTCGGTCTACTTCGACGTGGAGAAGTATAGCGAAAAGTACGATTACGGCGTGCTGACCAACCGCAAACTGGAGGAGCTGATGGAGGGTACCCGCGAGCTGGACGGCCAGGATGAGAAGCGGGGTCGCCTCGATTTCGCGCTGTGGATCAAGGCGAAACCCGAAACGCTCATGCAGTGGCCCTCCCCGTGGGGATGGGGATTCCCGGGGTGGCACATCGAGTGCTCGGCGATGAGCACCAAGTACCTCGGTACCCGCTTCGATATTCATGGTGGTGGCATGGACCTACAAGCAACGCACCACACCAACGAAATCGCCCAATCGGAAGCGTGTAACCATACCGATCCCGTGAAATATTGGGTACACACCAACATGCTTACCGTGAACGGGGTACGCATGTCTAAAACGGCTGGCAACGGCTTCCTGCCCAAAGAGCTTTTCACCGGCGATCACCCCTTGCTGGATAAAGGCTACTCACCCATGACGGTGCGCTTTTTCATGGCGCAGGCCCACTACCGAAGCACGCTCGACTTCTCGAACGAGGCGTTGCAAGCCTCCGAGAGAGGGTATAAAAGGCTGATGGAAAGCCTCTCAACCTTAGAAAAACTGGAACCATCTGACACACCGACCCTCGAGATCGGTGATCTGGAGACAAAATGCTACGATGCGATGAACGACGACTTCAACAGTCCCGTTTTAATCGCGCACCTATTCGAAGGGGTGCGGATTATCAACTCCTTAAGCGATAAAACGGCGTCCATCGGTAAAGAGGACCTCGAAACGCTAAAGCGACTGATGAATACCTTTGTATTCGATGTATTGGGGTTGGTGGACGAAACGAAAAGCGGTGTTGGAAGCGATGGGAGTAACGTGATCGAGGGGTTGATGAAGCTGATCCTCGATATCCGCAAAACAGCGAGGGAGAACAAGGATTGGGCCATGTCTGACAAGATACGGGACGAGTTAAAAAAGGCCGGGGTTGAGATCAAAGATACCAAGGATGGAGTCGAGTGGCGGCTATAAATAAGATGTTACTATGCAAAAACAGTTCAGGATTTTCCCGCCCGAGGTAATTCAGACCACCGTGCAGCTGCCCGCCTCGAAGAGCATAAGCAACCGGGCGCTTATCCTTAACGCCCTTAGCCTTAGCAACCAGCCGATAAAAAACCTCTCCGATTGCGAGGATACCCAGGTACTTGTCGATGCGTTCAACTCCAACTCGAACGTTTTTGACGTCAAAGGTGCCGGAACCGCCATGCGGTTCCTGACCGCCTTCCTTGCTGGGATGGAAGGTGAATGGATACTGAAGGGATCCAAGCGGATGCACGAACGTCCCATCCAACCACTGGTTGAGGCGCTGCAGGCGCTGGGAGCGGAGATTGACTACCTTGAAAAAGAGGGGTTCCCACCCCTCAAGATCAAAGGCAAACAACTTAAAGGAGGGGAAATCTATATAGCCGGCAATATCAGCTCGCAATTCATCTCGGCTATACTCATGGTGGCCCCGCATATGGAAGAGGGGTTGCTGATGCATATCGAGAAGGAGGTGGTTTCTAGGCCCTATATCGACCTCACCATGAACATGATGGCCAAATGCGGGGTGAACATCAAGTGGCACAATAACGATATCACGGTGAAACCACAAAAGTTCAGGCCTATCAAGCATGAGGTGGAAGCCGACTGGACAGCCGCCTCCTACTGGTACGAGATGGTGGCGATGCTGCCCGGGTCGGAAGTACACCTAAAGGGGCTGGAAAAATCGAGCCTGCAGGGCGACTCGAACATCACCTCCCTGTTCACCGAATTGGGGGTAAGCACCCGGTTCGTCAACGATGGGATCATGATACGAAACGTGAAACGTAAAGCGAAGAAGTTCTTTCACGACTTCACGAAAGAACCTGACCTCGCGCAGACGCTCGCGGCTACCTGTTGCTTTCTTCGCGTACCTTTTCTGTTTTCGGGTATTCAAAGCTTGAAGATCAAGGAGACCGATCGGGTACATGCGCTCATCAACGAGCTGAAGAAGCTGGGGTTCGTACTCCGGGAGAACGAAATCGGCATGCTCGAGTGGAACGGAGAGCGCTGTACCCCCGAAGAGGATCCCGTGATAGACACCTATGACGACCACCGCATGGCCATGTCAATGGCACCGGGGGCAATCGCTTTCGGTTCGCTACGAATGAACGACCCGCACGTGGTCTCGAAATCATATCCCAATTTCTGGGACGACCTGCAACAAGCAGGATTCAATATTGAAGAGTAACACGACCATGGAAAGCGTCTTCCTAAACGTTGGTTGCCACGAGACACATGCTTAACCGAAGGAAAACCCATGAATAGTATCGAGTTGTTACAATACGCCTTCTTCCGAAACGCGTTGCTGGGCAGCCTCTTCGCCAGTATCGCATGCGGGATTATCGGCACCTACGTGGTCACCCGAAGGTTGGTATTTATCAGCGGTGGTATCACGCACGCATCGTTCGGGGGATTGGGCGTTGGCTTCTACTTCAACTTCCCTCCCATCCCCTCTGCCATGATTTTCTCGGTCTTATCGGCGTTCGGCATCCAGTGGCTTTCCAGAAGGCAGGGCGTACGGGAGGATTCCGCCATCGCGGTCTTCTGGTCGCTCGGTATGGCCATCGGCATCGTGTTGACTTTTCTTTCACCCGGTTACGGCCCCAACTTATCATCGTATCTCTTCGGCAATATCCTCACCATCAGCCAGTGGGATATCATCGCCTTAGCCCTCCTCTCGATCCTATTGCTGCTCTTCTTCTCGCTCTGCTTTCACGCGATCGTCTCGGTTTCGTTCGACTGCGAGTTTGCCCGCACGCGCCGTTTACCCACCCAGTTTATCGAGTACGCGATGATGTTGTTTATTGCCGTTACCATTGTGCTAAGCATCCGCCTGGTGGGTATCGTCCTACTGATGTCGCTGATCACGGTACCCCAAATGACCGCCAACCTGTTCACCGTGAACTACGCTAAAATCATCTCGCTCTCTATCCTGTTCAGTTTCGTGGGGTGTGTGGCAGGCCTACTCCTCTCCTACTACCTGAACGTACCCTCCGGCGCATTCATCATCTTCGTGCTTATCGTGATGTTTTTCATCGCGAAAGCCATCCGTGCGATCGCGGCCTCGAAGTGCGTTCAAGGATAATCCCAATCATCGCGGCCTGTCCCAAGTAAAACCATAATTGCATCTTGAAGTACCATCGGGGATAACTCCCGCCCCTATAAAGCAATAAAAGTCGATTTTTCGGGTTATATACATTACCAATCCCTCGTTGGTAAGTATATCATGTTTTTTGCTTTCAAGTGTACACGAGACCCCATATCAACCTCCTTTTTACCGGGTGGACCTGCCTCCTCCTATGTGCGGGATGCTCCCCCCTCGTGAATACCCGCGGTAGCCGGGCTTACCACGAGTTCACCACCCGTTACAACGTGTACCATAACGCGGAGAAGGCGTACCACGAGATACTGGACGAGCAGTTAGAGAGTTTCCAGGACGACTATACAGGGCTGCTCCCGCTCTATCCTTCTCCACGGAGCACATCCGAAAGCGGCGGGACACACGCTTTAGCGCAAGGAGGTCCGTTCGACGGGGTGATCCAGAAAACCGAGAAGGCGATCCGGGAGCACTCCATCACGGCGAAACCGAGACGGGACCCGTCAGTTAGGCTTTCGCCCGAGTATCGGCGATGGCTCCAACAAAACGAGTTCAACCCGTTCATCCACAATGCCTGGCTACTGATGGGTAAAGCCCACCTGCAAAACGGCCATCCCGAGAACGCGCTCACGGTGTTCAACGAGGTGATACGCGTCTTTGGTCCCGAGAGCGATGCCGCACGAGAGGCACGGGTATGGATGGTGCGCACCTACACCGAGCTGGGTAGGCTCCACGAAGCGGAACAGGCCATCCACGCGCTAAAGCTCATCCCCCTGCCTTCCCATCTGGAAAAGGTGTTCTTAGAGGTGCAAATCCAATTCCTAATGGAAAAGGGGGAATATGCCGTAGCCATTCCCTACCTGAGAGAGGCTATCAACAAGGAGAAGCGAATCAAACAGGTAAAGCGGTGGCAGTTCCTGTTGGGGCAGATCCAGACACTGGTGGGCGAAACCGAAGCGGCACGACAGACCTTCGCCCGCTTGAAGAAGCTCGACACCCCAAAGGATATGCTTCAGCAGGCCATAGCCTATCAAGCGGCATTAACCTCCGATAGCGACTCCCTGTTCCACGCCCTCAAGAGTGGTCTCGTGGTGACGGGCACGCGGGCACACACGACAACACCCGCCGGGCATTTCACTCCCAACACGGTAAACCTACGCCCCTTACCCCAGTCTTACGCTACCCTGTTTCAACCAGATGTATCAGCGGGTACCCCCTATCGCGACAGTCACTGGGATTTCTTCCGAACCCGATGGGAGCGGGGGGCAGTCACCCTCACCAAAAGCGATAGCGGTAACCTACCGACAAGTGCAGCGGCTCAATTCAGTAGCGACAGGGATACTGTCCACCTGCTCCTGCTCATGCCCGAACAGAATAACTGGGACAGGGGGCAGCTCCTATACGCGGTGGCCGATTACACCTTTAGCCGCTATCAACTCCGCTCGTTCGATTTCACACCTGTTCCGTTGCCTCAGGGTGAAGCCCTTGCCATACACCCCTTCCGAACGTACGATGATGCAACTCGGTATGCCCATGACATGGAGCAAGAGTCGCCGCTCCTGATGAATCGCCCGGAAAAGATACAGGCCATACCGGTATCAGAAAGCAACTTGAGTCTCCTTCAACGGGGCGCATCATTAGACGACTACCTGCTCCACGTGGAGAGTCGTCTCATTTCCCCGGGAAAAGGGTCGTCGAATGAGGAAAAGGAGGTACCTTTGAAGGCGGAAACGAGCATCGCTCCGGGGACAACGATGCGTGACAGCGAACCGGAACGGGCAGAACGCACTGATTCCACGCCGGAGGCAGAAAAACTCGCTGTCGAACCCAAAGTCATGGAGGAAGTTGCACCAAAAACGGTAGAGGAGGTTGCTCCGGGGGCTGTGAAAGAGAACACCCAGGAAGCCGTGGAACATGCCGTTCCAAGTGAAGCAAACAGCCGGCAGACCCCCGTTTCGCCCGAGGAGTTGAAGCTGCGCCTTCAGCAGAAAGAGGCGGAAGCGCTCAGCCAAACTGGTAGCTCAACCAACCAAAAAAGCCGCGCGCGACTGCTAAAAGAGAAGGAGCGGGAACGAAAAAAGCGCCTTCAACAACAACAGAAAGAGCTGAAAAAGCGTCAAAAAGAGCGAGAGAAGCAACTCAAGCAGCGGGAGAAAGAGAGGAAGCGAACAATCAAATCGCGGTAAAGGTGAAAGCTGAGCGACAAACAACGACCCAAAAAAGTAAAAAACGATACATTACCAAACATATGAACGACAACAAGATCAAGCCAATTGTTTTCGCGACCCACAACGCGAACAAGCTTGCCGAAATACGGGAAATTACCAGTGGAGAGGTGAAGGTGCTGGGACTCACCGATATCGGTTGTCACGAAGAGATTGATGAGACGGGCAGTACCCTCGAAGAGAACGCGCTCATAAAAGCGAGGCAGGTAAAAGAGCGGTACGGGTACGACTGCTTCGCCGATGATACCGGCCTGGAAGTGGACGCGCTGAACGGCGTGCCCGGCATCTACTCCGCCCGTTACGCCGGCCCATCGTGCAACCCGGAGGCGAACATGCAAAAGATGCTCTCGGTGTTGCAGGGGATTGACGACCGATCGGCACAATTCCGCACCGTGATCGCCCTGGTGGTAAACGACGAAGAACATCTCTTCGAGGGGATCATCAGGGGGCAGATCACCCGTGAAAAGCGAGGCAACAAGGGGTTCGGGTATGATCCGATCTTCGTACCGGAAGGGCACGACCTCACGTTTGCCGAGATGGAGACATCGGTCAAGAACCGTGTCAGCCACCGCGCAATTGCCATGAACAAGCTGATCGGGTTTCTTTTAATGAGAAAAAATCAGTATCTTCGAGACTGAAACAGTCACATTAAAAACTATTTACTATGATATCCAACATTCGCACAGGCATCATCGGCTACGGGCTCTCCGGCCGCGTTTTTCATGCCCCCTTCATCGACGTGGTCGAAGGATACGAACTCACCAAGATAAGCACCGCGAATCCCGAGCGGATGGCGTTAGCCAAAGAGCGGTACCCCACCACCGAGATCGTACCCGGTGGCAAGGAGATCATCGAGGATCCCAACATCGACCTGGTGCTGGTCACCTCGCCCAACACCGACCATTTCCGCTGGGCAAAAGAGGCGCTCCTCGCGGGGAAGCACGCGGTGGTCGAAAAGCCGTTCACCATTGACGTGGCGGAAGCCGATGAGCTGATCGACATCGCGAAAAAACAGGAAAAAATCCTTACCGTCTACCATAACCGCCGCTTCACGAGCGACACCAAAACAGTCAAGAGACTGCTCGACAGCGGGCTACTGGGAGAGATCGTCGACTACGAGACCCATTTCGATCGGTTCCGCCTCGATCCTCGCCCCCGTGGTGCATGGCGCGAGGAAGCACTACCCGGTTCGGGTATTTTCTACGACCTGGGATCGCACCTGATCGACCAGGCGCTCTGGTTCTTCGGTATGCCGACGGCTGTCACCGCGGAGATCAACTCTCAACGCCCATGGGCACAGATGGACGACCACTTCGACGTCCGCCTGCATTACCCGACATTCACCGCGACCCTGAAATCGGGCATGATCTGCCACATACCGGGCCCCACCTACCTGCTGCACGGGAGAAACGGGTCGTTCGTGAAGTACGGGCTTGACGTGCAGGAAGCCACGCTCGATGGCGGTGCCAAGCCCATCGGAAAAGAGTGGGGCCGCGAGCCAAAAGAGATTTGGGGAACCCTCAACGTGGAGTATAACGGGGTAAAGATCCAGGGGAAGATAGAGAGTGAACATGGCGATTATCGGGAGTACTTCATCAACCTCCGCGATGCCATCCACGGGAAAGCAGAACTCGCGGTGAAGCCTGAAGAGGCCCGCGAAGTGATACGCATCATTGAACTCGCGTTCCAAAGCAGCGAAGAGAAAAGAACCATCGAGGTCAAGTAGTGTTCACACTTTTCAGTCACGATGACTCGGCTAGAAAAACAGTTCTCGGACTATTTCCACGCGCACTACCGTCCGCTTTGCCTCCACGCCCTGCACTTCATGGGTAACGTGGAGGAGGCGGAGGACGTGGTGCAAGATACGTTCGCGAGCCTGTGGGACAAGCGGGAACAACTGGAGTCCATCAAGTCGGTCAAAGCGTACCTCTACACCGCCGTTCGCAACAACTGCCTCACCCGCCTCCGCGACGCGAAACCCACCACGCCCCTCGATCAGCTCCCATCCGAAGCACTCCTATCGGAAGAGGAGCAGGTAGAGCGCGCCGAGATGGAAGCACGCATCTGGAAGATGATCGATGAGCTGCCCGAGCGCCGGCGGGAGGTTTTTTTAATGGCCAAACGCGATGGGATGAGCTACAAGGAGATCGCCAAGGAGACGGGGTTAACCATGAAAACCATCGAAAACCACGTCTTCCGTGCCATGCGGTCGCTACGCTCGAAAGATATGAACGCGTTTTTGTTCTTCTTCGCGTGAGGGATTTTCACTTTTTTGCATCTTACTAGTAGAACCTCGAACGTATGCAACCAACCAACCACCATACAACGGAAGCGCACGTGCGTTTCGTCGCCCGCCACTACCAACCCAACCGGTTTGATAGCCAAAAGGCGTGGGTCGATATGCAAAAGCGGCTGGGAAAACCAGCCAAGCGCCGTTCGCTGCCCACCTACTGGCGGGCAGCCGCCGCGGCTGCCGTTGCCCTCCTCCTTGTCGCCGGGATACTCTACGTTACGGGCGACAGAACGGAGAGACTGATGGCCAAGAACGAACGGGCAGCATTCTCCCTCCCCGACCAAACAGGGATCCTTATGCAACAAGGGGCAGAATTAACGTACGGGAAGCATTTCGGCAAGAACGACCGACAGGTATCGATGCGCGGCGAGATCGCGTTCGCTGTCACCCACGATTCATCCAAGCCATTCATCGTCACCACGCCGACAGCACGCGTAGAGGTACTCGGCACGGAATTTACCGTGAATGCCGACGATAAGGAGACCCGCCTTGACGTGGCGTCGGGAAGGGTACGATTCACGCCCGACGACCCGGTAATCCCACTCTTGTGCGAAGCGGGCATGGCAGTACACTACCGTGCCGATACCAAGACCATAGAAGTCATCGCTCCCGACAGCCGGATGGAAATCAATGGGCAGACGGGCAAGCTTTCCTTCGATAACGTCAGGCTGGAAGAGGTCGTGCGGATCCTATCGCTTTACCACGATACATCGCTCGAGCTGCCGGAAGAGGAGGCAGACATCCCCTTCAGCTCGTCGTTCACCAACCAGAGCCTCGCCGATATTATCCAGATCATCAACATCACGCTCGACACGAACATCAACCCGGCTCCTTGAAAAAATCCCCGGCAAGAAAAAAAATCAACAGGTTGAGGGATTTCTCCCTGTTTCGCGTCATACGGGTAAATGAATTAAAAGAATGGAATAATCGTATGAAACGCTACACCCTATTACTATTGGTTATCACCGGGCTGACCCTGCTGAGCCCGTCTCTTCACGGGGAGGAAAAAAGCGCGGTGAACGAGTCGGTCAAAAAAGTCCTGAACGCGGAAGAAAAGCCGTCGTTCAGCGAGCAAGGGAAAATGAACGCGGAAGAAAAGCTTGACGTGAAAGAACAGCCCGGCAAGAAAAAAATGGAGGAGAAAGTGACACTCAGCGTGGAGAAACGGCCGGTGACGGAGGTTCTTCGCCTTATCGAACAACAGACGGGATACACCTTCTCCTACAGCCCGGCGCTGCTAAACCAGTTCCCACCGGTTACCCTCAAGGTCACGAACCAAACGGTGGCCAACGTGCTGAAGCTGATTTTCGATGATACCGAAGTACTCCCGGTGGTTCAAGAGCAGTATATCATCCTGAAAAAACGACCGAAACCGATCACCATCAGCGGGTTCATCTACGACCGGGAGTCGCACGAGTCGCTAATCGCCGCGAACGTGTATGACCAACTATCGGGGCGAGGAACGGCCAGCAACAACTTCGGCTTCTACAGCCTTACCCTTCCCGCGGGTGAGGTCGCGCTGCGCCCCAGCTACGTGGGGTATACCGCCGAGGTTCACGCTTTTAACGCGGCAAACGACACGGTGGTCCATTTTTTCCTGTTCCCCTCCCCCCGGCTGCAAGAGCTGGTGGTGGAGGGTGACCTGAATGACCTACTGCAAAACGTGGAGACAGGTAAGATAAGCCTGAACACCTCCACGCTGAAGTCCGTCCCCTCGTTCATGAGCGAGAACGACGTGGTCAAAGTGCTCCAGCAGATGCCGGGCGTGGCCGTGGGTACCGACGGGATGGCAGGACTATACGTGCGGGGAGGTAACGCGGACGAGAACCTATACCTCGTCGACGGGAACCCGCTGTACCACATCCACCACCTGCTGGGCCTCTTCTCCACGTTCAACCCGGAGGCGGTGAAGACGATGGAGTTCTACAAGGGGAGCTTCCCGGCACGGTACGGGGGGCGCCTCTCCTCGGTGATGGACGTGCGGATGAACGACGGCGATATGAAGAAGTTCAGCGGCACGGGCTCCATCGGGCTGATCTCTTCCCGGCTGAACCTCCAAGGGCCTATCATCAAGGACAAGACCTCTTACTCCATCTCGCTTCGGCGTACCTACCTCGACTTGATCACTCGCTCCACCATGCATTTCATGAACCGGAAAAGTAAAAAGGAAGACCCCGCTATGTATCAGAAACTGGGCCTCGCCTACTATTTTTACGACTTCAACGCGAAAGTCCAGCATAAGGTGTCCGATCGGAGCCGATTCTACCTGAGCCTGTACGACGGGAAAGACAAGTTGCTCTTCGACAACGAACAGCGATACGGATGGGTGCTATATGACAATGGTAAACCTACCACCTTCGGCATCGACAACGGTATCGAAACGATACGCCTGAACGTGGGATGGGGTACGCGGATGGCCTCGTTAACCTGGGCGTACGCCATCCACAACAAGCTCTTCACGAACGCCACCCTGGTGTACAGCCGTTACCAGTCCGGTATTGTCTTATCGAACGAGGACGAGGCGTGTTACCCGTTAGGAAACAGCGAGACGGGGGAAATGCCCAACCGCCCGACGTACGAGCTGTACAAACCGACATACCGCTCCGGTATCCGGGACATGGGGTACCGCGTGGATTTTGATTACATGCTCGACAGCAACCACCTGATCCGCTTTGGAACGGCATTCCTACACCATCACTTCCGCCCCGAAGAGAGCCGGGTTTTCAGGAAGGTGGAAGATGGAGGCCAAAGCCGAAGCGACACCATCACCGGTGCGGATAGCCGTATAAAGGTACAGGAGGTGTCACTTTACGCCGAAGATGATATGCAGCTTGGCCGTCGCTTCAAGGCCAACGTGGGCGTGCACCTGTCCGGTTTCTTCGTCCAGGGGAAATCTTACTTGAGCGCGCAACCCCGCCTATCGGCCCGCTACCTATGGTCAAATGAGTTCGCGCTGAAAGCCTCCTACAGCAAGATGAACCAGTACGTGCACCTGCTGCAGAGCAGCTACCTCAACTCTCCCGACGACCTGTGGGTACCGATTACCAAGAACGTGAAGCCGCTCTCGTCCGACCAGTTCTCGGTGGGTGCCTATGGCAAATACCGCGGGTTCGACCTTTCGGCGGAGGCCTACTACAAACGATCGGTTAACCAAGTAGAGTACAAAGACGGTGCCAGTATCCTCGCCGGTAACGCCGAGTGGGAAGAGCGCATCGCGCAGGGAATCGGCACCTCCTACGGTTTAGAGCTGATGGCCAAAAAGAGCCTGGGTAACACCTCGGGATGGGTGGGCTACACCCTCTCGTGGGCAAACCGCCGTTTCCCGAACGGGGAGATTAACCGGGGGAGAACCTACCCGGCGAAGTTCGACAACCGCCACAAGATCAACACCGTACTGATGCACACGTTCAACCAGAAGTTCGACCTCAGCTTGTCGTGGGTCTACGCTACCGGTAACTGGACTACCCTCCCGCTGGAAGAGTATACCGATATGGACGGGAACAAGCGGCACTACTTCCACCAGCGCAACAACTACAAGATGCCCAATTACCAGCGGCTCGACCTCAGTTTCAACTACTACCGCCATAAAAAAAACGGGCGGACGGCTATCTGGAATTTCAGCGTCTACAACCTCTACGCGCACCACAACTCGTTCATGATACTGCCCGGAGAGAAGTCCATCCCGAACCCGGCCACGGAAGACGGTCAACCACGGAAGAGCTACCCGGTTTACCAGAGCTTCGCGCTGCTCCCCATCGTCCCCTCGTTTTCATACACGATCAAGTTTTGAATTAACGGGAAGCGACAAATAGTAACGGCTGATGATCAATGGCGAAACAATGATTAAATAACGACAAACAGTGATAGTTGACGATGAACGATGAAACGACGATTAAACAACGACAAACAACCATAACTAGCGATAAACAATGAATGGCGATTAAACAACGGCAATTGATCAATAACGCTTGAACAACAAAAACTGATAAACAACGATTAAAATTTCAACACGATGATACAATCAAAATATAACAAGTACCCCCTTCTGTTACTGGCATTCCTCCTGTTGACCGCCGCATGCGAGAAGGTGATCACGCTCGACACGGAAAAGTACGTACCCAAGATCGTGATGAACGGGATCCTCTCGCCCGATTCCCTGATCGAGATCAAGGTAAGCAAGAGCTTCCTCTACACCGACACCACCCCCAACCGGAACCTGATGGAGGGAGCCTCGCTCACCCTGTTCGTCAATAACGTGGAGGTGGAGAAGTTGCAAAAGGTAAGGGTAGACACCACCTCGCTGGCAAGCGTGTACCGCTCGACGGTTTACCCCAAGGTGGGCGACCGGGTACGGGTGGAAGCATCCGCGGCGGGGTACCCCACCGCCTGGGCAGAGACCACCGTTCCCGTCCCGCCGGTTATCCATAGCGTGGACACCGCCACCTTCATCACCGAGAGGTCGATCATCAAAAATAATCCACCCACCTCGCCCACCGAGGGAAAGGTGTTTCAAAATATGCGGATTAAAATGGAGGTATCTGGCAGCGCCCCCAATCTCAACCAGCACTTCCTGCTTCAAGCGAGGATTATGACCGAGGAGATCGAGGAGCACCCCAACCTACCCACCCGCTACCTTTACATATACACGGACGACGACCCGATATTCGAGGAGAGCCATCGCCACAGCCTAGTGGAAGATGTTATCACGGAGGGGGCAGAACTAAAGGGAGTGAGGCAATACGACTCGGCGCTTTTCTCGAACAAGCGGTTCCGGGATAACCGCTACACCCTCGACTTCTCCGTGACCGATTTTTACTACTACCACATCACGTACGAGGAGCGAGGGTGGGGCTTACCCGTTAAAAAGGAACTGTTTCTCAATCCCCCCATAGAGGTGCTTTTCACGGCCGTATCACCCGAGCTATACCCCTATTACAAGAGGAGGAATGACGATCCCGACAGCGATAGAGAGTCAATTCAAACCATCTCCGAGCCTGAACTCACCTATAGCAACGTGCAGAACGGTATCGGTGTGGTCGGTGCTATCGCGCCGACGAAAGCACGTATCGAGACACCGCCATGGTCTTTCGAGGAGATTGAGCCTTAGCAGTCGCTCACGAGAAAGTCCTTGAAACGTGTAAACTTTAGGGGGAAAAAAAACCAATCGGCGTGCATAAAACCAAATTGAAGCTCACGGGCATTAGTTGGAAAAATAGGCCTCTAGCTTGACGACCACATCATTGAGTCGTGCGACCGCGGCTGCAGCAATTTTATCGGAAGCACCCCGCTTGAACAGCTGCGTATACCTTTTGTCAACCAGGATATCTTTCCCGGTGAACATCGTTAAATTGAGGTTGCGGGGGGACTCTTGCTGCCTTTCATAATAGCCCTTCTCCATAAACTGGATATTGTTAATGGAGAGATCACAGGAGGCGTCTCGGTACACGAACACCAAATCGTAGGTCATATACACACCAAACAGGTAAAGCATGCTGGATTCAATATCCAGGTAGTCAGTAACTCGGCAAACGACGGTATCCTCCGCATGCTTTAAGAAAGCTCCCTTGTAAGGATCCAACTCGCGATCAATGAAGAAGTAGGTGCGGGTAAGATACTCTTTCTTATCAATGTCCGCCTCAAAACGGTACGTGAACGTAACTTCTTCATCCACCACAGGGATGGAGTCGGTGGAGAAAGGGAGTGACCGCGCATGACTCGTTATAACACACAGCCAAAACAACAGCACGCTAACCGACACGAAAACGCTTCTCCTTCTTAATAGCAATAGAACATCCATTCACACAAATTTTATCGTGAAACAAAAATAACAAAAAAATGATGAACACTCTATTTTGTCCGGTAAAGAACAGGGAAATCGTTCATATTTCTTATCCTGATCGCGTAGACAAGTTTATTTTTTCCCTCGCGTTTGTAAAAAGCGGTTTTTTCATGTACTTTTGGGCAAATTTTACATGTAACGATATGAAACAAGATTTTCAACGTACCCGGACAGAGAGCGACCTGATTGGTCCCATGGAGGTACCCAACGATGCCTTATACGGAATTCAAACCTTGCGTGGCATCAACAACTTTCCCATTAGCCATTTTAAACTTCACGATTACCCGCTGTTTATCAAGGGGCTTGGCATCACGAAGAAGGCGGCAGCCATCGCAAACCACGAGCTGGGACTGCTGCCCGACCCACTGGCTGGTGCCATCCTCAATGCTTGCGACGAAGTGATCGAGGGAAAACACGACAGGGAGTTCCCGGTGGATATGATCCAAGGGGGCGCGGGTACCAGCACCAACATGAATGCCAACGAGGTGATTGCCAACCGGGCACTGGAGATCATGGGCTACCCACGGGGAGCATACGAACACTGCTCGCCCAACGACCACGTGAACCTTTCGCAGTCGACCAACGACGCGTATCCTACCGCTATTCGGATTGGTCTTTACTATACCCACCTAGAGCTGCTAAAACATTTCAAGGAACTAATCATCTCTTTTCAGAAGAAGTCGGAAGAGTTCGCTTCGGTCATCAAGATGGGTCGCACCCAAATGCAAGACGCGGTACCTATGACATTGGGCCAAACGTTCGGCGGTTTCGCCAGTATCTTGAATGATGAGGTAGCCAACCTTGAGTTCGCCGCTAAAGAACTCCTAACGGTCAACATGGGGGCTACCGCCATTGGGACAGGGATATGCTCCGTACCCGGTTACGCCGAAAAGTGCGTTGCTGCTCTCTCCAAGGTAACCGGCTTTGAATTCAAGTTGTCGCCCGACCTTGTGGCTGCAACCTCCGACACCTCCGCCATGATCGGCTACTCCTCCGCCATGAAACGTGTGGCCGCCAAGATGAACATCATCTGCAACGACCTTCGCCTACTCTCCTCGGGACCCCGCTGCGGGTTCAACGAGATCAATCTCCCCCCCATGCAGCCGGGCTCGTCTATCATGCCGGGGAAGGTCAACCCCGTGATTCCAGAGGTGATGAACCAAATCGCCTACAAAGTAACCGGTAATGATGTATGCGTAACCATGAGCGGTGAAGCATCGCAACTTGAGTTAAACGCTATGGAACCAGTTATGGCACAATGTTGCTTTGAGTCGGCCGAGCTACTGATGAACGGGTTCGATACCCTGCGCGTACGCTGCATCGATGGTATCACGGCCAACGAGGAGGTATGTAAGAAATACGTCCACAACAGCATCGGTATCGTTACTGCCCTGAATCCCATTATCGGCTATAAGAACTCCACCCTTATCGCCAAGGAGGCGATGCAAACCGGTCGGGGTGTATACGAGCTGATCCTGGAGCACGATATCTTATCGAAAGAAGATCTCGACACCATCTTGGCACCGGAGAACATGATCAAACCTGTACATCTCAATATCAAACCCAAAAAGAGGGGTTAAGTTTCATCAAATCCATTCAGCATGCGCAACCCGATATGCCTAATCATCGGCATCTTACTTTCAACTACCTTCGTTTTCTCCCAGAAAAAACCGTTGGATCACTCCGTGTATGACGGTTGGAAAAGTCTCCAGAGTACTGCTATCAGCAACGATGGCAACGTGGTGGCCACCCTTATTGCCCCGCAAGAGGGCGATACCGCCCTTCTCATCCAACGGTTAGAGAACAAACGAGCTACCACGGTCACCCCTAACGCTACCTTTGATCGGGTCACCCGTTACACCCTCTCCAGGGATGGGCAGTGGGTGGTAGGCTTGTTAAAAGCCCCGTTGGCTGAGCGGCGGCAGGCCCGCATCGATAAGAAGAAAAAGGAGGAGGCACCCAAGGACTCGCTGCTGATCGTGGATAACCGTTCATTTGCCGTCCACAAAATCCCCGACATCACCTCCTACAGGACCGCGAGAGAGATGGGCCACCACGTCGCCTACTCCCTCACCCTGCCAAAAGATACCGCCCAAAAAGAGAGCAAGGAAAAGAAGGCGGTCATCCTGCGTGACCTGGTGAGTCAGCATGAGGACACACTGTACAACGTGAAAGAACATGTTTTCAACCGGTGGGGTAATGCCTTCGCGGTCATCATCCAACCGGACGATAAAGATAGCATCGATGTACGCCGGGTGGAGTTTTTCGATCTGGTGAACAATACGCGTAAAACCATTTCGAGCGACCAGAAAGAGTACAGGTCGCTCGTGTTCGATGAGCCCGGCGGGCAGCTCACCTACCTTGCCACGGGCGACACCTCCAAGGTGGAGCAGAAGGAGTACGACCTGCGTTACTATAGCGTGGAGAGCGATTCCGCCCGCGTATTGGCCGATCGTTCTGCATTAGGCTTGCCCGAGGGATGGATCTTTAACGAGTATGCCTCCCCCTCGTTCAGCAAGAACGGCGAGCGAATACTTATCGGGGCGGCCCCCAAGCAGCCACCTAAAGACACCACGATTGTTGACTTCGAGATGGCGAAGCTTGACATCTGGCACTGGATGGATCCGTTGATTCAGCCCCAACAACTGAAGGAGCTAAGAGGTGAAGAGCGCCGCACCTACATCGGCATCGTCCGCCCGGATCGCCCGAACCACTTTACCGCCATCGCCAACGAGACGATGCCCAACGCGGCTATTTCAGACGAGGGGAACGGCCGTTACGCCCTACTTAGTTCCAACCTCCCCTACCTGATAGAGAGCACGTGGGACCTTTTGGCAAAGTACGACGTATGGGTAATGGACCTGGAGACGAACAGCCTACACGAGGTCGCTAAGCCACTCTTTGCGAGACCAATGTTATCACCTAGGGGCACCTACCTCTACTGGTGGGATAGCCATAAGCTGGAGTGGTTCGTGTACGATATCGTCTCCCGCTCTATCAGAAGCCTTACCGGAGAGATTCCCGTTAACTTCTGGAACGAAAAGAATGATGTGCCTGCTGCCCCCGGCGCGTACGGGGTAGCCGCCTGGGGCGAGAACGACGAATACATCCTTATCTACGACGCGTTCGACCTATGGAGGGTGTATCCAAAAGGGGTGAAGGGGGCCGAGAATATCACCGCCCACACGGGCCGCTCTGACTCCATCACCTTCCGGTACGTCCAGACCGATCCCGATAAACGGTTTATCGAAAAGGGCGACCTCCTCCTGCTTTCAGCGTTCAACAACAAGAGCAAAGAGTGGGGTTACTATACCCTCAAGCAGTCGGGGCGAAACCCCTTGCAAAAGAGGAAGATGGAAGGATTTACCTACTCTGGCCTGATGAAAGCCAAGGAGAGCGACCTGCTGGTCTACCAGAAGAGCAACTTCAACACATCGCCCGACCTACATGTGACGAGCGACTTGTGGAAAACCTCCAGAAGGCTCACCGATATCAACCCGCAGATGGAGCAATACAACTGGGGTACAGCAGAGCTCTTCTCGTGGATCTCCTATGCCGGCGTGCCACTCGAAGGTATCCTCTACAAGCCGGAAGATTTTGATCCCACGGAAAAGTACCCGGTCATGATCTATTTCTACGAACAACATTCCGACGAGCTTTACCGCTACTTCACCCCGGCACCAAGTCGATCTACCGTCAACATCCCGTTTTTCGTGAGTCGCGGGTACCTTGTCTTCACACCAGATATCCACTACACGGTGGGGCAACCAGGTGAAGATGCCTACAACGCGATTGTCTCCGGGGCAGAAGCCCTCGCCAAGAACGATTGGGTGGATAGGGAAAACATGGCGATCCAGGGGCAGAGTTGGGGTGGATACCAGGTGGCCTACCTAATCACACGAACCGATATGTTCAAGGCCGCTGGTGCAGGTGCACCCGTTTCAAACATGACCAGCGCCTACGGGGGTATCCGGTGGGGATCCGGGAGAAGTCGCCAGTACCAGTACGAGCAGACACAATCCCGCTTAGGCTACACCATGAGCGATTCGCTGGAGGTCTACCTGCGGAACTCGCCGGTCTTCTTCGCCGACAAGATAAATACCCCCCTGCTCATCATGCACAACGACAACGATGGAGCGGTACCCTGGTACCAGGGGATCGAGTTGTTCATGACCATGCGCCGTCTAGGCAAGCCGGTGTGGATGTTACAGTACAACAACGAGGAGCATAACCTCCTGCATCGCCGCAACAGCAAGGACCTCTCTATCCGGCTGCAGCAGTTCTTCGACCACTACCTGAAGGGGGAACCTGCGCCGACATGGATGACTAAGGGAGTTCCCGCGATCGAGAAAGGGAAAACGTGGGGATACGGGTATTAATACCCCCTCTGCCGCATTTGCGTTTATCGTTTGCTTTCAAGCTTGACTGACGCTCGTTTTGCGACCCATCTGCTGCTTGTTCACTATAAGAAAAAAACTCACGACTAAAGTCGCTCAAACAGCTTTTCTTTTTTAACGCGAACTTCGCAGGATGTGTCCCCGTAAAACGAGCCAAGGCCTTCGTCTTGAAAGCAAATAACAGCAGAAATGTAACTTGCGAAAATTGAGTTAATACCCCCTCTGCCGCATCGCTTCGAAGGTGAGCACGGCCGTGGAGACCGACACGTTCAGTGAATCGATCTTCCCCCGCATGGGAATCTTAATGCGCTTCGTCGAATTGTCGACCCAAAAGTCGGTCAACCCTTCCGCCTCCGTACCCATCACGATAGCGGAGGGACCGGTGAAATCAACATCTTGGTACCACTCGGCTGCTTGCAGCTCGGCCGCGTATGAGGCAATACCGTTCTCTCGGAGCCACTCCAGCGCCTCTACCGACGTGCATCGAGCGGTCTGCACGGTGAAGAGCGTCCCCACGCTCGAACGCACCACGTTTGGGTTGTAAAGATCCGTCCTCGGGTCGCACACCACCACCGCGTCCACCCCGGCGGCATCGGCCGTCCTCAGCACCGCCCCCAGGTTACCCGGCTTCTCCACCGCCTCCAGGATAATCACAAACGGGTTTGAACCCAACCTCAGGTCGCCCAACTTATGTTCCTTAGGCTTGGCCAGCGCCACCACGCCGTCCGAGCTTTCCCGGTACACCATCTTCCGAAACACCTCACGGGATACCTCAACGACAACCTTCTCAGGAATCGTGGTCAACACCCCCGGGTAGCGGGTAGTGGCGAATAGCTCCCTGCAAACGTACAGCTCCACGATCTCATAGCCCCCTTCCAGAGCCAGCGAGAGCTCCCTGGCCCCTTCAATAACGAAGCGTTGCTGCTCCATGCGCTCCCTGGCCTTCGACAGTTTTACCACGTTCTTGATGAACGGGTTTTGCAAGCTAGTAATCATGCTTCATTTTTTAACGTAAACAGTTGGCAGCCATGTTCCGCCATCACATGGGACGACTCGAACGAAAGCGCAAGGCGTTCTTGCTCGGCTTCCCAAACTCCCGCACCGATGCCTCCTCGATCACTACCTTCCACACCTTCACGTTCTTCACGGCGGGATCTGAATAGCTAAACTCCCGTCCCGTGTAGTGATACATGATCCGGTTCAGTGCCTGCACCTTCTCCTCGTGATCCTCCTCGAACAACACCCTGCCGTAACAGATCACGCTTTCACCTTGCAGTCGGTAGCTACACGCCACCTCCTCGTGTTGCCACGACAACGCGGTAAAGGTAGAAAAGGTTATACAAACCAGCGGATTCTTCTCGAGGATAGTGATAGAACGCCCCTCCTGCGCAGAGTGTAAGTAGATTACCCCCTCCTCATACCCGAAATTCATTGGGATCACGTACGGAACACCCTCCTCATCCACCATCCCTACGTTACAGAGGGTACACTCCCTAATTACACGTTCCACATGTTCTCGTTCTTTTATAGTATTCACACCCATACTTATCAATTAGCAATTAGCAATGAGCAATGAGCAATGAGCAATACCGTTGGAATTAAGGGTGGGGTTGTCTTTTGCAACCCAACAGCTCGTATACACCCCAGTCAAAACAATCTCACCAGTTATAAAGCTTTTGGCGTGGTAGATGGGCCATCGACCGTGAGCACCCCGTTCTCATCGATCTTCATCTCGTCGATAAAGACTACCCGCTCATTGCCCGTCTTCTCGGTCCGCCCGTGGTACACGCAGTACATCTTGGTACTGTCACTCGACCAAAACACCATATTATGCCCTGTACCGGTCACCTCACCCCCTTGCTCGATGTTCTTCTGCAACACTGGATTATTATCCGCCTTGGTAAACGGCCCCAGCGGGTGATCGGCCGTGGCATACCCCACCGCGTAATTCTGTCCCCCAAAATAGTTTGCCGAATACATCATGTAGATCGTACCGTTATGTTCAAAGGCAAACGATCCCTCTGTCCAACGTCGGTTCACCTCACCACTCGTTACCGACCGGCTCTCCCACTCCGTCTGCGGGTCATCCATGGTGGAAGGTGGCTGCAAAAGCAACATCGGCTCGCCGATTACCGTCGTGAAGTCGTTTGATATTTCAACACCATACACCCAGCTCTCCTCGATCTCCTCGAAAAGGCCCTGCGCCCTTGCCCACCCGGCCACCTCGCTCTCCACCGGGTGCTTGTAGCAGCAACGGGAATAATAGAGATAAGTCCTCCCCTCGTGGCGCAGGATATTCGCATCGATAATCGGGTAACCCGGGTCAAACAGCGGCTCATCCGATACCTCAATGAAAGGTCCCGTTGGCTCATCAGCCACCGCCACCCCGATCCTAAAGTTCTCCAGTTCATCAGTAGGGTTCACCTTCCAGTCGGCACTAAAAAACATCAAATACTTTCCATCAACCTCGTACACTTCCGGTGCCCAGTAGTTCTTTACTGTCCACGATCTCGGTTGATTTCCCGAATAGACCTGTCCCACGAACTCCCAATCGACCAAGTTATCGGAGCGATATGCCCCGAACCCCTTTTCCACTCCGCCCGTACCGTACATATAATAATACCCATCTGATGCTGACAGGATAAACGGGTCACCAAAAGCCACCGGCAGCGGGTTCGTGTAGATCACCTCACCCGATGCCTCCTTACCTTTCGGGTTACAACCGACAAGCATTCCCGTCAAAAGCAAACCCACGAGTGGGCAAGCTAGCGTAAACAACCATTTTTTCCTCATATCATTCATTTATTACATTCTCTTTTTTCTTCCCATGTGTGCCAAGGTGGTGCACTATCACCCAGCTACGCATATCCATCAACATCCATACAAGACCAAAAAGAGGGAGAAGCCCTAGTTAGAACCCCTCCCTCTTTCACTATTTTGTCATTCTTCCCGGCTACTTCACCTTGTCAACGATCGCTTTAAAAGCTTCGGGATGGTTCATCGCCAGGTCGGCAAGTACCTTGCGGTTAATTTCGATGTTGTTCTTATGCAGCGCACCCATCAGGCGAGAGTAGGACATCCCATGCTCTCGGGCAGCAGCGTTAATACGCTGTATCCACAACGAGCGGAAGTTGCGTTTTTTCTTTTTTCGGTCACGGTAGGCGTAGGTCAACCCTTTCTCCCACGTGTTCTTGGCTACCGTCCACACGTTCTTGCGTGCACCGTAATAGCCTCTGGTTAATTTCAGGATTTTTTTCCTGCGGTTGCGCGATGCAACATGATTGACTGATCTTGGCATAATGTTACTTGTTTTGAATGATAGCGTCCCCGTCACGCGGAGCCCTTAGGTGCATATACATCCTGTTAATAAATCGTTTACGTGAAACTGTTACTCACTTCATCACAGACCCAACAAGGTCTTGACATTCTTCTCGTCGGCCTTGTGAACCAGGCCCGTGTGCGTTAGATTCCTCTTCTGCTTCTTGGTCTTTTTCGTGAGAATGTGACTCTTGTAAGCATGTTTCCTCTTGATTTTTCCTGTTCCGGTAAGGGCGAACCTCTTTTTGGCACCGGAATTAGTCTTGATCTTTGGCATTTTGCTCAGTTTGAATAAGTTTATATTGTCACCCTTTTTCCCCTTTTCAGGTTCAAAAAAGTTTGCAAAAGTAATGATTTTATTCCAATTATCAAAACAATCGGCTATATTTATTTTCAGGCATGGCCAAGGGTTCAAGTAGGAACAGGTATCCTGGCTTCACGCTCGCTGCCTCCCTAAGAGTTTTATTGTCCCGCCGGGCAGAAAACCTCCTTTACCGCCTCCAGGTAGCCGTAGCCAAAGATGTTACACGGTTGCAAGTAACTTGTTTCCGTCCACTCATTCCAACTGTTGATGGTTATCAACGGGGCTTGCCTGGGGTGGCTATCCACGTACTCCTTCGCCATCCTCAGCGCTTTCGCGAAGTTTTCGGGGGTATTGTTTTTCACCACGGCACTTCTTGCCGTCCGGGGACTATTGTCCCAGCCCACGCTGATATGGGGGTAATATACCAGATCGAACGTGGCATCGATATCTGCCCACGCCTTTTTCACCTCTTCCATGATCTGCAGATAATCTCGGTTCACGTCCGTGAAATGGACAAACTGATAGTGCGTGGCACTGGTGAAACCCAGTTTTTTCACGAATCTCGGGTCTGGCTCACTGGTTCTACTGCCATCCACCCCACTGTGGTTCACGTTTTGCCCCCACATGGTTAATTGCAGGTCTAACCCAGGGAAACCAGCTTTCTTGGTTTCCTCCACGAACCATTCAAGGGCATCTATCGTTTCCTCCATGCCTCCTAATCCCGCTATCAGTTCTGGAATATCATAGATCATAAAGACCGGTTTACCGTCGATTGTGTAATAGCGCGGGTGTTTGAAATATTTCTCAATATTTCGCTTGCAAATTTTCTCAAACTCCTGACGGTCCACCTTACCCGTCCAGATCACGTTATGCTCGTTTATGCCCGCCAGCCGGGTATCCCACACGTTCACCACCTCGTGGTTTGCCCACATCAGGTAAAACTTCATCTTATCCACGTTTTTCGCTTTCAGGAAACCGTTGTCGAGCGTGGTCTCCATGAACGGGCGGCCATCGTACCAGTACCAGTCGAAGATAAACACGTTCACCCCATGCTCCGTGGCCACATCAATCTCCATGGCCATCACGTTAGGGTCGGCTTCATTGATATACCCCCAAAGGGGTTGGCGATTCCAGTAATGCCCGGGGTTCCGTTGTTGCATGGTAGCAACGGTCTCCCATTCACCTATACCATGCGGCCAGAAAGGACGTAAACGCGGGTCATCCGCAGCATACGCGGGATAAACAAACGCGGCGACATCATATTTTTTCGCTTTTTGTCCAAATACCGATAAAAAGAAAACGACAAGCAATAAGTTTGTCAATAATGCCCTCATCAACAATATTTTTTTAAACATTTTGAACCCAAAAGACGCCAATCCGGAAGTTCTGTGGTTGACAGTTCACGGGTGGCAATTGCCACCCGTGAATACTAGACCGTGATTTTTCCCGTAAGGACCCGATTCGATACCCGCGTTATGTTCCCATGACAACAGGTAGTCATCAAATCGATACAAAACGGACTGTGTGTCGAATGTTTCATGCATCCAGTCGGGAAAAAGGTAGTTACCTCCGGACGCCTAGATGGTAAGCGGCAAGTTAGCCGGCTGCTTCACCCATAGTGCCATGTTCACCCGGTCACTTGAGGAGAGCGTACCGGCCTTTAAGTAAGTGGGTACTGCCAAACCCGCCGCCAGGGCGGCGGATGTTTTTATAAAAGAACGTCTTGTTAATGTCAAGATATTAATCAGTTATTATGTGCCTGTCTTCACAAGTTACGAATCCAAATGTTCCTAAATGAAACCTCGGTCCCGTGATCTTGAAGCATCAAGGGAAGTCGCCCGTGCGGCTGATATTCCGGTAAACCAATGTAAGGCGTGTGTCCCTTCAGGATGAAGTTGTTCTGTATAACGATACCATTTAGCACCACGGTTATCATGGCTGGTGACTCCAACTCCCCCCCAGTGCCAAACCTCGGTGCCTTCCAGTAGATGTCGTACACCTGCCACTCCCCGTTTTTGGTGTACGCGTTGACCGAAGGTGCCGACTGCTTATAGATGCTTCCCACCATACCATTCACGTAGGTGTGGTTATTATCCCCATCCAGCACTTGTACCTCGTACTGCTTCATCAACAAGATGCCGCTGTTACCCCGATTCTGCCCATGGTGATTCTCCGGAGCGGGTGATCGAAATTCAATATGCAACTGGCAGTCCCCAAAGTGCTCTTTGGTCAATATATCCCCTGTACCCGGTTTCACAGAAAGCACTCCATCGGCCACCGTCCACTCGGGTTTTTGACCCTTTGAGTTCACCCATTTAGACAAGTCCTTCCCATCAAACAACACGATGGCATCAGAAGGTGGAGCTCCCGCTTGCACCCCGGGAGTCACTTTTTCAGGTTCAGGGTAATACCATTCCGTTTGCTGGGGCGTCCACTGCGCTGAAATCGCAAACACGCGAAGCAAGACAACTGAAACAATTAAAAAAACACTCTTTTTCATACGCTTATTATATTAAAGTTTCACATACAAAGAACAAATATACATCAAAATCTTTTTTATCAACACCTAAGTGTTCAGTCTTTCACTACAACAATATTGGCAAGAAAACCAGTGAATGTGCGGGAATAGTAACTTTTCCCCCCTTAATTATCATTTTCCGCTCTTGTGGAACTACTCGGTTCGGATTGTCAATATCATTGAAAGCTTCCGTAGAATCGCCAGAAAGCATAGTTGCAGTGATATTTCCATCAATACCGTTAATCCCTAAATCACAAATTACCTCCGCCTTAGGATCTTTATTTACCAGTGCAATGACCAGTTGTTTTTTATCATCACTACATGTTACAATGGCGTCAACAATTGGAACTGATTGCCCATCTTTGCTAAGCTCATCCGATTGAATAGTGACAGGCAAAATGTTGGGTTGAAGCTTTGTCGCGTACATCTGCATAACATGGTAAGTTGTTCGCTTTACAATCCCCTCGGGATGTACAAACAGCGGACCTCTTGTATTCACTACCGGAGACATATTGGCCATTTCAACATAGTTTGAGTGGCGTAAACAGGCATTCAAAAAGCAGGCTGAAAAAAGCGCATCGGCCATGGTGTAAAGGGAGTTATCATCGTTACCGTCCCTGGCTTCTATATCCTGGCCTTTACGGTGTTGTCCATGGCCAGGGTGGTGCCAGTTTTTCAGGTTCCATTCGTCAAACGCGATTTTAATTTGTTTATCGAACCCTGTTTTTTTTAATATATCAATGGTTCGCAGAATCTGTTTTTCAGGCATGGTGGTTTTAAGCATACATGTTACGTAGTCAGATGGCGTATTATTTTCTACCATAAAATCCCAGTAACCATGTATTGAAACGTAGCTTAAATATTGTCCCGCTCTTTCTAACAATGGGATGGTCCAATTATCATCTGCCAGTGCTGCTGCAAAAAGCTTGATATCCTGATCAACGCTTAACATTAATTTCGCGGATTCACGCACCAAATAACTCCATTCATCCGCGGTTTTCGCACCCAGTTCCCAAGAGCCGTAGTTTTCATTTCCAATGCTCCAATATTTCACCTTATGTGGTTCGGGGTAGCCATTGGCAATACGCATTCTTCCATACTCTCCAACGTTCAGGTTGCAATATTCAAGCCAGTCGCTCATCTCCTCAGGAGTCCCTGTTCCGGCATTGGTACAAATATAGGGTTCTGCACCTATTTTTTTACACCATGCGATATACTCGTCCGTTCCAAACGTGTTGGGATCTTCCACGTGCCACGATTTATCGTAGACGGGTATCCTGTTTTCACCCACACCTTTTTTCCAGTGGTAAGTCGACACAAAGCAACCTCC
The DNA here is from genome assembly GCA_012839475.1 of Petrimonas sp. Classification (GTDB taxonomy): domain Bacteria; phylum Bacteroidota; class Bacteroidia; order Bacteroidales; family Dysgonomonadaceae; genus Proteiniphilum. The sequence goes on along the minus strand of DUNG01000023.1, from coordinate 54,382 downwards.
TGGATAACGAACCACGGGAACCTTTAATTCACGAAGTGCATCAACCACGTCTTTTCTAAACCCTTGCTCATCGGATAATTTTGAACCAGGTTCATAAATTCCACCATAAATTTGACGATGAAAATGCTCAATAAAATATCCGAAAATCATCTCACTATATTCGTGAGGGCGTGACTCAAAATCTATGGTCAGCGCTGCACTTGAATGGTTTTGTGAGAACAAACTGGGTATTAATATTATACTCAATAATACCGTTGCTATTAGATGTTTCATAGTTTTAAATTCATTGTAACGTTATACTCGCTCCTTGCTTTTCAAAAAATCATATCGAAAATATTTTCTTTCTGTAATACCAATAACTATATCAGATTTTTCATGGTTATTTAACTGACCGCCACCCAAGTACAAATTAACGACAATTGGTACAAATACCCAAATTTACCGAGATTTTCTTTCCCGGTGACGAACGTGGTATCTTTTATTTAAAAATAGCGCTTCAAGATAGACGCGACCGAGGCGTAGTACCCGCTACCGAAAAGGTTCAGATGGACCAGCAGGAAGTAGAGTTGGTACAGGTCGATTTGGACATCGTGGTTGTCAGTTCGTGGTATCTGTTCGTGGTATGCTTCGTAAAAGAGAGTGCCGAAGCCACCGAAAAGGTGGCTCATCGCGACATCTACCATCGAGTGACCGTAATAGGTGGCGGGATCAATCAGGTAGGGCGTGCCGTCGCTCGCGATCAGGTAGTTGCCACCCCAGAGGTCGCCGTGTAGCAGCACCGGTTTCACCTCGCCGAAAACTTGGGTGAAGAGGTTGACCGCCTTCCTTTCGGTTGGAATCGCTTTTTCAGGAAGTAGCCCTTTTCGTCGTGCCATCTCGAGCTGAGGCAGGATTCTTTCCCGCCAATAGAATTCCGGCCAGTCAGCGTGGTTTCGGTTGCTTTGAGGCAGGCTGCCGATAAAGTTATCGCCCGTGAAACCGAACTGCTCGCCCGCGGTTTGGTGCAGTCGGCCCAGCTGCATGCCCAGTCGTTGGTAGTCCGACCCGTCAGGGCGCTTACTCTCCACGTGCTCCATCAACAAGAAATCCTGGCTGCCGAGTGAACCAATCAGATGCACATGCGGCACGGCGATGGTTTTGGTTTTTTCAATAGCTTCCAATCCCGCTTGTTCCGCTTGAAACATGGTTAGCGCGGTCGGCTCCCGGTTTACCTTCAGGAAATAGGTCTTCGACCTGGTTTCCAGTCGGTAAGCCGATGAGATGCTGCCACCCGAAACCGGTTTAAACGTCACGATAGGTTCATCGATGCACTCCGAAATATAGGAGACAAGCTGGTTCATCGCGTCAGGTTACTGATGCTCTCTTTCAGTCGGGCTATCTTACTCTCCGCATCCGCCTGTTTCTTACGTTCGTTCTCCACCACCTCCGGTTTCGCGTTCTGCACGAACCGTGCGTTACTCAGCTTTTTCAGTACCGATTGCAGGAAGCCCTCGGTGTAAGTCAGTTCCGCGCGAAGTTTCTCTAGCTCAGTCTCTACATCTATCTTCTCCTCCAGGGGTACGCTATACTCGGTGGTCCCCACGAAGAACCCGGCCGCGCAGGGTTGCTTCTCCGGGACTGTCATGATGGTGGAGAGGCGGCACAGCTTGGCGATCACGCTGTTGAAGCGGTCGTTGTGCCCCCCGGTCACGTGCAGCTCCAGCTCCTCCCTGTTGGGGATATTTTTCTCCGTCCGGATAGCCCGCACGCCCGACACCACCTCCTTCAACACCTCGAAGTCGGCCAATAACCCGCTGTCGGTTGCCCCTGCTTCGGGTTGCTTTGCGGTCATGATGCTCTCACCCTCCTCCCGGGGGTGAAGTGCCTGCCACAGCTCTTCGGTGATAAACGGCATGAAGGGGTGCAGCAAGCGGGTCAGCGCGTCGAAAAAGCGCAACGTGGCCTCGTACGTCCGGGCGTCGATGGGTTGTTGGTAGTCCGGTTTCACGATCTCCAGGTACCATGCCGAGAAGTCGTCCCAGAAAAACTTGTAAAGCGCCATGAGCGCCTCCGAGAGGCGGTACTTCGAGAAGAGGTCGTCCACCTCCGCAATGGTCTCGAACAGCTTGTTTTGGAACCACTCCACCGCGATGGTTGCCGTTTCGGGTTGAGGAATAATTTCGTCCACCTCCCACCCCTCGATCAGTCGGAACGCGTTCCATATCTTGTTGTTGAAGTTGCGCCCCTGCTCGCACATCAGCTCGTCGAAGGGGAGGTCGTTTCCCGCGGGGGAGGTGAGGAGCATGCCCATCCGCACGCCATCGGCACCGTATTGGTTCATCAGCTCGATTGGGTCGGGCGAATTGCCGAGCGACTTCGACATCTTCCGCCCCAGCTTATCGCGCACGATCCCCGTGAAGTAGACGTTCCGGAAGCAGGGCTCGTTCCGGTACTCGTAGCCCGACATGATCATTCGCGCCACCCAGAAGAAGATGATCTCGGGCGCCGTTACTAGGTCGTCCGTGGGGTAGTAGTAGTTGATATCATCGTTATCGGGTTGGTTGATGCCGTCGAACACCGAGATGGGCCAGAGCCACGAGGAGAACCAGGTGTCCAGCACATCCTCATCCTGTTTCAGGTCGTCTATCGTGAGCGGGTAGTCCACCTTGGCCCGTGCTTTCTCGAGTGCCTCCTCGGGAGACATCGCTACCACGTAACCCCCCTCGGGCAGGAAGTAGGCCGGGATCCGGTGTCCCCACCAGAGCTGGCGGCTGATGCACCAGTCCTTGATGTTCTCCATCCAGTGGCGGTACATGTTCTTGTACTTCTCCGGGTGGAAGCGGATGGTGTCGTTCTCCACTGCCTCGGTGGCCGGCTTGGCCAGCTGCTCCATCTTCAGGAACCACTGCATGGAGAGTTTCGGCTCGATAACGGCGTCGGTGCGCTCCGAGAAACCTACCTTGTGGACGTACGGCTCTATCTTCTCGATAAGCCCGGCCTCCTCCAGATCCTTTTCAATCTGTTCCCTCACCTCAAACCGATCCATCCCCTTGTAGTGAATGCCATGTTCGTTGAGGGTACCATCGTCGTTGAATATATCGATGGAGGGGAGGTTGTGCTTCTCGCCCAGGAGGTAGTCGTTCACGTCGTGTGCCGGCGTCACCTTCAGGCAGCCGGTACCGAACTCGATGTCGACATACTCATCTTCGATCACTGGGATGGCCCGGTTTACGAGCGGGATGATCACCCTCTTCCCCTTTAGGTGGGCGTTCTTCGGGTCGTCGGGGTGTATGCACATCGCGGTATCCCCCATGATGGTCTCCGGGCGGGTGGTGGCGACCAAGGCGTAAGCTCCGTTCGGGTCACCTTCTACCCTGTATTTCAAGTAGTAGAGTTTGGCGTTTACCTCTTTGTGGATTACCTCCTCATCGGATAGTGCCGTGAGCGCCTGTGGATCCCAATTCACCATTCGAACTCCCCGGTAAATGAGTCCCTTCTCGTATAGATCGCAAAATACCCTCAGCACGCTCTCGGAGCGGAGGTCATCCATGGTGAACGCGGTGCGCTCCCAATCGCAGGAGGCGCCCAGCTTCTTGAGCTGTTCAAGGATAATGCCCCCGTGCTCCCGCGTCCATTCCCACGCGTGCTCTAAGAACTCTTCCCTAGTAAGGTCGCTCTTCTTGATACCTTGCGACGCCAGTCGCTCTACCACCTTCGCCTCGGTAGCGATGGAGGCATGGTCGGTGCCGGGTACCCAGCAGGCGTTCTTTCCCTGCATGCGGGCTCGCCGCACCAGCACGTCCTGGATGGTGTTGTTGAGCATGTGGCCCATATGCAGCACGCCGGTAACGTTGGGCGGCGGGATGACCACGGTGAACGGTTCACGGTTGTCCGGTTCTGAGTGAAACAGCCGGTGCTCCATCCAGTATTGATACCACTTTTTCTCTACCTCAGCGGGGTTGTACTTGCTTGCAATTTCCATTTGTTGTTTCAATTTCACCTCAGGAGCTTCAGTTTGAATGGAGACCATTCTTTTTCGCTACTTTCACGAGGTTATGATTTTATCAAGGGAATCTCAATGTGAAACCCTGAATAGTGTTATTATTCTTATTCAGGTTGCAAAGGTATAAATTATTTAGGACTTTGGTTTTAGGAAGCTCGTTAACTTTAACATATTGTTTTATGGCTGTTTTTTGCCCTAAAAGCCAAATCTATTTTATATGTCTTCATAGAGCAAGTAGGGCTTTCGTTGTTGCTTGAATTGCTCAACATCATCTGCCCATCTCACTTTGATAGCATCAGCCGATTTCCCTGCCATTATATCCTCGCGGATATAATCCACACCGACCAGCTTCTCGAAGAACGAGGTGAAGAATGCTTCTCCTATATTCAGGTTGTGGTAGGCATCGATGATGTAGGAGAGGTCGAACCCCTTTTCCCAGATCTCCTCGTGTGGCACGTTCCTTAGGTCGACCCCATAACACTTTTTGTTCAGTAATGGAGGGTTTTTGGCTCCTGGAACACTGAGCGGTGTGAACGTGAAGTCCGACCCCTCGTAATCCGGGTGGCCGTAGGTTTCGAAGGGGAACGAGGTGCCGCGTCCCAGGCTCATGACCGTCCCCTCAAACAGACAGGTGGAAGGGTAGAGGTAGATCGACTGGATGGTAGGCAGGTTGGGCGAGGGAGCTATGGGGAGTTCGTAACGTGTTTGGTGCGTGTAGTTCTCGCAAGGCACCACGGTGAGGTCACACACCCGCCCCCCTGGCAGCCATTTTTCGCCGTTGATCATCAACGCCAGTTCCCCAAGGGTCATCCCATGTGCCACCGGGATGGGAAGCCAGCCTACGCCCGACTTATGCTTCATGTCAAGGAGGGGACCATCCACGTAAAAGCCGTTGGGGTTGGGTCGGTCCAACACGATCATCTTCTTACCGTGCTCGGCGCAGGCGTCCATCAATCTCGCCATGCTGACGTAATAGGTGTAAAAGCGGAGCCCCACGTCTTGTATGTCGAATAATAATAGATCGAACTCCTTCATCTGATCAACTGAAGGTTTACCGCCTCCGCCACCGTATAGCGACCAGATGGGGATACCGGTTTTCTCATCGACCGAACCACTTACTTTTTCTCCCGCATCAGCGGTTCCCCTAAAGCCATGCTCGGGTGAGAAAATCGCCACCACCTTGATACCCCGCTCCACGAGAGCGTCCACCAGATGAACATCACCCACCATACCGGTTTGGTTGCTCATCACTGCCACCCGCTGGCCTTCCAGCGTGGGGAGGTATTGGTCAAACCGCTCAGCACCCATCGTTACCGATGAGTCATCGTGGGTAGATACGTCTCCCTCGGGTGTCGCCGATAGCTTTGTGCGGTTCATCGAGGCCTCTTTTTTCGCTAACGGGCAAGCCGTGAGAAGAACAGGGAAAATAAACAAAGAAAACAGGGAAAACAGCGCTCGTTGCATTACTCTTCGATCTTGGTAGATGAGTATTTTTGTTGCTCGTGCAATTGGTCGAACTCTCCTTGCAGGAGGAGCAGTTCTTTCTTTATCTCCCTAAGGCGTGCCACCGTCTCGGTTCGTCTCGTTACCTCGTCCTTTTTCGTTTGCAGGGTTTGGCGGGCTCCCTCAAGCGTCATACCCTTCTCCTTGACCAGGTGGTAGACCATCTCTACCTGCAAGATATCTTCACGGGTATATTGACGGGTGCCGCCAGCCGTCTTTTTGGGGCGAATGTTGTCAAATTCTTTCTCCCAGTAACGCAGTAGTGAAACGTTGACGGCAAAATGGTCAGCCACCTCTTGTATCGAGTAGAAGAGGCGCTGCTTGCTGAACTGAATTGGTTTCTTTCTCTTTCCCATAAGGCAATGTGTAAGGAAAATAATATTGTCAAGGGGTTTGTTTGCTCGACTTTCGCACGATAACAACTATAGAGCTGGCTTGTTCAACGTCACGCCATGAGCGGGCAAGGCTTATTAAGCCGACAAATGAGGCCCGAACGTAACGTACCAGCGGGTTGCTCTTCATATACTTCTCGCTTAATAACGAGATATAGAACGGGTCGAAGGGTAACGCATGCCTGCCCGTAACAACCAGCCCATGGCGTACTAACAATCGTTCGAGGGTGGCGGAGGTGAAGTGCCACAGGTGCCTGGGCACATCGTACGCCGCCCACTGATCCTTGTAAAAGCGAGCGTCATAAGAGAGGTGGTTGGGAACGGCGATAATCGCAACCCCCTCGTCCGTCAATACCTCCTTGATCTGATTGATACTCTCATTTAGCCTTTCTAGATGCTCCAGCACGTGCCATAGGGTGACCACGTGATACGAGTCCCGCTTGATGTCCCAAAAGCCCTCTTCGTCCCGAACATCCAAACAGAAATGGGTGATGGCGTACTCTCTAGCCCTTTGCCCTTTCTCGATGCCCGAAACAGTGAACCCACGTTTTTTCGCCGCATGCAGGAAATGACCGGTACCACACCCCATATCAAGGAGTCGAAGAGGTTCACCCGTAACGTTAACCGACCCGTCCGCTAAACTTGGTCTATCCGATTCATCTGCCTCCCTCTGAACGACCGCCGTCACCAGGCGAACCTTCCTTTTCACCATAACCTCCCGGGTTGCATGGTAAAGCTTATTTACCAGTCCCCGGTTAGTGTTGGAGTGAGCGATGTATTCCGGTGAATCGTAATACCTTCCTATCGCATCTTCAGATGGGAAGCGGTTTGTGAAACGAAAACCGCACCGGTTACAATCAAAAAGGGGAAAGAACTCCCCGCTCGAAAAGTGATCCACCACGTCAAGCGCTTTTCCTATAGCGTCGCTGCCACACACCGGGCAACTTGTCAATTCGATAAGGAGTTTGTCATTCATACAATGGTTCAAAAAATCTTCGCTTCTCAAACAACCGAAACAGACATTTTGTCACCTATCTACACAGTGGCTCAAAAATAACACTATTCAACGGGAAGGACAAATTTTTGACTCCCATTCCCCTTTATTCCTCTTACCCTGTTATTTACCCTTGTCACACCCTTTTCTCGCCCATTTTCACTCCTTTCCCCTCGCCATTTTGTTCCCACACTTTGGGAAACGAAGTTTTTCATGTAATTTTGTAGCCTGTTTCACACGATTATTTTTTTCACGTCGGTTTTACGCGGTTTCATAAATATTACTTGTAATGATGACTTCCAAAGAGATTCGCCAGTCGTTCAAAGACTTTTTTCAATCGAAGGATCACCGGATCGTGCCATCGGCTCCGATGGTGATTAAGGATGATCCCACCTTGATGTTCACCAACGCTGGGATGAACCAGTTTAAAGATATTATCTTGGGCAACGCCCCTATCGAGTTCCCGCGCGTGGCCGACTCCCAGAAGTGCCTGAGGGTGAGTGGAAAGCATAACGACCTGGAGGAGGTGGGGCATGATACCTACCACCACACCATGTTCGAGATGCTGGGGAACTGGTCCTTCGGCGACTACTTCAAGGAGGAGGCAATCGATTGGGCGTGGGAGTACCTCACGGGGGTGCTCAAGCTCGATAAGGATAGGCTGTACGCCTCCATCTTCGAGGGATCGCCCGAGGAGAACCTCGAGCGAGACGACGAGGCGATAGGGCATTGGAAAAAGTACCTACCACAGGATCGTATCATCAACGGAAGCAAGCATGATAATTTTTGGGAGATGGGCGATACCGGTCCCTGCGGCCCCTGCTCGGAGATCCATATCGACTTGCGCCCGGAGGAGGAGCGGGCTAAGGTAGACGGGGCGACCCTCGTGAACCAAGACCACCCGCTCGTGATCGAGGTGTGGAACCTGGTGTTCATGCAATACAACCGCAAGGCGGACGGCTCGCTTGAACCGCTGCCCGCGAAGGTGATCGATACCGGGATGGGCCTTGAACGGCTCTGCATGGCGGTGCAGGGAAAGCTGTCGAACTACGATACCGACCTGTTCCAGCCCCTTATTCAGAAGATAGCGGAGATAACCGGCTGTCCATACGGCAAAAATGACAAGCAAGATGTGGCCATGCGGGTGGTGGCCGACCACGTGCGCACCATCGCCTTCTCGATTACCGATGGACAGCTTCCATCGAACGCGAAAGCGGGTTACGTGATCCGGCGCATCTTGCGTCGCGCGGTGCGGTACGGCTACACCTTCTTGAGGATGCATGAGTCGTTTATCCACCGATTGGTGCCCACGCTGGTGAAAGTGATGGGCGAAGCGTACCCGGAACTACCGGCACAGCAGTCGCTTATCGAGAAGGTGATCAAAGAGGAGGAGGAGGCATTCTTGCGGACGCTCGAAAACGGGATCAGGCTGCTGGAAAGGAACCTGCCCGAAGAGAAGGGGGGCGTGCTGGCAGGGGAGGTGGCTTTCCAGCTATACGATACCTTCGGCTTCCCGCTCGACCTTACCGAGTTGATTCTCCGTGAACAGGGTATGACAGTGGATACCGAGGGCTTCAACGCTGAGATGCGGAAGCAGCGGGAACGAGCGCGCAATGCGGCAGCCATGGAGACGAGCGACTGGGTCGTGCTGCGGAAAGGCGAGCCGGAGTTCGTGGGGTATGACGAAACGGAAAGCAGGGCGACCATCCTGCGCTATCGGGAGGTGAAGCGCAAGAACAAGCGCTATTACCAGTTGGTACTCTCCCGTTCACCCTTCTACGCGGAGATGGGGGGGCAAGTGGGTGATAGTGGCTGGCTGATAGACCAAGAGAATCGTATCGAGGTGTTCGATACCATACGGGAGAATAACCTGGCCATGCACCTTACCAACAAGTTACCGGTCAACCTGGAAGGAAAGTTCATCGCACGAATCGACAGGGAGAAGCGAACGGCTACCGAGTGCAACCACTCGGCTACCCACCTGATGCACGAGGCGATGCGCGAAGTGCTAGGCAACCACGTGGAACAGAAGGGGTCGTATGTCTCCCCGGAGCTGTTGCGATTCGACTTCTCTCACTTCCAAAAGATGAGCCTCGAGGAGATTCGGGAGGTGGAGAAGCGGGTGACCGCTAAGATACGGGCGAACCTGCCGATTGAGGAGCAGCGGCAGCTACCAATCGAGGAGGCGAAAGCGCAAGGTGCGGTGGCTCTCTTCGGTGAGAAATACGGCGATAAGGTACGTACCGTCCGCTTTGGCTCTTCCATCGAGCTGTGCGGGGGTACCCACACCTCCTCCACGGGTCGCATTGGTACCTTCCGCATCGTTAGCGAACGGGCCATCTCCGCGGGCGTACGCCGCGTGGAGGCCGTGACGGCCAAAGGGTGCGAAGAGTACCTTTACATGCAGGAGGACCTTTTAAGGGAGATAAAAAGTCTGTTCGAAAACGTACCCGATGTGATGCAGGCGATTCAAAAGGTGATTGGCGATAACGAGGAGATGAAGAAGCAGCTTCAAGCGTATCTGAAAGAGCGTGTAGAGCAGCTCAAGCAGCAGCTGATTGATAAGCGTAAGGAGGTGAACGGGGTAACCCTCTTCAAGTTGCTGTTACCTGTTGGAGCTCCCGACACGGTTAAGGAGATCGCTTACCAGCTTCGGGGTGAGTTTCCGGAAAAGATGATGTTCGTGGCCGGGACGCTGGTCAACGATAAACCGAGCCTCACCGTTATGTTGAGTGACGACCTGGTAGCCAAGGGGCTCAATGCAAGCAATATGGTGCGTGAGGCGGCGAAAGAGATACAAGGTGGCGGCGGGGGCCAACCTTACTACGCGACCGCGGGAGGGAAAAATGCGGATGGGCTGAAATCGGCCGTGGAGGTAATCATCAAGAAGCTTGCTGAAGCGTAACTTTTCACTTCGCACATATTAATTTGTATTCGCTTTAAAGCAAAACAGTAAAACAACAGGTGAACTACGGTTTTTAACACAAGAAAAGGAGAAGTATGGCTCGATTTTTTTCAAACGTAACGTTGCTCCTGGTGATTGGGGTTATGACCTTAACCCCGATGTTGCTGCACGGGGTCGGGGTTTCTCGAAACGGGACCGAAGCTGCCGAATACGGGATCAAGACTTCTCGAAACGGTAGTGAAGGTGCTGGATTCGGGGTTGAAGCTACCAGGAGCGAGGTAGTCAAGGTGGAACCGGTCGATAAGGTGAACCTGTTTATCGGCACGACCAATTACGGAACGACCAACCCAGGGCCGGTGATGCCCAATGGGATGATGTCGGTATCGCCCTTCAACGTGATGGGTTCACCGAAGAACCGGTTCGACAAGGATAGCCAGTGGTGGTCCACGCCCTACTCGTACGAGAACCGTTTCTTCACGGGGTACGCGCATGTGAACCTGAGCGGGGTGGGATGCCCGGAGTTGGGGTCCCTCCTGTTGATGCCAACCACGGGACCCCTGAATGTCAATTATACCGAGTATGGCAGCGAGTATACCGATGAGCAGGCTTCACCGGGCTACTATTCAAACACCCTTACCAAGTACCGCGTCAAGACGGAGGTATCAGCCACCACCCGAACCAGCATTGCCCGCTTCACCTTCCCAAAAGGGGAAGGGCATATCCTGCTTAACCTGGGGGAGGGACTCACTAACGAGTCGGGGGCTTGGATGCGCCGGGTAAGCGATAGCGAGGTGGAGGGGATGAAGCTGCTAGGAACCTTCTGCTACAACCCCTGGGCCGTCTTTCCCATCTATTTCGTGATGCGTATCAACAAACAACCCGAGGCGACCGGCTACTGGAAGCAGCAACGGGAGATGGGGGTCGAGGCGCAATGGGATAACACCAGCGGTATCCGGAAGATATATACCCGCTACGGGCGGGACATCGCGGGCGACGACATCGGCGCGTGGTTTACCTATGACCTCGCGGAGGCAGAACAGGTGGAGGTGCAGATAGGTGTCTCTTTCGTGAGCATCGATAACGCGCGGTTGAACCTTGATACCGAGCAGCCCGGATTCGACTTCGAGAGGGTGAGGAGTGCTGCGAAAGAAGCATGGAACGAGGTGCTATCCAAGGCAACGCCCGTTGGGGGCACGGACGACCAGCAGACCGTTTTCCACACTGCCCTCTACCATGCACTTATCCACCCGAACGTGCTGAACGACGTGAACGGGGAGTACCCGATGATGGAGCGTGATGAGGTGGGTATCACCGAGACGACCCGCTACACCGTTTTTTCCCTGTGGGACACCTACCGAAACGTGCATCAGCTACTTGCGCTGCTTTACCCTGACAAGCAGCTTGATATGGTCCGCTCCATGGTGGATATGTACAAAGAGGGGAGATGGCTACCCCGGTGGGAGCTCTATAGCCGGGAAACATTAACCATGGAGGGCGATCCCGCTATCCCGGTCATCGTGGATAGCTGGATGAAAGGGCTGAAGGAGTTCGACGTGGAAACAGCCTACGAGGCGATGCGGAAGTCGGCCACTACGCCTGGGAAAGATAACTTCATCCGTCCCGATATCGATGACTACCTGGGTTTGGGCTACATCCCGCTGCGGGAGGAGTTCGACAACTCGGTATCACATGCCCTGGAGTACTATATCGCTGATCACGCGCTGTCGAAGTTCGCGGCCGCACTGGGCAAGGAGTCCGACTCGAAACGTTTCCGGGAGCAGTCGCTCAACTACACGCACTACTACTGCCCCGAGTACGGGGTCTTCCGTCCCCGGTTAGCCAACGGCACATTCCTCTCTCCGTTCAACCCCAAGCAGGGAGAAAACTTCGAGCCGGTACCCGGCTTCCACGAGGGGAGCTCGTGGAACTACTCCTTCATGGTGCCACACGACGTGGAGGGGCTGATCAAGATGCATGGGGGCAAGAGGGCCTTCGTGAAGCGGTTGCAAGTGGTGTTTGACGAGGGGCATTACGACCCGACAAATGAGCCCAACATCGGCTACCCGTTCCTCTTCTCCCGGGTGAAGGGAGAGGAGTGGCGCACGCAAAAAACGACACTCGAGCTGCTTGACAAGCACTTTAAGAACACGCCCGACGGGCTCCCGGGGAATGACGATACCGGCACGATGTCCACCTGGGCGCTCTTTTCGATGATGGGCTTCTACCCGGACGATCCCACCGATCCCTCCTACACTTTTACCACGCCCGTCTTCAATAGGATCACGCTCACGCTCGATACACGCTACCACGCCACGGGTCAGCTTGAGATCGCAACTGTACGACCTACCCCCAACGCTCTGTTCATCGATCGGGTGGAGGTGGATGGCAAGCGATGGAAAGGTTTCCGCATATCACACGAGGAGCTGATGAAAGCACGATCCATCGTCTTCTACCTTAAAGAGAGAAAGTAATCAGCTTCGATAGCCGCTCCCACTCCTCGGGGAAATAGTTCGCGAAACGGTATACCTTTTGATCCCGACGAGCGATTTTCCACCTCTTTTGCCAACGGATGGCGAAGTAGAAGGTGAGCGGCATCACGAAGAGGTAACCCAACGCCAGGAGCCAGTTGCCGCTAATACCTCCCAGTAGGAGCGATTGCAACAGGGCGAAAATAGGCACGAAAAAGAGTCCCGAAACGTACCGTACCGAGGGGACGAACTGCTTGTCCTTGAACAGCCCCTTGAGCTTTTTGTTAATCAGCAGCGGGAAGAGGCCATTCAAGAAGCCGAACAGCGCGATGGGGACGGTAAGGAGAAGTACCGAAAAACGGGCGAAGAGGTTCCATTTGGAGGGCCGCTTCCATACCCGGTCTTTGGAGGTGAGTCCGTTTTCCTGCAACAACTGTTTCGCCTCTCTCAGTTCATCGATTTTTTGTTGGAACCGTTCGGGATCCAGCTCGAAAAGGCGATCCAGCTCCCTCACGATATGGAGCGATGCCTGAAGGAAGTCGTCTTTTCGACCACGGAATTGTTCCTTTGCAATGCGGTCACCGTTCCAGTCGATCGCCAGGCAGTAGTCGTCGTAAAATTCATCGTTCCAGATATCGACCACCATCGACTTTAACCGGGTTTCTAGGTCCTTCCGCAACTGGTTGATGGCCAAGTTGGGACTTTCGCTGTACAGCGTCTTGTACTCCGATACCTCGATGGGTTGGCCAAACGTCACGTAGGCGTCAGATGGGAAGTCGTTCACATCGCGATAGTAGATGGCAACCGGCACGATCTGGCTTTGTAGCTCGAAGCCGAGGGAGGCCTCCGTGGGCAGCACGATGCGGGGCACCGCTTTCTGAATGGGGAGGAGCGACTGTTTGGGGTTGTGTCTCCCCTCCGGGAAGAGGGCGATGGGATTGTTTTTCTTCAGTACGCGGGCAGCTGTTTTAAAGACCTCATCGTTTCGCTCCAGGTTCTCTTTCCCGTCACGAATCCGAAAGACCGGGATGATACGTAATCCCTTGAGCAGCCAGGCGACGAACTTCTGCTTGAAGATATCGGCCCTGGCTAGAAATACGACCTGCTTGCAGTGGTAGCTGGAGTAGACCAACATCAGGGCATCCAACAACGCATTGCGGTGGTTCGCCGCGAAGATGACCGGCTTTTTCCTGGATACGTTCTCTTTCCTGTCGATAAACACCAACTTCCTGAAGTTCAATCGCAACGTGGTCTTCACCGGCAGTTTAGCCAGCGAGTAGCGAATATCGTAATGGTAAATCATAACGGTAAGTTTTGTCAGTAGAGGCAACAACCCGTATCAATATACTCTCTCAGTTTGTTATGAGGGGCGAAATAACCCGCCTCCTCCAATAAAACGCGAGCATTAAGCCGGCGATGATATGCCATATACCCCACCAAGCGGCGATAAAGGCCATCCCGCCTAGTTCCAGTTCAGGAGGGAAAATCCTCGGGTTGAAAATCAGCGCGAGGCCTAAGCCCGAATTCTGTATACCCGTCTCAATGGAGATGGTCCTACAGTTTATCTCGCTCACCTTGAGAAGCTTGGGAAAGTAGTACCCGCCCACGTAGGCCAATCCGTTATGGAGAAGCACGATAAAGAATATCAGGTGAATGTACCGAAGGAAAAGGCTGAAGTTACCCGCCAGCGCGGCCACGATGAACCCTACGAAAAAGAGGATGGAAGCAGTCTGCACCGTCTTGTCAATCCGCTTGGTGAACTTCGGGAACTTCATGCCGACGAACATCCCGAGAATCACAGGGATGCCGAGGATCAGGAAGACCGTGCGAAACATCTCTATCGGATCGATTGTGATGGGTACCAACAGGGGCGAGTGCTTCGCGTATAGACTGCCCCAGAAGGCGAAGTTAAAGGGTGTCATAAAGAGGCTCATCACGGTGGTAAGGGCGGTGAGACTAACCGATAGGGTAATATTCGACTTAGAGATGGAGGAGATAAGGTTGGAGACGTTACCCCCCGGGCAAGCGGCAACCAAAATCATTCCCATTGCCACTGCCGTGGAGGGGCGTAGAATCATCACCAGCAAAAAGGTGAGGGCAGGAAGTAGCACATATTGCGAGATGACTCCCAGGATAACCGGCTTAGGGTTCAGCGCGAGCGTTTTAAAGTGCTCGGGCTTGATACTTAGTGCTACGCCAAACATAATAAACGCGATGGCAACGTTCATGATGTTGACGCTCCCTTGGTTAAAATTCAACTGAACCGCATCGAGTTGTTCAAGGTTCCCAAAAAGCGATAGTAGCGGGGTAAACTTCATTGGACCTTTTGATTTTGAGGCACAAGGTACGAAAAAATATATTCCCCACCGTTATATTTCACATTGTTTGTCTTTTTCACATAGTGAATTAGCCATGTGCTTTAGACTGATACGTTACGCAACATGTGCATTTATCCGTTTTATTATATTCCCATATAGCAATGCTTGATCAAGAAATGGAATGTGAAAAATTGATTATCGTATCTTATAAACCGATAATAAAACAACGTGTAAAAGTTGCGTTAAATTCATTACCTTTGTCGATATAAAAAGAAACGGCTTAACAAGAAACCCTATGAGCGCACCCCTCGCCGAGCGGATGAGGCCGCGTACCCTCGATGAGTATATCGGACAGACACACCTGGTCGGTAAGGGAGCCGTGTTGCGCAGAATGATCGACTCCGGTCGCGTACCCTCCCTGATTTTCTGGGGGCCTCCCGGTGTGGGGAAGACCACGCTCGCTTACATTATCGCCAGTACCATCGAGGCACCCTTTTATAAGCTGAGCGCCGTGAACTCGGGAGTCAAGGACGTACGTGATGCGATTGAGAAAGCGAAAAGTAATCGTTTTTTTGATAGCGCTGCCCCCATCCTCTTTATCGATGAGATTCACCGATTCAGTAAATCGCAGCAGGACTCGCTGCTGGGCGCAGTGGAGACCGGAACGATCACCCTGATCGGGGCGACCACCGAAAACCCTTCTTTTGAGGTTATCCGGCCGCTGCTTTCCCGCTGTCAGGTGTACGTCCTTAAGCCAATGGGAAAGCAGGATCTGGAGACGCTGTTGGAACGTGCCCTTACTGAAGATCACCTCCTGAGGGAGCGGGAGATCAAGGTGAAGGAGAGCGATGCGCTGTTCCGTTTCGCGGGTGGTGATGCCCGCAAGCTGTTGAATATCCTGGAGCTGACGGTTGCCTCCGAAGGGGGCGATAAGGTGGTGATCACTGATAAGCTGGTGACGGAGCGGTTGCAGGAAAACCCGACCGCGTACGATAAGGGGGGTGAGTTGCATTACGACATCATCTCGGCTTTTATCAAATCGATCCGGGGGAGTGACCCCGACGCGGCCATTTACTGGCTGGCGCGGATGGTGGCGGGGGGTGAAGACCCCAAGTTTATCGCCCGGCGACTGGTCATCTCAGCCGCCGAAGATATTGGCCTGGCCAACCCCAACGCGTTGCTGCTGGCCAATGCCTGCTTCGATGCACTGCAAAAGATCGGGTGGCCCGAGGGGCGCATCGTCCTGGCCGAGACCACCGTCTACCTGGCTGTTTCACCCAAGAGCAACTCCGCCTACCTGGCCATTGATAAGGCTATCGCAAACGTGGAGCGAACGGGTAACCTGCCGGTGCCGTTGCATCTGCGCAACGCACCCACGTCGTTGATGAAAGAACTTGACTACGGCAAGGAGTACAAGTACGCACACGATTATGACAATAACTTCGTGAAGCAGGAGTACCTACCCAAGGAACTCAAGGGAACCCGTTTCTGGGAGGCGCAACCCAACCCCGCGGAACTGAAGTTGGTTGAGCGCATGAAAAAAATGTGGGGTGAAGAGCGGGAAAATCCCGAAAAAAACCTATGACACCCGCAATAAGGAGCAGGTGAACAATCAATACCAATCCATACCCCGGTCATACGGTGAACTCCTCTGGTCATACTTCAAGTCTTGTAGCATGGAAGAGTTGGCCCGGATGGTGAAGTTATACGACTTGTAGGGTCCGATTGGTATAAAGCTGGCCGACATGTTCCAGCAATGCAGGTTGCGCGTGAGCGTACAGTTGATGTTCGTGAACTTCTTTTGGTCGAAGTTGTAGTCGGTATTGAACGTGAAGTTCCAGTTCTTGGACGGCTGTATCGAACCACTCAACCCGAAATTATGGGTAAGCCTTCCCTTGTACTCCATCCTCTCCTTATCAAACTCCCCGTATCCGTACCGCAACGAGTAGTTAAACGAAATGTTCCAGTTGACACTGTTTTTGAGGTATCCGTTCTCATCGAACTCACCCATCGAGCTATCACTGTTATCAAACATACCGCCACGAGAACCCTCTTCGTATGGGTTGCGACCTATCGTTCCATCGTCTGGCAACGGATTGGTTGTATCGTCGTCATCACTTTCATCGCGTCCCTCGCTACCCTCACCCTTTTTGCGACCAAACAACTTCTTCAACGTATCTTGGTTAAGCGAGTAGGAGAAAGAGGTCCCGGTGCTCATCAACTTCCCGAAGCCCTTACCGTTCATTACCCGGAGCTTGTCGACCTTCCTTGGACTCCCATTCTGGTCCAACTGATAGATGTAGGGATCCCACACGGCGTTCAAGCTGAGGGTGTAGGATTTGGAGAGCTTCAAACGGATGTTCGAGTTGATGTTGCTCCACTTCATGGAGTCGGCCATCATGTTGTAGCTGAAGCTGATCCCCAGGTCGTCAATCAGACTGATCTTGCGGGTACCGGTAGTGTCCGCGTCGGTTCGTATCTTCATCTCCAGATTATTCTTGAAGTCGAATCCAATGCTCCCACTTTGACCACGAGAGGCGGTACCAAACATCATAGAAGAGTAGGGCGAATAGGTATACTCCACATCCTCGCCGTATTCGTTTTTGTAGGTGTAGGTCTCGTAAAAGCCGTACTTGGGATCCCCGAAGTCAGGCTTCCAGTTGAGACTAATACTGGGGGTAAATACGTGTCGAATGGCCTGTACCTTGTCGCCAAATATCTTCCACGGGGTATACATCCCGTAGAGCTTGGTCTGTGCGCTGAGCGATGTGCTGTAGTCGTACACTCGCTTGAAACCGTGGACGGTATCCACCGGCACGTGTCGTTTAGCGATGGGATCCCACGCCTGCTTATGTGCCCCGGTATACCACCGCTCGGTGTAGTTGAACGATGGTGATACCTGAATAAACTCGAGGAGGGTAAAAGTGGCACTTACCGGGATACTGTGCTTTATCCCGTTGCTCCAATCACGAATCAGGCTCGACTTAAGGAACAAATCCTCCTTCGTGGTAATCGAGTTTCGAAACTCACCAGAGTAGCTCATCGATATCTTCTCGTA
Source organism: Petrimonas sp. (assembly GCA_012839475.1). Classification (GTDB taxonomy): domain Bacteria; phylum Bacteroidota; class Bacteroidia; order Bacteroidales; family Dysgonomonadaceae; genus Proteiniphilum. Next base: position 36,762 of record DUNG01000023.1, on the reverse strand, counting down.
CCACCGTTCGCTGCCCACCGCGTTCTTCCGCTTAAAAGGGTTTATTCGGCCCATGTTGACGGAGATATTGGGGAGCGTGGCGGCAATGGTGGAGTCGCGCGATACCTGGTTGATGCTCATCGTGGCTGACAGACTCCAGGGTGAATCGGGGAACCGCTGGGTGAGGTTTACACTGGAGCTCTTGGTATTACTCGATGCGTCTCTTGAGTAGAGACGGCTAAGGTCGCGGTGGTTGTTCTTGCTCGTGGAGAAGTTCACACTAGCCGAAAGGGTGCGGTACATATTGGCTTTCGGATCCTGCGAGTGGGTCCAGTTGATGCGAAGGTCTTTCGCCACGGAGTAGGCCGCGGGTACCACCTCCTTCAGCTCCTTCTCACCGGTGGCTGTGCTCAGGTGGTAAATGTTGAAATTGCCCGAGTACTTGTACCGCTTACGATAGTTGGAGCGGGCTCCTATACCCCATGATCCCTTGGTATAGATCTCGCCCGTTACTGCCAGGTCAATGTAATCGCTTAACGCGAAGTAGTAACCCCCGTTTTGCAAGTAAAATCCACGGGTCATCTCGTCGCCGTAGCTTGGCATGATGATCCCTGAGGAGTAACTCTTGGTGAAGGGGAAGAACGCGAAGGGCAATACGATGGGGAAGAGGGGCACGTCAGCCACCACCAGCCAGGCGGGCCCCGTTACGACATCCTCGTTGGTTACCTTTGCCCTTGACAGGTTCAGGTAAAAATGGGGGTTTTCGTCATTGTCGCAGGTGGAATATTTCGCGTCGCGCATGTAGAACGATTTATCGGGGTTCATCTTCGCCTCCTTAGCCACAATATTCCCTTCACCCTGCTTCGTGATCACACCGTGAATAAACGCTTTTTCCGTTTCGATGTTGTACCGCACCCTCTTCATTTCGTACTCGTCTTGCCCCTCCTTGAAGACTGGGTAACCGAACTCCTTCCCCAAGGAGTCAACACCGAACGTGGAAGAGATCATACTGCTGTCCAAGTCCACGGTAATATACTCCCCCTTGATAGACATTTCGCCATACTCGATATCGGCATCACCGTATAAAAATCCCATGTTGTCAGCGGTAAAGATGACCGAGTCTTGTGCCGTGTAATGAACCGTGAAATCGAGCTTCTCCTTCGGAATGTCAATCTCAATGCTGTCACGTGCGGCGTCAAGTGACAACGTGGTATCTGTTGGGGCAACCGTAAGCGAATCAATCGCCAAGCTATCTGCTTGAAGTGGATGCGGTAAAGAGTCAGGGAGTTGTAACGAGTCGGGACGTTGTGTTGCAGCAAGAAGCTCCAATGAGTCAGCATGTTGTAGCGTATCAGTAAGCCGCGGCGAGTCAGGTAGTTGCTCTTCCACCAGTATAGTCTCTCTCACCGAATCGATAGCCAACACCTCCGTTACAGCCGGCAGCTCTTCTTGGCTTGTCGCCATACCGGTCTTTCTCAGGGACGAACATTGGACAAAGACCCACAGGATGGTAAGCAGGTATATAAAACGTACAAATTGCCTCATGCGGAAAATGCAGGTCACGTATGGTTTTCACACGCGAAACTACTCATTAATGCATTAATATGCGGCAAAAATAATAAAAAGAAACTTAAGAGCGGGCGATTAGCATCTTTTTCAGTTCATGGAGGTCGTTGGGAAGTGGTAGCGACCGTTTTTCACGCGTCATAAAAGCTTTTAACCTATCGGGCACCTCGATCGAGATACCGACACAAGCTTCCACGATCTCCTTGAACTTGGCCGGGTGCGCGGTCGCCAGGAACACACCCGTTTCACCCTCCCGTTTTCCCTCTTTCAGGGCCATGTAGGCGCAAGCCCCGTGGGGGTCCAGCAAGTAGCCGGTTCGTTGGTACACCTCGCGAACGGCCATTTTTATCGCTTCATCGTTATAGGTGAAGCCATCGATCGCTTGTTGGATGGAGGCATGCGATGAGCCGTACAGGTCAAGGATGCGGTCGAAGTTGCTGGGTGCGCCCACATCCATGGCGTTGGCTAGCGTCTGTACCGATGGGGCAGGACGGTATTCACCCGTTTTGAGGTACTGGTAAAACACGTCGTTACGGTTGTTGGCAGCTATAAATCGCTTAACCGGCAAACCTGTTTGCTTCGCGAATAGCCCTGCCGTGAGGTTACCCAGGTTACCGCTTGGTACGGCGATGACCACCTGATTGGCTAACGAGCGGTTTGCCAGTTGGGCATAGGCCCAATAGTAGTAAAACGATTGGGGCAGGAATCGTGCCACATTGATGGAGTTAGCCGAGGTAAGGTGTAAGCGGTCGTTCAGTTCGTTGTCCATGAAGGCCGCCTTCACGAGCGCCTGGCAGTCGTCGAAAGTGCCATCGACCTCCAGGGCGGTGATATTTTGTCCCAGGGTAGTGAACTGTGCCTCCTGCATCGCGCTCACCTTGCCGGAGGGGTAGAGCACGAACACCCGTATCCCCTCCACGCCCAAAAAGCCGTTGGCCACTGCGCTCCCGGTATCGCCCGAAGTGGCAACAAGCACCGACACCTCCCCTTGCTGTCTCTCCCGTGCGAAATAAGAGAGCATCCGTGCCATAAAGCGTGCGCCCACATCCTTGAAGGCAAAAGTGGGTCCGTGGAACAGTTCCAGCGCGTATATCCCCTCCTCTACCTTCACGAGGGGTATGTCAAAATCGAGGGTCTCCTTAACGATCCTGTGCAGGGCCTCTTTCGGGATATCCTCGCCAAAGAAGAGGTCGGCCGCCTCCTTAGCGATTTCCGTCAATCCTTTCTCCCCGATGTTGTCAAAAAACTGGTCGGGGAGCCGCCCGATACGCTCGGGCATGTAGAGGCCCTTATCGGGGGCAAGACCTTTTACCACCGCCTCTTGCAGGGAGGCGAGGGGTGCTTTTCCGTTCGTACTGTAATAGCGCATATTTTTGTTTAGTTGTTGTCCTAACTTTCGCTTTCAGGCTCGACTGGCATAAATCCTGCGACTCATCTTCTGCTTGCTAAAAGAAAAGAACTCACGTTGTTCAAACAGCTTTTCTTTTTTAACGCAATCTTCGCAGGATGTGTCTGCGCAGGAATTTATGAGGTCTTCGCTCTGAAAGCTGAATTTTCTTAGGAACGAGAGCATAGCTGAGCTCGCTCAAGCTTTGCCGAGTGACGACATAAAAGGCAATAATTTGAAACGTAAATAACATGTGAAAAATAAGTTGTTGATTAATCGAGGAGGGCCTTCATGAACCCGTCGCCACTCAACAGTCCGTAGCTTCCCCCCTTTGCTGAGAACTCATCGTAAGTAAGCACCTCGTCGGGTTCCCTATCCCGCCGGTAGATCAGAAAGGGGACGGGTTGGCTCGTGTGCGTCCGGGTGGCGCAGGGAGTTGGGTGATCGGGCAGGACCGCAATGGTCACCGGCTCTTGCCACGTGACGGTCTCCTCGTAGATCGTCTTCACGAGCCGGGCATCCAGGTACTCGATGGTTTTTATCTTGAGGGGTACGTTGCCCTCGTGTCCCGCTTCATCGCTGGCTTCAACGTGCAGGTAAACGAAGTCGTGTTTTTTCAGCGCCGCAAGAGCCGCCGCTGCCTTCCCCTCGTAGTTGGTGTCGTGGAGGCCCGTGGCCCCTGCTACCTTCACTACCTCCAGTCCCGCGTATACACCAATCCCCCGGATAAGATCTACGGCCGAGATAACCGCCCCGCTCCCTATGGGAAACAGCTCCTTTAACGGTTTCATGGAGGGACGAAATCCGGGTGACCAGGGCCATATGGCGTTGGCCGGATCTTTTCCCTCGCCCTTTCTACGCTGATTCACGGCATGATCCTCCAGGAGTTCCCGCGATGCCGCGATCAGGCGGTTCAGAAGATTGGCCGTGGCTATGGCATCGTCATTCTCTGGATGTACCAGGTGGGGAGCAAACGGTTGTTCCGGGATGTCGTGAGGGGGCGTGCAATGTAACGCCTTGCTACCGCCCTTGATCTTCAGCACGTGGCGGTAAGAAACACCCGGGTGAAAACTGATTGATTCGCCGCCCAGCTTCTTATCCAGGAAACGAATCAGCTCGTTCGCCTCGGGTGTGGAGATATGTCCCGCCGAGTGATTCTTTAACCTATCACCCTCCAGGTTCACAAGGTTACAGCGCAAACAAAGCTCGCCTGGCAGTACTTCCACCCCCATACTCGCGGCTTCCAATACACCCCGACCCTCGTACACCGAGGGGAGATCGTACCCCAGAACGGAGAGGTTGGCTATCTCGCTGCCGGGTGAAAAGCCGGGGGGTACAGTCTGTAGTAATCCGTTTCTCCCCTGGCGGGCGAGCAGATCCATGTAAGGTGTATGGGCCACCTGCATGGGGGTTTTGCCACCCAGCGAGGCGATTGGCTCGTCTGCCATACCGTCACCCAAGATAACTATTCGTTTCATCGCTTTAATTGCTACTACCGTATGTTCGCGATCGAGATGATATCCGAAAAGACCCCGGCGGCTGTCACGCTGGCGCCGGCTCCATACCCCTTGATGACCATGGGGTACTCGTTGTACCGCTCGGTGGTGATCATGATGATATTGTTACTCCCCTCCAGGTCGTAGAACGGATGGCCCTGTTCCACTTCCCTCAAGCCTACTTCGCATTTTCCATGGTCGTAAGATGCAACGAACCGCAGCCGTTTCCCCTCTTTCGCCAGTTTCTCGCGCCGCTCCTCAAACGAGGGATCCATCTCGGGGATAGCCTGCCAGAACTCCTCGAGGCTTCCGTCGAAGTACTTTTGCGGAACGAAGAGGGTCTTCTTTACCTCTTCCTGGTTCACTATCGCTCCAGCTTCACGGGAGAGGATCACCAACTTCCGTATCACGTCCAGCCCGCTTAGGTCGACCCGCGGGTCGGGCTCGGCAAATTTCGCGTCCACCGCCATGCGTATGGCCTGGCTGAACGGGATTTTCTCGCTCAGCGTGTTAAAGATGAAGTTCAGCGTACCGGAGAGTACCGCCTCTAACTTCACGATCTTGTCGCCCGAGTTAATCAACGAGTTCATCGTGTTGATGATGGGCAATCCAGCACCCACGTTCGTCTCAAAGAGGAACTTCACCCCGGCTTTTCGGGCAGTCTCCTTCAGCAGGCGGTAATTGTCGTAGTCCGATGAGGCAGCGATCTTGTTGGCGGTGACCACGGAGATGTTTTTTCCCATCAGTTCACCGTATAGTTTCGCGATATCGGGGCTCGCGGTGCAATCCACGAATACCGAGTTGAAAATATTCATCTTTACCGTCTCGTCGCGTATCCGTTCGGGGGAGCTTTTGTAGCCGTTGGTCATCAGGTTGTCGAAATACCCCTCCAGTGGGATACCTTCGCGGGCGAAGAGGGCTCTTCTGCCGTTGGCGATGCCCACCACGTTGATGCGGAGCTTGTTCTGCTCCTTCAGGGTCTGTTGCTGCTGTTGTATTTGCTCGAGCAGCTTGCCCCCCACCGTACCGGTGCCCACCACGAACAGGTTGAGTTCTTGGTAGGGCGACAGGAAGAAGGAGTCGTGTATCACGTTGAGTGACTTCCTAAGATCCGCTTTGGCGATGACGCAGGAGATGTTCGTCTCACCAGCACCTTGCGCTAGGGCTACGATGTTGATCCCGTTGCGTCCCAGAGCACCAAAGAATTTCGCCGCGATGCCCGGTACGTGCCTCATGTTTTGTCCGACGATGGCGATTGTTGCCAGGTCATACTCTACCATGATCTCGTTGATGCTTCCCATCGCGATCTCGTGGGCAAACTCGTTCGACAACACTTTCTGGGAGAGAGGGGCATCTTGCGTTCGCACACCAATGGAGGTGCTATTCTCGGAGGAGGCTTGCGAGACGAGGAAGACGCTGATGCCGTTATCGGCCAGTGCCGAGAAGATGCGCTTGTTCACCCCGATCACGCCGACCATCCCCAGTCCCTGTATGGTAATCAAGGCAGTATCGCTGATGGAAGAGATCCCCTTGATAATTTTCCCATCCCCCGTGGGTTGAATGTTGCGTATCCATGTTCCCTCCCTCTCGGGGTGGAACGTGTTCTTCAGGTGGATGGGGATATTCTTGTGGTAGACGGGGAAGATGGTGGGTGGGTAAATCACCTTGGCGCCGAAGTTGCTTAGCTCGATCGCCTCGGTAAACGAGAGCTCCTCGATCAGGTAGGCCGAGTTGATGATCTTCGGGTCGGCCGTCATAAATCCATCCACATCGGTCCAGATTTCCAGTACCGAAGCATTCATGGCGGCGGCGATGATGGCTGCCGTGTAGTCCGAACCTCCCCTGCCCAGGTTGGTGATGTCGTTGGTATCGTGACTCGATGAGATAAAGCCTGGCACGATGGCTACCCGTGGTGGCGGCATTTTGGCGAACGTCTCGCGTATCAGCTCGTTGGAGCGTTTCAGGTCGGGTATATGGCTGTTGTACTGTCGGTTGGTCTTGATAAAGGTGGTGGCATCGTAGAGTCTTGCCCCATCGATAAGTTCGCTGATGATGAGCGACGAGAGCCGTTCACCGTAACTCACGATCTTGTCGGAAGTCTTTTGCGACAGGTCGCCAATCAGGAATACCCCTCGAAGGATATTCTGCAGTTCATCGAACAACTGGTACACTTTCGGTTCCAGCTCCCGCTTAGTATCTGGGTTCAAAACCATTTTTTCAATGATCACCTCGTGGCGGGAGATTACCTCATCGAGTATACCCTTGTACCCGGCGTTGCCATTCAGCGCGAAGTCTGCCGCAAGGAGAAGGCGATCCGTGACTCCATCCAGCGCCGATACCACCACGATAACGGGCTCTTTTTGATTCTCGATAATCTGCTTGACTCGTTGCAAACTTTCGGGACTTCCCACCGATGTCCCCCCAAACTTCATCAGTTTCATACGATTATTTTATTCTTTTACATTTCAGTGTATGGAACCTGTCGGTTTCATACGGCTTTTTTATTTTTATATTGAAGTGTATCCAATTCCAGACCATGGAAAGAGAAGATAATGCGTTAAAACAAACGGGCCTCTCTTCTGCCCTTGGTGTAACCCACTCCCTTGAAAAGGTTACATTGTTGTAATCATGTGTTGATTATTGAAAAGCGCACACCGGACGGTGGCGAAAAAAGCAGCGAATGCTTACGGACGTGAATAATTTACCTAACCCCCCCAAGGGGTCATGGTCATTGTAGCGGTTGCACAGAGGTGCATGAAATAGAATCCTTGCATAGCTGTCGTGTGAATCTGTTGCAAAGATAGGCCATTAATTGATAATGTGAAATAAAAACGAAAGAAATTGTCTATCTGTCGTAATTCCCCGCATGGCTAAGTGCCCGTGAACTACCTCTTACGTTTTTATCGTCACCTGTTTTCGCGTTTGTCGAGGTTGAAACCAAAAAGCCAAACAACTCTCTTTTTTACGCGAACGTGGGATTTTATTAACGGGAAAAAATCACTACTTTTGGGGATATTACTGAAATTTTGGGAATATCACTGAAAAGTGATTCCTTTTGATATAACCATTCCGATTGATAACGTGTTTCGTTGAGAAGGAATTGCTTTGAGGAAAACCGTTTGAGAAAATATTTCATTTAAGAAGAACCTTTGGGGAAAAGTGTTCCGTTGAAAAAAATCGGTTAAAAGTTTGCAAGATGAGGTGTAGAATGAGAAACAAGCTATTTGCCGTGGGGGCATCCCTTGCCGCCTTCACCCCGTTGAGCGCGCAACAGAAGCCGAACGTGGTGTTTATCATTGCCGATGATTTGGGATACGGCGACTTGAGCTGTTACGGGCAAGAGAAGTTCCAGACACCCCATATCGATCGATTGGCGTTGAACGGCACTCGTTTCACCCGTTCATACTCGGGAACCACCGTGAGTGCACCATCCAGGGCGAGCCTGGTGACCGGGTTGCATACCGGCCACACGCCTATAAGGGGCAATAAAGAGATACAACCCGAGGGGCAGTCGCCGCTCCCGGCCGGCACGTTCACCCTTTTCCACCTGTTTAAGAACGCGGGGTATACCACCGCCGCCTTTGGCAAGTGGGGATTGGGTTACCCCGGTTCCTCGGGCGACCCCGTTAACCAGGGGGTCGATCGGTTCTTTGGCTACAACTGTCAGCGCAAGGCACACAACTACTATCCGGCTTACTTGTGGGATAATCGCACCAAGGTGAGGTTCCCCGAAAATGATGGAGGAAAATCGGTCATCTACTCGCAGGAGGTGATTCAGGGGGAGGTACTAAAATTTATCGAGCAGCAGCAGGAGAACCCCTTCTTTCTCTTCGTGCCGATGGTACTTCCACACGCTGAGCTGGTCGTTCCCGAGGATAGCATCATCCAGAAGTTCAGGGGGCGCTTCCCAGAGACCCCTTACGTGGGGGTAGACGCGAAAACCGCCTTTGAAAAGGGCGGCTACCGCTCCCAAGAACACCCGCGTGCCACGCACGCGGCCATGGTCACGCACATCGACCTCTACGTGGGTCAGATTATCGACAAGCTCAAGGAGACAGGTGTTCTCGAGAACACTTTGATCGTTTTCACCAGCGATAACGGGCCGCACCGTGAAGGGGGTGGCGACCCCGATTTCTTCAACAGCAACGGGATATACCGGGGGTACAAGCGGGATCTGTACGAGGGGGCGATCCGTGTTCCCACCCTGATATCGTGGAAGGGGAGGGTGCCGTCCGGTAGGGAGAGCGATCACCCATTTGCCTTTTGGGACTACATGGCCACGTTCTCCGAGTTGATCGGTCAACCGCTTCCGGAGGAGAGCGATGGGATAAGCATTCTTCCCTTGTTGCTGGGTGACGAAAGGCAAACTAAACACGATTACCTCTACTTCGAGTTTCACGAGCAGGGTGGTCGGCAAGCCTTGATTCAGGGCAACTGGAAGCTACTTCACCTTGATATCCGCGGAGACGGTTATTACGAGTTATACAACCTCGCGTCCGACCCATCGGAAAACCATAACCTAGTGAGTCTCTACCCAAGCAAGGCAGAAGAGTTGAAAGAACTCATGAAGGGTGCAAGAAGCGATCACCCCGATTGGCCGCTGTTCAGGTGATTACTCCAAAAACGGTTGATTTCGGTGTCTTGCCGCATGACTTGAGATTGGTTGCTATTCAGGTAATCACGCTGGGAGAACTTTCCGACACTTTTTTTCACGGTTTTTTCATGTGATTTTGAAAAGACAAAATAAAATAGCTACATTCGCAGAAATTGATAAAGGCTCATGAAAACAGTCAAAAAGCTCCTCCCGTTCACATTTTGGTTAGTTACGGGGATCGCTGTTTTTTTGTTTTTGCAACACTATTTCGAGTTTCACTTTTACTACGTGGAGCAGCTTCAGCTGTTCCTCTACCACAGGGCTTTTTTATCTGACCTTCTTTTTTCATTCGGTGGGTTATCCGAACTAATTTCCCGTTGGCTCCTCCAGTTTTTCATCCATCCAAAAATGGGAGCATTGATAACGACGGCCTTGCTGCTTGCCATCGCCATCCTTATGAACAGCGTTACAAAAAAGATCAACCCGAAGATATCGCTTATTCTCATCCCTCTCTTGAGTAGCGTTTTTATATTTTTCCTACACCTAAACCACAATTATTACATTGCCGGCACCGTGGCCTATATCCTCGCCTTAGCGGCTTTCCTGTTCTATTTGTATATCCAGCGGCCTATTGCGAACCTGATCGTCTCCACGTTATTCACGTTGTTGCTGTTTTGGTGGGCGGGACCAGCCGCTTTTCTGTTTGCCGTTACGGTTACTTTATGGCAATTTCTAACGACCAGAAAACGTGTATTGCATGCCCTTACACCTCTTTTCGTGTTTGTTATCCTGGCTTTCGTGAGCGTTCGTTTGTCGTGGGTGGGCGACTACAGGCAGACATTTCTGCCTGCGATCTACTTTCACCCTAAGCTAACACCCCCACCCATCATTTACTTTCCTTGGGGTCTAATGCTGCTGTTAGTTGCCATTTCGCACCTGCTACGGAACCTGAATATTTCAAGAAGACTCCAATACGTTGTTGTTGCCGGTCAACTGCTCATTGTTCCCGTTATCGTTTATACTCTAATCCCTACCCATGGGCAGCACTCATCAGCAGAATATAAAAAAATGGATTACTACCTGCGGATGGAGGGGTGGAACGATATAATCGAGGGGAGCAAAAAACCGATAACCAACTTGCTACACGCGTACTACCTGAACATTGCCTTAATGGAGACCAATCAGCTTGGTCATCAGTTCCTCATGTTCGATCAGAAAGGCACGAAAGGATTGGTCCCTATCGAAGACAAAGGACTTCCTTCCTTGGTGGTATCCAATGAATTAAACTTCACCTTAGGAGATATTGCCGCTTCTCAACGGTTCGCGTTCGAGGCGAACCTCACCGTTTCGAAAACGGGGAGCCCCCGTTTATATAAACGGCTGATACAAACCAACCTGATTAACGGTGAGTATGCCGTTGCCGAAAAGTATATCCAGCTGTTAGAGCAAACCCATGCTTACAAGAAGTGGGCGATGGAACAGCGACGTTTTTTGTACAATGACAAGGCAATAACAGATGACCCTCTTTTAGGCAAAAAAAGAAGGGGGCTACCCACGGATAACTACCTACTGGCTTCTCACGACCCTGTTCACAAGGTTAACAGTTTACTGAAAGCCGATCCAACTAACAGGTCAGCCTTTGACTACCTGGCATCGATATTCCTGTTTGAAAAGCAGGTTTCACTTTTCATCGAGCTTGTCGATGAATATTGTACCACCGAAGAAACCCTGGCAGATTTACCTGAAAAATTTCAGGAAGGCATCATCGTCTATTACGAGAGCGATCCTTCCGCCTGGGAGAGGTATAACGTAAATCCACGGGTTACAGAAAAATACATTAATTACAAACAGCTCTATTTAGAAAACAGAAGTGACCCTCGCGTGGCAGACATTTTATACAGAAGCTTCGGCAACACTTATTGGTTATATTTAATGTTTAACGACTGATAAGATTCACAGGAAACCGTCAGAAAATATCCAAAAGTGTCATTCATTGAAGCGTAAAAATTATTATCGCATGAACAGATTCCTACACCATATCGGACGCGTTGTTTTGCCCTCGCCGCTTTTTCTCGTGCCACTTTTCCTCTTATCGATTTTTCTCTTGTTAACCACTTGCTCCAGACCGGTGGAGATCGTCATGGTAAAAGAGACATCTCCAACAATATTTCCCGACTATGCCGAGGTAACCATTCCCCCGAATATCGCTCCTTTAAATTTTAAGTTAATTGAGCATAGTGGTAAGGCGCAAGCTGCCATTTTTGAATCCAATCACGTCACATTTGAAGTGCGCGGTAAGAACGGACGGTTTCATATACCACCATCGCGATGGGCTGAATTACTAAAGGTCTCGGCTGGCGGCGAATTCACGATCACGGTGTGTGTTCTAGAAGAAACCGGCTGGGCAGCTTACGCTCCGTTCAGTGTGAAAGTTGCCAAGGAGCCTGTTGATCCTTACTTGGCTTATCGCCTAATAGAACCGGGATACGAAACGTGGAATCAGATGGGCATCTACCAACGGAACTTGGAGAACTTTACCCAGACCGCGTTGCTGGATAATAGAACGGTTGAGGGAGATTGCATGAATTGTCACTCGTTCTGCATGCAGGACCCTGCCCAAATGATGCTGCATATACGTGGGGTGAATGCAGGCACCATGATCGTTATAGATGGGAAAGTTGAAAAACTGAATACGAAAACCAAAGAGACCATGTCGGCCCTCGTGTATCCATCGTGGCATCCATCGGGTAGGTTCATCGCTTTTTCGGTTAACGATACGAAACAGGACTTTCACTCGATAGATAGGAATCGCGTTGAGGTATTCGACATGGCTTCCGATGTAGTGCTGTATGATGTTGAGAATCATGAGATATTCACTACTGCCGCCCTGTTTTCCGAGGATCGATTCGAATCGTTCCCCACCTTCTCCCCCGATGGAAACAACCTCTACTTCTCCACCGCCGAAGCTTGTGATATGCCAAACGAATACGAAAGTGTCAAGTATAGCCTATGTCGTATCGGCTTTGATCCCGAAACCAAGCAGTTCGGGACATCCGTGGACACCATTTTTAACGCCCGGTTAGAAAATAGAAGCGCCTCCTTTCCCAGGGTATCCCCGAATGGGAAGTACCTACTTTACACTCAGGGGGACTACGGGGGCTTTTTGATTTGGCATAAAGAGGCCGATCTCTATCTCTACAACATTGAAACAGGAGAGCACTACCCGCTCACGCTGGCTAACAGTGACGATGCCGAAAGCTACCACTCGTGGAGCAGCAACAGCCGTTGGATCGTGTTCAGCAGCCGTCGCGTAGATGGCCTCTATACACGTCCGTTTATCGCCTACATCAACGATGAGGGAGAAGCTGAAAAAGCGTTTATTGTGCCTCAAAAAGAGGTAGACTATTACGATCACCTTATGAAGTCATATAACGTACCGGAATTTGTAAGAGGTAAAGTGAACGTCTCAGGGTACGATATTGGCCGAACGGCAAAAAAGAGCACCGGTATCGATGTGAAATTTAGGAAATAATAGGTATACTGACGCCACGTACTAATTTCGTGGACGTCCAGTATAAACAACTTGGATATGGAGCGACTACCTGTTTGACCGCTCTTCAGGTGATCACTATAAGAACCTGTTGACCTCGTGATTTCATCGTCTGACTCGGAACTGGTTACATTCAGGTGATCACTCCAAAAACAGCTCAATCACCGGTATCTCCACGTCCGGCTTGATAACCGGTAACCGCAGGTTCAGATCCGCCTCCGTGGCTATGCTCCCCTGCATGTGGTGGCCGTATGGAGCTGTGATCTGGATCTCTGACGCATCGTGCAGGAACTGTGCATACTTCACCTTTCCCTTATACCCCGGCAACCGGAAATTGGTAATCGGGTAGTCCAGCAGGTGAATGTACAGACGGTTGGTCGTGGGGTTGTAGGTGAGGATGGTGTGCTCGGGCGCTTCGAACTCTTCGGGCGCTTGCGTGCAGCCGTAGATCGAGCGACCATGCAGCTTTACCCACTCACCCATTTCGGCCAGCGCCTTATCTGCCCGTGAATCGAATGTTCCCCTCGCGGTGGGCCCCACATTTAGCAACAGGTTCCCGCCCTTGCTTACCGATTCGATCAGTAGCCCCAAGAGTTGCCGATTATCCTTCCAAGTTTGCTCATCGCGGTAATATCCCCAAGATCCTGAAAATGTTTGGCAGGTCTCCCAGGGAATCTTCTTCCCATCGATCTCTGGCCAGCTCTGTACCTTGAACTGCTCTGGTGTAGTGAAGTCCCACCCACCCCGGTACTCCTTGAGGTCGGCCCGGTCATTCACGAGGATCTCCGGTTGAAGTTGACGAACCATCTTCATCAACTCCACCGAACCCCAGTCGTCCCGCCCTTTTCCAAACCTCCCCGGGAACGAGTAGTCGAGCCACAGCAGGTCGATTTTCCCGTAATTGGTAAGCAGCTCCCGCACCTGGTCCTTCAGGTACTGGCGGTAGATATCCATATCCTTCCCTTCGTTCAGTCGGTCATATTCCTCTGCCGACGATGCACTTCGCGGGTGTACCTGGTCAATGGTGTAGTGTGGGTGATGCCAGTCGATGAGCGAGTAGTAGAAGCCCACCTTTAACCCTTCGGCCCGGAAGGCGTCCACCCACTCCTTGATGATATCTTTACCATACGGCGTGTTTGTCGCCTTGTAGTCGGTGTATTTCGAATCGAATAGACAGAACCCCTCGTGATGTTTGCTGGTGATGACGGCGTATTTCATCCCCGCGGCTTTCGCCTTGGCGGCCCACTCCGCGGGGTCGAACAGGTCGGGATCAAACAGCTCGAAGTATTTTTGGTACGCTTCGTCCGAAATGCGCTCGTTTTTTTTGATCCACTCGTGCCGCGCTAATTGTGCGTAGAGTCCCCAGTGAATGAACATACCGAAGCGGTCTTCGGTCCACCATCTCATCCGTTCCGTTTTCTCGGCCTCCGTTTCGTTCCAAATGGCCATCTCCTTGTTGTCTGGCGTCTGGGGGAATATCCCCTGGATGAAGAAGAGCCCGATGCATAAGAAAATCAACGTTGTTCTCATAGTGAAGTGATTTATAGTGATTAATTATTGGTTGTTAAAATAATAATGACCAGTTCCCGGTGTTCGTGTTCCCGATTTCCTCGTTCCCGGTTTCCTCGTTCCCGGTTTCCTCGTTCCCGAAAATCCCGTTCGCTAACGTTGGGGGTTCCGTATGCGTTCATACGCTTCCGTCATCTCCTGCAATTTCTCCGGTTCCGAATCGGCGAGGTTTACCTGTTGGCCGATGTCGTCTGTTAGGTAATAGAGTTGGGGTTCATTAGAGTTGCCCAGCTCGATGTTGACCATCTTGTTGACCGCGGGACCTTTATAGGGAGGGACAAACACCCAATCACCCTGTCGATAAGCCGTTCTGGTCGTTGCTTCCATGATTAATTCCGAACGCCCTTGCTCGCCACGACCCAGGAATGCGTCTATCAGTTCTTCGCTATCGGGGCCCCTTTGGTCGCTCCCCACAAGTTGGGCTAGCGACGAGAAGAGGTCTAGTTGCGACACCAGCGCGTTGGAAACGGCAGGTTCTATTTTCCCTTTCCAGAAGACGATGAACGGCACCCGTGTACCCGCTTCATAGAGGCTGTACTTCCCTCCTCGTAGCAGTCCGGACGGCCGATGATCGCCCAATTTCTCCTCCGCATCATCAAAATAGCCATCGTTCACTACTGGTCCATTATCACTGCTAAAGATAACCAGCGTGTTCTCCAGCAGGCTCTCCTTCTCGAGCGTTTTCATCAGCTCTCCCACGCACCAGTCCGCCTCCACGATCACGTCACCACGTGGTCCCATGCCCGATGATCCCACGAAGCGCGGGTGCGGTGTTCGGGGTACGTGCGGTTGTTGCATCGCGTAGTAGAGAAAGAAGGGTTTCTCCTTGTGATTTCGGATAAACTTTTGCGCTTTCTGCAGAAAATCGTCTGCCATATCCTCATCAATCCATCGGGCCGACTCTCCTCCCTTTTGGAATCCGATCCTGGGTATCCCGTTGTGGATGGAATTATTATGACCGTGGTGCCACATCATGGTACACAGTTCCGGGTTATCGAGGCCAGTGGGTTCGCCCTCAAAATTCTCCCGATAGCTTACCAGGAGCGGATCATCGGGTTCAAGTCCAACTACCTGCCCGTTCTCGAGGTACACCGTGGGTACCCGATCTTGCGTGGCCGCCATGATAAAAGCATAATCGAACCCCACCTCGTTGGGACCCGGTGCTACCCGCTGGTTCCAGTCGACCGTTCCCCTACCCAGTCCCAAGTGCCATTTCCCCACGATGCCCGTTTGATATCCCCTTTCTTGCAGCATTTTGGGAAGCGTCATCTGGGTAGTGTCGATAATTAACGGGGCTTCGCCAGGCAGGATTTGCGCATTTTTCTCACGCCACGGGTACTCTCCGGTCAGCAGCGCGTACCTGCTGGGGGTACTGGTAGCGGAAGAGGAGTAGCCGTTGGTGAAGCGCACGCCGCCATGGGCCAGCCTGTCCATGTGGGGTGTTTCTACTGCCGTGGCACCGTAGGCTCCCATATCGCCGTAGCCCAGGTCGTCCATGTAAATCAGCACCACGTTAGGCAGTTGTGGTGGCTGCTTGTCACCTTGGCATCCGCTAAGTAGAGCCATAGAGCCTACCCCCAATAATTTAGCCGAAGTTGAAATGGTTTGTCGCTTTATTTTCATACGATTAATTTACTCTTTTACATTTTGGTGTATGGAACTCGCTTTTAATCTTTGTCATTGGTGTAAATGATTTACATGCTCGTTTCATACGATTATTATATCTTTACGTTAAAACAGATGGGGCTTTGATGTTTAAAGTAATTATTATCAGTTGTTTGACGACTGTATTAATCATGCTCGTGCAAACGGGTTCAAAAAAGTTAAGCAATAATGTTAACACAACATGTCGTCATCGAATCATGACTACTCGTCCGGCCAGGGACACATGTTTGAGTCCTCGTTTACCCGGTCACGACCTAAACCCAACATCTCTCCTCCGTTTTTAAACGAGGGGCGTTGTGCGTTCACGCTTCGGAGGTACTCCCCCAATTCAATGGCGAGTTGTTGTACCCGTTGAGGTTCATCCTCAGCACGGTTCACGGTCTCACCGATATCATCATTGATATTAAAAAGCTCTTTCTTCCCGCTTTCGTAATAATGAATCAGTTTCCAGTCACCTTTCCGAATGGTGCTTGTGGTGCCTATGCCAGGGCCTTCGTTCCCCCATCGGTTCGGGTAGTGCCATATCAAGGCTCTATCCTGGTAGCTTGTTTTTCTACCCTGAAGCATTGGAATAAAGCTAACCCCATCGATCGGTTGTTTTGTTTCTCGCTCTTCTACTTGCGCGATATCGAGGATGGTGGGGAAAAAGTCCTCGATAATAAGGTACTCATCGCACCGGCTGCCCGGTGTCGTAACGTCCGGCCATTTCACGATCATCGGCACGCGGATGCCCCCCTCGTAAGCCGACCCCTTGCCGCTATTTAGCGGTGCGTTCTGGGTATGTAATGGTGCGTCACGCCACTGGGTAGAGGTTGAAAAACCACCGTTGTCCGACATGAAGATAATCGCCGTGTTCCCTTCCAGCCCATTCTCTACCAGCCATCCCATTATATCTCCCAGGCTTTTGTCCATCCCTTCGATAAGTGCCGCGTAAGCCGCTTCCTTCTCGGACAGCCCGGCATCCCGGTATTTCTGGTAGAATCGGGGGTCTCTATCAATGGGTATATGGATCGCGTAGTGTGCCATATACAGAAAGAAGGGTTGCCCTAGCTTCTTGGCTTTGTCAAGCGCGGTCAACGCCTCGAGGGTCAGCGCCTCTGTGACGAAAGTGTTACTGCCCCAATACCTCTCCAGTCCAGGAACCGCTTGCGGTGGCGATGGGCTACCATCGGTTCGGTTCCCGTAATTGTTCTCACCGTGGTAACTGGCAATCCCTCCCCCGGCATGGCCCGCTATATTGACCTCAAAGCCGAAGTGGTGCGGGTTCTCACCCGGTGTATCGATCGCCCCCCAGTGCGCTTTGCCGCAGTGAATGGTATGGTAGCCGCTGTTTTTCAGTAGTTGGGGCAGCGCTGTGACTTCGTAGGTGAACGGGATGCCCGGTACCTGGCTAATGCCGTTCCAATTCCACTCGGGGAAGGAAAGGTTGGCACTCTCCTTGTCGTTACTTCTGTTTTTATGAAGTGTCCAGTTAGTTACCCGGTGCCTGGCGGCATTCATGCCCGTCATCAGGCTTACGCGGGTAGGTGAGCTAACACTGCACGCGTACGACTGCGTGAAGGTCATTCCTTGTGCCGCTAACCGCTCCATGTTGGGTGTATGATACCGCTCGTTAAGGGCTGTTTTCTCTCTCCAAAAGGGGTGCGATGTATCCTGCCACCCCATATCATCAACCATGAAAAGGATGATGTTAGGGCGTTCACCAGCAACAGCACCATTTTGTGGAGATAACCCCATTAGCGGGGCCAAAGCCACCGGCGCCATTTTTTTTAAACGTCTCATAGTATCTGTCACTTGTCGTTACTTGGTCTGTTATACTTTATTAACTTCCTGCTCCCTGCTTCCCACTTTCAACTTTCAACTTACCTTTCTCTTTTTAGCAGCACCTCTCCCACTGCGTTCATCACTCCGAAGCGGCTGTTTGATCTTGTTTATCTATTTCACGATTACTTGGTTTATGAAATCGATGCTGGTTTAGTCTATGAGTTCAGCAGTTGCTTGGCCTTGTTGAGTCTCTCTTGCCAGTCGTCGGAAGGATCCGTGGTATCGAAAAACTCGATGGCCTCCTCCAGTTTCGTCAATTTATCCAGCGCTTCGGGGCTATTTTCCTCGCTGTATGCTTTCCGCAACACCCGTATCTTTTCCACGTCCTGAATCCCCTCTACTAACCGTTCAAACCGGATGGAGCTGCGGGCATCAGGATAGACAATGTAGGTGTCTCCCGCGGGCCAGGTACGGAATCGCGAGTCGGTCAGCGGGTTTTCCACCCACGAGTTGTAGGACCAGCGTAAGAAGCCGTCCAGGTCGAGCGCCACCGAGTGCCAAGCTATATACACCGCTTCGGCAGACGGGGAGAAGGTGAATGTGTTGGGAAATTTATCGGAACAACAGACATAGTAAGTAGTGTTGAGTCCCTTTTCTCTTCTTGTCGTTATATCCTCTTGAGTTGGGCGTGCGCCCGCGCCCACGCAAATATCCTTGATCCACGGGTATTGCTGGTAGCTCTTGTGGTTGTCCGCGAGGGAGACACCCAGCTCGGGAGCGTAGCGATTCAGCACTTTTAGCGCGGCTTGCATATCAGCCGGTCCCCGTTCATCCATCGCGATGTTGGTTATCTCCAGCCACCCTTTCTCACGGAGATGACGGGTAAAATCGGGAAGGAATACCCCCCACAGTGCTTCGTACTCTTTGGATTGTGCTTTAAGCTCCACCGTCACCAGCTCTTTTTTCTCCATATCGTTGTAATGCATCTGGTTATTCCAGGTGAGGAGCGAGTAACAGTTGATCATCTTGTTGATTCCCAGCCCCATCATGAATTCCACCCAGCGGTCGAACACGCTATAGTCGAATGTCCAGCTTCCATCCTCGTTCTTCGTCCAGGTAATCATATCGGCGTACGCGTCGTAGCATTGATGGTTCCACGGATCCTTGTTGAGCGTGGCGGTAATCACCTTTTGTCCCCCGTCGGCTAACATTTTCATCAGCGGGCGCATCTTCTCGAAATGCGCATCGCTCCACAGTTCCAGGTTATGTACCCGTGCCACGGCCGTGGGGTGCTGCCACAGATCCAGGTGGTAAATCCACTCCGATGGCTCGGGGAGTAACCGGTCGACCACTTTAAGTTCAATATCGAAGGTTTGTGACCGTTGCTTTTTGGCGTGAAGGGTAACTTTCCCTTTATAGCTACCCGCATGTGCATCGACCGGGATATGGATGGTGAGCCACAGGGGTCTTACCGCTTTCGCCTCCATGTTGAAGCACTCCAGCGTGTCGAGCATATCGGGCGCCAGTGATGCGGCGAAGTCCTCCGGTTTGCGATGTCCGCAACCATTAGCGAACTCATCGGTCATCACGTATCGAACAAACCGGGCTTGCGCGATGGAGGCGGGCAGTACATTGTCATCTCCCTTGAACTCCCCGATTTCATACTCCACCTGCTGGATCTCTTCCGCACTCCATAGGAGAAGTTGCGCGGAGACCCTCTCCCCTTTCCATCCGCTAACGGTTACACGGTTAACGGGGGTAATTTCGGGCGCCACCGACTTAGGCAGCTTCTCGTCGATAGAGATAAACGAGGCGTGTAGTCCTCTCGTCACGTGCGACCAGTCGGAAAGCGTGTCGTTCGTGGGGTCTTGCATCTCTTGGAAGGTGGCACACTCTTCTTGGGGTTGCTTGCCATTGCATGAAATGGTTGCCAGCAGTGACAACCCGAGCGCCATACATAGCGCTATTCGAAAAATAGATGTAACGATTCTCATAATTATCTTTTCTGTTTTTTGTCCGATTTTGGCTTTCGGATTGTTATCCATACAAAAATAGATGAAAAAACAGTTCCTTACAACTTTATAAGATTTACAAAGTCGCCAAATAAGGATAATATAATTTTGAGAAATGTACCCCTAATGGAGGGCAGGGTTAGGTCTCTCCTATTTTTGGATGTGATAATGGAAGTAGTCCACGTCTACGTATCCCTTTTCCTCCTTGTTGTTGAAGCAGTATATACCAATTCTGTCTCCCCTGTAATTTCCCCAGGCTAGTTGATAGGTATCACCAAAAGGCTGGTAATTATCGCCATCTATACTGTACGAGTAGATGGATTTCCCGTCCAGTCCCCACTCGGATTTTAACCAAACATGGGGTTCTTGAAGGGTTACCCCCTCTTTTTCTTCCCCGTTTATGTTGATTTCGATGCTACGTGTGCTGCCAACCTGTTTAACCCCGATAAAAGAGTACTGTCCGGAAAAGTGACACAAACCGCATTTTTGTCCATCGACCATACCCGATATATCCATTTTGATGATCACCTCGTTTCTAAAGGTTCTGAAGCTTCTTTGGGTCAGCGTATTTCCCGCTTGTAACAATTCGTTTTCAACCAAAGGTTTGAATGCTTTTAAACGCAACCATCCCTTTCTCTCCACCAATGAGAACATCTCCACCCGAGGCTGGTAATTCCATTCCCACTGCTCTGAGATAACAGCATTATCGAAATCATCGCTTCGTTGCATGTTAAACCTGTCGTTATCTTGGAAAGGCATCTCTCCACCCCAGCTCATGCTTCCTATAGTGTCAGGTAACACTGTCCCGATAATAGGCCATCCATCTATCCAGGTAACGGGAAGCAAGCTCATTATTCTTCCCGACCAATCGCCCGTTCCATGATGGGTTAGAAAGTACCACTTTCCATCTCTCCCTTGCACGATACCCCCTTGGTTAGGCTCCATCGCCTCTCTCCCAGGCAGAGCCAGCTGTTTTTCTTCATCATACGGACCTTGTAGCCGTTTCGATCGTTTTGCCATCACATACCTTCCCTTATCATGCTTGTGTTCGCTAAACACGAGGTAATACCAATCGTCCACTTTAATCAGCTTATTGGCTTCTCTGCCCGAACCGGAGTTAACCAGTTGGGCCGATTCCCGATCAATAGTTTTCCCATCTTTAGATAACTTGAAGAGGTACGTTTTATAGCCATCCGCGAAGTGGGTGCCGACAAAATAGCCCTCGCCATTTTCGTCCCATAGCACTGAGCAATCGTCCCAGCCTGGCTCAAGCATGATTGGATGAAGCGGTTCCCAAGGCCCCTCGGGGTTCGTCGCGGAGGTCATGAAATACCCTTCATCGGGCGTACCGAAATAGATGTAGAACTTCTCATCGTGATAACGAATGGTACCAGCCCACACACCCCTGCCGTACCTATTCATTTTATCCCAATTTAAAGCGGGCGAAATTTGCGTTACATCCTGTATCGCGTGACCCAGTATCCTCCAGTTAACCAGGTCCTTCGAGTGGAGGATAATCACCCCGGGGGAGAATTGAAAAGTGGAAGAGATGGCGTAATAGTCGTCACCTACCCGAATGCAGTCGATATCACTATAATCGGATGGTATCACCGGGTTCCTATAGGTTCCATCAACCTGTTCTCCCCAGTTCCTCCAGGTTCCCCACCTGGTATTATCCTGGGTGAATCCACTGTTAACCCATACCAATAGAGATAGGACTATCCATATACCTTTTTTCATTTCACGAGTCATCTCACCTGTTTCTTCAATCAATCAATACACTTTTATCTCCCATAACCCGGGATCCCCCTTGATGATTTTAACCCTCAGGTACCTGGCCTCACCAATTCCCGTGACTATATGCGGCGAACGCGCGATCTTCTCGGCTTGGATACCGCACACGTGCCAGTTTCTCCGATCCATCGATTTTTCGAGTATCCAGGCATGTCCAAGCGCGGGGAACGTGAATGACATCTCGCACGATTCGATCATTTTCACCTCCTCGAAATCGAGGGTGAACCAGGGAGTTCTATCGTCTCCGGAAGCCTTCCAACGGGTGCCGTTTGAACCGTCTACTGCGTTGCCCGGCTTGTAGGTAAACACGCGGGTGGCTACTTTGACTGATCCTTCGTTGGGCATTGGGTTATTTTGATTGGTCTCGACTTTTTCAGTGGATGTTTTTTCTTCCTGGAAACTAGAGGCGGTAACCCTCGCGTTCATTGCCAGGTTCAAACGGTTATCGGGCGTGTTATTCAGGTAACCCACACCTTTGAATCCCGGGATAATAGTTTGTATGGTTCCATCGGGGTTAAACTCCATTTTGTCCACGAACACCTGCCTGGTAGTACTCCCTTCACCAAATTCAAGGTAGGCAAAAAGGTAGCTGTCGGAGTCGGCATCATAAAAAACGTTCCCATGCCCGGGGCCCCACACCCCGTTCTCGAGCGACGAGGAGATAAAAACATCGTTTCCCCCGGGAGCCTCAAAGCCCTTGAGTGGGCTCTCCTTGCTCATCATGTACGCGTTCCGGTAGTTTTGGTGGCCACCTTGCGTATAGATATAATAGTATATACCCTCCCTTTTAAAAAGGGTTGGGCCTTCTGAGTACTCGGTTCTCTTGGTCGGCATGGTTATCACCTCACCCTCAATTTTCGAGAAGTCGCGGTTCACTTTTGCCGCTTGTCGCTGCCGCCAGTACACGTAATTTTGCCCATCATCATCGATAAACGGTTCCACGTCGATGTCGGGCACCAAAGGTTGGGACAACTCCATCCACTCGGGCTGTTGTCCCCAAAAGAGACCGTGACCATTCTGAAACCGGAACGGCCCATCGGGTGCTTCCGATACGAGGGTGTAGACAGGGCACGTTCCATCGGGTGACACAATGGTTGGGAACAGGTAGTAAAGGTTGTCTATTTTCACCGCCCTTCCCGGGGCCCAATACCGATAAAATCCGTATTTTTTCTCTCCTTTGTCATTGGTGTAGAGGTACGGCTTATTCCAATCAATCTCTTCCAGTATGGTGCCTTCGAAGCTCCAGTTCACGAAGTCTTTCGATTTCCAGACTACCGGCGGCCCCATCTCTTCCAGTCCCCTGTCGATATCTGTTGTACCGTAGAGGTAGTAGGTGTCTCCAAACTTTGCGATGGAGGGGTCGGCAACATTATCGGGTATGATGGGGTTATAATTCTGCGCGACTCCCAAGAATTGTAACATCAACAAGAGGGGTAAAAATAGCGTTCTTTTCATATAACAATTTTATTTTTCAGCGTACGAAACCTTTGATGTTTAATGGTTAATTAAAAACATCAAAGGTTTCATTTCACTGTTTTATTAAATTCACAAGGATTTTAAAGTAGCTCAGTACAAATGTACCTACTCCTTTATTCATATAAATAGAAAATTCTCTCCATCAGCTGCCATTTTTCACTTGAACTTTGTTTGTCATCCGCCTGCTGGTAAAGCGATATGAATGCTTCCCATTCCTTTTGGCGCTTCATGCCGGCTAATTTTTCAAATGCCTCATCCCATTCGAAGTCCAACGGGGTTTCCACGATCATAAAGAGTTTTGTACCCAACAGGTAAATCTCCATTTCAAGAATCCCCACGGAGCGGATTTCCTCCCGTATTTCAGGCCAGTGATGCTTCTCATCGTGATGTTTAACGTATTCACGAATCATCTCTGGGTTGTCTTTCAACTCCAGGGTTTGGCAATAACGTTTCGTTGGAACAAGGTGGGTCTTTTGCTTATACCCTTCTTTTTTCAGCATGATTACCTGTTTTTGCATCAGTTAGCGCGTGGAATAACTGTTAACTGAGGCTATAAAAAACCTATTAATCAACTTGTAGACTCTGTGTGTCTCAAAGATAAGCATATTCATTGAGAAAGGCGAAACATTGACCATACCGTGCCTGCCTTAAACAAAAGAAAAAACCAGCTATAAAGCTCAGAAGTAAATGTTTCGCCTTGTGTTTTACACCATTTCCGGGTTAATCCTTTCTTGGAAGAATTGCAGTTATACACTACAATTAATAACCCGGATTTTGCACAAGATTTCCATTGGCATCGATTTCCCTTCTCGGAATTGGAAAAAGCGTTCTATATTCTCCGTTTGGAGCATGAGAAAACCATGATTTTGTGGTGAAAACACCAAAACGAATCAAATCTTGTCTACGGCGTCCCTCTTGGTTAAATTCCCAACCCAGTTCATCAAGAAAGCGACCATACTCTATATCGGCACCACCCTCAAATGTGTTTTCCGGAGTATCTCGGTTGTCTCTTATTCCATAATCATAAACACTCCCTGCAAGGAGTTGTTCTCCTGTAACTTTTGCTTTTTCAGGTGCAGCCGTGAAAGCTCTGGTACGAACCTGAGTAACGATTGCAGCAGCGTCATCCGCTCTACCCGTCCGTAAAAGACATTCTGCTTTCATCATCAATACATCAGCATAGCGGAAAAAAACATAATCGTTATTTAAAATATTGGATGAGCCGAGGCCTATCTCATATTTTTGAAAACGTATTCCTTGATGTTGTTCGGACTGAGCGATACTATTGACTTCATTGACAAAATCCATCTGTTTGCCGATATACTCCGCGCTTCCAACGGTAATATAAATAGGCTCGCCTGCAAGCGTAAATTGCGGTCCATAAATAAAGTTGTCGTGATATCGGCTATCGTCAGGATCAAATGTATCGATAAACTGTGGAATAGCACACATACCTCCCCAGGGTTCCTGCGTTATATTGTATTTATACTGCAGTCCTGCCGGCAATGTTTGCATGTGATGATCGAATGCATTCCAGCTATTTGTATAATTCGCATCAATTGCTAATCCGAAAATAATCTCGATAGAGTTTTGATTTTCAGTTACAAATACATTCTTTTGTCTAGGCTCTAATCCATATCCTACATTCGAATTAATAATCAAATCGCATTGTTCTATACATTTTTGCCATTCTGCTGTACCAGTATAAACTTCGGCGTTCAAATACATTTTTGCCAATAAAGTTCGTGCTGCCCATTCATTAAAGCGCGCGTATGTACTCTGGTTTCGCTCTTTTGATAGGAGGGGGATACTTTCTGTTATTTCTTGAATAATGAAATCATACACTTGCTTTCTGGTTGATTGGGTAGGTAAGTATCCGTCAGGTTGATCAAATTTTGTTTCGATCGGAACATTTCCCCAAAGGTCAATCAACAAGTAATAATAACATGCACGTGTTGCCCTTAATTCAGCAATGACCGCGTTGTACATATCCTGATCACTGATAGGTAAAAAACCTGATTCAAGTTGAAATATCAATCGATTACAATTGGTTACCCCTCTATATACACGGGTCCACAAGTTTCGATTCCAGTTTTCTGTTTCGGTCCATGAGTGCTCGTGTGCACGTCTGTACAAACCGCCATCTACCCATCCATTGGGTCGTGCAGGTATCACTACTTGGTCGGCGGTAATTTCCTGATAACGCCAAATTCCGTCAAAATCCAGCATTGATGCACGTAACTGCGTATATGCAGCTCCAATAATTGCAGGTACATCTCTATCAGTTGGCTCGAACTGCTCGGCTATTATATCGCTAAAACTTTCACTTGCCAATTCCGTACATCCAAAGCTGACATGAGTGATCAACACGATCAAAAACAGATATTTATATTTAATTATTTTCATCTCATTTACTGTTAAAAAATTAAAAACTAAGGTTGATGCCAATAGTAAACGTTCTTACAGTGGGGTATTTATCCCGACTGTCATTTCCAGGAGCAAGACCACTTGCACTCACTTCAGGATCAATACCTTTGTATTTTGTGATAACAAACGTATTAAGTGTTGATGCATAGATTCTGGCACTATTGAGGTATTTTATGTTTTCTGTATTGAACGTATACCCCAGTGTGATATTATCAATTTTCCAATGGTCGCCTTTTTCTATGAAATACGAATTGTATTCAAGATCCAAGTCATTGTTCAATACTGCTTTGCCGAACACAGGGTCGTAAGCGGATTTCAATCGGTTGTACTGCTGATGGGTTTTGGTGTTTTCGTAATACATCCGAGCAAAGTTCAATATCTCGTACCCGAATGCCCCCCTCATAGAAACTGAAAAGTCAAAATTCTTAAAACGAACATAATTATTCCAACCCAAGTAATATTTGGGAAGGCCGTTTCCTATAATCATTTTATTTTCATCAACTTTTGCAAAATCATCATAGGGCACAGGATTCCCTGTACTTGGGTCTTCGTAAATCCATTTGCCATCATTATCGATATCAATTACTTTATAACCCCAAAAATTGCCGATTTTTCCCCCGATATCCAATCGATGTGTCGGGCCATAAATAGGTATCTGAGCGTCACCAGCTGTAATATAGGAGTTCTGTGGCTCATACAGGTCATCGGAAAGCGTAACTAATTTGTTCTTATTTGTCGAAAAATTTAGATCAGCACTCCATTCAAAATCTTTTGTTTTTACCGGGATTCCTCTTAACAAGAGTTCAATCCCGTTATTTTTCATCTTACCAACATTTGCACGCGTTGTATTTACCAGGTTCGGGGGGACAGGTACTGTATAATCGTACAACAACCCGTCAATCACACGATTATAATAGTCAATACTTCCAGATATACGGCTTCTAAAAAAAGCATAATCAAGTCCGATATTTGTTTCCTTTTTCTCTTCCCACCTCAGGTATGGGTTGGGGTTTCGGCTCGGCACAAGCGTTTGCATCCATTCGCCATCGGTATAAACAGCACCACTGTAACCAAGTGTTGCTACACCTAAAAACGAACTATTGGGTTGTGTTCCGGTAACACCGTAACCAGCGCGCAACTTCATTTCGTTGACATACGAAACATCTCTCAAAAAAGATTCCTCTTTCAGTCGCCAACCTAAAGAAATAGAAGGGAAAGTACCCCACGGATTCTTTGTGCCCCATAATTGACTTGCCCCTTCGTGCCGTAAACTCGCCATAAGTATGTAGCGATCCTTGTAATTATAATTTACTCGACCAAAGAAACCAATGAGATTGGTAATACTTCTATTACTACCCATACTCCAAAAAGTAGATCCTCTATTGATAGCTTGCGCGAGACCAATATTGTGCCGGCCGAATATATCTGTTGGAAAATCCGTGTTATTCATCGAATGACTCATTCCATCAAAATCCTCATAGCTATATCCTCCTAACAACGTGAAATTATGATCACCGATGTTTTTTCTATACTCAGCCGTGAGGTTAATCAACCTTTCAACATTTTGTCTCGCATCGAGCCATGCAGAGCCATTACGACCATTACGAACGGTTGAAATATGATTATGGGTTTCATACGATCCACCATGCTGATGATATTTAGACCAGGATAGAAGCGCTTTTAAACTCAATCCTTCTATCGGGTTAAGGGTTATTGTTCCATTTATACGGTTGAACAGCGAACTCGAACTATTATCTTGTTCCATGATACGGGCAACCGGATTTTCTACTTCGAATATACCCGCTTCAAACCATTTTCCATTCTCATCTTTAACAGGAATAGTAGGATGGTATTGATTCACTAATCTAAATATACCATTACTGAATGAACTGGAATTATCATTGCGCGACAATATACCAATATTTAACTGCAAAAGACCATCAAACATATTGTGATTCATGTCAGCACGAATATTGAATCTTTCTCGGTACGATTTTTTAAAAATACCTTCCGAATTATTATACATCATTGACAACAAATAATTTGTTTGTTGGTTCCCCCCCCTAATTGTCAAGTTATGATTTTGGATTAACGGTGTCCTTGAAATTTCATCTAACCAATCGGTGTCTCCACCATAGTCATGCGATTTTCCTATTACGCCTTCAGCAATAAGCCTGCGATAATCATTGGCATCTAACAATTCTGTCCTCTTTCTGATAGACTGTGTTCCAAGGTAAGATGAATAATCTACACGACTTCGAATGTCTGCGCTTGCTCTTTTGGTTGTAATGATAATCACACCATTAGTCCCTCTAGTTCCATAAATAGCCGCTGCCGACCCATCTTTAAGGACATCGATAGATTCGATATCATTGGGTGAAACGGTACTAAAATCACCTGGAACACCGTCAATCAAGATCAATGGATTAGTGCTAGTACCATGAAGCGTAGTATTCCCACGCAGTCTGATCGATGAACTTCCAGAAGGGTTACCACTGGTGGTATTGATTATTAAACCCGCGACTTTACCCTGTATCAACTGGCCCACATCCCTAACACTTCCTTGAATGTAGCTTTCAGGTTTTACAGAAACAACCGCACTGGTAATATCAGCCGTTCTTATACTACCATAGCCAATTACTACCACTTCTTCGAGACCAATAAGATCCTCTGAAAAAGTGACGTTGATTTCTCGCTGATTCCCAACAACAACCTCTTGTGTAATAAAACCAATGTAAGAAAACACTAATACGGCATCCCTGTTAGGAACGTTAATTGAGTATTGCCCATTAATATCGCTAACAACTCCAACGCTTGTTCCCTTAACCATAATTGTTGCTGAAGGTACTGACTCTCCAAATTCATCCGTTACCTTTCCAGTAATCGTAATGGATTGTTGCAATACATTAGCCTGCACATGATTAATCGACAGGACTAAAGTACATAACAATAAAAGTGTTAATTTATTTATCATGATTTTCATTTTATAATTTTTGATTAGTTAAAACTGATTTTTAAGAAAAAAATAATAGTTGTTCTCCGTTTTATTCCATAGGCAATCTCTTTAATTTATTATTAATCAAAAGCTGCAGAAAATGTAAAATTGTTTATTCTTCATTTTAAAATGATAAAAGGCTCCTCTTATACCTTCTAGTTGTTATCATGCAAAAAATAGGTGAGGTATAAGAGGAAGCCTTCAACATACAAACAATTCGCAAAATTGTTCTTGCATTTTAATTATATCCCTCGTTTTGTTTTAGATTTTTATTTATGTTTAATTCACTTTGTGGTATGGGGAAATATCGATTATGAGCAGCCCACTTACGTGTCTCAAATTGATAATACATGTTTTCATCCACTGGTGATGCCGTTATACCGCTGCCACGATAATTGGGTGCATTTGGATCATCTGATAATTTAACACCAGTAAAAGTGTGATTCAACTCTTGTATTGCTGTTCCCCAACGCAATACATCAAAATAACGAAACCCCTCGAAGGCCAGTTCTACTCTTCTTTCATTACGAACCGCTTTTCTCACAAGTTCCTGAGAAGACAATTCTGATATACTTAAAGGGGGTAATTTCACCCGATCTCTGATATCATTAATCGTTAAATCCAAAATCTCTTGTGTAATTGATGCTGGACTGGACTCATTTAGTGCTTCAAGATAACTTAACAGGACTTCAGCATATCGCATAAGCGGTGTATAAGTAGGCGTGCTACTCAAATTGTTTGTAATAGAGGGGTCACATCCCTTTTTGGGGCAATAGCCATTAAAAAGTGTGTAGCGATTGTAACTATCCGTCGTATTGGGGCCTTTAAAGCAATTGTACGTAATATTATTGTACTTTGTGCCCGGGAAACTACCAAGAGGAGGCAGGAAAAATGAAGCGTACAAACGAATTTCACGATTTGCATAAGGATCGTTGTCGTCATACACTTCTGACGTGTAGATATCCTTGCCATCACTACAAAAATAAGCTTTCACTAACTCGTTGTAAGGTGCAAATTGATGCCATCCACCATAGCATGCTTCAGGATAAAGGTATTGATAACGGGAATTTGTATATCTACCTTTAATGCCCATTATACAAAAAATCATTTCAGGACTATACTCACCACCTATTTGAAATAGTTTTTCGTAACTTTCATCTCCGTTCTTCCTATCAAGTTCATAAATATTTGAATCGATAATAGAACGCAGAACAGAAGCTGCCTGTTGCCATTTATTTTGAGCTAAATAAATCCTACTTAAAATAACCTTAGCCGCTCCTTTAGTATACCTTCCGTACTCAGCATTGGAACGGGTTTCTGGTAATAATTCAATTGCGGTTAACAAATCCTGTTCAGCTTGAGCATATACTTCTGCCTGAGGTGTCTGACTAATTGTATTTGCTTCATCAATCGTCAAGGTTTTTAATGGCATAGGAACGTCTTTAAAATGAAACGCTAAGTATAGAAAATAATAAGCCCGCAAACATTTAACTTCAGCTATCCATAAAGCTTTTTTATTTTCATTCATCGGGCAACCTTCAATCTTGTCTAAAAATGTATTATAATGAGCAATTTGTGCATAAGCGTTATTCCAATATCCTCCGACATTTCCACTTGTAGCTACGGTGCTAGAGCTGGCCATCCCTAAGGTCGTGAAGTTTTCTTTCTCTGTTCCATGACCTCCTGCAAAATCAAGGTATAATAATCCTTGAGGTGTAGCAAAATCATCGTGAGACCATCCCGTTTGGAAACGATAACATCCAACAAGGGCTAATAAAGCATCAGTTTCTCCCGTCCAAAAATTATTGTCCGATATGGAAGAGGGGGGCTGTTTATCAAGAACATCTGAACAACCTGATATACCTACCAATATAGTAAGCAAGCATAAACAGCCTATCACTTTTATTATTTTTTGTACAGTATTTTTCATATTACAGCTCTTTTTTCTAGTGTTTACCTTAAAATCTAAAATTGAAACCGAACGAATAGATACTATTGATCGGATAATAAGAAGGGGCATCGCCAGTTCCAATTTCATTCTCTGGATCCCAGCCCTTATAGAACTTATTGAAAGTATGAAGATTCTGACCGCTCACATATACGCGAATGTAATCTAACCCGATTTTTCTTGAAATGTTTTGGGGTAGAGTATATCCTAACTGCAAATTTTTAACACGCAAGAAGCTTGCATCTCTAACCCAATAGGTGGAAGTCTGAATATTCGTATTATTCATGTTAAGTATTTCTAGGCGAGGATATGCAGCCCATTTATCGGGATTATCAGTAGTCCATCGGTTATCAACTTGCCATTTTTGAATTTGACCTCCGTTATAAAAAGCATAAGCCATATAAGAGCCGATTAACCTTTGATATCCTCCCAATCCTTGCAGTAAAGCCGAAAAGTCAAAACCATTAAAAGAGGCAGATAATGTTAGTCCATAATAATATTTAGGTGTTACACTGCCGATAACGGAACGATCATACAAAGCATCTACTTTCCCATCAGGAATTCCATCAGGGCCACTAATATCCATATATTTTACATACCCTGGCTTGATATTGCTTTTGTCTATCAATTGCTTTGGTGCATTATCAATTTCAGCTTGATCTACAAAGAGTCCATCGGTTTTATATCCATATATAATTCCTAGTGGTTGACCTACAATACGATTATTGTTAATCTCTTCTGTTGCGTCATTAGCTAATTTTTCAACTGAATTTTTTATGTAAGTGAAATTGGGTGCAATGCTAAAATTGAATCTTTCACCAACTTTACCATTATATTGTATATCTATTTCAACACCTTCGTTAGAAACTGCCCCCACGTTTGATTGGCCCACATTGCGTCCCATAATGGCTGCCCTTTCCACCGATGCTAAAATATCGGAAGTGTATTTATAAAAATAATCAATTGATCCGTTGAACATTCCTTTTAAAACAGTGAAATCAAAGCCTATATCGGTAACAGCTGTTTTCTCCCAGGTAATTTTCGGGTTATTAAACGTGGTCATACGTGCCCCGGATAAGAGGACAGCAGGGTTGCCAATAGGGAAGTTTTGTCCTAAAGAATAGGTTTGTTGATAGGGATAGGTCCCAATATTTTGATTTCCTAAAACTCCCCACGAAACACGAATTTTGAGATTATCGATAATAGTAGACATCTTGCTACTTTTCCAGAAATTTTCTTCTGACAACCTCCATCCTCCCGATATTGAAGGGAAAACTCCCCATCGTGAGTCTTTAGCAAAACGTGAAGATCCATCATATCGTAAATTTGCCTCGAAAAGGTAACGATCTTCATAGGAGTAGTTCACTCGGCTGAAATACGATAGAAGCGCAAATTCATTTAGGCTGCTATTATTCTGCGCGGTAGATGCATCACCCGAACCCAGCTCATACAAATAATTATTTGGAAAGGTGTTCCTGCTGCCATTTACATCTCTATTAGCAGACTCTTCCAAAGAAGTACCTAATAAAACTTTAAAAAAATGGGATTGAAGTTGCTTCTCAAAAGAAGCTAAAGCTTCAATTGTCGTATATAAATTGTTAGCTGAGCCTATCGACAAAGAGGCAGGTCCTACCGTCTTTGATTCATCAAAGTAGGTGTTAGCTCGATAAGTTTTGTTGAAATCTGTATAATAATTCAACCCTGCTTTCCCACTTAACAATAAGCCTTCCACTGGTGTCTCCCAATTTAATTGCGCAGAACTACTTATGTTTCTACCTAAATTGTGTACGAAAGAGGGACTTGCCATCCATGCCTGTGGGCTATAATTGTCTTGATAACCAAAGGAACCATCTGTTTTTCGTCCTGCATAGATAGGACCTTGTCGAACGGAGTAACCAATCATCCCATCAATACTTTGTGGCTCACCATTGGGTGCTTTATAAGTATTAGCGTAAGCGTTTAAATTGACATTCAAGGTGAGTGATTGAGCAATTTGACTTTTTAAAGCAAATAAGGCAGTATATCGGTCATTGAAGGTTTTATCGGTCATCCCCTCTTGCCTACGATATCCTACCGATAAATTGTAATTAGTGGACGTGCTCCCTCCCTGTATGCTCACGTTATGCTGATGCTGAAATCCGGAACCTGATTCTAATAACCATTTAAGATGGTTAACATTTGGATAGTTGTCAGGATCTGAACCATCCTTGAATTTTTTTATTTGGTCGGTACTATAGGCTTCTTGCCTACCCATGTTTACCATCGCTTCATTATAATAAACAGCATATTCCCATGAGGGAAGGAAAGCGGGTAATTCAGTAGGAACTTGCCATCCTAAAGAATTATTATACGAAATCCTTATTCCTCCTTCTTCCCCTTTTCTAGTTTCAATTAAGATGACACCATTTGCGGCACGATTTCCATAGATTGAAGCGGATGCAGCATCTTTTAAAAATGATATGCTCTGAATGTCATTAGGATCAACGTCATCAATATTCCCGGCAAGTCCGTCAATCAAAACCAACGGGTTAGTCCCTGCGCTAGAGAAAGTACCTGTACCACGTATCCTCACTCGTGCACCTACTCCGGGGCGACCCGAGTTTTGAATAACGCTTAATCCTGGGGCTAATCCTGCTATTGCAATAGATGTATTTGTAACCGGCTTATTTATTAATTGATCACGAGTGATTGAGGATACTGAACCAGTTAAATTTATCTTTTTTTGCGTTCCATATCCTACCACAACAATTTCGTCTAAAGCTTGAGTATCCTCCTCTAATACTATATTGAAAGAAGTCTCTTCACCAACAGGCAACGATACAGAGACGTATCCAATATAACTTATAACCAAGATAGAATTAGGGGCTACAGATAATGTAAATTCTCCTTGAACATTAGTGATTGTTCCATTTGACGTACCTTGTTCAGTAACATTTGCACCAATTATCGGTTCTCCATTTGTCCCTGAGATCACACCTGACACTATTTTACGATCCTGCATTATCGAGTAAAGGGTAGGATCATCAGTAGTGTACACGGAAGATAAAATCTTTAGGCTTGGAAATAATACTACAAATAATGCCACATACAATCTTGTTTTTAAGAAAGACGTGGGTTTCTTTTTAGTTGAAAAATAATTCATATCTTTGTATGGGTTTAGATTATTAACGACTTATACATTTTAGGCGAAAAATGTAATGTTTAATTAAATCGAATCTAAACAGGTAAATGCCGTTCATTTACCTGTTTTTTTTGTTTGTCTGATGTTCATAGGCCTTTCATACTTTACTGTTATTTTAATACGATCTTGTAACAGATGGGTGCCACGATCTCTTTCCTCTTCATCGGTTGGATAGTAAGACCGCTACTGTTTTGCCTCCACCGTACTCTCTCGCGAGTCCCCAAGCAGGTCACCGATCTCACCTTATCCTCTTTACCGAAAGAGGTCAGGGTAATAGGAGCCTCGTTATACCCCATCACGTACGCGTAGACGGTGTTCCCCTTCGAGGTGTAACGGACTTCCCTCTCCGTGAATTTGTTCACGCGTCCCTCGTTAAAACCTTGCGCGTTGAGGGCAACGACCGATTCGGCATCCGGCCCTTCACCAAAAGCTTTCCACGGGCGTGTAGCGTAGATGCCCTCGCTGTTAACGGCCATCCAATCCCCTATCTCCTCGACGATGGCCAACGCTTTATCGTCGAAGGAGCCGTCACCCCTCATGGGGATGTTCAGCAACAGGTTCCCGTTTTTACTAACCACGTCGATCAACTGACGGATAACGGTTTCCGCGCTCTTGTACCGGTTGTTGTTGTAAATGTTGATATCATAATGCCAGCTTCCGATACAGGTGCAAACCTGCCATGGGTATTCCTGTATTTCATTGGGCGTGCCTTTCTCGATGTCCCAAACTATCGACTTTTTCTCGTAGTCGTTAGTTAACACCTTCCCGGTTATTACCGCTTCGTTTTTCCCGTTATTCCACTCCATGGATGAGTTGTAAAAATGGGCGACCGTTTTCAAGCTGCCGTCGCTCACCGGGTAGAGGGGTAGAACCGTGTCATCGAAGTAGAGTAAATCCGGCTTGTACTTGTTTATGAGATCGAGCGTGCGGTTGTAAATATTCTCCGTGAACTTCCTGTCGGGGAAAGTAACACCTCCAATGTTAGTCCAATGCCAGTTCACGTGGATGTTTTTCTCTGGGCTCGGGGCATGGTCTTGAGCGTAAAGATCCTGCGGGTCGTACCCTTCCCACCAGGTACCCACGCCATCTTCTTTCATGAGCCTCCCGTCGTAAGGAACTCCTTCTTTCGGGCCGCTCGTGTCGGCTAACCGCGCCGGTTCGTGAAACAACCACGCGTGGGCCGCGTGGAACGTCACGCCAAAGCGCAAGCCGTTGGCTCGTACCGCCTTCTCGTACTCCCCGATGATGTCCCTCCGGGGGCCCATGTTCACGGAATTCCAAGGCTGGTACTTGCTGTCCCACAAATCCATGTTGTCATGGTGGTTCGCCAGGGCCACGAAGTACTTGGCCCCCGTTCGCTTGTACAGGGCCACGATGGCTTCAGGGTCCCATTTCTCCGCTTTCCACTCGTTTATAACGTCCTTGAACCCGAATTCCGAGGGATGGCCGTACTGCCTAATATGTTCACGGTATTGACGTGACCCCTCTTCGTACATGCCCCTGGAATACCAATCGCCTCGCTGCGGTTGACATTGAGGTCCCCAGTGTGTCCACATGCCAAACTTCGCGTCTCGAAACCATTCAGGAACTTCGTATTGCTGTAGCGACTCCCACGTTGGTTCGAATTTTCCTTCTTTCATCTCCTCGGCGTCCACGCTGATTCTATAGATGAAATCAGGGTCACTTACTTGCGCGATGGCGCTTGAATATGCCCACGTGAAACAAGCGGCCACGCAAACGATTTTTATTAATGAGAATACCTGTGCCATGCTACTACCTAATAAATTAAAAAGTTAAAAATAAAAATCACTGTTCATGGTCGTATTTTATGCGCAAAATCACAAAAAATGATAGTTATAATAACAAATGTAACGGTTTTGGTCTGAAATATTTTTGTCCATTATCGACAAAAAGTTGTACTATATCGATAATTTGTTTATTTTTAAGCTAAAAACAACGGATACTGTTCCAAAAAGTGTGTCTGAGCCAATAAAAAAACATAGTCTAAAAATTTTATTAGTTTTGTATTTCACCAAAAATAAAACCGTAAAATTCAAAGACTATGTTACTATCAAAGGAACAACTTTCTTCTGTAATGGCCAAACATTCAGAGCGTGAAAATGGCCTACACGATTTAATGGAGATCATGATCGAGAGCATGATGTTAGCAGAGCGGCGCGAGTTCTTGGATCACGCCGAAGGCAACAAGGGTAACGGTTTTCGCCATGGCCGCGCCTTCGGTCAAGGACGCGTCCTGGAGTTCAGGATCCCCCGCGACCGCTACGGCAACTTTCACCCCAAGATCCTGGCGTTGCTTCGCGACCAGGAGATGGAATGCGAACGCCTGGCCGGCATCCTTTACTGCAAGGGGCTAACCCAAAGCCAGGTCGGCGACGTCTTCGAGGAGGTTTACGGGAGCCATTACAGCAAGGCCAGCATCTCCCGGATGATCGAGTACCTGCGCTCGGACGTTGAGAAGTGGCTGAATCGCTCCCTGGAAAGCTACTACCCGATCGTTTTCGTGGATGCCGTCCACGTCAAGGTTCACCGGAAGCGCTCGGTTGCCACGGAAGCCTTTTATGTCGTTCTCGGCGTCAAGGAGGATAAAAAGCGAGAAGTTCTCGGCATCTACAACCATCCTACGGAGAGCGCCACGGGCTGGGAAGGGATCTTTCGAGAC
Organism: Petrimonas sp.; assembly: GCA_012839475.1. GTDB lineage: Bacteria > Bacteroidota > Bacteroidia > Bacteroidales > Dysgonomonadaceae > Proteiniphilum. Next base: position 679 of record DUNG01000023.1, on the reverse strand, counting down.
CTCTTTGACCGGGGGATGGAACACGTCGGCTTGATGGTAAGCGATGGTCTCGCGGGCCTTGACGCTGCCCTGTCGGTCGTTTACCCGACGGCCCAGCTGCAGCGATGCGTCACCCACTTGAAGCGAAACATGCTTTCCAAGGTGCGTCACGGGGACAAGATGGCGTTGGCCGAGGACTTACGCGACGTCTTCCGCACCGGGCAAAGGGATTACACCCTGGATGAAGCCTGGGAGAGGTGGACGGGACTTTGCGAGGGGTGGGGAAAGGATTACCGGGGCATAAAGAAGATGGCAGGTGATATTTCCTACAAGTACTACTTCACCTACTTGCAGTACCATCCCGCCATCCAGTCGATGATTTACACCACCAACTGGATAGAGAGGCTCAACAGGGATTTTCGCCGTGTGCTCAGGATGCGCGGTGCCATGCCCAACGAGGAGTCTGTCTTGGTCTTGATGGGAAAGGTGTCGATGGACAAGGAGGCGTACAACAGGGAGTTACCGGGCATCGACAAGGATGAGACCCTGTTCCCCAAGGAAGAAGCGTGTTTCACTCATCCTTGACAAATGTCATTAATTCCTCTTACCTTGCACAAGGACAAGCAAGTTACAGGCAACGCCTGTAATCCTTGTACAGGTATCGGAATTAAAAATACAAGTCAAGGATGAGGTGAAAAAG
>DUNG01000043.1 GCA_012839475.1 Petrimonas sp. | reverse complement strand
CCCTTCATTTTTTCCTTTTGAAATTCGACGGCGCGCTCATATTTTCTTCGAAAAATCATTGATCTGTTTCATCCTTTCATCGTAAGCATACCATGATTTTTATCATTGTGGATAACGAAGACACGAGTGATAACGGACGACGTCGCTCAATTACTCGATAAATAAGTGAAGATATGCAAATAAATCGGGTGCGCTTTTGCGCACCCGATCAGCTACAGCGTGTGTGCGACAAACTAAGCTGTTGGGTTACTATTCAGTTCTTCCGTCTCACCATAGCTATTGAGCTGTTCCGTCTCTGACCTATTCTTAAGATCGCCAATCCCGCTTCCTACAGGCAGTTTGTGGTGACAGGCGACGAAATGGTCATTGCCCACCTCTTCCCACTCGGGTACGACGTGGAAACAGACTTCCGTGCGATAGCTACAGCGCGTATTGAATTTACAGCCATCCGGCGGATTGACTGGACTTGGGATGTCGCCCTCTAAGGGGATCATCTCGCGCGTATCGTCGAGGTCTGTCGTCGGAATGGCGCTCATCAGCGCTTGTGTGTACGGATGTCTCGGGTTCTCGAACAGCTCATCCGTCGGTGCCAACTCAACGATGTTGCCGAGGTACATGACGGCGACGCGGTCGGAGATGTACTTGATGACGGACAAGTCATGCGTGATGAATAAGTAAGTCAGATCCTGCTCATCTTTCAAATCTTTCAACAAGTTGATGATCTGAGACTGAATCGATACGTCAAGCGCGGAAACCGCCTCGTCACAGACAATAAACTTCGGGTTCATCGCGAGCGAACGCGCAATCCCGATACGCTGCCTTTGACCGCCCGAGAATTGGTGCGGGTAGCGATAGATAAAGTAGCTTTGCAGACCGGCATCATCCATCGCTTTAAGAATGTGCTCCTGCATGCGCTCGTCACGCTTCTTAAACTTCCCGTGAGCCCGTAATCCCTCGCCGATGATGTTGGCAACGGTCATACGCGGATTCAAGGATGAGTAAGGATCCTGAAAGATCATTTGCAAGTCAGATCTCAAATGGCGAATTTCGTTGTAACTCAGACGTGCAAGATCGATACCGTCATCACGCATCGCCTCATATTTTTCAAATTCGGGATCGCCGGCTTTAGCTTCACGCAGTTCGTTCAGCTTGACCTCCGCCGCGCTCAACTCGATGTTCTTCTCTTCAATCTGATTGTCCAAGGCTTCGATGCGCTCACGATGCTTTTCAGCTTTAAGAAGCGCGGCGTCACTGCTCTTGCCCTGCTCATTGAGCTTCTCGACCTTGAAGACGGCGTCGGCATAATCTCTTTCAACGAGGAGCTTCTTTAGCTCAATATTACGGATGTTTTTCGCGATATCGAAGACAAGCATGTAGCGCTTTTTCACTTCTGAAAGATCCTCGTAAACGATCAGTCCGCCGACAACTTTTGTCATATCGAACAGCGCGTTAGATTCTTTTGTTTGGGCATTCTGGAGCTCTTCCTGTGCAATGAATTTATGCTTGCCTTCCGGAGCGCTTTCATATGCCTTTTCGGCTTTCTTCACGTCCTCTTTCGCTTCACGGTACAACTTACGGAGTTTTTCGAGTTTTCGTATTGTCTTTTTGACGTACTTGGGAGCAAGCTCATGCTCCGTTCGTCCGTAGTAGAGAGATCGTCCGTCAGTCTGTCTATAAAGCTGAAGAAGCGTGCGTCCGAGCGTCGATTTGCCGCAACCTGATTCACCGACAAGACCCAGCGTCTCACCGCTGTAAATGTCGAGCGTAATTCCGTCATTGGCTTTGCAATAGCGTCCCCTGCCAACAGGGAAATACTGCTTCAAATTCTGAATTCTGAATAAGACCGCTTGATCCTGCTTTTTATCCATCTTTTCTGCGCTCCTTCAAATCAGGGTAGAAACAGCGGACACCTTGGCCAGGTTGGACTTCGACCAATTCGGGTTCCTCTACCTTGCATCGCTCTGTCGCATATTTGCAACGAGGCGCAAATTTACAGCCGTCGGGCAACTTTAGAGGATGCGGTACGGCACCGGGAATTGCCTCAAGGCGAACATCGGACGGCGTGTCGAGACGCGGTATCGAGAACAGCAATCCTTCCGTATACGGATGAGAGAATTGCGGTTTACCAAAAATCGTTCGCGCAGGAGCCATCTCTACGACTTGTCCGCAGTACATAACGGCGACATCGTCGGCCATCTGACACACAACGCCGAGGTCATGCGTAATGAACATGATGGATGTCCCCTTCTCTTCCTGAAGATCGTTCATTAATTTGAGAATCTGGGCCTGAATCGTGACGTCGAGCGCCGTCGAAGGTTCATCGGCAATCAGAATACGCGGTCTGCAAGCCAACGCCATCGCGATCATGACGCGCTGGCGCATACCGCCCGACAATTGGTGCGGATACTGCTTCGTGACAACTTCCGGGTTAGGGATGCGAACGTCTCTCAACATATCGAGGACGCGAAGAGCCGCTTCTCTCTTCGATAAGCCTTGGTGAACCATGAACGGCTCGGAAACTTGGCGTTCAACCGTAAAAACGGGGTTGAGGCTTGTCATAGGCTCCTGAAAGATGACCGAAATGTCGTTACCGCGTATCTCGTACATCTCGCGTCGCGTTAGTGTTGTCAATTCACGGCCGTCGAATTTGATGCTCCCGCTCTCGATGAAACCGTTCGTGTCGAGCAACTGCAGGATGCTCATCGCGGATACAGTTTTCCCGGATCCGGATTCACCGACGATACCGAGCGTCTTTCCAGCCTCAACGGTGTAGGAAACGCCATTCACAGCCTTGACGATACCGTGCTTCGTTCTAAAGAATGTGTTTAAATCTCTAACTTCCAATAGTGACATCTGTATCCCCCTCCCTAACGCTCAGTCGATTTCGGATCCATCGCATCGCGCAGACCGTCACCGATTAAGTTGATGCAGATGGTACACATTCCGAAGATAACGGCGGGGAATACCCATCTCCACCAATACTGTTGAATGATGATTGAGTTGTTCGCACCGGTGAGCAGGTTGCCCCACGTCGGAGTCGGCAACGGAATACCGAAACCAAGGTAAGAGAGCGTTGATTCAGTCAACATGCTTGTCGCGAAGTCAAGGGTCATACTGACCAAGAGAAGCGAAAATACGTTGGGTAAGATATGACGGAAAATGATGGCGCCCTCTCTAATACCCATCGCCTTCGCCGCTGTGACATACTCCATCTCGCGTTGAGCGAAGAACTGTGCACGAACAAGGCGACACGTACCAACCCAACTGAGAATACCTAGTACGATCATGATCAAATACATTCTCTGCGTCGGATCAAGTCGAGAGCCGATGACGGCAGACAGGATCATGGCGAACGGGATGAACGGCAGTCCTCCGACAACCTCCGATATACGCATAATAACGATATCGACAGTACCGCCGAAGTAACCGGCAAGTCCACCTAAAATAACGCCGATGATCGTCGCGATGACAACAGCGATCGCACCTACAAGCATCGTGACACGCCCCCCATTGATAATGCGGACGAGCATATCACGGCCAAAATTATCCGTTCCCAGCGGGAATCCTGAAAGCCCCCATGTCACGTGCTCGCCATTCTCAAGAATGGCGTAGTTCTGGAAGTTACCGACGTACAATTCTTTAACGTTACCGCCGGAAGTGACTTGCGCGGGAGCTTTCGCTTGGTTGTAGTCATTGTTGCCCCAACTGACGACATTGCCGTTTTCAAGCAAAGCACTGTAGTGGAATCGACCGCCTTCAATTTTAATGATCTTGGAATCGATCTCGGGCATTTCATTTTCGCCCTTTTCGAGACGTCCCCAGAAATAGACTTTACCGTCTTCAGTTAATCCGGCGCACGTCCTGTCGGTCGCGGCGATATCGACTGTTTTACCTTGGAGCAATTCATCGGGGATTTTGCTGAACGGTGATCCTTTGCCTTTAATACCCGTGTAGGCAACATTACCGTCTTTCAGCAATGAAATGTATTCGTTCGCCATGAAGGCAATTTTTGCGATATTGCCTTGGTATTCTCTTTTAATGCCGAGGTCGAAGTTGCTTCTATTCCCCCAAAGATAGAGATAGCCGCCCTCATCGAGAGCAGCGGAAACTTGCATTCCGGCTTCTAATTGAACGATATTCCAGTTCTTGCCCGATTTTTGCGCTTTTTCCATATCCGGGGTGAAGCGAGCTTGAGATCTTCGCGTATTACCCCAAACCATGAGTTTTCCGTTTGTGTCGAGAGCGACGGCATGGTCCATCCCGGCAGCGATCATCTTCAGATCGGCCTCCTGCACTTCGTCGGGAATATCTTTCAAGTCGATGCGCTCCGTGACACGCGTATGCCCCCACGAATAGACTTTTCCGTCAACATCAACTCCTATACCGAACGTTGTCCCGGGAGCGATGTCGCTAATGCGTCCGTGCATTTCCTTCGGTATTTTCATCATATTGTTTGAAGGCGGGACATGGATGAGAGTCTGTTCATGCTCACCGAGATTCAGTTTGAAGAAATACGGTCCGATCAAAACAACGAGCAGTATCAGCAAGAACACCACAACGCCGAATACGGCCGTTTTCTTTGCAAAAAAGTTCTGTGCAACAATTTTAAGCGGCGTTTCAATCACTTCAGGATTGTCATAGTCGATATCGTGCTTCCTAAGAACTGTTTGCCGGAACCACCGAGCTAACGTGCTGCGTTTTTTCTTCTTAGGGGTATTATTTTTCATTTTTTTACTCATATATATATCCCCCCTACTTGTTCACGCGAACGCGCGGATCGACAATGCCGTAACTTAAGTCGATTAAGAGCGACCCGATCAGCGACACGACAGTGTAGAACATCTGTATGGCGAGTACGAGCTCAAAGTCGAGAGTGTTGAGTCCAGTCCAATAGAGCTTGCCCATACCATTCAGGGAAAACGTATTTTCAATAATAACGGAGCCGCCGAAAATTCCGAGGAACCATGCGAGGATACTCGTGATAATCGGCAAGAGTGCATTGCGCCAAGCGTGTGAATAGATGACGACCTTTTCCCTGAGCCCCTTCGCGCGCGCGGTGCGGATGTAATCCGTTCCTAGCGCCTCAATCATGGAAGATCGTACGTAACGCGTCATACCGCCAAGCGACGCAAACGTCATCACAATGACGGGCAACGCAATATGGTAAACTTTGTCAACAAATGCTTCCCACGATCCGGGTTCGTAAGTAGCGTTAGGCGTTTTCGAACCCATTAACGGAAATATGCCCCAACGTACGACAAAAAAGTACATAAAAATCAATGAAATGATAAAGATCGGAAGACTGTATCCAAGAATAGACATGGTCTGCACTGTTGTGTCGAACTTCTTACCTTTGTGTACAGCACAGTAGACACCGAGAGGTAAGGTAATGCCGAGGGCGGCGATCGTTGCGAATATATTGATGAATATTGTGTTCTTCATCGGTTCAGAAATTTGTTGAACAACAGGTTTCTTAAATGTTTGCGAGTAACCGAAATTACCCTGTAAAAGTCCATCAAATTTACCTTTCAAACCTTTAATGATTCCCATCCAGCGTGCATATCGTATCACCAAATGGTCGTCAAGTCCCATTTCCTTTCGTAATTGCTTGTACATACGGATGTACTCTTCAGGTTTAAGTTGCTGACGCATCGGTTCCAACTGAGCTCTTGCAGGATCAGTTGGAATGAGGTTATAGAGTGCATACATCAGGAACGAGATGACAAAAAAGACGATGACGATGTAAACCAGACGCTTCAGGACATACTTGCCCATTGTGACATCCTTTCTACATGAGAAAATAAGCGAGAATGGGGGCGGACTTTTGAGGACCGCCCCCATCCCTAACCTAGCTTAAACTAGGCGAGCTGAGCGCAACTAATTACTTCTTGATTTTTGCGCCGATGATCGCATCTGCGAAGCCCCAGAATGCCGTCTGTTCGTAATCTAGGAGCCAGTCGGGAATGACTGTGATGTACGTGTTGGAGTAGAGCGGGACCTCGGGGAGGAGCTCATTCCAACGCTGGATGAATTGACGCCAGATGCCGAGATACTTCTCGTCATCACCGGACTCAACGCCGTAAACCATATCCATTGAGAGCTTGTCCATCTGCTCGTCAAACAAATAGTTGGAGTTGTAGCCTTGCTCAACGAGAACCGGATCGAGAGTCCAGTAGTACGACTGGTCGTAAGCCGGGTAGAAGTTCGTCGCGAGGTTGTACATACCAAAAGTCGGAACCTTATACTGATCACCCTTTGAAGCATCACGATACATGTAATTCAGCAGTTCGGAGAAGGTAACTTCTGTACGGTTGATCTGCACACCGGCGGCCTTCGTGTTGTCACTCTCAGCAAGTTTGACCTTCAGGAGCTCGGAGACCGGGTTGTTTTCGGTAGAGAGCCACTCAATAATCAGAGGCATCAGAATCGTCCCGTCATCAAGCTTGACGTTGTGCTTGTAGTCGCCGGCTTCTTCCTCTGTGACCTTCTTGTAGCGGAGTCCATCCTTATAGGGTTCACCCTTGTCGTTCAAATTGAATCCTGCCTTGTCAAGCGCTGCTTTGGCTTCATCAAGATCAGCGGTGTACTTGTTGAGGTTGTCCTCGAGCCATTCTTCAGAATCGAGATACATCCACTGCGCAACGCCGTAAGGTCCGTGGACGAGTCCGCCCCAACCGGATGTGAATGCGTCAGCAAAATCAGGACGATCGAGCAGATAAGCGATCGCATGACGCACGTCGATGAACTGTGTCGGTCCGAAGTCGCACTGGAACATCAGCTTACCGTATCCGGCACGGTCATACTGGACGTACTGCATGCCTTTCTCATCGACGATATCCAAAGCCGTGTCGATGTCAGCGCCACCGGTGATATGGTCGTAGACGTTGAAGATGTCTGTCTTCAACGCGTCCGCCCATGTCGCGTCCTCAGCCTTGATGATGACGATCTTCTTGACTTCAGGCTTGTTGCCGTAGAGGTCACCGGCGAACTTATCGTTCGCTACGAGTGTCGCCTGCAACGCAGCCTTGTCAAAAGTCTCTAGCGTGTACGGGCCGGCAGATACACGGTTCTCGGAAGCAAAACGCTCCGCCTCGACGAAAGGTGTGATGTTTTCGAGTGTGTACGCTTCGTTGAAGTAGGCACCCTCACCGTCGTCCTTGATGTCAACATCTTCGCCGAACCAACGCTTGTAGTGCATCGGAGAAGCACCGGCATATGTGATGTCGTAGTAGTATGGGAGTTTATCGGCGACAATCTCAAATGAGAATGTGTAGTCGTCATACAAACGGATACCCGTTACCACGTCCGCCTCACCCTTTTGGAAAGCCTCACCGCCGACAAATGTCAATGCGGCTGTTGATTTCGCGCCGAGATCGAGCATCTCTTGCGTACAGGCGAAGAGCGCACTGGCGATAAAGTCTTTCGCTGTGATCGGATCGCCATTGTTGTAGGTCAGACCTTTCTTGATGGTAATCTTGAAAATTTTGGTGTCGTAATTAACACCCTCTTCACGCTCCTGACCTTCCGGCGGAGCGCCAGGAACAATTTCCGTCTCCATCTTCTCGACAACGGTCGGGTTCACAACGTAAGCAGCGCCGAAGTCCGTTACGATGGTTCCATATGCATCAATAAGGCTACGGATGAGGGCGTCTGTCGCGTTGTTTGTCCAGAAAGCGCGTCCCCAGTCACCGGAAATTTCGGTGCTCGAACCATAGATGACGGTTCCATAGTTCGGGTCAGTGGGAACGTATGGCGCTTCAGTCTCTGTAGGCTTCGTTGTCGGTTTTTCAGAACTAGGCGGGTCGGTTTGCACCGGGGTTTTGGGCCCGCAAGCCGCTAAACCGATCAGAAGAAGCACTGACAAGAGAATCGCAAAGATTTTCTTCATTTTTTTTCCTCCATTTTTGATATTGTGTCGCTACAAATTAGACACACTTTCCAATATTGTAACAGTCGGAATCGCTTATGACAAGTTGCCAAGCGCTTCACTTCAAGGCACACAAGCCATAATTGATTTCCTTTCAAAGTATTATACACAATCTCCCCATCGCTGCAAAAGTCAAAATGCTATATTAATGAAAGCACTGCGGGCAACATATTTGTATAAAATACAATGAATTAACAAGCTTTTAGGCATTTTCTAAAAGTACATCATGCTAGTGTAATACGCTATATCTAGTCATCTCAGAGGTATCAATGCTGGCTACTTAGTGGAATAAACTATGTATATTCATAAGAAACTCACTTTTAAATATTTAAATATGCAAATGTCTAGGAAATTTCGATGGAAAAAAGACAACGGATCTAAGGCATTTCAAAGCCCAATTGGTCATCTTAAAAGAGTCAATGTCTCGAAAGTGATTGACTTGACAAATGGGATAAACGTTCATATAATCACGTAGTGCCGTTCAGGACGCGTGGGCCATTAGCTCAGTTGGTCAGAGCAGCCGGCTCATAACCGGTCGGTCCGGGGTTCAAGTCCCTGATGGCCCACCAACGCAGACAAGCTTAGACGGGGGAGTTCCCGAGCGGCCAAAGGGGGCAGACTGTAAATCTGTTGTCAACGACTTCGGTGGTTCAAATCCACTCTCCCCCACCACTTGTCTGACGGATCGTTCCTTGGTGGGCGGTCCGTTCTTTATAGAAACGATTTGCCGGTGTGATGGAATGGCAGACGTGTCGCACTCAAAATGCGATGGGGGGAACCCCGTGCCGGTTCGAGTCCGGCCACCGGCACCAAAAATAGACGACAAAATGGATGCAATCCTGAGTCGTCTCTTTTTTTGTTCCTAATTTAGACCACATTATCGAATTGCCAAAGCCCCTCCTCACCGGACGACAAGAGAGATATTTTTTCAAACTACGCTGACGAATTGCCACCACGAGCACAGTTTTTCAGTATAAATTGAAAAATTGTACAAGAAAAACGAACTGAAAGGACGAACTGGTTTCTTACACCCGATTTAAAAGGGGAATTCTCTTCCACTTTGTCACATTTTTTCGAAGTAAGTTGAAAAACTGTACTTGGGACGTGCGCCGCATGGTCGATCTGTCACTTTTAGTCCACATAAAGAAGCCAACCTTCTTCCTCATGTCGCAGTTTTCCGAAGCAAGTTGAGAAATTGTACAGAGAGGGTGGGAGTTGGGGTGGAGCTGCGATGGAAAAGGTGCGCTTTTGGTGCAATTTGTTGTTTTGGAGGCGTTTATGCGCTCTCGCTACGCGGTTCTGGTAGAAAACTCTGATGAAAATGAGAATTCGTGGCGTACTGAATAAGCTCTGAGCCTGTGATAACGCTTTTGGTCATCGAGCTACACGAAAT
>DUNG01000003.1 GCA_012839475.1 Petrimonas sp. | reverse complement strand
TACTGGGCACGATGATCGGGTACGACAAGATACCGGCCTATTGGAAACAGGGTTTGGACAAGGTAGAGCACCTGAACTTCGCGCATACCGACATGTCACTCAACAAGGTATACGAAACCGGTTTTCGCCACGCGAGCGAAATGATCGTGCGTAACGGTGGCGAACTAAATGGCGACACCTTCACCATCAAGTACCAAGAACCTACACCCGTCCCCTATGAGAAAAGCTTCGAGGGGCTGTACCCGGTCGAGAGAAAAAGGATTGGAGGCCAACTCAGCAACAACAACGGGGAGATATCATTCAATATTCAAGGCTCAGGATTCGTTTTAGGTGGTGGGGCAGTAAAAAACAGTGAGATACCCGACACTGTTCTGGAAGTGGAGGTTTACATCAACAACGAACTGCACGAGGTGGCGAAACTCCCCACGAATAGCCGCATCAGACGACTTGAACTTTCCTGGAATTACGACCTAAAAGAGGGGGAGAACAGCGTTACGTTGAAAGCGAAAACTATCCCCAACGGGTACCGGGTAGAAGTACACGACGTGATCGTCTACTCCAGGAACAGACCGGGGAAAGTAGTGTATTATTAATTGAACCAGCTCATTTATCGTAGGTAACCATAGCCATCAACACAGGCGATAGGTATCAAAAAACCTTAACGATTGTTTAATGCCATCGTTTCACATCGTTAATTATTAAAATTTATGTAACTTGCGACCGTGTAGTGCGCGTAAATGTAAATGTAGAATGAATAAAATGTAATAACATGCGAAAAGGGATACTTCTCACTTTTTTTTGTTTTACCTGCTTATCTGCTTTTTCTTACAATGATAACAGTCGCTGGTTCATAAACGATGCCGGTGGGATCACCTGGAGCATCGATGCAGACGTACCTCACAATGATCACATCGAGATGAGTGGTGAACAAATCTCCGTCGTACTTAGGTATGGTGTCGATCAAGAGGGCGCTTTTGTGCTGGAGCGCAGTTTCGTCTGGCCAATGTTGCGCACGATTCCCAACAACACCCATGCCAGCCTTATGCGACGACTTGGATGGGATGTGGTAGCCGATATGATCTTGGTAAACGCGAGAAAAATCAATCAAGAAAAAACAAACAACGTCACCCTAAACGGTACCATGATCGTGAAAAGCGAATTAACCGCCCACTCGGGAGGAAAGCTCGCACTCACCCGGCACCTCTTCCCCTCGACAAAGGAGGCGGCCTACTGTGAAAAGTACGTCTTGAAAAACGTGGGCGATAACGCCGTGATGGTGGAAGTACCCTATACTCAGTCGATACTGAAAACAGATCCGGCAAAGGGTGTAGAAGGGGAGTACCAAATTGAAGCTACCGTGTCAGGATTACCAGGACGTACCCTTGAAGTCAACGACTCGGTGGTTTTTCACGCTGTTTTTAAAGCGTATAAAACGGGAGAAAGCACTAAGGCGATAGAGGTGGAAGAAGAGTGGGAGCTGAGGAAAAGGTTAATCGCTGAGCTTCAGGAGAACCTGGTCCTTGAAACGCCCGATGCCGTGATTAACAGCATGTTCGCATTTGCCAAGATACGGGGTTCAGAGAGCATTTACAAAACAAAAGGGGGGTACATGCACGGACCCGGTGGTGAATCCTACTACGCGGCCATTTGGGCAAACGACCAAGCGGAGTACATCAATCCCTTTTTCCCGTTCTTGGGCTACAAAACGGGGAACCTATCCGCGTACAACTCGTTCATCCATTTTGCCCGCTTCATGAACGATGAGTATAAACCAATCCCCAGCTCAATCATAGCCGAGGGAATAGATATATGGCATGGGGCAGGCGACCGGGGGGACGGTGCGATGATCGCATACGGCGTGGCACGCTACGCTTTGGCAAGAGGAGACAAAAAGGAGGCAATGGAGCTTTGGCCGTTGCTACAGTGGTGCCTGGAGTATTGCAGGAGAAACCTGAATGAGGAGGGTGTCGTGGCCTCGGATTCGGATGAGCTGGAGAACCGTTTTCCTTCCGGGGACGCCAACTTAACCACCTCTTGTTTGTATTACGACGCGTTACTTTCCGCCAGCTACCTTGGAAAAGAGCTTGGGAAACCCGCGGCCGAACTCCAAAGCTACAGGAAGCAGGCAAGAGAGTTGCGACAAGCCATCGAAAAGTACTTCGGGGGAAACGTGGAAGGGTTCAACACCTACAAGTACTACAAGGAGAATGAGGTGCTTCGCTCCTGGATATGCATCCCCTTGACCGTGGGTATTTATGACCGGAAAGAGGAAACCATCGAAGCCCTGTTTTCCCCCCGCCTATGGACTGAAAATGGGCTGTTGACGCAAGGTGGAAGCAGCACATACTGGGATCGTTCCACACTGTACGCCTTGCGCGGCGTGTTGGCTTGCGGAGAAACGGAAAAAGGGCTGGAGTATCTTTCACGCTACTCTAAGCAACGGTTGTTGGGTGAGCATGTCCCGTACGCCATCGAAGCGTGGCCCGAGGGTAGTCAACGCCACTTGTCGGCCGAAAGCGGTCTCTATTGCCGCATTATAACGGAAGGACTGTTCGGTATCCGCCCGGTAGGGTTGCGGTCGTTCACCTTAACCCCCCGATTACCGGCCACGTGGGACACCATCTCCTTGAAGCGAATCAGGGCGTTTGGGAACATATTCGACCTGCACGTGTCACGTGAAGGCAAAAGGGTAAAGATAGAGCTGTTAATAGATAACAAACCGATTGTAAAAAAACTAGTTCGGGAAAACGAAACCGTTACCATACGGTTAACTCCTTAGCAAACAAGAAACAAACAACAAACAATTAATAACAATTAAAACTTTAAGAAGATGAAGAGAAAATTAAGAATGGGTATGATTGGTGGTGGTAGCGATGCTTTTATCGGAACGATACACCGTAGTGGTGCCTTTACGGATAATTTGATCGAGTTGGTGTGCGGCTGCTTTAGCGTCGACCCGGAAATATCCAAAAGCTCAGGCAAAGAGTACTTCCTCCCAGAACACCGTGTCTACGAGAATTACTACGAGATGTTCGAAAAAGAGATGGAATTGCCCGAGGAAGAGCGAATGGATTTTGTTACCATCGTCACGCCCAACAAGTGGCACTTTGAGCCCGCCATGATGGCGCTGGAAAGAGGTATCCACGTGGTGCTGGATAAACCGATGACCTTCTCCCTGGAGGAAGCGATACAGTTGAAGGAAAAGGTGGAGGAAACGGGACTCGTGCTGGCACTCACCCACGTCTACTCGGGATACCCGGCCGTGAAAGAGGCGAAAACGCGCATCGCTAACGGCGAACTGGGCAAGCTCAGGAAAGTGTACGTGGAGTACACCCAAGGGTGGTTATCCCAACGTATCGAGCTGCAAGGAGGGAATAACGCGGGCTGGAGAACAAACCCGGCAACCACGGGCAAAGCGGGTTGCATGGGCGACATTGGCACCCACGCTTGGCACCTTGCTGAATACGTCACGGGGCTAAAGGTTGAAGAGGTATGCGCTGACTTGCAAACCTACGCGGAAGGTCGCCCCGTGGACGATGACGGTGCTTCGCTGCTGCGCATGGAGAAAGGAGTGACCGGGGTACTGATGGCCACGCAGATCGCCACGGGCGAAAAAAACAACATCCGCCTCCGTGTTTACGGAGATAAAGGGGGACTGGAATGGCGGCAAATGGACCCGAACAGGCTTTTCTTACGCTGGGGAGACAAACAGTCAGAAGAGCTCTACATGGGGAACAACGAATTCTTGGGCGAACTGGCGAAATGGAGTACCCGAATCTCCGCGGGACACCCCGAGGGATTCATCGAGGCATTTGCCAATATCTACAAGAATTTCGCCCTCACCGTCATGGCCAAGAAGGGATGGGAGGTTCCGGAAGGACCAATCTACGACTTCCCAACAGTGGATGATGGTCTCAGGGGAATGCAGTTCATCGAGACGGTCGTTGCTTCAGGATACAACGATGAAGAGAAATGGCAGAAGTGGATCCATCAATGATCCCCACGGGAATGATTATTTGTAAACATCAAAGGTTTACACCCATTGAAATTTAGAGATAAGAAAACTATATGAAGAGAACAAATATCTTGATCTGCACCTTACTCTTATCGGCCCTGTTCATGAAGCTGCCCGCGCAATACCAACCCAACTGGCAGTCGCTTGATCAGCGGGAGATACCAACCTGGTGGACGGATGCCAAGTTCGGCATCTTCATCCACTGGGGTATCTACTCCGTGCCGGCATACGCACCGGTAAACGAGGTGGAGGGCGTCTACGAGAAATATGCCGAGCATTATTACAACCGGCTTCTGTCGGGGAACAAGCTGTTCCTCGATTTTCACGAAAAACATTACGGCAAGGACTTTTCATATGCCGATTTTGCACCGATGTTCACGGCTGCATACTTTAACCCCAACGAGTGGGCTGAGCTGTTCAAGGAGGCAGGCGCCAAGTACGTGGTGCTCACATCGAAGCACCACGACGGGTTCTGCCTCTGGCCAAGCGCGTACTCCCCCCGGTGGAACAGCACGGTCACAGGACCCAAACGGGACCTCATCGGTGCATTATCACAAGCCACCCGGGAAGCAGGTCTCCACTTTGGACTCTACTACTCGCTCCTGGAGTGGGCACATCCGCTTTACTCCCCTGCTACCATAGAGGAGTGGGTGGACACACACATGATTCCCCAGATGAAGGAGTTGGTGAACGCGTACGAACCCGAGATTATTTTCTCTGACGGGGAGTGGGATTACGATAGTAAAACGCTGAAGAGCGAGGAGTTCCTGGCCTGGCTCTACAACATATCATCGGTGAAAGAGAGGGTGGTGGTCAACGACCGGTGGGGTAAGGAGACACGTAGCCAACACGGCGACTACTACACCACGGAATATGACCTCGTCCATAGCAGTAAGGGCATCGGCGACAAAGCCGACCACCCGTGGGAGGAGAGCCGGGGCATTGGCACGTCGTACGGGTATAACCAGTTTGAGACCACGGAACATTACCTCACCTCCAAGCAGCTCGTGCACACGTTGATCGACAAGGTATCCAACGGTGGCAACTTCCTTTTGAACGTGGGACCCGATGGTAACGGGCTCATCCCGGTGATCATGCAAGAGCGATTACTCGATATAGGCCAATGGCTTAAAGTGAATGGCGATGCGATTTACGGGACCCAAGCGTGGCGCAGCAAGAACAAACCCGAAAACAGGCCTATCGCCTTTACCCGCAAGGATGGTAACCTATATGTTATCCTCAAAGAGTGGATAGACGAACCAATCGTACTGACCCACGTGAAACATGCTGGGAAGGTAGAACTTCTCGGGTACGAGGGTAAAATAGAGGCCATCCTGAAAGATGGACTACTCACGATTACTACCCCTGTGATACCGGCACATCGTATGCCTTGTAACCACGCGTGGGTGTTCAAGATAAACGATTTTAAAGAGTAAACAATGGATTAATATGAAGAAAAGCTGGATTACTTTCTCAGTACTCGTCACGATCACATTCGGGCTAAGTGCACAAAAGCTCTCGTTTAACGAGGACGGAACGTTCAAGATCGTGCAGTTCACCGATATGCATTACTGTCACGGAAATTCAAAATCGGACACGGCCCTACTGCTAATCGACCGGATCCTGGATGCCGAGAAGCCCGACTTGGTGGTTTTCACGGGTGACATCGTGCTCGGGCCAGTACATGAGGGGTGGGATCGAATAGCGGCACCTGTCATCGAACGGGAAATCCCGTTTATCGTCACCCTGGGTAATCACGACCATGAGTACGGTGTTACACGCGATGAAATCGCGGCCATCGTAACAGCGTTTCCCTACAACATGAACAGCCCGTTTGGGGCCAGCCCAGACCGGGTGATGGATAACGTGATCCCGATCTACGGCAGTGATAAGCCACTGCATGAAAAGGCACTGGTGTACTGTTTTGACTCCGGCGACTACTCCTCCATGAACGGGGTGAGCGGGTACGACTGGATCACGCCCGATCAAATTCAATGGTACCGGGAGCAGAGCCTCTTCTATACCCTTAAGAACAACCACGAGCCGTTGCCAGCTGTGGCCTACTTTCATATCCCGCTGCCGGAATATCGATTGGCCTTCGATGACGAAAATAATACGCGGTACGGGGTTCGAAAAGAAGCGGAGTGCAGTCCCGTGCTGAACACGGGCATGTTCTTCGCGATGAAAGAAATGGGCGATGTGATAGGCACGTTCGTGGGCCATGAACACGTGAACGACTACATCGTTGACTACCACGGAATTGCCTTGGCTTACGGTCACTTCAGCGGATGGAGAACCACTTACATCGCCGAGATAAATGGCGCACGGGTGGTAGTTCTAAAAGAGGAAAGACGGGAATTCGATACCTGGCTGCACTCGCTGGACGGAGCCATTCGAGAGAGGGTTACCTACCCCACTGATTTCAAGAACGACTAAAACCATGCTAACTTAAGCACCCTATTTATTTAGCAGACTACACGTAGATGAATAAACGAGAATTTATTAAATCCGCGGCAGTGATCGCGGGCACTGTGGCGGTAGCCCCATTACCGGCCGCTGTAAAAAGCAACTTACCCAACCCCGCGCCAAGCGGAAAAGAAAGGGCGAACAAAAGCGGGGAGACCGGCCAGAAAGCCACGTTAAAGAAAAGCCTCGGCTTCGGTATGATCAACGAGGAGCTACCGCTCGTCGACAAGTTTAAACTGGCTGTCGACCTCGGGTTTCACGGGGTGGAACTCAACGCGCCGGTAGACATTCCCATAGCAGAGCTCCTTGATGCAAAAGAGAAATCGGGTATCGAGTTTCCCACGGTTGTCAACAAGGATCACTGGGGCACCCCATTGTCTGACCCCGACCCGGCGGTAAGGAAAAAGTGCATCGAATCGGTTGCCCTATCACTCAAGCAGGTGAAAGAGCTGGGAGGCGACACGGTGCTCGTGGTGCCGGGAGTGGTAAACGAGAAGGTCTCTTACGAGCAAGCCTACATCAACTCCCAACAGGCTATCCGGGAACTAATTCCCTTCGCGGAAGAGACCGGGATGCAAATCGGGCTGGAAAACGTGTGGAGCAACTTCCTGATTAGCCCCGTGGAAGCCAAACGGTACGTGGATGAGATCAACCACCCACTGGTGGGTTGGTATTTCGATGTGGGCAACATCCTGCGTTACGGTTGGCCCGAACACTGGATCAAAACGCTAAACAGACGCATCATGAAACTTCACGCGAAGGAGTTCAGCCGCGAGATCATGAATTCGAAAGGTCTGCGGGAAGGGTTCAACGTGGAGTTGCTTCAAGGGGATTGTAACTGGCCAGTAGTGATGCAAGCCTTGCGGGATATTAACCATACCGGGGGATGGCTCACGGCAGAAGTACCGGGCGGTGACCGGAATCACCTCAAGAAAATCTCCGGACAAATGGATCAAATCATCGCCTATTTTTAGGACCTGTCATGTTAAGGCGATAGCAATTGGCCTGCCACGTTGAAACATCATTGGAATTGCACTAATCAACGATAAAATGTAAACAAACGATCAGATGGAATCAAAAGGTCACTCCTTCACAAGAAGGAGCTTTTTAAAAAGTTCGGCCGCCGCGGGAGCGATCGGTGCGGTCGGTGGAATCGGTGCCGTTGGGGGAATCCCATTAATCAGCTCCTGCTCATCGTCCAAGCAACCTAAGGGAGCAGGGCTGACTCTCCCGACACTGCTCGACCAGGCGCCCGATGGTCAACCCTTGAAAGCAGGGCTGATAGGATGCGGGGGCCGGGGAACCGGTGCCGCGATTGATTTCCTCAACGCGGGTCCCAACCTCGAGATTGTCGCCCTGGGCGATCTGTTTCAGGATAAAATGGATGCCTGCCGGGCAATCCTCAAAGAGCAAAAAAACATGGAGGTGGCAAACGAGAACTGCTTCATCGGGTTTGACAGCTACGAAAAAGTACTGGATGCTGGAATCGATGTCGTACTCCTTTGCACGCCTCCTCACTTCCGACCCGCGCACGTGGAGGCGGCGGTCAACGCGAAGAAACACATCTTCATGGAGAAACCGATCGCCGTGGATCCTACCGGAGTCCGCAAGGTACTGGCCGCGGTGAAGCGGGCGGAGTCGCTCAACCTGAACATCATCAGCGGAACCATCCGCCGCTCTCAAAAAGATTACATGGAGACGCGCAGAAGGGTCCTGAACGGTGAGATTGGAGAGATCATCGGGGCAAACATCATCCGGAACGGAGGGGCGTTGTGGTACCGCAGCAAAAGACCCGAATGGTCCGACATGGAGTACATGCTGAGAAACTGGGTGAACTTCTGTTGGCTGTCGGGAGACCATATCGTTGAGCAGTTCATTCACGAGATAGACGTGATGAACTGGTTCCTGGGTGAGTACCCCGTGAAGGCAAGTGGTTGGGGAGGTCGACAACGAAGGGTTACCGGTGACCAATACGACTTTTTCAGTATTGATTACTTGTATGAAAACGGTATGCGCACCCACTGCGCGGCCAGGCAGATAGACGGCTGTTCCAACGGGAAGGTAGAACAGATCAACTGCACGGAAGGGTATGCCGACGCGGCCGGGAAGCTGTACAACTGGAACGGGGAGGTAATCTGGGAATACCCTCATCCGGCCGAAGGTGATACCTCCTCGGAATGGAGCGTCACCAACCCATTCGTGCAAGAACATATCAACCTGGTTACCGCGATTCGCACCCGGGAGACCATCAACGACGGGGAGGCTCAAGCCAACTCGACGCTCGTGGCTATCATGGGGCGCATGGCGGCTTATACCGGGAAAGATATCACCCGCGAGGAAGTGTTGAACTCCGACCTTTACCTGGGTCCCACAACGTACGCTATGGGTAAGGTGGATAACGTTTCTGAAACCATCCCGCTGGCAGGAGTACAACATCAGGAGTAATAGAGCGCTATAAAAAGGCAAACTCACCTGAAGAGTCAGATTTTTACACCAAATGAGTCTATATATTAATCTATTAAACGATGACTTCCAGAAGACAATTTCTAAAGACGATGGGCGGTGTTACCCTGCTGACCATCGTACCCCGCAACGTGCTGGGAAGAGGCATGCTGGCCCCAAGCGATGAGCTAACGAAGGGGATTATCGGGGTCGGGGGAATGGGCCAAGGCCATATTCCTTACGACAACACGAGGGTAGTTGCCATGTGCGACGTGGATAAGAATCACCTCGCGCAAGCGGCTTCCAAGGTAAAGGAAAACATCAACCTGTACCACGATTTCAGGGATTTAATCCTGGATAAAAACGTGGACATCGTGCACATTGCCACCCCACCCCATTGGCACGGGATCATGTCGGTGGAAGCGGCCAAAGCAGGAAAGGATATTTTCTGTGAGAAGCCGATGACACGCACCATAGGCGAAAGCAAACGGGTACGGGAAGCCGTTAAACAACACGGTAACATCTTCCGGCTGAACACCTGGTTCCGGTTTAAAGACACCTTTTACGGGCTGGGAACCCCGGTTAAACCGCTCAAGAAACTGGTGGATAGCGGGATGCTGGGGTGGCCACTGAAAGTGACCATCAGCAAGCATACCGGGTTCGACTGGAAATTTTACTGGGTAGGAAAGAACCACCTGGAGCCACAACCGATACCCGAGGAGTTGGACTACGACATGTGGTTGGGACCTGCACCTTACAAGCCCTACAACGCACACCGCGTTCACAGCACGTTCCGCGGCTACTGGGACTATGATGGCGGGGGACTGGGCGATATGGGGCAACACTACATCGACCCGGTACAATACCTCCTGGGTAAGGACAACACGAGCCCGATAAAAGTGGAGGTGGACGCACCGCAGCAACATCACGATGCAGTGGGTACGTGGCGTTCCATCACCTACAGCTACGACGACGGGTGCCAAATCATCTTATGGGGCGGGGATTACGGATCGCCCGACACCCCGTACATAGCGGGCCCTAACGGGAACGTCTACCGCGACTTCAAGTGCGACATACCCGGCTGGGAGAAGAAGCTGGCCGACTTCTCTGAACCGGAAGAGCAGAACGTTGACTTTCTGGCATGCATCCGCAACCGTCAGAAGTTTGCACTCAACGAGATAAACGGTCACCGCTCCTGCACCATCGTGAACATGGGCGCCGTGGCACTCCAGCTGAACAGGACACTGGAATTTGACCCGGTTAAAGAGATGTTCGTAAATGATGAGGAGGCAAACCGCCTGGTAGACCAACCTATGCGCGCACCCTGGACGATATAAGTAACGCCCGAAATATTATAATAAAATAATCGTATGAAACATATACAGTATATATTAGTTACCCTGTCTCTCCTGTTGGGAATCAACACGGCACAGGCACAACTTTCGGCGGGAAGGAGCAAGGCAACGGTTATCGCTGATGCACTTGCCCAACTGCCGGCAAGCACGCAAGAGCAGTACAACGAGGTGATGGCCGACTTGGTCAGCACCGGCGAAGAGGGGATGCTGGAGCTGGTGGGAAGAATGCACCCACCGGGAGACCAGAGCAACGAAACAATCGAGTTTGCCATCACGGGATGGACGCATTACGCTGCGAACGACCCGACGGCCCGTGAAATGACCGCCAACGCGTTCGAGAAAGCGCTGAAACAACCCCTAAACAAGGAGGTGAAAGCTTTCGTGGTTCGTCAACTGCGAACGATCGCCACGGACAGCAGTGTAGACATACTGGCCTCCCTGCTGGGAGACGACTACCTGCTACCAACCGCAGCTACGGCACTGGCTTCTATCAACAGCGACAAGGCAAATGAAGCCCTGCTGAATGCCCTCGCAAACAACCAGTCGGAAACGTTAAGAATTCACGTGGCCAACGCGTTAGGTCAAACGAGCTATCGACAGGCCGAGTCGACCCTGCTGGGGCTCTTGCAGCAATCCTCCTCCGGGGAGATGCAGCAAGTGTTGCTGAATGCACTGGCCCAAGCGGGGACGAAAGAATCAGTAAAAGTTTTGCGTGCAACTGCCACGGAGGCCGGCTTTAGCTACCAAAAAAACAACGCGACAGCTTCCTACATTACCCTCTTGAACCGATTAAGTACCAGTGAGCCGAAGTTGGTCAACAAGGAAGCGAAAAAACTCCTCTCGGCAGCTAAAAAGCGGAACCTCCAGGATATCAAAATCGCGGCAACCAAACTGCAACTCTCGCTACCCGGTGCTAAAACGGAGAAAATCTTGCAAAACGTGCTTAAAGATGGGAACCTTACCTACCTGAACGGTGTACTAAACGCGTTCCCCTTCCAAAACAATAAAACAGCGGTCGCACTAGTAGAAAAACAACTCCTGTCGACCAAATCACCGGAGGTTAAAACCACGCTTATCTACTGGCTATCTAATCATACGATGGGTAAAATCATACCCCTTACCATCCCATTGACTGACTCCCCTGACCCCGTGGTACAGAAGGCGGCTGCCAAGGCGTTGGCCAGGCACGGGGGTAACGACGCCCTCCTCGCACTGGCTGCCATGTTGAAGAGCGATAACGATGAGACCGTAGCCTTGGGGAAAAATGCACTGTTAACGTTCAAGGGCGACATGGGTAACACCCTGGCCTCCCTGTTCGACGTTAGCGGGAACGAGGGTAAAAAAGCGATCCTGGAGCTGATTGCAGCACGGAAAATAGAGGAGCAGTACGATCTCGTGTTCAACCAAATGTTCAGTAACAACGCGATGGTAAAGGCGGCCGCGGCCAACGCGTTGAAAGCTGTGGCGACCGACAAGAACTTGACCAGCCTGTTCACGCTGCTGGAACAGCCGGGGCAAACGGAGATTCCCGCCCTGCAACAGGCCATTAACGCCGCGCTCTCCTACCTCCCGGCCGACCAACAGCTGGAAACGGTCACGGGTCAAATGAAGCGTTCCGTCAACAAACACCTCTACTACACCGCACTGGCTAACAGTGAATCGCAAGAAGCCTTGGAAACCATCGCGGAAGCGTACAACCTGGCGACGGGTGAGGAAAAAGAGGCCGCCTTTAACGCGCTGGCCTCCTGGAAGTCATTTCATGTCACCTACTCGCTTCTGGACATCGCACGCGCAAGCAACGATAAAGCGGAGTTAGAGAAGGTAACCGATGCGCTAATTCCCATCATCCACAATTCGGGTGAGACGGGAGCCATCAAGTACCTATATGCCCGCGAGGCCATGCAATTCGCTCAAAACGACCAGCAGAAGAACCAGTTGATCCAACTCATGGGCACGACCGGTCACTACCAGGCGATGCTTTTCGTGGCACCGTTCATGGATCAACCTGCTACGAGCGAAGCCGCCGCACAGGCAGCAATGACCATCGCGATAGCCAATCCCTCTTTCGCGGGAGAAGAGACGACCGCAATTTTGAATAAGGTGAGCAAAACGCTTTCCAACCCCGATGCCGATTACCAACGTCAATCCATCGCCAAGTACCTGTCCGAAAATCCATCGGAGGGAGGATTCATCTCCCTGTTCAATGGCAAGAGCCTGGATGGATGGAAAGGGCTGGTGGAAAACCCTATCCAACGGGCCAACATGAGCGCGAGAAAGCTGGCAACCGCCCAAAAAGAGGCCGATGAAGAGGCAGCCAGGGACTGGCAAGTGGAGGGGGGTTGCATCGTATTTGATGGGACCGGGTTCAACAATCTCTGCACGGAGAAACAGTACGGCGACTTTGAAATGTTGGTCGACTGGAAGTTGTTCCCGGGTCCCGAGCCAGACGCCGGTATTTATCTCCGCGGAACCCCACAAGTGCAGATATGGGATACGGCCCGCGTGAACGCGGGAGCTCAGGTCGGCTCTGGAGGACTCTACAATAACCAGCAGCACCCGAGCAATCCGTCAAAAGTGGCCGACCAAAAGGTGGGCGAGTGGAACACGTTCCGTATCCGAATGATTGGAGATAGGGTCTCGGTCTGGCTGAACGGTGAACTGGTAACCAATAACGTGATCCTGGAAAACTACTGGGATCGTAGCCAACCCATCTTCCCGGTAGAGCAAATCGAGCTGCAAGCCCATGGCAGCAAGGTGGCTTACAGGGACATCTACATCAAAGAGATCGAACGGGTACAACCCTACACCCTGACAGAAGAAGAGAAGAAAGAGGGCTTTACAGTGCTCTTCGATGGTACCCACATGCACCACTGGATAGGGAACACCACCGACTACTTCATTGAGGACGGGGTTATGGTGGTTGACCCTCAAGGTAAAAACACGAGCTGGACAAGTAACCTGTACACGAAAGAGCAATACGATAACTTCGTGTTCCGCTTCGAATTCATGCTTACACCTGCCGCGAATAACGGGTTGGGCATCCGCACCCCTTTGGAGGGAGATGCCGCGTACGTGGGCATGGAGCTGCAAATCCTGGATAACGAAGCGCCCGTGTACGAGAAGCTGCAACCCTACCAGTACCACGGTTCGGTATATGGTGTAATTCCAGCGAAACGGGGTTACCTGAAACCGGTGGGCGAATGGAACTACCAAGAGGTCACCGCGAACGGAGACCGTATCACCGTTATCCTGAACGGAACAACTATCCTTGATGGGGACATACGCGAAGCTTCAAAGGATGGGACCATGGACAATATAGAGCACCCCGGGTTACTCAATGAATCGGGGCACATCGGCTTCTTAGGCCATGGCTCTAAACTAAAGTTCAGGCATATACGGGTAAAAAGACTGTAAAAAGCACATACGCAAAACAATTAAAAAAAGTAATTTTATGAAAAGTATCAAAGGAACCCAAACAGAAAAAAATCTGATGAAGTCGTTTGCCGGGGAATCTCAAGCGAGAATGCGCTACACCTATTTCGCTAGAGAGGCAGACAAGGAAGGATACAAGCAAATCGCGGCCATTTTCATGGAAACCGCCGAGCAGGAGAAAGAACACGCGAAACGGATGTTTAAATACTTAGAAGGCGGGATGCTTGAAATCACCTCTACCTTCCCGGCCGGAGTTATCGGGAATACCGCCGAAAACCTGGAAGCCGCGGCTGCCGGGGAGAACGAAGAGTGGACAGAGCTGTATCCTCATTTCGCCGATGTTGCGGAAGAAGAAGGATTTAAAGAGATTGCTACCATGTACCGGATGATCGCGAAAGCCGAGGCAATTCACGAAGAGCGCTACCTGAAGCTGTTGCAACGGGTGAAGGACGAAACGGTATTCTTGCGCGATGAGAAGATCGAGTGGCAATGTCGCAATTGCGGGTATGTTCACGAGGGTAAAAAAGCGCTGAAAACATGTCCCGCCTGCTTACACTCGCAAGCCTATTTCGAGGTTAAATGCGACAAGTATTACTAATCGGCTAGTAATCATCAAGGAGATCATATCCTGAAAACCGAGTACTTTAAAAAAGACTGTCTACTTTTAAGACAGTCTTTTTTTCTCCAACTCGAGGTATCACGGTAAGGGTAGAACAAGCTACTCCATGAAAACCGATAGACCCAGATACCAGCCGAGGTGTGCATCCAACTTGGCTTCTCCCGTCATAAAACCTTTCGTTTTCGCGATGATTCCCAGATCGGCAGACATAGCCGATAAACGGGACCGGGTAGACACCGGGAATTTGTATTGCAGTTTACCATCTACCGCACCCCCCGCGAACGAACGGGAGGTGGTAAAGTCGAGCTTTTCCGGTTGCATCCAACCGTGGAGTGAAAATACCGTCTTGAGGTTTTCTGTCAAGACAATATCACTCATTTGTATACCTAAGGCCGGGAACCATCGCACTTTGTTTTGATGTTGCCGGAGATAAACATGTGAATTAAACCGCCTTGCTTTTAGCCAAATATGTTCATCGATGTAATCACCAAAGGGCGACATGCCATACCCCAAGCTCCCGTTCACCCGGCAGCCGTTTTTCATTTCCCATCCAGTCTTGGTTATCAGAAGAGGATCAATAAGGTTTAATAGCGAGCGCCATCCCACTCGTTTAGCGAACCTTCGCTCCTCGGTCGTCAGGTCTTTCGATTGGGTATACCGGTAGAACGGCATATCAGGCTGGTGCAGGTGACGAATCGCCCCGAAAACATCATGTCCCACGATATCGCGCTCCAACTCATTCTTTTCTTCCTCAAGCTCGATATCTCTGTTTACCGCGACGGTAAAGTAATAGGCGATAAGATTCAGTTTGCGCATGAAAAACTCCATCCCCAACACGTTGAAATCCTCTTTCCCCCAATTCAAAAGGGAGCTTTCCGAAAGGAGCAGCGAGTAATCAGACTCCAACCCGGCCGTATGCAGTCGGATGTAGGTGGGCAAATCGGTATCTCTTAATTGAATAAGCGTTTGATCCGACACCCCTTTCACGTAGGCAGCAAGGTTTTCATTGAAAAACGGGTTAGAAACCGAGCCGATATGGTTGGTGGTGAGTATCGCACGATGTCCCTCTTCGTGGGTTATCGGTATGGTGATCAAGCTCATACCTACCTGTATCAACGCGCTCACCCTGGGCGAAACAGCCCTATTGAGTTCGTTTACAGATAACCGATACAGACTCAGGTAGTTCTGGTTAAACTGTTTCATCGTAAACAAACTTGGCGGGGAATCCTTGATGATAAAAGGGTACTCTTTTATATGCAAGAGAGAATCAGGATTATTGCTCCCGTTTTGTCCCACCGCGTAACACACGAGCAGGGAAAATATCAACATGCATGCTATCTTTCTTCTAACCATCATGGCCTTAATTGAATTTGCTAGAGATATTGCTTTAACTGGGTTATTCCGACGATAAAACTACTATTTTTTTACGTAGTCACACCCAAATTCAACGTGAAAATGCCATGGCCGCCATCATTCTCTCTATTAATGTTAACTACATGCTTACGGGGGAGTTATCAACAAACATTTGTCTATAAAGAAAAAATGATGTTAATTTGCTAAATGAAGCGACAACTTTAAATCCATGCTTTTTGATGGGTCAACAGGAATTTAATTGGAGGGAGTGGATAGAGAAGGGAGATGAACTCTCTTTTTCAATCATCTACAATACTCACGTTAATAACCTTTTTTCCTATGGAAGGGGCATGGGCTTCTCGGAAGACAACTGCAAGGATGCTATTCAAGAGACGTTTATCCGGCTCCACCTGCATAGGAAACGGATGAAGCACGTGCAAAATATCACCGCCTACCTCTTCAAGATGTTCAAAAACAATTTACTGGACCAAAAAGAACGGAGCATGAAAGAAGAGGCAATTGACCCTCATTCCAAAACGTTTAGCGTCAATATAACCGTTTTAGACAACATCATCGACATGGAGACCAGCAGGATAATAAAGGAGAAAGTCGCTGCACTCCTCAATCACCTAACCCCCAGTCAACGAGAGGTAATCTACCTGAAATACATGATGGGCTTGAAGCACAAAGAGATCGCTGAAATTTTGAACATCAACGAAGAGTCTGCTAGGAAACTCCTTTACAGAGCAATGGAGAAACTTCGGACAGAAGCCTCTTGCAACCACCTTCTTGAAAAGTTACTCCTCGTGTGCCTACTTCACCTGATTTAACCGGTTTACATGACGCATACCGTAAACCACATATCAAAAAAACATCATCTTAAATGTTAATTAATTTTTTTCCGGGCGATTCCTGTCCACGAAAACCAAACGAACGAGTCATTATAATATAACGAACGAACCGACACGTAAAAGGATGACGTGAACAAAGGAAATCAAATGGCATCAAACGAGAAGAGATTCCTAATGGATGAGAAGTTTATCGAATGGCAACTTCTCAGAACGGAAGAACTTGATAAGCAGTGGAATCAGTTTATCCAAGACAACCCGGGTTCAAA
Organism: Petrimonas sp.; assembly: GCA_012839475.1. Classification (GTDB taxonomy): domain Bacteria; phylum Bacteroidota; class Bacteroidia; order Bacteroidales; family Dysgonomonadaceae; genus Proteiniphilum. Next base: position 8,698 of record DUNG01000003.1, on the reverse strand, counting down.
GAAAGCGCTAGAGAACGCTATTGCCAAGTTCCAAGCGGTACAATTAAACCGATACCCGTTTACGACAAAAGATAAGGAGGAAGTATACCAACGCATTACACGTGCGATTGCCCGTCACGAAAGACGTAGGAAACAATGGGTTACTTACCCCGTTGCCGCTGCCCTTTTGGCGGGGATCTTACTGCTCCTCCACTTCGCCCTATTCAAGGGTGAGAGCAGATACCCCTTCATGGATTATAACGACACGATCATCGGTCATGCACTCCCCCAAGAGGAGATACAACTGATATCAGACGGGGAAAAAATGAATCTTGCTAACGACGCACACATCGACCTCACCGGGGAGGGCAAAGCGTTAGTTACGGATAATGAAAATCAAAAAGAACTCCAATTAGCTGAAACGGGTATGAACCAACTGGTGGTTCCCTACGGGAAGAGAACCCACCTCACACTCACGGATGGTACCGTGGTTTGGCTGAACTCGGGCTCACGGTTGGATTTCCCAACCGAATTCAATCGCCGATCCCGGGAAATTCGTGTGGATGGAGAAATCTATATCCAAGTGGCTAATAATCCAAAGGTCCCATTTATGGTACATGTCGAGGGCATGACAATCCTGGTTCAAGGCACTTCATTCAACGTTTCGGCCTACCACGATGAAGCCACCAAGACCGTGGTACTGGTCGAAGGCATAGTGACCATTAAAGCTGGTGAAAATCAAGCGATTGAACTACTTCCCAACGAGAAATTAGATGTTTCGGAAGGCTATTTCTCAAAAGAGACCGTAGATGTTTCCGAATACATCAGCTGGAGAACAGGAGTGCTGAAATTTAACCAAACACCGATGTCGGAAATTTTGAAAAAGGTGAGTAGATACTACAACGTACAATTTGAAAAAACGCCAGAAATAGAGTTAAACAGAGAGACCTTTTCCGGGAAACTTTTCCTTTCAACTAACCTAGATAGCGTGATGACCTCCGTATCCATCCTATCTTCCACAAAGTACCACAGAGATGGAGATGTAATCCGAATTACCAAAAAGTAAAAGGGAAAAAGCACTAGGCCGGGCAACGCGACAATGTTGTCCAATCAAACGAAAATAATTCACGAGCAAATATTATTAATGTAAACTAATTCACGACGAATGTATGAAAGAAATTAGTAAGCCTAAACGAATTACACCTGAAAAGTGTAACCGAAAAGCAAGGATCATGAAAGTTTTAATGGGCTTGTTTTGTCTCTGCGCAATAAGCGTCACGGCAGAGAACTTGTACCCGCAACAAAAGGAGCTTTCAATTGATCTGCGAGATGTGACACTCAAAAACGCAATCGCAGAGATCGAGAAAGCGAGCGACTACGTGTTTCTAATCACAGATGAAGCCCGTGATGAACTGGATAAAAAAACCAGCGTTCACGTTAACAACGGGTCTATCCAAGCAATTTTAGAATCCCTTTTAAAGAATTCGAACCTCGGTTACAGCGTGGTAGAACGGCAAGTATCGCTATATGTGGAGGTAACAGAGCGCAAAAACGATGAGAAGGAGATGATCAACGAGATTGAGCAACAGAAAAGACGGGTCACAGGAAACATCATCGACCACGAGGGACAACCCATCATCGGTGCCAACATCGTTGAAACGGGAACTACGAATGGAACCATCTCCGACATCGATGGAAACTTCGCCTTAGAGGTTGCACCGGGTGCCATTCTCCAGGTATCCTACATCGGCTACCTAACACAAGAGGCATCGACCGATGGCAGGACCACCGTCAACATCACCCTACTGGAAGACCTACAGTCGCTCGAAGAGCTGGTCGTCGTCGGGTACGGGGTACAAAAGAAAAAATTGACTACCGGCGCCTCCGTTCAAGTAACAGGAGAAAACCTGCAACGCATGAATACGACCAACCCGCTTCAAGCGCTGCAAGGACAAACACCAGGGGTTAATATCGTGTCGACCTCTGGTCAACCCGGATCAGGGATGAAAGTGCATATCAGAGGACTGGGTACCATAGGGAATTCAAGCCCTCTCTATATCATCGATGGTATCGAGGGAGACATAAATACCCTCAACGCTGCCGATATCGAATCAATCGACATCCTTAAAGACGCCGCATCAGCTGCGATTTACGGGGCACAATCGGCCAACGGGGTGGTTTTAATCACCACGAAAACAGGGCAAAAAGGGAAGGCTCAGGTGACGTTCGATGGCTATTATGGCATACAAAACGCCACGAGGAAAGCGCAAATGCTTAATTCGGAAGACTATATGACCATCATGAGCGAACAGGCATTGAACTCAGGCTTGTCAGCGTACGACTTCACACCGGAAGCACGCCCGGGAATTTACACCTGGACTACCGATGCCAATGGAAATAAAACAAATCCTCAGCTGATAAACAGTAACTGGATTGATCAGATGTTTCAAAAAAATGCCAACACACAGAACTACACCGTAGGCATAAACGGTGGAAACGACATGTCAGTGTATGCCCTTTCACTAGGTTACCTGGGGCAAGAAGGAATTATAGGTGGGAGGGAAGTATCAAACTACGAACGGTACAACTTTCGGATTAACACCGAACATACACTTTACGATCGTTTCCTAACGGTAGGACAACGCGCCGCTTTCACCTATACCTTGAACACGGGAATCAGCGTGGGCAATCAATACAATAATACCCTTAGAGGAGCCTTTGCAACCTCGCCGCTCGCCCCGATATACAGCGATAACGGAAAATACAACAGTCCCTTTAACGATACCACCGACTCCGACTGGTACAACGGGGATGGCAACCCGTACGGCTCCATGATGACCAACACCAATAACCTTGGAAAGAACCAAAACTTCATCGGAGATATATACGCAATAATCGAACCGGCTGAGGGATTAAACGTTAAAACGCAATTTGGCTTTAATTATCACGCCGGAGACTACCGCAACTACACACCTATGTATCGATTCTCTATTTACGCGTACAACGAAGCCCACACCTCTGCCCTGCAAAACATGAGTAAAGGGCATACTATGACATGGATTAACACGGCCACGTATGATTTCAACATTAATGATCACGCATTTAACACCTTGATAGGGATGGAAGCGGTACGTTACGATGGCGAGTTTGTCCAAGTGAGGAACTGGGACTTGAAGCCGATGTTTAACGATTGGCAACATGCATACGTGGATAATACCGAGAACACCTCCTCCGATGGGATGGATTTGCGAGGAAGACCAAACAACCCGTACCGCAGGGTATCCTACTTCGGAAGACTTAGTTATAACTTTCAAGAGAAATACCTGCTCAACGCGACACTGAGAGCGGATGCCTCATCCAAGTTCGCTAGAGGTAACCGAATGGGCTACTTCCCATCTATTTCAGCAGGATGGATTGTCAGTAACGAACCGTTTTGGACGATAGCAGAAACGATTGACTATTTTAAATTAAGGATAAGCTGGGGGCAGGTAGGAAATCAAAATATCGATGACTTCCAATATGCTGCGCCAATCCGAACCACCTACACAAACTACATTTTCGGCAACGAGGGACTGGGAGCCGAGTACAATCAGTGGGGTGCCTACCCAAGCCGTCTGGCTAACCCCAATATTCGATGGGAAACCTCTGAACAAACCAACGTCGGATTCGATGCTCGCCTGCTGAATAAACTAAGCGTTAACTTCGATTACTACGTGAAGACATCCCGTGATTGGCTGGTACGCCCACCTATACTGGCAACAGCAGGTACCGGTGCTCCATACATCAACGGAGGCGACGTGAAAAACACCGGGGTAGAACTCGGGCTGAACTGGAGCGACCGCATCAGCGATTTACAATACACCATCGGCCTAAATGGTGCTTACAACAAAAATAAAGTGGGGGAAATACCCACCGAGGGGGGCATCATCAACGGTCAAACCAACATGTTGTACGACAATTCGGAAGAATTCTACCGTGCACAAAACGGGTACGCGATTGGCTACTTCTGGGGTTATAAAACGGACGGTCTGTTTCAAAACGCAGATGAGATAGAGGCCTGGAAACAAGCAGGAAAAGGCATCTTACAAGCAAACCCCAAGCCAGGAGACGTAAAATACATGGATATAAGCGGTCCTAATGGAACACCCGACGGCGTAATCAACGAGTGGGATAAAACCGATCTCGGCAATGGGTTGCCCGACCTGACGCTAGGCTTCCTCATTGCACTTGATTACCGGAACTTCGATCTCTCCATTAATGCGAACGGGATGATGGGGAACAAAATCGTGCAGTCGTACCGAAACCATACCAACCCTAAAAGCAACTATACAACCCAGGTACTGGAACGTTGGACCGGCGAAGGAACCTCTCAGCGAATACCACGGGTAACCGACACCAACATCAACTGGCAGTTTTCAGACCTATACATACACGATGGTAGTTTCTTGCGTATCAGTAATATCACCTTGGGATATGACTTCTCGAAATTACTCAACCACAAACACGTTAGCCAACTTAGACTATACGGACAAGTGCAGAACGCGTTTACCTTCACGAAGTACAACGGCATGGACCCCGAAATTGGCTACGGGACCGACGGATGGGTATCGGGTGTGGACCTGGGGTACTATCCGCGTCCCAGAATATTTTTAATGGGTGTAAGTATAAAATTCTAACTAACTCACAACGTAAATTGAAACGACAAATATGAAAACATACAACTATATAATCCTTCTATTGCTTTCGGCACTCGTCTCTGGTTGCTCAAGTAGCTTCCTGGATATCGAATCGATCACCGAGTCAACGACTGATAATTACTACAGAACCATCGACGATGCCGAAAGGGCGTTGATTGGATGTTACGACGGATGGCAGCTAACCGCTTCAAACGGGAACCTTGCCTTTTACGTCGCCTCTACCGTGATGGCCGACGAAACGTTTGGCGGCACCGGGAATAGCGACGGGAGGGGATATCAAGCAATTGACCGTTTTGATATTTCAGAATCACCTTCCGATGGCAACCTATTCAACGGCACATGGGGAGACTACTACGCTGGTATCTTCCGGTGCAACATGTTGTTAAGCAAGATGGATGACATCGACTGGAATGAGGACGAAATCATCCGGGACAGGATTGAAGGAGAGGTACGAGTACTAAGGGCGATGATGTATTTTGACTTGGTTCGCCTGTTCGGGTATATTCCACTGTTGACCGAGCCCTCCAGCGAAAACATTCCGCAATCAGATCCCAAGGATGTCTATCAGTTAATCGCGGAAGACCTGGTGTTCGCGGCTAATCATATCCCGTTGGATGCTTACCCTAAAAGCAATGCAGCAAAAAACGACGGACGAATCACCGCCTATGCGGCAAAAGCACTGTTGGCAAGGGTTTACCTGTTTTACACCGGTTACGAAGCAGGCAAGTTTGACCCACAAACGGTTACCGCCCAAGAGGTTCTAAAAGGACTGGAAGAGGTGATCGCAAGTGGCGAGTATGAGCTAGTACCCGAATTCAAGAACTTGTGGCCAGCAGCCTCTTCTACTCCCGTACAAGGGCAACTGGAGTTTAACAGCACGTATGCGGGGGACGGAAATAGCGAAACCGTGTTGGCGCAAAAGTTCAATAACACACAGGATTACAGCGGGAACGTCGATGGGAATCGTTGGCTAGTCATGATGGGATTGAGAAATACCGACTGGTCGCCCTACGGCAGGGGCTGGGGAGCTTGCACAGTGCACCCGAAAATGTGGACCTCCTTTGAACAGGGGGACACTCGCCGAGAAGCTTCCATCATCCACATCGAAAACGAGGGAATCGCGGGAGAGTTTGACTTGAACGACCAAAGGGAATACACGGGTTTGACCGTAAAAAAATATACACCGATGGCCTTTTATGATGGCACTTCTGCCTCTCGCGATGACGGATCGGGTGATTTTCAAATATCGCAACACCAAGATTTTGTGGTCATGCGCTACGCCGACGTTCTACTGATGGCTGCCGAAATGGGAAGCCCAAGAGCCCAAGAATACTTCGATGCCGTTCGAACAAGGGCCGGGTTGAACCCGAAAACGATAAGCAAAGAAGCCATCATGCAGGAACGCTTTCATGAGTTTGCTTTCGAGGGACTCCGTTACTGGGACTTGCTCCGACAAGGGGTAGAGGCGGCAGCGGAAATAATTGCCGAAAGTAACGGCGTGGAGGTGCTTAGTGGGGGATCAACGGACAAAGTCATCATCCAGGCATCCCACATCATCAACAAAAGAGGGTTGAGCCAGATTCCACAAACGCAAATCAACTACTCCAATAACGTGCTAAAACAGAATGAAGGTTGGTAATCCATTTAAAAAAACAATATATTACTATGAATAAAATAGATATAACATTACTGCTAACTCTCCTGTTGTTGCTGCTGGGAGCATGCTCCCCCGAAGAGTACGAAATGGGAGCCATCGATGTTACCCCAATGGAGTTGGTAGAGGGGATTGCCTTTACCATTACTCCCGATAATCAGAATCCAAATATTATACACTTGGAGAGTAAAATGCCTTCCCGCTATACACCGCTGTGGATCCATCCACAAGGACGCAGCCAAAGTAAAAAAGTGTCACTCCGAATCCCCTTCGAAGGTACTTACTCCGTGACCTTTGGTGTACAAACCAGAGGAGGCGCAGTATACGGTGAGCCCACCACCTTTACAATCAACGAGTTCTACGCGGGATTCGTGGACAATATACTATGGACACTGCTCAGCGGTGGTGTTGATAAAGAGAAGACATGGTATCTGGACTTAGATGCTGAAGGGGTAAGTCGCTATTTTGCAGGGCCACTCTACTTTTATGGGACCGATGAAAGCTGGGAAACGGTAACCGAAGGTAAATCCGTGGAAGGAGACATCTGGAACTGGAACCCCGACTACCCAGGTAACTCCTGGTTAATGAATGCAGCTGACTTTGGTTCAATGACATTTGACCTAAAAGGGGGTGCTAACGTGAAAGTAGTACATAACACCATTCCATCACGAGGAACCGAAAACGGGCTCTTCATGATTGACACAGAGACCCACACCTTACAAATGACCAACGCTGCACCGCTGCATGACATTGGTAGAGACGGGGTTGTAATCGACTGGGGTGACATCAAGATCATGTCCCTCACCGAAGACTACATGCAGCTTGCAGTATTAAGAGACCCGGTGTTATCGGGGGAAGGTGCCTGCCTGCTCGTGTACAACTTCATCAGCCAAGAATATCGCGACAACTGGGTACCTGGTGATGAGGTAGAACCAGAACCGGAGCTGCCCCCGAACTGGATGGAAGAGGTATAACAAAAAGTGAGCAAAAGCATAACCTGGAAACTATCGGATAAAAACCCGCTCGACTGGTGTTCACTTGATGGTGCTCGAATGAATGGCTGGAACGAACCAACAGACTATCCCGACTGGCTGGGAACCCCCGACCCCTCCGTTTACGACGGTTTCAGCTTGACATTAAATTCAGAAGAGATGTTGGCAACCTTCACCTTTCCTGATGGAGCCGAGCTTGTTACAAGCTACGAACTGAACGAAAAAGGGATATACACGTTCGAAAAACCAGTACCCCAATTCCAGGTAATCAACTGGGCATCGTTTCATGTGGATAACAACAACCAGTTAAGAATCATGAGCATCGAAAAAGATGCGACTGGACAGGTCACTGGGATATGGCTGGGAGCGAGAGATCCCGAAAAGGCAGAGTACATGGCGTTCCACCTAATCCCCTCCTTGGGGAGTTCAACGGCAAACCCCATGACCGCATGGAATAGGGCCTTTGCTGGAAAAACGTTCGTACCCGATGTCAACTATTTTGCCGACTGGGTAACCAAAAAATGGAGCGGTGGGTGGACGGCAGACATTTTCCCTGATGACTTCGAGGCACAAGGGTGGTTCTGGACCGAAGAGGTATACAACGCATGCCTTGCCTCATCCATAGCGTATTACCTAGAAGATGGGCAACTTAAAGCGAACGCAGTAGATAATGGTGTTGAGAAGAATGGAATTCTCGTGGAAATCGATCCCGATAAAGGTACGATTACCTACTCCAAAGCTCCATTTACCTTTTCCTGGATTTACACAAACAACAACGATGGGAAAGGGCCTTGGCTATTTGGCAGCTACAACGGAGCCAGCCTGCTAAACACCACAACGCATGGTGTTTACCTTGGTTTTGTTTCGGGAGATGATGAAATCACGATGAATCACATGATATTAAAACAGGAATAACGGACTACCAAGTAAAGTATGAACATAACCTTATCCCACTCCATATACAGAAACGCTATCCGGCAACCGTCCAAAAGGACCAGGATAGCAATAAGCATACTATTGGTTATGAGCACGATGAGGTTAAGTGGCTGCTCCGACCAAGAGGCGCCAATCAATCCAACACTTGTCGTTTCTACCTCCTCTTTGCAATTCTCTAAAAGCGGAGGAGAGCAAACCTTGACAGTGAAGAGCAGCGAAGAACTGACCATCGTTGATGATGCGGCATGGGTTCATACAACTTTGGGTCAGGGCATCAAGGGTAGCGACAATCAGTTGATTACCATGGTTCACATCGCGGTTGACCCGAACAATGAACCGGAAGAACGGAACTCCAAGTTAACCGTGAAATCGGGTAGCCTCACTGAAATGGTCTCTATCGAACAGGCTCATGCTGAAGAGAGATTTGTTCACTATCAAAC
>DUNG01000046.1 GCA_012839475.1 Petrimonas sp. | reverse complement strand
TCGGCACAGGCTTTCCGAAAGCAACTATCATGGGATGAATAATAAACCCTGCATCTTCAATAGCACATACCATACGATGATAGGTTCTTGTCCCTCCAAACGAGAGCAAATATCCTCCAGGCTTCAAAACCCTAAAGCATTCCTTCCACATTTCCACATCATAAGATATGCCGGACTTATCCCATTTCTTATTCATAAAACCTAATTCGTAAGGAGGATCTGTAACTATGCTATCAATCGAATTGTCGTCAAGTAATTTTAAACCTTCCTTGCAATCCATATTATGTATTTTATTTAACTCCAACATATATTTTTATCCTTCTCCTTCAATAAGTTGTATCTTTTTGCGTAGCATTTCATTTTCCTTTGCAAGATTCTCATTCTTTTCTTTCAATCTTTTAATTTCAGCCATAAACGCAAGTGCCATTGAGTCTACTAGTTTTTGATTGGTCATCATTGCCCATGCACCCCCTCATATTCCCAATCTATACCAAACCGTTATCTGGTATAGTTCAATAACGGTCGTTCTAATATTTAAAACTCCTCCCCCTTTCGATCCCCTTCTTCACCACATCGTCCCCCGCATACTTGCCGCCCCAATAAGGATTGAGTGAACAAACGAGCGCACCAAAACCACCTATTAATTCAGGGGCAACATTATGTATTTTATATTCTGCGCCATTAGCAATGGCATTTCTTTTCCTTTTAAGGTTTTTGTATGCAGGATGATTCCCGTATCCTTTTTGGCGCATACGATTAAGGGCAAGGTTTATTTTCTTGATGGTTGTCATTTAAAAAAACACACTTTCGTCAAGCAAAGCTCTTACCTTATGATAAACATCCATACATCTATCACAAATTTCCTTACCATTAATACATGTCATCAAGTTTATGTTAAAAACTGGAGTATCAATTTTTTGATCTACCATTAATAATTCTATACTGATTACTTGCTCTTGTTTTGTCTTACAAACAAAACATTCGCTCATGAAGGTTTCCCCCCTTTATCAACCATAGCGAGAACGGTACGAATAATTTCTAGAGTTTCACATGCGGGGTCATTTTCATCATCGGGCATGTAAATATATCCATGTTCGATACCATTTGTAATCAATCGGTCTGCTCTTTTTAGTGCTTCATACATATCCGGCGCATTGATAATTAGATAAGCGTTAGCATTGCCTTGCCTTTCATCAAAAAAGTCATTTAACCATAAAGAACCTCAATCAAAAACATACCCTCAGTTGCGCCACATCTTTTACACTTTAGCTCCTTATTCATCTCCCAACCCTCCATAATTATCGGCAATCATCATAGCAAAGTTGGCAATGTTGGCGCAACGGCGGAGAATGTCTTTTTCGCTTTCTTCAGAAATAAGGATGGGCCGCAAAACATTGCCAAATCCTTCGAAACACACAAGAAGTTTTTCGAGATGGTAATAATTTTTTGTTAACTCCAAGAGTAAAAAACGCCGATCACAATTTCCCCATCCACCTTTATGCTCATTTTTATCAAGCTGTTTCTCCATCTCTCCTGCGAACAATTCCACTTCGGGGCGCATTCCAATATTGTTTCGACAAATCGGGCACCTAAACATTACCACTTTCCCCCATTTCAAGTTTTTGTTCAATCCATTTTCTTGTTTCAGGATGTAGTTGCATTTTTGTTTTATTAACTTGATACCATTCTCGACACTCATTTGGCCCCTTTTTACCTTGGGCTTTTCCCGCGCCCTTCCAGTCGCAGATCATTTCCTTCCGGTAAACTTCAGGCATAGGTAACACCTTAACCCCACCTTCGTCCTCCGGCAAAATCCACCACTGCCAATGATGCTTGTTCCTCTTCTGGTGAAGCAACCATGCAAAATCGAAAGCTTTGTCTCCAGTATCAGTTGGTTTATAATATCCTGTCTTATCCCTGCGAATAGTATCTTCCCTACCGTAAAAATATCGTGCATAAGGTATAAACTCACTTGGTATAAACTTGCTTAAATCGTGGACTAATCCCCGCCAGGGAATGCCCAGCTTGCAACATTCAATAAAAACAAACCATCTGTGCCTCAACACATAAGAAAGATATTTAAAATACACCATCATTTCTTCACCAATCCTTCTTTTTGAATTAACTCATACTTATGTATTTTAAATTAATACCAAACCCTTCTTCTATGAACATTTTATTCTCCCAACATCCCCAACAACTCAACCAGTAAATCCTTATACGGTTTCAAAAACTTATCAGCATACTTCCTGTAATCTTCTTCATCCTGCCAACTGCTTTCTTCACCATATGTAGGTCGTAATACATATTTATTATTTTTTGATTTTACTATGTTGGTTCCTTCTGCGCGGAATCCTTCTAAGTTACGTGCAAGCAATGTGTCACGCTGATATGCTAAATTGATAAGTTTAGACCAAAGGTAGGGATCGCTCATGGTTCATTTTTTTTCCTTATCGGGTATTCGCTCCACTCGCGACCATCAAGCAATCGTCCAGCGGCTTTTTTGCCAACACGGGTAAGCAACCAATAACCGCCGCCATTAGCCTTAGCCACTTGCTGATTATTTTTTAATATAGAAAGATCTACCGTTTCACCTTGCCTGTGTTCTGCTACCCATTCTCCCCATTGCTTAAAGAAAAATGGCACCCCCGCTGCCTCACATTGATCGCGTAGGTTTCGCGCCCAATCCGGGGACATTGATCTTGCCCTATAGCCAGATTCACCGCCGCAAATGATCCAGTCCAGTCCAGGGTTAATTAATATCGGTTTGCCATCAGATTTGATTCCTTGCATCTTTAAAAACTCTCGATAGTATTCGTACGTGGCCCTGTAATCATATTCTGGAAAATATTCTTCAATCTCCACTGCCCCTAACATTGGCTCCACACTCACAAACCGCACTGTTGCCGGTATTTGCAGTAAGATCGGTATGCGCCTATCGGCTTGCTCTTGGTTTTCGGCGGTAACGCCCAGCCAAACGTTGGGGAGAGGCCATTCAAAAAGGCACCCATCAGCTATCCGTGCGTCACAACCAGAAGCGAAATATAATTGTCGCCGCCAATTTTGCGCTGCGTTTTCAGACTTAATTATTGTCAAGTATCGCTTCATTCGTTCAGGTCTTTTTGTAAGAATCATGAATGTATGTTGATGGCACAGGTGCATCACTGCAAGCGCACGGTCGATAAAATCAAACGGCACATCTTCATGGAACAAGTCGTTCCACACAGCCCAAATCGTGGGCTTCTTAGTCCGTAACGGCAGATCCAAGTTGGCATCAACTGTCCGTATCTTTCTGTTCCAATTTCCAGATTTATCGGTCAACCCACCATAGTTGAGTTGCATCTTTAAATTAGGGTTACTTTTCCGCATATGGGTTTCCCTGGCAGACCAACAGTTATCACAGCCAGGAGACACAGGAGTGCATCCGCGAACCAGTGTCCATGCTCGATCCCAATAAAGCCCCTTAGCCAATCGGTCACTTGAAACTATCATTTTATCGCCTCCACTAATTCAGGATTGTCGTGGATATTGCCGATGATATCTGTCATACTCCAATCAATGTAATTATCAAAGTAAGTTTTATCATCAAAAAGTTTTAAACCATAGCTAGCCTCTTCGAACGCGACATACATTAATTCGCCTGGTTCACACCCATCTATATCGCCTTCAAATATTTCTTGCTCTTTTATATCTATTTCACCAATAAATTGCCCAACCGTTGCGGGATCGACCTCATAAAACCCTATGGCTTGATATTTTGTTGTTTCCTTCCCATGCCGCCGCCCCGAAAAGGCTTGCCCCGGTTTCGGAAAAAGTAATTCCCCGATGTAATACCTTCCGTTGGTGCCGTCAATTATCAGGCTCCCATGCACCCATTTTTTATTATCTAACCGCCTACCCCGGAACTTGTACTCCCACATTTCAATACATCTCCATTCTTTCAGGATTACTAAAAACATTACCTACATAAAAATTTATACAATTCCTTAACACACTTTCTAAACTATCTCCATGAGGCATTAAAACAAAGCAATCTTCCGCTAACTGTGATACAAAACCTGCATACCATTTATCTCCTTTTTGATACCAAAAAATATCTCCTTCATAAAAATCAATAGGGGCTATGCTTAGTCCAGTAAAAACCATACGGATAAGATTCTTGCCCTTTGCAAACTTAGCATTAATGCCGTAAAGCATATCGCCAAATTCGGGGTCATAAAGACGATATTTCATTATTTATCACCAAACCTCTATTTCATGAATACTTTCTTTGCTATCCTTAACCCATTTCAACAATAGAGCTTCAGGAGTATTCTCTTTGAAAATCAATACTTGCACTCCTTCTTAAAATTATTTGGCGGGGGGCCGGGGCCATTCTCCCCGACACTGGTGCTGTTTGCGGACATCTCAGCTACCCGCTTATGCGCCGTTTTACCGGCTGGCATATGAAGAATTTACTGCCATTAAGCACTCCTGCGTGGTATGCACCAGGAACACGTATAAACCCGCGTCTCTCTTCCGCCACCCCCGCCAAACTCACAGCCCCGGCACGGCAGGCGGGGTTATCTTACCCGGTAGCCGCAGTCAAAACATTCGTAACCGTTGAAAGCATAATAGCCGCATACGGGGCACTTGCTCAACGCGAATAAAAACAACATCTTCTCCCTCCTCTCTTATCTGGCGGGGGGCCGGTTTCTCACCGGCGGCCCTATCCTGCGCCCTATAAAGACACTGACCAGAGGCTCTCCGCCCCCGCCAAAATCATTATATAATATTAAGTCTTTTTTGTCAATACTTTTATTTTCTTATTTTAATAAAACTCGCTATTCTTTTTTTCATAGGCGGTAATCCACCATTCTTTTGTTCCTTCTACATCAATAAACTTACCGTTTTCATATTTTTTCTTCGGCTTTGCCTCCCAATGTTTTATATAAATAATATCTCCTTTCTTTAATGGATTATTTTCAAAAGTTTTTTTGTAGATTTTAAAACTCTCTGTCTTACCATTTGCTAAACAATAACATTCCAACCTGGGTGCAAACTTTTTGTTTATATCTATTATGTAAACATATCTTTTCTCAACATCAAAAATTACTTGAATATAGCCCAGGACTTCATTTTCAAACTTCATCTGCTCCTTTAAAGGAATTCTATCGTTAGGCAATGTTGATTCTATATATTTTAGTATTCTAACCCTTTTTATTTTGGTCATCCCTGTATGCTTTTTGCTGTATCTATCTTTGCCTTTGGCAAATTCTTCGTATAGCTTTAGAAGTTTGCCGTTGTTACCGAACATTTTAAAGTAGTTTAGTTTGATCAATGTAGTTATTTGTCTCGTATCAGCAGTTGTATCTTCTTCAATGTCTATCAATAGATCTATAAAACTTTCATATTTATTTACACTCAACTCGAATAGTCTATTAGATACATCAGCATTCAAATATTTTAGGCTGGCACAACCACGATAAATTATATTTTCATTCTTATCAAAGAAATAATTAGCCTTAGATTTACCAAACTCAACAGGTTTAACTTCAATACCTCTGCTTTTGGCATAGTCGATTATTTTCATAGTCTTTTCTCGGTTGTTTTCATTAATGTTTAAAAGAACGGTTAGATATTCTAATGGATAATGTTTCCTTAAATATCCACAGGCAAAGGCTATCATACTATACGGCTTGCTATGGTTCACCGAGAAAAGATAATCGCTTGCATCTTCAATCACTCTCAAAAATGATTCAACAATCTTTTCTGCTTCTTCTGCCTTAGTATCATATTTTTCAGTCATAGTTTTAATAAAACCGGCTTTAATTTCGGGGATAAACTTTTCAGTTCCTTCTTTTTTTGCAAATCCCCTTCTGACAATATCTGCCATTCCCATTGAATAACCGCAAAACTTATTTAAGAACTCAAGGATCTGCTCCTGGTAAACTAAATAATTAAGTGTTGGCGCAAGCATTTCATTAAGTGCAGGGTGTCCATTATCGTTTACTATGCCTTGAGCCATTTTATCTCTATATGATTCTCCTGCCGGTCTAAGCGCGCCATTAGCCATAGCGAACAGGGATAAGTAATCAAGATAACCAATCTCTTTTTTAATCTTCCGCAATGTTTCTGGACTGAATAATTGCCGTATTATATGCCCCGCATAATCTGATTCCATTTGAAATATTGATGTATTATTTTCTGCAATATCCTTCCATATGGAGAAGTCATTAAAATCTAAGTTGTCGGGATTTACCCTTTCTATCCCTGCCAGTTCACAAGTCTCATTAATAAGCTGGATGTTGTCTAACCCGAGAATGTCCAGCTTTACATAATTGACACTATCAATAACATTCATATCTACTTGTGATACGGGCGAGTTGTGTGTTCCTGATGTTGATAATCCTAATTCTTCTTCTAGGTTTCTATCGCTGACTACGGAGCCGCTTGGATGAATAGATACTGATGTGATTACCCCGTAAAGTAAATCTACATACTTAAATAGTTCGGGGTGTTGTTCCCTGTATTTATCCTCGTTCGCTTCAACATCTTTGCACATTTCATTTACTTTTTTTAGAGGAATATTTAATGCTCTTGCCGTATCTCTAATAGCACCCTTTTGAGCTAGCGTATTATAAGCAACTATATCGCAACAATGCAATCCCAATTCGTTAAATATATAATCTTTTACCATATCACGTTTGTTAGGTGGGTAATCAATATCTATATCGCTCAAACTTATTCTTTCGGGATTCATAAAACGTTCAAAATTTAGGTCATATTTAATTGGATCAACCTCAGTAATGCCCAACAGGTAGGCGCATAGACTGCCGGAAACAGAACCCCTTGAAGGGCCAGGGTAAATATCATTCTCTCTACACCATGACGTTATTTTTTCCTGTAAAAGAAGATAGTCTATGGCATTGTTCTTTTTAATCCCTTCTACTTCATGTGCTATTCTGCTTCTGTAATTATTGTTATCAAGTCCTTTTTCTATTAATGATTTGTTTACTTTTTCCATAAATATTTGCTCTGCGTTATCATAGACTTTGGGATATTTGTAGGTATAATCTAATTCAAACTCTTCTATCATATCGGCAAGTAAATTTGTATTATCTATAGCCTCCATGTAAACAACTTTAGGCAAAGCATTTTGAATTTCATATGCTTCAACTAATTCATCATAAGTTTTAAAAGTTAAATCCCATCCCTCTTCATCCGCATAGTTGATATTTTTTGATACCTGCAATATCTTTCTTGCTTCTGCAAGGTCTTTGTTTAAGCTATGAGTATCCGTGCCTGCAATTAGCGGAATGTTATATTGCTTGTGCAATTCAAAAAGGTATTTATTATATTTTACTTGTGCATTATCGCTGTGATGTTGAATCTCAAGGAAACACCTTTCCTTATTGGCTATTAAGAAGTCAAGAAACCTGTCCGGCGCACGGTTTAAGATACCGCCCAAACATGCCGTGGTTACGATGATGTTGTCAGTGGTGGTGACAAGTTCATCTATGGTAATTCGGGGACCATAATAAAAGTGTCCGTCTTTTTGGTAGGCAATAGACGACAACTTGTTAAGTTCCTTTACTCCTTCGAAATTACGTGCAATCAAAATACAATGCCAATTATCACGTACTTTTTCTTTGATGGTTGCCGTAATATAAAATTCTTGTCCGTGTATGTATTTTAACTCCGCTTCATCACAGAGTTGTTTCTTCTTGATCCACTGATAGACGTTTCCATGTTCGCTAAATCCTATCGCTTTCATATTGCATTCTTTTGATTTTTCAATATAGGATTCAAACTTAGTAGCTGAATCCAATATAGATAAATCACTGTGTAAATGGTAGATTACGTAATTATTCAACCAACTTACCCCCTAAAAAGGTTCGTCATCTGTGATGCCCTGCACTAGGATTCCATTGCTTCCGAATTTATTATTTCTGTATATGATACTTCCATCATCCCAACTGTATTTTTTATTCACATCGTCTCTTTTACCATACAACCTTCTACTGGCTTCGTCATAATACAGACCAATATATTTCTTGGTTACGCCCAATGCTCTATCTTTTAGAATACCTACATAGGCATCGTAATCTATATTCTTTTTTCTTCTTTCTTCTTCGTCCGTTCGCCTCAGAATGAATATCCTATGCGCCAGGTTGGGGATGTTGCTACTACCAAGTATGGAATATTCATCTAATGCAACCGTTCCATCCGGCTTGCGTGGGTGTGCGACCAAATGTATAATACTGTTATATCTAATGGCAAATTGCAAAAACTGTATAATTAGGTTTTTCTGTGCGTTCCATTCGTTCCCATGCTTGCCTATATCCAAATCAAAACACATTAAATTATCTACAACAAAATTCTTTACTCCATGTCTTTTCCTCATGTATTCCATAGTAGAGATAACCTTTTCAGGAGTTGCTACTAAATAAGAATCATATATATAGATAAAGTCCATGTATTTTTTCTCTATTACATCTTTTGCCAGATAAGTTGTGGTATATGTTTTAGGTTTGTTTTCGCCGTTATCCCATTGAATTAAATGATCCCTTCCCGCCAATTGAAGCATAACCCAACCCTTCAACTGCTCTTTGGTTAATTCGCCGGAATAGACAAATGTTGGTTCGCCAATATTTATTGCTTCATTCAAACAGGATTGAATAATGAATGTGCTTTTGCCTCCACCAGTTCTCCCCGTCCAGACATTTAAGGTTCCTTCAATATATCCGAATATATGAGCATCTAAATCTTTAATGCCCGTATCTAAAACTGTTGCTTTTTTAATATCAAACTCTTCACATTCCATTAAACGTATAACGTCTGGTATGGGAATTTCTTCTGCATTATTTATCAAGTCTAAAACTGTCTGCTTCCCGCAAGCAACCAACACATTATTGGCATCAGTTTTATTGATATTCTTGTCATATTTATTCCAAAACTTTTTAATCTTGTTTTCTACTTCAGCATTCGGCTCTACAGTTCTGCACCGATATTCGCCCAATCTGATAATTGCTTCCTTAATAAGTTTTTCACCCGGAGCATCATTGTCTGCCCATAAAATAATAGATTCAAAACTTTCAAGATAGCTCCAATTAAAATCAATCCAACCCAAACTTCCTGCGCCGTGCGGAATTGAAACAGTATTTAAATAACCTGCCTCAATGCAGGAAAGTCTATCTATGTGCCCCTCTACTATGAGCAAGGGTTTGGTTGTGTCTATTTTATCTATACCGTATAAAATAGGGCACGTGCTACTGTATTTTTGCCACCATGTTCTTGCTTTGTTGGTTACGCTTGATTCCCTGTTTCTATATTTAGTGCATAATAATTTACCGTTAACATCTCTATGTTCAAAAACAATGTTGCCGCCCCTATCCTGTTTTATATCTGCATAGTCAAGTGTTGCCTTGCTGATGCCTCTTCTTTGTAAATACTCTTCTACCTTATCTCTTTCCTTGCCAGTTTCTTCTTTAGGATATTTATAGTCTTCGAAAAAGTTTTCATCATACACATTGTCTTCAAGCCCATCAAAAGAAGTGCCAGTTTTCTCGAATAGCATCTTTGCGGCTTCAATAAAAGATAGGCTATAAAAAGACATATAGTGATCTATAATGTCATACTTTTGTCCACATCCAAAACAGTTCCAATAATTGCCCTTAGTGTGCCATGATAAGCTCGGCGTATCTTCTTTGTGCCAGTAACATAATGCCTTTAAGTTTC
>DUNG01000041.1 GCA_012839475.1 Petrimonas sp. | reverse complement strand
TATCCGCCGATGTCAATCGCGACGATGAGCGTCGTTTTGCTGATCTCAGATAA
This sequence comes from Petrimonas sp., assembly GCA_012839475.1. Classification (GTDB taxonomy): domain Bacteria; phylum Bacteroidota; class Bacteroidia; order Bacteroidales; family Dysgonomonadaceae; genus Proteiniphilum. The sequence goes on along the minus strand of DUNG01000041.1, from coordinate 46,867 downwards.
TCTTCGATTTTTTGTGATATTCTTCATATAAGCCCCTCCTTTACAGGGGTACAGGTGATACCTCTTTGAGATGTGTGTTCGGTTCAAAGCAATTTCACTCAGACGAAGAGGTATCATCCTTTTCCTAGCTCGATTCACCATCTCCTGAGCGACTTTGCTTGCATCTACTTTACAGGATGCTGCACACCGGTTTTGAGCGCAATGTCCAAAAATTCGATATAAATTGAAAAACTGCACTCGGGTGCAAAGCGGAAAATCCAGAATTTCACTATTAATTGAAAAATTCCCGGTTTTGAGCGCAATGTCCAAAAATTCGATATAAATTGAAAAACTGCACTCGGATGCAAAGGCGTAAAGTCCAGAATTTCATTATTAACTGAAAAATTGCACAGGGTGGGGCGGTCGTATAGAAAGCCAGAAATAAAAGAGGGAGGACTTCACATCCTCCCCCTATTCTCAGATATTGATCTTTAGAGCGGGCGCGACATAGGCGCGCTCGTCTCGAACTTTGTGCTTAATCCTCGGTCGCCTCTACTGAGATAAAGTCGAATACCGTGACATCGAAGAGTCCCATATCTGTTAACTTCAGTTCAGGTATGACAGGTAGCGACATGAAACAAAGCGTCATCACCGGTTCCACATCACCCTCGACGCCGAGCTCTTTCCACGCGATGTCATGAATGTCGATCAATTTCTGCATCACCCATTCGCCCGACTGATCGCTCATGATACCGCCGACAGGTAACGGGAGCAACGTCAACACCTTGGCGTCTTTGACGAGTACGACGCCACCGCCCAAGGCGATCAATTCCTCCACGGCGAACGCCATATCGGCGTCATTCGTCCCCGCGACGATGATGTTGTGCGAATCATGCGCGATGGAAAGCGCGACAGCTCCCTGCTTGATCCCGTAGCCGCGGAGAAGCGCGACGGCGACGTTACCCGTCTCCTGATGGCGCTCGACCACTGCGATTTTGACGATGTCCTGCTCCGGGTCATAGACGAAGTCGCCGCCCTCGTCGAGCGTCACAGTGGCAACGCCCTTCCCTGTGACGACACCGCCCGGAAGAATATCAATCACGTTGACGCGATCGCTCTTCAGGTTGAGTTTCAGTTTGTCGATCGAAAAATCTTTTACATGCATGCTGCTCTTGACAGCTGAATAATCGGCTCGCTTCACCTCAAGCAAGTATTCACCGTCACGCGCTACCTCCACGCCATCGATGAAGACACGTTTCGCGCGGAAGTCCTCCAAATTGTTCACGAGATTGATGTCGGCTCGGCGACCGGGAAAAATCGCTCCGCGATCGTGGAGACCGAACGCCTCCGCCGCATTGAGTGTCGCCATCTGAACAGCTGTAATCGGGTCGAGGCCGAAACGTACGCAACGGCGCAGATGATCGTCCAAATGCCCTTCCGTCAGAATCGTCTTAGGTTGACGATCATCGGAACAAAGGAGGCAGCGTCTGCTGTTCAGCGGTGTCACGACGGGAAGCAAATCTTCCAGATTGTGGCACGCCGATCCCTGACGCATCAGGATGTACATCCCGTTCGACAGCCTTTCTTTCATTTCCTCCGCCGTAGAACACTCATGGTCGGCAAGAATGCCCGCGGACGCATACGCACAGAGATCCCGTCCCGTCAGTCCCGGACTGTGACCGTCGATCGGTTTCCCCGATTTCTTGCCGGCAATAAGCTTGTCGATGGCGCCGTCATCACAGTAGACAACGCCCGGAAAGTTCATGAATTCAGCAAGTCCTAATATGCGATCGTCTGCTAACGGTTCTTCCATGTCCTTCGCCTCGATGACGGCTCCTGCATGTTCAAAAGGCGTCGACGGCACACATGACGGTAACATGTACTCGACGCGGAGCGCTACCTCCGCCGCCGCATCGAGCATGTATTCGAGCCCTTTCAGTCCTGCTACGTTCACAATCTCGTGCGGATCGGCGATAATCGTTGACGTTCCGTATGGCACGAGCAGGCGGCTGATTTCTTCGGGCGTCACGTAGGCGGACTCGATATGGATATGGCTGTCGATGAGACCGGGAAGCGCGTAGAGTCCCGTCGCATCGATTTCTTCCTTCCCCTCATAGGCACCCGTACCGGCGATCAGTCCATCGACGATCGCGATATCCCCTTCGCGGATAATACCGGCACCTACGTCCACAATCTTCGCGTTCTTAATAACGAGGTCGGCTGGTTCGCGCCCCGCCGCGACGTTGATCAGATGTTTAAGTTCTTGATGATCCATAAAACACTTCCCTTTCTGATTGAATCGCATGATTCTATGGCATAAAGTAACGATTTCTTCCTACTACTATTCAACCATAAGTTATGCCAAAACAGATGTAACTACTGATTTTTCCTTTGAGTCGTCAATCCGGAGATCGACGGAATGCTCTTCGAGACTCAGCTCATGTGATACCCTGTATCTCCTATATGCAAACGAGGCGAGTCTCGTAAAGCACATATACGTTAGCTTGCATCGTGTCTCCTCCTCTATACAAACGAGACGAGTCTCGTTAAGCACATATTTATTAGCCTGCATCGTGTCTCCTCCATGTAAACGAGGGCGGATGCAACAAGAGCTTCGTCATCCTAGAAAAGCCGCGGTCTCCTCTATGTAACGAGGGTAAGGGCTACCGCAACATCCGCGCGGGTCTCGGAACGGCGTATACAGACGGTATTCAATTTCTCACCCTTCAGGCAACATACGCGCGGATCTCGGAACGGCGTCTCCTCCATGTAACGAGGGCGAGAGTACAGTGACATGGCGCTGGAAAAGTAGCGGGGTCTCCTTCATGAAACGAAGTGCAAGGCGCATTTCAGTTTTTCTTAAGAGGACCAGTCCAGGGCGCGCGTGACCGCCTTCTTCCAAGTGTTTATCTTCTCGCGGCGCATTTCTTCCGTCATCGACGGTTCAAAAACGCGGTCAATCTTCCAATGCGTTCGCAATTCTTCGACACTGTCCCAGAAGCCGACGGTCAAGCCTGCAAGGTAGGCGGCGCCGAGCGCCGTCGTCTCGACACATGCGGGTCGGTGCACAGCGACATCGATGATGTCCGCCTGAAACTGCATGAGAAAATTGTTTTTCGCCGCTCCACCGTCAGCCTTCAACGCCGTTAGAGTAAGCCCCGAATCCTCCTGCATGACTGCCAACACATCCGCCGTCTGGTATGCAATCGACTCGAGAACCGCACGGACGATGTGTTTGTCGTTGACGCCGCGCGTGAGTCCGACAATACAGCCTCGAGCGTCTTGATCCCAATAGGGCGCGCCGAGTCCCGTAAAAGCGGGAACGATGTAGCATCCGTTCGTATCGTCCACTTGTAACGCGACGGTCTCCGATTCCACCGCCGTATCAATAAGTCCCAGTTCATCGCGGAGCCATTGGACGGCGGCGCCCGCGACAAAGATGGATCCCTCCAATGCGTAATACACGCGATCATCGATGCCCCAAGCAATCGTTGTCACAAGCCCGTTTTGGCTGAAAACGGGAGATTCCCCCGTGTTCATCAAAAGAAAACAACCTGTGCCATACGTATTCTTCGCCTCTCCGGCGGAAAAACACGCCTCACCGAACAGTGCCGCCTGCTGATCTCCTGCGGCGCCGGCTATCGGGATAGGCGCGCCGAAGAACGACTCGTCCGCCATCCCGAAGAAGTGACTTGACGGAAGAGGCGTCGGCAGAATCTCGCGCGGTATATCGAGTATGCTCAGGATTTCCTCGTCCCATGAGAGCGTCCGGATGTTGAACAGCATCGTGCGCGAGGCATTGGAATAATCGGTCACGTGAACTTTTCCGCGCGTGAGCTTCCAAATAAGCCACGTCTCTACCGTGCCGAAGAGAATTTCGCCCTGGCGAGCTTTTTCACGCGCTCCCGGAACGTGATCGAGAAGCCACTTGATCTTCGTCGCGCTGAAATACGCATCAATGACGAGCCCCGTCTTTTCCCGAATCAGCGAAGTCAGCCCCTTTTCTTTCAGTCGGTCGCAGATCTCCGACGTCCGCCGGCATTGCCAGACAATCGCGTGATGGATCGGCTCACCCGTCTCTCGATCCCACAAGATGGTCGTTTCGCGCTGATTCGTAATCCCGATCGCCACGATGTCTTCCGCCTTCGCATTCGCCTTCTGCATCGCCTCGACGGCGACACCCATCTGTGTCGACCAGATCTCGTTCGCATCGTGTTCAACCCATCCAGGTTTCGGGAATATCTGTCGAAATTCTTTCTGAGCGACGGAACGTACGACACCCTGTTCATCGAATAGAATGCATCGGTTGCTCGTCGTTCCGGCGTCAAACGCCATCACGTAGCGTGACATTGTTCACCTCCTCAATGAACAGACATCTCCATACAAAATCGTCCGGGTCTCCCGCCACAGGAACTCATTTGTCGATATCGCGCGTCGCGATGAAATTCGCCTCGCCGCCGAACAAAGAGGCGATGACGATATCGCCGCGATGCACGGGCGGGACGAGCTCGACATCATCGAGCAAGTGCATCGCTTTCCAAATGTCCGATTTAGCAATGGCGATGTCAGTCTTGACGGGACAGCGCGGATGCTTCCGACTTCGGACGCGGACAGATGACGTCACGACGCGCGTGGGGTGCATGGCTTCTTCTCTCCCGTACGCCTCGCCCCGCAGACAGCCGTTACCTGTCACGGCATAATTGTTCTCCTCATCGACGGTGAGGTGACAGCCCCTCGGACAAATAATGCAAATATACTCTTTCATCCTGCCTCACAATCCACAATTATTGCTTCAGGATATTACTCGTCAGCTTATCCAACAGCAACAACAAGCATGTCTTCATTATAAAAATCCTCAAAACTATTGCTCGTAACTCGTGAACAGTTCATATCTTCCATTCATAATCTACAGTTGCAAGCTGCAGTCTTTTCGGCACTAAAACAACAAGAGCAAAGGTGAATACATCCTAAAAAAACAGATAAAAAATTATTCGCCTTTAGACACATCGCTCTTTAATTCTATCAAAATCACTTCCGGTCGGTTGTTAATACGGAACGGAATGATACTGTTTCCTATACCTCTACTTACGATCATATTCGTGCTTTCTGCTGAGTATAGTCCTGCATCGTACTTGGGGAATAAACCCTGATTGGGAGCCACCAAGGCGCCTACAAAGGGCAGACGAAACTGACCGCCGTGCGTGTGTCCGCTAAGAACTAAATCAATACCGCTGTCCACATAAAGATCGAATAGTTCCGGTCTGTGGGAGAGCAATAAAGTAAAGCCATCGTCTTTTTTCACCAGTTCGCGTAGTTGATTTTTCATAACCAACTCTGCATCGTCAAAAAAATCATCAAATTTGAAACTAGGGTCATTGACACCAATCAGAGTAATCGTTTCATCGTTCATCTTTAAGTCAATTCGCTCATCTTCAAGAACAACTATACCGAGTTTCGTTAAACCGCTTCTAAACTCATCATACTCTGGCACTATCGCCTCATGATTACCGGTCACATAGTAACAGGGTGCTATGTGCGCAGCTTTTTCTGCGAACTGTAGAGCGATCTCAATGTCGGTGTTGCGGGAATCAATGAAGTCACCAGTGATCGCGATGATGTCAGGCTTCGCTTCTTTCAGCATAACAAGAAGGTTTCCGTTATCCTTGCCCATTTCCGCATTATGCAGGTCGGAAATGTGGGCAATGCGATAGCCGTTAAAAGCTTTGGGCAATCGATCACTCAAAATTGTGTATGTATTCAGTTGCAGAGCTGTGTTGCCCCAAACGATCCAAGAAATCACCGCAATCAGCAAGAGTGCGCTGATAGCTTTTTGAAAAGTGGTTAGTTTTTTCATTCTTGCAATTATAGCCGCCTCCTCAATGATGTGCGAAATATTTTCTAACGATCTGTTGAATTTCCTTAGTAACCATACCTAACTTCAATGATCTGAATCGGATTGCGACATACGATTGTGGACAGCTCTGCCCATTAAAAAGTTGGTTTTCGAATCCAAGTTATTTAATCTCTTCCACCGAAATCAGCAAATCATCTCCTTGTACATCTTCGAGCTGAGCCCGTTGTAACGTGACGTGTTCCATCTCGCCTGGCGTCATGTACGGTCGACGGAAAGACGCCACGACGCGCTCTCCGTCACGAAACACGATGCGCTTCGGCGTTTTATACGGAGCTTTCACTCGGAAAAACACACGGACTCCGTCATCAATGCGCCCAATCCTGATTCTTTGCGGCACCGTGTAAGCGACAGTCTCATCTTTAACAAGAGATATGTAAGGCTCATTCTCATATTCTCTCACATGAGACGTATCCTCTTGTCGGAGTACGTATTCGGCAGCCGCTCTGCCGGCACCTTCACTCTCCGTCGTGACATAGTCGACAAGGTCGTGCACATGAAGCACATTGCCGCAGGCAAAGATACCGGGGATACTCGTCTCACCGTTTTCAAAGACGATCGGACCCGATGTCTTCGCATCCATTTCAACGCCGGCGACACGGCTCAATTCATTCTCGGGAATGAGACCGACCGACAGCAGGACCGTATCGACATCGAACACTTTCTCCGTTCCGTCGATCGGTTCGAAACGATCGTTCACTTCCTGCACCGTGACTTTCTCCACGCGCTCTTTACCTTCGATTCTTGTGATGGTATGTGAGAGATAAAGCGGAATATCGAAGTCCTGAAGACACTGCACGATATTTCTCGCCAGCCCTCCCGGATAGGGCATGATTTCTACGCAGGCAAGCACTTTTGCGCCCTCGAGAACCATGCGCCGCGCCATAATAAGACCAATATCGCCCGACCCGAGAATGATGACGCGCCTGCCGACCATGTAGCCTTCGATATTGACGTAGCGCTGCGCCGTACCGGCGGTAAAAATACCCGCCGCGCGCGTTCCCGGTATCTGAATCGCGCCGCGTGTCCGCTCGCGACATCCCATCGCGAGAACAATCGCTTGGCTCCTGACGGTACGATACCCGGCTTCCGCGCTCATAAGTCGCAGAACATGACAATCTTCGTCGGGAATGATCTCAAGCACCATCGAATCACAGAGAACATCGATCGACTGACCTTCGAGTCGACCAATAAGTCTCGCGGCATATTCGGGACCCGTCAGTTCTTCGCCGAAATAATGGAGTCCAAACCCGTTGTGAATACACTGATTCAGAATGCCGCCGAGCTCCACATCGCGCTCAACGATGAGAATATGCTTAAGTCCGTGTTCACGAGCGCTCATGGCAGCACCGAGACCGGCAGGTCCTCCGCCTATGACGATCAGTTCGTAGTCATCACGCATCTCAATCGCCGCCATTCCATTACAAGCAGACTGTTTGCCGTTCGTTTCGCCCACGCTCATCAGACCTCCCGATACCTCGGATCTTTCGTCTCGCCGATTAATATGACGCTCCCGCATCCGTCTTCTTCAATACACAAGGGATCTCGCCCGGATTCACGTGCGATAATCTCTAAAACGCGCGGACCGCAAAAACCGCCTTGGCATCGCCCCATCCCCGTTCCAGCGCGTCGCTTTACACCGTCGATCGATACGGGCGGAATCTCGCGCTTCATCGCGGCGACAATCTCGCCTTCCGTGATCGTCTCGCAGCGACAAATCACTCTCCCGTAAAGAGGATGCTCACGAACGAAAGCGGCGCGCTCCTCCTCCGGAATCTCCTTGAAACGGATGACGCGACGTCCGCCGCGCCACAGAGTACGCCGCTCCATGGGAAGTCCCTCTTCACGCAACATCTCCCGCGCGACACGCGCGATCGCCGGTGCGCACGTCAGCCCCGGCGACTTGATGGCGGCGAGGTCGATGAAGTTCGTCGCTGATTTTTCGATAAAGAAATCCCCATACGTGCTGTTTGAACGAACACCCGCAAAATTCCTGATGCTCGTGCGAAGATCGAGATTAGGAACGACGCGTCGTGCTTTTTCGGCAATATCCAAAAGAGCGCTTCGCGTCACCGACGTATCGCTACGATCTGCAATTACTTCAGCATTCGGACCGACAAGATAATCTCCGTGAATCGTGGGAGAAACGGTGATACCTTTGCCTGCACGTGTAGGACAGGGAAAAATGACAGAACCGACGACGTGTCCTGCCGCCGTTCCGTCGAGAAGGTAGTACTCGCCGCGTGTCGGTACAATCTCAAAGGCAGGCGGAGCAACCATGTTGTGGATTCGATCACTCTCCACGCCGGCGGCATTAATCACATAGCGCGCGCTGATTTTCATTGCACGGCAATCGGGCATCACGACTTTTTCTTTGGGCAGAGAAGATAAACACGTGTTTTTCTTAGCCACGTCTTCGTCAGCCGCGCTATGCCATGCACCGACAATGCATATTCCAATCTCATAGTGATCTTCCCGCCAAGACAAAGCTGTCACTTCCGTGATCGGCATAAAAGTGACGCCGTTTCGAACGGCGACCTCCGCCATAGCCAATGTAAACTCCCACGGATTGAGAACGCCCGATTCAGGTACCCAAAGCGCCGACACGATGTCGTCCGACAAGTTCGGTTCACGTAATCGGACAACATTCCCCTCAAGGATTTCGAGACCTTCGCACCCATTGGCGATTCCCTGCTCCAGAAGCACCTGAAGCGTACCGTGCTGCTCCTCGTCGAAAGCGACGACCCACGAGCCGGTTTTTTTATGTTCGACATCGAGTTTTTCACAAAGCTCGAAACAGCGGTGCATACCCTCGACGTTCAATTTCCCCATCAATGTATGAGGCTCTGGATCATACCCGCCGTGAATGATCGCCGTATTCGCACGCGACGCCCCCATCGCGACGTCATTTTCCTTCTCGATCAGCGCGACGCGAAGCTCATACTGAGAGAGCTCATAGGCAACGGCGCATCCGACAACGCCCGCCCCGATTATCGCTACATCAAACACACTTTCACCCCTCCAATTTTCTTTTTCTCTTTACGCGATACGGACCGCGGAGACTGAGGAAAACAATCAGCTTCAACAGTCCCGGAGAGAGGATCCCGTCACTCAAACGGGCAAGCGCTCGGAGAGGCATGTTGAGGACGGTATGGCGGTTCATGTCACGATCGCCGGGCATTGCATCGGCTCTTTTCAGCGCGATCTTCAAAAACAACGATCTGAGCGGTCCGCGAATGGCGTGAAGAGGCGCGTGTACACCCTGAGGAGTAATCGGCTTCGGCACTTTCCGCCCAAGCAGTTGTTCAAATTCCTCCTGAGTGACGGGACGATCCATCGTCTTGTAAATGTCGGGGATATTCTTAGATTCTTCCAGACCCGCAAACAAGAGATGACGCTCTCTTAATCGCTCGACGGTAAGATCATCCGGCACATCGATGACGCGATCGCCGCCCCTTCTGTCAGAAAGCTCCGCCGAAGCGATCAGCGGAAGGTCGCGAGCGTTAGACCCAGCGAGGAAGTAATACACACCGCTCTCGTATTTTTTTTCGCCTTGCGCCGTATACGTCATGAGACGATCGCGCGGTATCTTGAGCACGACATCGCGGCTCTCTTGCGGTTCCAGTTCGACTTTCGCCCACGCCTTCAATTCGCAAAAAGGACGCAGCAGAGAGCTGTCGGGAAAAGAGACGTATGCTTGCACCACTTCTTTCGCTTTTCTTTGTCCGGTATTTGTCACGCGGACTGTCATAAAAACGTTCCCCGACATCAACTCGGCGTCGATCTTTTCATACCGAAATTCCCCATAGGTGAGTCCGTATCCGAACGGGAACGCGACAGATTTGCCGAATGTCGTATGGTAACGGTAGCCTACATAGATACTTTCTCGATATTGAGCCTGCAGGTCTTGTGATGGGAAATAGGGGTCGGAAGCGACATCTGTCCGTCTTTCGGTCCAAGTCGCACAGAGTCTTCCCGAAGGACTGTGTATGCCATAAATGATCGACTGAAGCGCTTCATAGGCGCCCTCGCCTGCGTAATTCATCAGAAGAACGGCATCCGCCCGTACATCGCCCAAGGCGATCGGCGCGCCCGTCTGCACGATCAGAACGAGCGCGTGACCGGCATTCTTCAGGCAATCGATCGCCACCTTGTCTTCGAGTGAAAGTTCAAGGGAGAGACGATCATACCCCTCGGCGTCCGGAGGCAAGTTGGCAAAGTACAGACAGACACTTGCATGGTCGGGCTGTTCGAGACAATGGGAGTATTGGCTGTCACGCCATTGCCTCAAGGGCGTGTTCGTCACCAAGGGCTCTACTTTAGACGATCCAAGCCCTTGGATTTGCGCCTCGTCGATCGCTCCTGCCAAAAAAACGCTTTCCGTCGATGATAGCGGAAGGAGATCGTCGTCGTTTTTCAGCAATACCATGCACTCGCGGGCGACGTCTACCGCAACGCTGTAATGACCGAGACGGGACAAACGTTTCACGCCGCCGGCGCGGTCTTCGAGCTTCTTGATATTCGCCAAGGCGCGATCGATGAGTTCCTCGTCGAGCTGTCCTCGCCTGTATGCTTTTTTGATTTCACCAGCTGAAGGACTCGATCCTCCGGGCATCTCAAGATCCATGCCGGCTTCCAACCCGAGAACTCGGTTCTCTACACTGCCCCAATCACTCACGACACAGCCGTCGTATTTCCATTCATATCGCAAAATATCGAGCAGCCGTTTATTCTCCCCCGCATTTCGACCTTCAAAACGGTTATATGACGTCATCACTGCCCACGGGTTTGACTCGCGGACTGCGATTTCGAAAGGCATGAGATACAGTTCGCGCAAAGCTCTCTCATCGACGACGCTTTCAGAAAGAAAACGGTCGGTTTCTTGAGAATTGAGAGCAAAATGCTTGAGCGTTGCCGCTACGTTTTTCGATTGAACGCCGCGTATGTAGGCGGCTGCCATTTTTCCGCTCAAGAGAGGATCTTCGCCGAAATATTCGAAATTGCGTCCGCACGCCGGATGCCTCTGCAGATTAACTCCAGGTCCGAGCAACACGTCGACATCGGATGCGATGCATTCAGTCGCGAGCGACTCGCCGACAAGCTCAACGAGCTTTTCGTCCCAGCTGCAAGCGAGAGCGGAAGCAGTCGGAAAACACGTCGCCTGCAACGTTCCTTGCGGCGTCTCCTTTCGGATTCCATGAGGTCCATCAGACAGGCGAAGTCGAGAACCTTTGAGGAGCCAGTATCCGTCTCCCTCTAAATATCTGATTTTCTTATTGCGTCGCATTAGCTCAATTTAGCGATTGCAGCTTCGATACGATCCATCGCAGCAATCAAGTTCTCCATCGAATTTGAATACGTAAGGCGAATAGCGGTGGGAGCTTCAAAGGCATTGCCGGGTACGAGCGCGACACCCGCTTCGTCGAGCAGATAGTCGGCGAGTGCAGGAGCATCCGTGATGACACGATCGCCCGAGCGTTTCCCGAAAGTCCCAGATACATCGGGGAACAAATAGAACGCCCCTTCAGGGAACGGACAGTTGAATCCGGCGAGCTTGCTCACCCGCTCGAACATGTAGTTGCGTCGCTCTTCAAAAACTTTACGCATGAATTCAACGTGTTCGTCACATTCTTCAAGTGCAGTGATGGCGGCCCACTGGACAAAAGACGTGCTGTTCGAGGTCGTGTGCCCTTGAATTGCCGATATACCCTTTATGATCTCTTTCGGACCGGCGGCGTAACCAATGCGCCAACCCGTCATAGCGTATGCCTTGGAAAATGCGTTCACCGTTAACGTGCGCGCCCAAACCTCCGGCGAGAAGGATGCGATGCTGACATGAGGTGTCGTTCCATAAATAAGCTTCTCGTAAACTTCATCCGTTATGATGAACAAGTCGTGCTTAATGGCAAGTTCCGCGACGCGTCGCAGGCTTATCTCCGTGAAAACAGCGCCCGTCGGGTTGTTCGGTGAATTGATCAGGATGATGCGCGTCTTCGGGGTGATGGCACGTTCAAGCGCATCGATGTCAAGCCTGTTGTCGGATGCGACGGGAACAAGAACGGGGAGACCGCCTGCAAGCTTGACCATCTCAACGTAACTCACCCAGCACGGCGTCGGAATGATCACCTCGTCGCCGGGGTTGCACAAGACTTGGAACGCGTTCGAGAGAGCGAACTTGGCGCCCGTCGACACTATGATCTCGCTCGGATCGTATTCAATGCCGTTATCCCTTAACAGTTTGCGCGCAATCGCTTCGCGCAAGGGCAAAATGCCAGGAGTCTGCGTGTATTTTGTCTTCCCCTCCAACATCGCGCGATGCGCCGCCTCAATCACAGGTGGCGGCGTGTTGAAATCAGGCTCGCCGGTATTGAGCGCAATGATGCTTTTCCCCTCTGCGCGCAATTCGGCTACCTTTGCGTTGAGTTCCAGCGTCTGCGACGGAGACACTCTCTTAATACGATCTGAAATCATGTCGTTTCCTTTCATTTCACGCGTGCCGCGCTTCATGTTTTTTGCAGCTAAACAACCGGTAAAACGAATTCTAATAATGCCTCGATTCGCCTCATTAACCTCCAAGTCATCATATCATGAGAGAGCAAACAACTGCGAAAGCAAATCCATCACGTTAGCCTCACATACCGGCGCGCGTCATGTTACACTGAGACGTGGTCGACGCATATGAAAGGATTGAGTTTGCGATACGCTTGCAGGACCGACCGCAAGCGCCTGATCGCGATCATATGCTCGGCAAAACATCTTATCGAAGAGATTTTTTAGAAAATCACGAGAGGGGTAAGCAATGGTAAAGCACAAGAAGTTGTTGGAATGGGTCGAGGAAATGGCGGCATTACTTGAGCCTGACACGATCTATTGGTGTGACGGTTCTGAAGAAGAGAATGAGCGGCTCTTGGAGGAGAATGTCGCGAAGGGCGCCGCCGTTCGGTTAAATCGCGAGAAGCGCCCGGGATGTTACTTGTTCCGCAGTGACCCGTCTGACGTCGCTCGCGTTGAAGGTCGCACCTTTATCGCGTCTGAAAGCGAAGATGACGCGGGACCGACGAATAATTGGATCGATCCGGCAGAACTGAAAGAAACCATGCGTGAACTCTACCGCGGCGCCATGAAAGGACGCACCATGTATGTGATCCCGTTCAGTATGGGACCGCTCGGATCGCCGGCGGCGAAAATCGGCGTCGAACTGACGGACAGCTCCTACGTTGTCGCGAACATGCGTATCATGACGCGCATGGGCGAAGAGGTACTCGATCTGCTCGGCGAAGACGGCGAATTCGTTCCGTGCCTCCACTCTGTCGGCGCCCCTCTCGAACCGGGTGAAGAAGATGTCGCATGGCCATGCGCCCCCATGGAAAAGAAATACATCAGCCATTTCCCCGAGACACGCGAGATATGGTCATACGGCTCAGGCTATGGGGGCAACGCGTTGCTCGGCAAGAAGTGCTTCGCGCTCCGCATCGCGTCCGTGCTCGCCCGAGATGAAGGCTGGCTCGCCGAACACATGCTGATCCTCAAGCTGACTTCTCCGGAGGGAAAAGTTTACTATATCTGCGGCGCCTTCCCTTCCGCCTGCGGCAAGACGAACTTAGCCATGTTGCAGCCGACCGTACCCGGCTGGACTGTTGAAACGGTCGGCGACGATATTGCATGGATGCGTTTCGGTGAAGACGGTCGACTGTACGCAATCAACCCGGAAGCCGGTTTCTTCGGCGTGGCTCCGGGCACTTCTTATCAATCAAATCCGAACGCGATGGATTCAATTAAGCGCAACACGATCTTTACGAATGTCGCGCTAAAAGACGACGGCGACGTGTGGTGGGAAGGCATTGACGATCCGGCGCCGGAACATCTCATCGACTGGCACGGAAACGACTGGAGCCCCACATCGGATGCGAAAGCTGCACACCCCAACGCGCGCTTTACCGCGCCGGCAACGAATTGCCCTTCCATCGCGCCGAACTGGGATGATCCTACCGGTGTGCCAATCGACGCGATTCTCGTCGGGGGACGGCGCCCGTCGACGATTCCGCTCGTCTATCAGAGCCTTAACTGGGAACACGGCGTTTTCCTCGGAGCCGTCATGGGTTCCGAGATCACGGCTGCCGTCATCTCCGACAAAATCGGACAGGTACGCCGCGACCCATTCGCTATGCTGCCCTTCATCGGCTACCACGTCGGCGACTATCTCAGCCACTGGCTGGAGATCGGTCGAAAAGGCGACCCGGATAAGCTTCCGAAAATCTTTGCCGTCAACTGGTTCCGGAGAGGCGAAGACGGACACTTCCTGTGGCCGGGATTCGGCGAGAACAGCCGCGTCCTGAAATGGGTCGTCGAACGCTGCGACGGCACGGTCGGCGCAAATGAAACGGCGATCGGATACATGCCACTTGTAGAGGATCTCTATCTCGACGGCTTAGATATCCCAGAGAAAGACCTCGAAGCGCTCACCACAGTGAACCGCGACGAATGGCAACGGGAGCTTGAGGCGATCCGCAGTCACTTCGAGGGTTACGGACCGAAAATGCCGAAGGAGCTGTTCGAACAACTCGACGCCGTGGAGAAGAGACTTTAGACCTTATATTCGGATTAACAGAAGCTCCCGCGTTTTTATAAGCCAAAGGGGTTGTCTCAAAACCGCTAAAAAGTAGCGGGATTGGAGATAGCCTCTTTCCTCTATGGGAAATCGAGTGCGAAAAGTCCTCTTTATCGAAATAAATTGAAAAAATGTACTCGGACTTAGCAATAGGATCTCGACGCTAACCTTGATCGTGCTGCTATTGAAAAATTCCGCCGGTTCCGGCACTTATTTTCAACAAAACTTATTCAAAAATCAAGACTACTCTGACTGAGAAGAAAATCAAAGACACCAAGAACTAAAATACCTGTTTCCGTTCGCCAAGGCTTCAGGACGTCCTTGACGATGATGATCTTCTTGAAATTGTCATTGATGTGATCTAAAGACCGGCTCTCTTGGATCGTTTTATCTCTCGTGTCAAGATGTAGAGCTGACTGAATATAATATCGCTTATTACCTTGATTGCACACGAAATCTACTTCCGTCTGTTTGCGTTTATCATCCTCACGGATTTCAACTAAACCGACATCTACATTGTATCCGCGCACAACGAGCTCATTGTAGATAATGTTTTCCATGAGGTGTGATTCCTCTTGCTGGCGAAAATTAAGACAGGCATTTCGCAAACCGACATCGGTGAAATAGTACTTGTTAGGTGTTTGAACATACTTCCTGCCTTTCACATCGTAGCGTTCCGATTTCTCAACAACGAATGCCTCCTCCAAGAAAGACAGATAAGAGTAAATCGTATTGATTGACAACTCCTTTTCACCGTGACTCTGAAAAGTTCTATAAATCTTACGAGGATTGGTGAGTGAACCTACAGAAGAGGCCAGAATGTTCACCAGAGATTCAAGTACGTCCGTGCGCTTTATTTTGTATCGATCGACGATGTCCTTAAAATAGGTATGATCAAATAAATCCCGTAAATAATCAGCTTTTTCCCTGTCTGTTTTCATGGAGAAAAGCTGTGGCATGCCCCCATATGTCACATACTCACCCCACCCGTCTAATTTATCCCCCGGAAAAACGGACATAAATTCGGAAAAAGAAAGAGGATAAACGCGCACCTGATCGTCACGACCGCGAAATTCGGTAATGATATCGGATGAAAGAAATTTGGAATTACTGCCGGTAACATAGATGTCAACGTTCTTTTCGTATAAGAGCCCGGTAAGTAGATATTCAAACTGATCAACTAACTGTATTTCATCTAGCAGAAGATAATACAGTGAATCATCTTGTATGAGAGATCGAATATACGCGTTCAACTTCTCTACATCATGGTGATACTTCAAGTTCTCCACTCGGTCAAACTCTATTTTTATAATATGATCCTCAGGAACTCCTTGGGAAAGCAAATAATTTTTAAATAGAGGATCCAGCAAAAATGATTTCCCGGATCTGCGTATACCGGTAATAACTTTGACTAATCCGTTTGCTTGTTTGTTGATTAGTTTGTTGAGGTAAAGAGGTCTATTAATTTTCATAACTACTCCGATGAAAATTCTTGCCATTAGTGGCACTTTTTTTCAATAGAATAGTATCACAAAACTCTTTCTTTTTCCATACAAAGGTCACTCTGTACTACAATAAAGGAAGTGAAACTCTTCACCGATTCAGGAAAAAGAAAGGAGTCGTTATGTCACTACTCATTCAAAACTGCACCCTGAGGGGACGCGAAGGTTTATGGGATGTCTACTGTGAAGGCAAGTCAATCGCCGCTATCGGACAGGGACTCGACAGGAAAGCCGACACGACGATCGACGCTAAGGGAAATCTCCTTGTCCCCGCATTCATCGATCCCCATATTCACCTTGATAAGGTCAACATCCTCGACACCGTACGCAAGAACGTGAGCGGCACGTTGACGGAAGCGATCGAGATCATCTGGGATCGAAAGAAAACGTACACGGACGAAGATGTCATCGAGCGCGCCGGGGCAGTACTCGATCTAGCGCTGATGAACGGGACGCTGGCGATGCGCACGCACGTCGACATCGATACGATCGGCGGACTTAAACCGCTCAATGGCGTGTTGGCGCTCCGCGAACGCTATCGTGACAGGATGACGTTGCAGCTTGTCGCATTCCCACAAGAGGGTATCTTGAAGGATCCAGGCTGTGACGTGTTGATGGAAGAAGCGATGAAGATGGGATGCGACATCGTCGGCGGGATGCCAGCGAACGAGAATAACCCGGATGACAGTCGCGCACATGTCAAATTCTGTTTCGATCTCGCCGAGAAGTACAACGCCGACATCGACATGCACGTCGATGAGACGGATGATCCCTTTTACCGGACACTTGAAATGGTCGCGGACGAGACGATCAAACGCGGTTGGCACGGTCGCGTGACGGCGGGACACACGTGCGCTCTCGCGGCATACGATGACCACTATGCAGCCTATGTCATCGACAAGGTCGCGCGCGCCGGCATCCACATGATTACAAACCCCGTCACCAACTTGATGCTTCAGGGTCGCCTCGACAAACAGCCGATCCGCCGAGGCATCACGCGCGTCAAGGAACTGCTTGAAGCCGGTGTCAACGTAAGTTTCGGACAAGACTGCGTCAACGATACGTTCTACCCGCTCGGATGTGCCGACATGCTCCAAGTCGCCAATGTCACCGTCCACGCCGCCCAGATGAGTCTGCCGCACGAGCTGGAGAAAGTCTTCGACATGATCACGACGGACGCCAACAAGGTCATGAACCTTCCCGCCTACGGACTCGAAGAAGGTTGCAACGCCAACCTAGTTCTGATCGAAGCGAAGAAGATTCGTGAGGCGATCGCGCTCGCTCCGAACAGACCGTACGTCATTCGCGAGGGAAAAGTCGTCGTCAAAAACATTCGCAAAACGGAATACCTATTCTAGTTGATTGCCGAATAATATCGGAGCGGTCGTCCTGGAAATGAAATTCAACAAGCGATCGATCGTTTACACCAAAACATTGAAAAACCTCACGTCCGGAGCTTTCCCGACGTGAGGTTTTTGATTGAACCCTAAAATACGAATCGCGAAGACCCAGCTAAAACGGGCGATCGATGCTAACCATATACCCCGCATCATAAATCGCCATCACGTCGCCGCGGCGGATAGCCTGATCGAGCAGCTTTTGATCGGTGGCGCAATAGCCCGAAATATTATGAAGCCCCATCTCGAAAAGGACTGGCGCCATACAGGCGGAAGGACCGACGAGGCTCACTTTGCATCGATCTCCCGCGACTTCTAGCAATCGCGGAAGCGTCTTGTTTGTCAAGGTAGAGCCCGTTATAAAAGCGTAATCTTGTTCGCGGAGAATATATTCGGAGGATGGATCAGGGTAATCGCCTTTCTTGGGTCGTCGTTCAATGATAATCAGATCGGAGATACCGCCGATCTTACGCTCGATATGCGGAAAATGACCGACGACGGCGACTTTCTTGCCGGCGATTTCATCTTGAAAAGCGATAAAGGCGTTTAGCTGTTTACGCTTTTCTATATCGATGGCGCCCGTGCTGATCTCCAGATCGCGAAACCCGCCGAGAGCGTTCACTTTCTCGACTGTATTGTAGTAGCAATTCAATGCCGCCGTCCCGAGCGACGCCTCAAGGTAATTCCAAGATTTGACCATCGCCGCCATATCTCGCAACGACATGCCTTCAACAGGATCGGGGAACTCTGGACCGGGTCCGCGCTCGTGTATGCACATGGCGACACCGGAATTGTCACCGGAAAAGACTTCGCACCATGTCACGCCTTGTGAATAGTAATCTACCTTCCACGACGGATCGACACCTTCAATCAGGGTATCGTAAAGTCTCCACGGGTCATTGATCATCTCGTCACTCCTTGGGGATTGTCTTTTTCAACAATTATATCAGCCGCCGCCGCACAAAGTTCAAGGCGTCAAATTCAGTTTGACCACTCGTTGTATAATAGAGTACACTAAATTCACAGCTCGACTGCTATTCATTTTGCGATGAATGATTGCATAATAATTGACATACAAGAGTCATAGGGGATGTTGTCGAGATGTTTGACGGATGCCGTGACCGGCAATCACCTGAACGGTGACGTCATTTTCGACGAGGTGAAAACGTGCCATGAGAGCACCCAGGCATCAGGGCAATCACGACGGAAGGTGTTTATGATATTATCTTTCGATTTCATGAATGAACAACTATTTGCTTCGGGGCGTCGGCGCATTGCAGTCGTAGCCGCCCACGATGAGGATGTACTGCTCTCGGTCGCCGAAGCGGCGACCATAGGAATCGTCGATCCGATACTCATCGGTCATCGCAAAAAAATCATTGAAGCCGGCGATCGTTGTGAAGTTCAAGCTGAACAATACGAAATAATCGAAGAACCGGACGATATCGAGGCGTGCAACTTGGCTGTTCGATTGATACGCCAAAAACATGCCGACGCCATTATGAAGGGGCTCGTCGGCACCGCCTACGTGCTCAAAGCGATTCTGAATCGCGAAACGGGAATAAGAGACGGAGAATTGCTTTCGCATATCGGTCTCTTTTTTATTCCAAAGATAAACCGTCCCGTGATCGTTACAGACCCCGGGATGTGCATCGCTCCCGACGTCACGGAGAAAAAACATATCATCGAGAACGCCGTCAAAGTTGCGCACTTGCTCGGCATCAATGAACCGCAGGTCGCGTGCGTCTGCGCCCTCGAGAAAGTCAATCCCGCCATGCAGGCGACCGTCGATGCGGCGGAGCTCGTGCGGATGAATCGAGAAGGTAAACTGACGGGTTGCCGTGTGGGCGGTCCTTTCGCGCTCGACAATGCGCTCTTCACGGATGCCGCACGCCGCAAAGGCATCGCCGATCCGATCGCAGGGCATGCCGATATCTTGCTCATGCCGAACATCGAAGCGGGGAATGTTCTGTACAAGGCGCTCGCTTTCGTGTGCGATGCTCCCGGAGCCGGACTCGTTCTCGGAGCGAGTGCGCCCGTCATTTTGACATCGAGAAGCGATTTGAAAGAAGCGAAACTTAACTCGATCTCGTTGGCGCTTTATCTCGCCGCCGAGCAAGAACGGCGCAAGGTAAAATGGTAACAGCGGAGCGAACAGGAGAAACAGGGATGGCACGATTACTTATCATCAATCCGGGATCGACCTCGACAAAGATCGGCATTTATGAGAACGGAGGACTAATTTTCACGGAGACCATCCGTCACGGAGCGGAGATGGAGCACCTGAAAGATCTCGAAAGCCAACTCCCCGTCAGGCAAAAGCTTATTCTCGATATCGTGGAAGAAAAAGGCATCAATCTTGATTCAATGGATGCGATCATCGGACGCGGCGGACTTTTGCACCCGCTCGACGGAGGCGTCTACGAAGTCAACGATGCCATGATCGACGATATGGCGTCGTGCCGATACGGATGGCATTCGAGCAATTTGGGCGGCATCCTCGCTCACAATATCGCAACACGGCATAATCTCAAAGCGTACATCGCCGATCCCGTCATCGTCGATGAACTGCAACCCTTGGCGCGCGTTTCCGGTTGGCATACGATTGAACGCATTTCCATCTTTCATCCGTTGAATCAGAAAGCCGTCGCACGGCGTTTTTGCCGCGAGAAAGGCGGGTCGCCGCAGGACTACAACCTGATCATCGCACACATGGGCGGCGGCATCTCCGTCGGCGCGCACCGAAAGGGAAAAGTCATCGACGTCAACAACGCGCTGTCGGGCGACGGCCCTTTCTCCCCGGAACGCTCCGGCGGACTCCCAATCTTTTCGCTTATTGAGCTCTGCTACTCAGGACAATACACGGAGAGCGAACTAAAAAAAGCGCTCGTTGGGGGAGGCGGTCTCGCTTCTTATTTCGGAACGAGCGACGCTCGTGAAGTCGAACATAGAGTGGAAGCAGGAGACGAAAGAGCACGCCTCATCTATGAGGCGATGGCGTACCAAGTCGCCAAAGAGATCGGCGCCGCCGCGGCCGTTCTCAAGGGCGATGTCGACGCCATCTTGCTCACGGGAGGCTTGGCTTACGGTGAGATTTTTGTGGACTGGATCATCGATCGCATCGGCTTTATCGCGCCGGTCCACGTGTATCCGGGAGAAGATGAACTGACGGCGCTGGCGGAAGCTGTCGGTGAGGCGTTGGCGGGACGCGAACCGATTCACGTCTACGAAAAGGAGTGAAGGCTTGAAGTTGCCCGAAAAGCAAATCACGATCATCTCCGGACATTACGGAACGGGAAAAACGGAGTTCGCCGTCAATCTCGCTTTCGCTATGGCGCGCGACGGCCGAAAAACGGCACTCGCCGACCTCGACATCGTCAACCCCTATTTCCGGTCTTACGAGAGAACACGCGAACTCGAACGCGAGGGCATCGCCGTTTTTGTCACGTCGAACTTCGGCAAAGCGGACATTCCCGCCCTACCTCCCGACATCATGTCGATTTTCGTAAACCGGCAACAACAAAGCATCATCGACCTCGGGGGCGACCCCGTCGGCGCGCGGGTTCTCGGTTATTATCAACCGCAACTCGATCGAGTTGATTTCGATTTCTGGTTCGTGATCAACCAAAAACGCGTGGAAAACAGAACGATCGAAGGAGTCGTTCGCTACTTGCGACTTACGGAAGCCGCGAGCAAACAGCGCATCACAGGGATCGTCAACAACACACATCTCGGTGACGAGACAACGGCCGAAGTCATTTTGCGGGGCGATGAATTCGCGGGGAAGGTCGCGGAAGTCATTAACCTGCCAATTATTTGCACCGTAGGTGAACACCGTTTTGAAGAAAAACTGAAAGGCCGCCTGAACGGCTCTTTTTTTGCAATCGATCGATATATGACAAAACCATGGGAGCTGAGTGACCACGAAGGAGGACAATTCGCATGGCAACAGGAAACGTAACGTTTCGGCAGGACTGGTGTAAAGGCTGTGGTCTTTGCGTGGCGGTCTGTCCGAAAAAAATCATCTTTCTCGATGAAAGTATAACGAACCGCAAGGGGTATCACCCCGCCACGGTCAAGGACATGGATCAGTGTATCGGGTGCGCCAACTGCGCACGTATGTGCCCCGATTCCATCATCACCGTGGAACGCGTATAGAGGGGGTTTGTATGGCAAAAGAACTTTGGAAGGGCAACGAAGCCATCGCGGAAGCGGCCATTCGCGCCGGATGTCGATGCTATTTCGGCTACCCGATCACACCACAGAGCGAAATTCCCGAATATATGTCTCTGCACATGCCTAAGGCGGGCGGAGTTTTTTTACAATCTGAATCGGAAATCGCCGCCATCAACATGGTCTACGGAGCGTCGGGCGCGGGCGCGCGGGTGATGACGTCCTCGTCCTCGCCCGGTGTCAGCTTGAAACAAGAAGGTATCTCCTATATGTGCGGTGCGGAACTACCGGGAGTCATCGTCAACGTCATGCGCGGCGGTCCCGGTCTCGGAACGATCCAGCCTGCACAAGGCGACTATTTCCAAGCGACGCGCGGCGGAGGCAACGGTGACTACAGGTTGATCGTCTTCGCCCCCGCCAATATTCAAGAAGTCGTCGACCTGATGCAGGAGGCCTTTGAGCTTGCCGACCAATACCGCATGCCTGTCATGATGCTTCTTGACGGCATGATCGGTCAGATGATGGAGCCGATCGAATGGAAAAAGCCGCCCGTATCCCCGGACGACTTGCCTGAAAAACCTTGGGCAACGACCGGTACAAAAGAGGGGCGCGCCCCGAACATCATCAACTCACTTTTTATCGACCCGGAGGCGTGTAACGTTCATAACAAGCGCCTTGAGGAAAAATACCGTCGCGTCATCGAAAACGAGCAACGATACGAAACGAACGACACGGATGGCGCCGAAGTTATTTTCGTCGCCTACGGCACGCCGGCGCGCCTCGCGCGCGCTGCCGCCGGACTTCTCGAAAAAGAGGGGATAAAAGCCGGCGTCTTCCGCCCGGTCACCGTTTGGCCGTACCCGTATGAAGCGCTTCATGAGGTAGCCCTACAGGACAGCGTCAAGGCCATTGTCACCGTTGAGATGAGTACAGGACAGATGGTCGATGACGTACGTATCGGCGTCAACGGCGTTAAACCCGTCTCTTTTATCGGACAGGCGGGCGGTGTTATTCCGACGCCTCGCGAAGTGGCAAATGCCGCATTGAAAGCTCTGGGGAGGTAAAGACATGGCTATCGTCTATCGGAGATCGAAAGGTCTCACCGATGTTGAAACACACTATTGCCCGGGCTGCACGCACGGCATTATTCACAGACTCGTCGCCGAAACGCTCGAAGAGCTGGGCGTCCTCGGAAAGACGATCGGCGTCGCGCCGGTCGGGTGCTCCGTCTTCGCTTACGATTACTTTAATTGTGACATGCAGGAAGCGGCCCACGGTCGCGCCCCGGCTGTCGCGACAGGTATCAAGCGCGTACTGCCGGACAAAGTCGTCTTTACTTATCAGGGAGATGGCGACCTCGCCGCAATCGGTACGGGGGAAATTACACACGCGGCGATGCGCGGCGAGAACATCACGACAATATTTGTCAATAATGCCATCTACGGCATGACAGGCGGTCAGATGGCACCGACGACGCTCGTCGGACAGCGCGCCACCACGGCGCCGCTCGGGCGCGACAAGAGCCACGCCGGCTCACCGATTCGCATCGCGGAGATGCTGGCAACGCTTGACGGCGCAGCCTACATCGAACGCGTCACCGTCACATCGCCGGCAAACGTCATGAAAGCAAAACGCGCCATTAAGAAAGCTTTCGAACTGCAGCTTGAAGGGCGCGGCTTCACGATGATTGAAGTCCTGTCGACGTGTCCGACAAACTGGGGGTTGACTCCCGTCAAAGCACTTGAATGGCTGAACGAGAACATGATTCCCGTCTTCCCGCTCGGCGTTTACAAAGACATCACGAAAAAGGAGGCGTAAGATGGCTTATCATGAAATCATCGTAGCGGGCTTCGGCGGACAGGGTGTCATGTCGATCGGCACGACCATGGCGGAAACCGCCATGGCACAGGGCTTGAACGTCAGCTGGCTGCCATCGTACGGACCAGAGATGCGTGGCGGTACGGCGAACTGCAACGTCGTGATCGCCGACACGGAAATCATCTCACCAATCGTCCTTGAGCCGAGTGAACTCATCGCCATGAATCAACCGTCACTCGACAAGTTCGAACCTGCCGTCAAACCCGGAGGCTTGATTCTCGTCAATCAATCGATTGTCGAACGCAAGGTTCAACGCGACGACGTGCAGGCAATCTACGTCCCGTCACTCGAAATCGCTTCGGAACTCGGCAACATGCGCGTCGCCAACATGACGATGCTCGGCGCCTACATCGAAGCGACAAAATACTTGAAATTTGAAACAGTCGTAGATATGTTGCGAAACATTTTCACAGGCAAAAAAGCTCACCTCGTCGAGTTGAATGAGGTCGCTCTCCAGCGAGGCGCCGATTGCGTAAACCGGTGAGCGTGATATAGACATCTTTCGGGCGGGCGGCGAGAGGGGCGCCGCACGCCCACTCCGCCAGATACTTCCCCGATCAGCCTCAAAAGGAAAAGACGCAAGACGTATCCGACCCGCACAAGATTGATTTGAGAAAGGACAAACCATGGAAATTACGATTACCAGAACGCAAAATCCGAAAGCCAAGCCGACTGACGAAAGCAATCTCGGTTTTGCCCGCATCTTTACCGACCACATGTTTATTGTCGAATACGACAAAGGCATAGGGTGGCACGATGCGCGCATTGTGCCGTACGGACCGCTCTGTCTCGATCCGGCATCGCCGATTTTTCATTACGCCCAGGAAATATTTGAAGGAACAAAAGTCTATCGATTGGCGAAAGGGGAAGTCGGCTCGTTCCGTCTCCACGACAACGCGCGCCGCATGAACCGCAGCGCCGATCGCACCTGCATGCCGGAACTGGACGAAGACTTTCAGATCGAAGCCATTACGCGTTTAGTCGATCTCGACCGCGATTGGGTGCCGAGTAGCAAGGGAACATCGCTGTACATCCGACCGACGATGATTTCGGACGGCAATAGCCTCGGCGCGCACTCCGCGGATCGTTTTATCTACTTTGTCATCTGCGCTCCGTCGGGATCATACTATCCGGAAGGCATGAAACCGGTCCGGATCCGCATCGAACAGCGTTATGTCCGTGCCGTCAAAGGAGGCATGGGACGCGCGAAGACGGGCGGAAACTACGCCGCCAGCTTCAAAGCGACGAAAGAAGCGATGGATGCAGGATTCAATCAGGTTCTTTGGCTCGACGGGCGTGAGCAGAAATACGTGGAAGAGGTCGGCGCGATGAACATGATGTTCGTCATCGACGGAAAGATCGTTACGGCCGAACTCGGCGACACCATCCTGCCGGGCGTGACGCGCGACTCCGTCCTCACGCTAGCCAAAGAACGTGGTATGGTCGTCGAAGAACGTCGCATCAGCGTGGACGAATTGTACGAGGCACACGCAAAAGGTCATCTCACCGAAGCCTTTGGTACCGGTACGGCAGCTGTCATTTCACCCGTCGGTGAACTCGAATACATGGGTAAATCGATCATCATCAACAACAGAGAAATCGGCCCCATGGCGCAGCTATTCTACGACGCGCTCACCGCTCTCCATCGCCAGACCGTCGAAGACAGACACGGCTGGACGGCTGTAATACCGCGCTACGAATATTAGGAAAGAAATAGAAGAGATTAGTATGGGTGCTTCGGATAATCGCATGACGTTTGAACGCTTACAGCGAATCACGTTGGTTACACGGAGAAATTACTAGACAAAAAGAGTTATTGGTAAATTGGATAAACTGTTTGAGTTAAGTCGTCGAGGCAACAGCCTTGGCGACTTTTATCATGATGGCACATTCGATGCGCTTTTTGAAAAGTTCGCAACCGAATTTATCGGTTCCGAGAAGACTGCCCGACATATGAAAAGCGTTCGCTGCGCAACCTCCTGCGCAATACAGTTTTGCCCAGCAATCGCGGCATGCGTCGCGGGCGAAGACATTGCATTTTCGAAACTCGTTCTGAAGATCTAATTCCGTCACGCCATCGTCAAGAGTTCCAATTTTGAAGGACGGATCGTCGACGAGCTGGTGGCACGGGTAAAGGTCGCCCGAAGGCGTCACGGCGAGATACTCCGTCCCCGCCCCGCAACCTGTAATCCGCTTGTAGATACAGGGTCCGTGCTCGAGATCAATCATGAAGTGGTAGAACTCGAAAGGATCGCCCTCGCGCTCGCGGCGCAACATCTCCTCGGCAAGTTTCTCGTATTGCTCAAAAATAATCGGCAAATCCTCGTCGGTCAGCGCATACGGTTCCTCAGGTCGACAGACGACCGGCTCCATGCTGATCTCGCGAAACCCGAGATCGAGCATATGCAGAATATCGTTTAGAAAATCGGTATTGAGATGCGTGTACGTGCCTCTGACGTAGTACGTGCCACGGGTTCGCCTCTTAACGAGCTCAAGAAACTTCGGTACGATACGGACATAACTGCCCTTGCCTCCAATATCGACGCGAAATTGGTCGTGCACGTGAGGGCGTCCGTCGAGACTGAGAACGACGTTGTGCATCTCTTTGTTCGTAAACTCGATCACATTGTCATCGATGAGAATGCCGTTCGTCGTCAGCGTAAACCGGAAGTGCTTGCCTGCTTTTTTTTCGATCGAGCGAGCATAAGCGACAACGTCTTTGACCATTTGCCAGTTGAGGAGCGGTTCGCCGCCGAAAAAATCGACTTCCAAATTTCGCCTTGAACCCGAACGCTCCATGAGGAAGTCGATCGCCTTCTTCCCCGTCTCAAGAGACATAAGCGCCTGCTCTCCTTTGTACTTGCCCTGTCCGGCAAAACAGTAGGAGCAGTCGAGATTACATGTATGAGCGACATTGAGGCAGAGCGCCTTGATGATATCGTTATCTTTCCGATAACTCGTCGCCACGTCGCCATCCGGACAAGAGGGATATTCAATCAGCGAATATTGCTCCTTAGACTGCGATTCAACACTCGCTCCTGAGTGCGATCCGTCAAACAGTCGCGCCGGGTAATCACCATGGGAGAACAGCTTCTGTTGATCGACCAATTCCTGCACATCGTCGAGCGCCGAACGGATGTCATCATGGTCGAAGCGATCCGACAGCGCGTGCACGATGCCGTCACAATCCGATTTTTCGTACAACGAAACAATCTCGTAGACGAGATCGTCTACGAGATGAATACTTCCGCTGTCAACATCCAACACGATGTTGTAGCCGTTCAGTTTATATTGATGTACCATCTGCCTATTCCGTCAGAAACCGACGCACCGGCTTTTCGGCATGGTGCGATAACCTTGCGGTCTACCGCCATATTCAGAACGACGCTTAGTCGCGCTCCTGCTCACACTGCTGATTCGCGACACCGCAAGATGTTTTGCAGGCAGACTGGCAAGATGTCTGGCACTCGCCGCAACCGTCACGCCCGTCCGCATCGATCAGTTTACGTGTCGGTAAAGTAATGATTCTTTTTTTATCTGACATGGTAAAAACCTTCCTTCTATCGGCTCTTGTCTTGTACCACTATATCACGCCGGCGACGCGCATGCGCATTAGTCAATCGATCCTTTGCGCTCACACTCTTCCCAGCGAAGCCGAGAAGCTTGTCAAAAGGGTGAAATGCGCAACACCGCCTAGTTCGCGTCGGATGTCGATTGTTTCTGTCGGCGATCGATCAGTTTCTCCGCAATGGCGAGCAGAATGAACTCCAGACCGTTGACGATAAGCGCAATCCCGATCACCACACCGATAAACGTCATGCCAACCGTCGGCGATAAAATCAGCACGATGCCCGCAATGAGAAGCAAGATTGCCAGAACGAACGTTACTATAAACAGTTTCGAACTGAAAGACCTATACTTCACGGAAGAGACCAGCGAATAAACGGCGTAAGCGATGAACCACAAGCCGATCGCATAGATCAGGAAGAGCCACGTCTCATCGGGCTTGGCGATAAGAATAATGCCGAATATGAACAGCAGGCCCGCCAACACCAGCACAAAGGAGCTCAACCACCCCTTCTCCTCGCGAATGCGCAAATAGCGCATGAAAAAACCGACACTGCTGACGATCGAAACGACCCCCAACACGATCAGAATAAACTTAAGCGTTCCCTGAGGATTCGCAAGCGTGAAGATGCCCGCCGCAAACAGGGCGACACCTATCAGCATCAACTCCCAGAATACTCTTTTCGGCGATTTTATCGCCTTATCTTTTACGTTTTCATCCATTTTGAAACCCTTACTTTCCGGCGATACCGACGCCCTCAATGGCAACCCACGGTAGCACGGAACTACCGTCTTTTACGACTTCTTTCGAAAGCGCTTTGATGTT
Source organism: Petrimonas sp. (assembly GCA_012839475.1). GTDB lineage: Bacteria > Bacteroidota > Bacteroidia > Bacteroidales > Dysgonomonadaceae > Proteiniphilum. Next base: position 19,026 of record DUNG01000041.1, on the reverse strand, counting down.
CATAAGAAACTCAGCCAAATTGCCATTGACCATCGTCTCGCTCAACGCCTCTTTGATCTCACCCTTTTCAATCAGAAAACAGTTTTTTGCGACGCCGGAAAAATCGCCCGACACGCTTGGCGCTCCGGCAGACAAACGCGCGACGACGAGCCCTCGCGCAATACCGCGAATCATGGTCTCGAGCGACTCCTCACCGGGTTCCACGATGAAGCTGCCGAGCGATGAAGTGGGCGCTCTCCTGTGACCAGTTTTGCGAGCGGCGTAATCGCTGAGATGAAACTGATTCAGAGTGCCTCGTTCAATTAAATAGTAATCCTCTGCGAGATAGCCTTCCGATGTGTAGCGTTGACCGGCAACGATATCGGGGTGGAGCGGAGCAAGTTTCAGACTCAACTTCTCGTTTGCCACCTGTTGTCCGATCTTCTCACGCCAGAGACTCGTACCGTCCAGAATCACGCCATCGGAAGCGTAGGTTCCAATGCACGCCGCGAGCAGGTCACCAAAACAATCCGGAGTCAACAAGACCGTACCAGTGAACTTGTCGTCCATCGCCTTCGTGAACACTTGCCGCGAAATGGCGGCGAGATCCGATTCAAAACTTCCGAGTTCAATGAAAGGCGTGTCGAGGTCGAGCATCTCCGCGGAGGTCGAGAAGAATGATGACGTCGCTTCTTCTTCCGTCGCGTTGAACAACAAGTCGACAGAGTACACGCCGCGCCGTGAGAAAAACCGGCTTCCCGTCGAATAGAGACTTACGCCCTTTCTCAAGGTGTGCGTTGCAACGAGTGACCAGACACTGATGAGAGGGAAACGCGCGCGGATATCGGCCAAAAATTCCTCGCAACGCTCGAATAATCTTTCTTCAGCACATGTGAGCGGGCCAGTCTCGAAGAGCTGCTCCGGTAAAGGTGGAGCGAGTTGCCACGCCTCATCGGGATCCGCGGCTTGCGCCGATTTCAAACAATTGGCGGCGCCTTCACGTATGGCATCTTTATTCACAGTATTTTGGGACAGAACACCGCGTCGTCCGCCTATAATCGCCATATATCCGACGGAATCGTCAAAGATCGTTCGATATAAACTAAACTCTCCCCACTCCGCCGTCAATTCGCGCATCACCGTGCGAGAGACAGTGCAAACGGCCCGGTCGGCACCGCCTTCACGTAATGCGGACAGTCCGAGTTGCGCCATTTTTTCCATTGATCTCATGCTTTGCCTCCCATCGTCAACCGGCAACGAATATGCGGGCCACCGATTCCTACCGCCATTGGCTGTTTCTTTCCACAAAAACCGGAACTCTCCCACTCCACTTCATCGGAGACCATATCGACCGTCTTCAACATCTCAAAGGCGACACCGGAGATCGTCGTATCAAGCATGGCGCGTCCAAGCTTGCCATTCTTAATCTCATAACCGATCGTCACACCGAACATGAACTCACCTGTCATGTCCGCCTGTCCATTGCCCGACGCAACTAGATAATATCCGTCATCCACCGAGGCAATCATGTCCTCAAACTTGTCGTCTCCAGGCACAATCACCGTGTTGCGCATACGGATCAGCGGCTCGTCAGAGAAAAGCCACGCGCGCGCATTGCCGCGAGGCGTCATGTCGAAAAGGTCGGCCGACTGGCGACTGTTCAAGTACTCCGTCAGGATACCGTCTCGAATCAATACGGCGTCTTCGGCTTTTACGCCTTCGTCGTCAACATAGACTGGAAGAGGTGTCGGTTTGTCAAAAGCCGTATAAGCGTAATCGACCATCGAAACCTTCTCCGAGGCGACCTGTTTTCCGAGCAAATGTGCCGACACCGATCCGCTCTGAACGAGATCGGCTTCCACCGTATGACCGACGGCTTCGTGGGCGAGCATACCCGCCATACGACCAGATAAAATGCACGTAGTCTCCCCCGCCTTCGCGTAGACGCCTTCGCATTTTTGCAGCAGCTGTTCATACAGCGTGTCAATTTTCTCTTTCACAATGCTAAGATCGATAAAATTACGATCGATCGTGCCGAAACCGCCAATCGATGTCATCACGTCAACAGGAGTGCCCACGGCTGACTTGGCCGTCAATATGACGTACACATAACTTCTGGGCGTGACGACATGTGCATCGTATCCATTCGAAACGGTAATCACTTTCTCGACTGAGTCGCTATACGCGGTGACGCGTCGACTGATAATGTTCGGGCAATGAGCGAGGATGTACGCATCCACGGCGCGACAGAGCTCAATGTAAAAAGACTGCTCCGCATCGCTAATGGAATCCTTTAATTCCATCCGGCCGCTCGGTACGGGTGAAAGTCGATTCTTCGTCGGTTTTGCGTGTTTTTCGAGAAAAAGCGCATTGCTCGATGCTTCCCTCAACACGCTTTCCACCGACTCTTGCGTATAGTTTCCCTTTGAAGAGAAGCCATAGAGACCGCCGCGCCGCACACGCGCGCTCACGCCTTTATAATCTTGGCGGGCGTTGCCGATCATTTGACCGTCAAGAAAAGAAACGCGCCGACTGGAGTTATGCTGTGCGCGCAACTCGCTTTCCGCGCCGTCGATGAAATATCTTTTGTATTCAAATAGAGTATCGCTAAGCATAAACGACCTTTCCTTCAGTATTCTACGGAATTATGATACTACGAATCTAAGCCGCAGCGTCGTAGCGGTGATGCCTTCGCTCACCGAAACACAAAAGAAAATCTGCAAATAATTGTTCAGCTCAGTTGCCTGCTGTTCTCGTATTCGTCTTGCGCCATTTTTCGATATTTATCCATTTTGATTTTGAAAAGTTGGGCGCTTGTCGGAGGAGTGTACGTGATGGCATTCGCGCCCGACTCAATCGTCCTGAGTATTGTTTCATCCGTTGAGCCGCCTGTCGCGATGATGGGGATCGTCGGATAACGTTTGCGGATGCTTTTGACAATGTCAACCGTGCGTTCAGCTCCGCTCACATTGAAGATTTGAACGCCTGCCGCAACTCGCGAATCTATATCCATATACTCCGAAACGACTGTGCAGACGATGGGCGTATCGACAACCGCCCGAATGTCGCGTATGGTCTCGAGTGTTGTCGGCGAGTTGACAACTAGACCGATAGCGCCCTGCGATTCGGCGAACATGGCGATCTGAGCGCATCGTTTGCCGCCCGTCGTGCCGCCGCCGACTCCGGCAAAAACGGGCACAGGTGAAATCCCTATGATCGCGCTCGTAATGGCGGGGTGTGGCGTGAACGGATAGACAGCGATCAGCGCATCGGCGTTGTGATTGATCGCTTGCGCCGCATCTGTCGTAAAGATGATCGATTTAATGCGCTTCCCAAAAATCCGAATACCGGAACATTCGGTGATGATACGCGGCATCTCGATGATATCTCCGCGAAGTGGCGACGAAATCTCCGGGATGTATTTTCTTCCTTTTGAAGATTGAATGGTCATGACGGCTCCTTTCTTTAATGATTAAAGCGACCTCTAGGTCGGAAGTGGTTATCTCACGTTGTTTCCTGCGATAATCCGCAAACCAGTGACCGGAACGATAATTGATGTTGTTAGTTACTAATTATACAATGCGTTGCCGATATAAAAAAATTAGTAATGTACTGTAAAAGTCATTTATCCTAAGGTGTACAATTTTTCAACTATATATGAATTTTTGTCACCTGCTTGTTTTTTCCCCCATATCCGCGCACCCCTGTGTGCAGTTTTTCAACTTTATGTGTAACTTTTTCAATCTTAATTGAAAAATTGCACACCTATCTGTGGAGCTCGTCCTTCTTATTCACCCCCGCAGCACAGTTTTTCAACCTTAATTGAAAAACTGCACACCTGATTGAGTCAGGCCTCCTTTTAGTTAATAAGTTGACACTTGATTGTCGACTGACTATCATAAATTCACGTTTCAACTGTTCTTTGGAAACGGCTAATAAGTGTATACAATTCCCCTCGTGAAGGAGGTCTTTCATGTCAGAGCAAACCATTGTGATTATCGGAAGCGGAATCGCCGGGCTTTCGGCAGCCGAGGCTGCGCGGAAGCAGGATCCCGATGTAAGGATAATTCTTCTGTCGGAGGATGCGAACCTTCCTTATCACAGGCCGCGTCTTCCCGGTGTCGTCATGGCGCCGGACACAATCGATAAAGTGTTTCTGCACGATCAGGCGTGGTATGACGACCGTCAATTCGATCTTCGCTTAGGCACGAAAGTCGAATATGTTGACGTAAACAATCAGCGTATCGCGCTGTCCGATCTTTCAACCATTGATTATGACAAACTGATTTTAGCGACCGGAAGCCGTAGCTTTATGCCGCCAATGCGAGGCAACGACCTGCTCGGCGTCTTTACGCTCTGGACACTCGACGACGCGATCGAGATTTCCGACTTTATCGAAGACGGTCAAATGGCAATCGTCATCGGGGGCGGTCTGCTCGGACTTGAAATAGCGTACGCCTTAAAAAAGCGCGGTCTCGACACGACGATTCTCGAACGCGGTCAGGCGTTGCTCTCAAGGCAACTTGACCCCCGCGCGAGCGCCATGTTCCAAGAGCAGGTCGAGCGTCTCGATATCAATGTAAGAAAAGAAGCGTCTGTCGCGGAGATTTTAGCCAATCCCGAGACGGGAAAAGTGTCCGGCGTGAAACTGACAGACGGAACTGTCCTTGCGACCGATCTCGTTCTTGTCTCGACGGGCGTGCGAGCACGTGTTGAAGTAATGGACGGGGTCGATATTGAGATTGATCGCCGTTTCGTGACAAACAATCGCATGGAAACGAACATTCCGAATGTTTACGCGGCAGGCGATTGCGCCCTGATGGACGGGATTTGGTACGGCCTTTGGTCCGTATCGACGCGAGAAGGAAGAGTTGCGGGCGTGAATGCCGCCGGGGGCGATGAAATTTGTGTCATCCCTCCGCAACCCTATCTCGTCAACACGATGGAAACGCGGGTCGCGTCCGCCGGCGACATTGCGCCGAAAGGTCCGGAAGTGACTTCTCAGATTTCATTCGATGAAACACAGCTCACCTACGACCGACGCAATTTTATCGGCGACAAGCTCGTGGGTTATATTTTGTTGGGAGATACGACACCGTTTTCCATGCTTAGCCGCGAGCTTCAGAACAGTTAGAATACAGACATCCGCCCGTTCCGATGAGGGGTAGCGGGTTTTTTGTGACGTTCGCTTTTACTTACATCAGGAGCGAGAAGATGAGGGAATGTGCTTTGGCACGATCCTTTTACAGAGCGAGGGAAAAGATAAATGCTACCGCTTAGAGATAGTCAACCGAGTCGCAGAATACCCTTTATCACCGTTATTCTCATTATTTTCAACGTTGTGGTTTTTATCTACCAGCAGAGGCTCGACCTTCCTTCATATTATGAGTTTTTAGATCGGTACGCGTTCATACCGGCGGAATTTCTCGCGGCAATACGAGCGGGAAAATTCTACTTCCCACTGATCACCAGTATGTTCTTGCACGGAGGAATTGCCCATCTCCTCGGCAACATGTGGATGCTCTGGATTTTCGGCGACAACGTGGAAGATTATCTGCGACCGGCCAAATACATTTTGTTCTACCTCGCAACCGGGATCATCGCGATCCTAGCGCACACGCTTGCGGATTTCAATTCCGACATCCCCACGCTCGGGGCTTCGGGTGCCATTGCCGGCGTGATGGGAGCGTATCTCATTTTGTATCCGCATGCGAGAGTGATGACATTAGTGCCAATTGTTCCGTACTTTGTCACAATCCCGGCGCCGATTTATCTCGTCATCTGGTTCGTCATTCAGCTCATTTCAGGTTTTACGCGCGGGTCAAGCGGTATCGCGTGGTGGGCTCATGTTGCCGGCTTCCTAGGCGGGCTTATCATCTGCATCGGCGGGAGAAACCGCCGCAAGCGACAGGAACAGGCCTCAAACTGAACGAAGGAGATAACCGGTGATTCTCGAATGCATTGCCACAAGTCTAGCCGACGCCCTCGCCATTGAGTCGAGCGGCGGCGATCGTGTCGAGCTCGTCTCCTGTCTTGAACATGGAGGTTTTACGCCGAGTGACGGCCTTGTGAGAGCTGTCCTTGATGCTGTCAGTATTCCCGTCGCCGTCATGCTACGTCCAGAACAAGACTCCTTTCATTATTCGGAAAGCCAATTGTCCGTTATGAGGCGCGATGCCTTGCGGTTTCAGGAATTGGGTGTCCGGCGCGTTGTAACAGGCATACTCGATGAAGACGGGATCGCCGATGTCACGACACTTTCGCGGGTACTCGAGGGAACTGATTTTGATGTGACGTTTCACCGCGCCATCGATGAAAGCTCCGATGTCGCGGCTTCACTCGAGCGCATCAACAAATATCCGCGAATTACACATATCCTGACATCGCTCGGTCAAGGGTGCGTCGATGAGAACCTCGACTGCCTGCCGTGGTACTTGGAACATGCACGACCGAGGCTTATTCTCGGAAGCGGTATTACGCACGGCAATGTCGAGCATATTCAACAATCGTTGCCGTCGAAAGAGATCGATCTCCATATCGGGACTGCTTTACGATTTGGCGTAGCGACCAACCCCGTCGACGCACAGAGCCTGAGAGAATTCGTTAAGATCGTCAAGAACCTTAACCTACATGATGAAGTCCACATAGAAAATGAATCCTCCGCTCAAGAAGTTACGATCGACCGAACGCTCCGCGTTTTCAAGGATGCCGGTTTCGGGCTATTTATTCATTTCGGTCTCTATTCGCTGCTCGGCGGTGAGTATAGGGGAAAGGTGACACCTTTCTTGGCGGAGTGGATCAGGCTCTCTTTCGACATTCCCGACAATGAATATCGTCAGCTAGCCGCGTCTTTCAATCCGACAGCCTTCAATGCCGACCATATCTGCAACTTCGCGCGCACTTGGGGCATGAAGTATATCTGCCTGACGGCGAAACACCACGACGGATTCGCGCTGTTCGATTCGTCGGCCGACTCTTTCAACAGCGTCGCCCTGAGTCCCCTCGGACGCGACTTCGTCCGCGAAATGTCGGAAGCGTGCGCAAGGCACGATTTGCTCTTTTGTGTCTACTATTCACAAGCGCAAGACTGGGATCATCCGGGAGGGCTACGTGCCTATCAGGAGGCTCCGCCCGCTCCTTTGTTCACACAATACCTCGAAGAGAAATGTATCCCACAGCTGCGAGAGCTCCTGACGCAGTACGGACCACTCGCCATGATCTGGCTTGACACGCCGATGTCCATGACTCCCGCTCAATGCCGACAAGTCAAAGACCTCATACGTTCGCTGCAGCCGTCCTGCCTGATTTCCGGACGCATCGGATGCGATCTCGAGGACTACATCACGACGGGTGACAACATGCTGCCGCGATCTTCCCAAAAGAAACTGTGGGAGCTCCCCGCCACGCTGAACAGTTCATGGGGTTATAAGCGTAGCGACCAAAACTGGCGCACCGCACAAGATGTCATACGGCAATTGACAAAGGTCAGGAGCCGAGGCGGCAATCTGCTTCTCAATATCGGACCGGATGGAACCGGAGCCATCCCGGAGCCATCGATTGATGTCCTCAATGAAACGGGGGAATTCCTCCGGATGTTCAGTGACGCTTTTTATGGAACATCGGCATGCCCCGATTACCCTTACGAACAGGATGACTTTTACTTGACGGAAAAGTGCCGCCGCGTCTACATCCATCTGCGACGCTTGCCATCAAACAACAAGCTCCGACTTTACCATGTAGAGAACAAGCCGATCTTCGCAAAGGAGCTGTCAACGGGAATTGAGCTTGAGATCGCGACCATAAAAGACTTAGAGGGCCATGCGTGCTGGAATCTCGACCTAACCGCGGCAGAGTCCGTGCTCAGCCGCTCCCTATCGCGCTGGGGGAGCGTCGTCATCGAAGTCGGAATAGAGGAAGACACTCTACAATTGAGTAATTTTTAACGCCTTTGCACTGAGTGAGAATATCCGGCGGAACTCCGACGGATCGTTACGGACAACGATAGACAATATCGAGACAGTTTCAATGTTCAGTTTTTTCTTTAAGCATTTCACTATTGCAATCAATTCGCATTAAGATTATAATTATTTCGCAAATGAACGAAGAGAGGAATCGAACATGGCGAAACAGGCAAAAAATCATGCTCATAGGCGTATGACACATCAACGCCAAGTCATTTCCGATTGCCTCAAGACGCTGAATCACCCCACCGTCGATGAAATTCAGACATGCGTCATCCGGACAGCGCCCACGATCAACAAAGCGACCATCTATCGAACCATGAACCGCATGGTCGAGGACGGCGAGGTCATTCGTATCGTCGGCGACGACGGGGCGTTCCACTACGATGCCACGCTCGACGCCCATTACCATATGCTTTGCGAAGAATGCGGCGCGCTTTCCGATGTGGATATGCCCGTTCTTCCCCAGATTGATCAGTATTTCCCCCCAGACAGCGATTTCCGGCTGACAGGACACGACGTTATTTTTAGAGGGATCTGTTCAAAATGCCGCGCGAAAAAGGCGGGACGAAACCGAGCTGAAACGGGACAAAATTGAAGCGGAACCGAACTGAGACGGCGATGTAACTGAATCGGGACCGAACCAAGACAGGACGGAACTTGGCTAAGACGCATACACGTCAAATTAATTAAATACCCGGCGTGAAACGCCGATTGCATTCTACAAGGATGATCACAAGGTGAGCAATCACCGGAGATAGATAAAAACCGTAACAACAAACAAAAAGGAGAGAGAATATGGATCTTAAGGGAACAAAAACCGAAGCAAACCTGCAGGAAGCATTTGCCGGCGAGTCTATGGCACGCAACAAGTACACATACTACGCCGCGAAAGCGCGCGAAGATGGCTATGAGCAGATTGCTGACTTTTTCGTGGAGACGGCAAGAAACGAAATGGAACACGCCAAGCTCTGGTTCAAGCTGCTCAACAACGATGAGATTCCGGGTACGCTCGAGAACCTAGCAGATGCGGCGGCAGGCGAGCGCTACGAGTGGACTGAGATGTACGATACTTTCGCAAAAGAAGCCGAAGAAGAAGGTTTTAAGCGTATCGCCACACTCTTCCGTATGGTCGCCGCCATCGAAAAACATCATGAGGAGCGCTACAACCGCCTGAAGGCGAACATCGAGGAAGGCGCAGTCTTTGAGCGTGAGGACGCGGAAACTGCATGGATCTGCGCCAAATGTGGTCACATCCACGTCGGCAAGAAAGCGCCCGTCATTTGCCCCGTTTGCAAATACGAACAAAAGTATTTCCAACTCGTCGCTACGAACTATTAAGCCGATTCATGTAACTTCGAAATGCGAAGCCGGTCATGCGCGGATAATCAGAAACCGCCCTGCATTTCGTACCGCAAATCGTCGAGCGAAGCAAACCATGCGCGGATAATCCGCTCGACTTCCCCCGATGGGGTCGTCGGATTATCCGCTTTTCTTTTCGCATAATGAAAATCTAAGAGCGTCGATAATCATGCTATGATTTAGACAAACTGAAAGGCGCGGGGAGCATGAGAAAGCTGTCGAGAAAAAACGCAAGTCTCTGGGTATCGCTGATGACTTTTTCCGCGGGCTTTATCAACGCGGAAACACTGCTCGGACCGGCTTTCACCTCATCGCACCACACAGGAAATCTCACGCATTTGGCCTCTGCGCTCAAAAACGGGCGATGGACGCTCGCTCTCACTTATCTCGGCATGATTGTCGCCTTCTTCTTGGGGTCTACAATAGCCGGAATGCTTTTCTATCAATGCGAAATCGGACATTCGAAACGCTACGGTTATTTCTTACTCATGAGCGGAACGCTGTATGCCCTCATGTCGTTCACCCTTCCGAGCGAATTACTACTCATTCCGTGCTTTTTTGCCGCGTTATCGCTCGGCATACAGAACGGCATCTTGCTGAACTATCACGGCGTGACGACGCGGACAACACACATGACGGGCTATCTCACCGATGCCGGCATTGAATTGGGCAAGAGACTCCGAGGCGCTCAAACGACGCGATGGAAATTACCGTATCTCATGTTGCATATTTTGATCTACGTCGTCGGTGCAGTTGTCGGCGCGCTGACGCGCCATATGCTGTTCCGTTATGCCATGACTGTCGCCGGGGCGATACAGATCGTATGCGGAATAATTTACTTCGCAATGGTCATTCCCGAACACATAAAAGAACGGGACAGAACATAAGATACAATCGCGATAAATAATCTCACTTATAATCGTATTCGACAGGCAACGAATTGCCGGATCGACTTTATTCGTAAAAAATAGGCGCGCAACGGAGCGCCACATCCTAAGGAGGGTTACATGTATAAATTAGATGCTTTGCAATATCCGTACGACGCGTTGGAGCCGGTCATCGACCAAAAAACAGTCGAAGTGCACCACGGCAAACACCACCAGACTTACGTCAACAATCTCAATAAGGCGATCGAGGGACTCAATCTGAAAGAACAGACAATTGAGGAACTGCTTAAAGATTTAGGCCAGGTCCCCGAGGAAAGACGCCAAGCCGTCATCAACCATGGCGGCGGGCATTACAACCACCTAGTCTACTGGGAAACGATGACGCCGGGCGGCGCAAAAGAACCGCAAGGCGAACTCGCGAAAGCCATGGACGACGTATTCGGCAGTTTTGAGAAGTTTAAAGAAGCGTTTGAGAAAGCGGGCGCCGGTCAGTTCGGCAGCGGTTGGGCATGGCTCGTCATGGACAAGGGCGAACTGAAAATCGTCCAATCCTCGAATCAAGATTCACCGGTCAGCAAGGGTATGACGCCTCTTCTCGTGAACGATGTCTGGGAGCACGCCTACTACCTGAAATACCAGAACAGACGCGCCGACTATCTGAAAGAATGGTGGGGTCTCGTCAACTGGGACGTCGTCGCAACACGTTACGCGAAGGCGAAATAACACTAGAATTGATATTTCTTCCTGAGGGAGGCAACAACAAGTTGCCTCCTTGCAGTTGTACAAGACGATCTTCGTCAGATTTCATCTTCAAAATAACTATGCACGAAAAAACATAACATCTCTCTGTTACACATAAAAATTCGGTCCCTATATCAATCACACTCCTATCATGATAAAATAAATCAAATTTCTACTTTCCCCATGTAGATTAGAAAATGGTGTGGCCAATTTTTCGGCTACTCCTTCCACCTAATATTTTATAGAAAATGGTTAGTTGACAAAACAAATACTATACTTTATGATTACGACCAAACAGATCCTCTTTCTTGGGCTTTTCCCAAGGATAAGCAAGAAAAGATCGGCCGTATTAATGAAAAGCGCATTAAAAGACTGTATACACCTACGAGAATAGCTCGTTATCCAAAAATGAAAGTAGAAAGGAATTAATCATGACTATCAAAAAGCATAAGCCCTTTACAAACTTTGAGTGTTTAACACCTGTTCAAAAGACCCTTCGTTTCAGACTAATTCCCGTCGGCAGAACAACTGAGTTCGTTAAATGCAGAAATATTATTGAGGCTGACAGGAAAAGAAGCGAGATGTACCCCTTGCTAAAAGAACTTGCGGATCGGTTTTATCGGGAGTTCATGACGGATCAACTATCGAATCTTCTGTTTGACTGGTCACCTTTAGTAGAAGCTCTCCTGCTCGCTAGGAACAACACTGATCCAAGAGAAAACCAAAGAATAGCTAGCTTAGTTAGAGATGAGCAGAAGAAATATCGCACGCTACTCCTGAAGCGACTATCGGGTCAAGTCGATCGCAATGGAACTCCTCTGCCTAAAAACACGGCTTCCGTTAACAAAAAATACTATGATGATCTTTTCAAGGCGCGCTTTGTTACTGAAACACTTCCAGCCTACCTTGAACACCTGAAAAATAAACCGGATGGTCGCATCTCTGATGAACTTTTTGATGCGTATAAGGATGCTCTCGATTCGTATCAAAAGTTTACTTCACGTCTCACAAATTTCTGGCAAGCCCGCAAAAACATCTTTACAGATGAAGATATTGCCACAGGCTTTGCTTACCGCATTGTCCATGAGATTGTTCCGGATTTTCTTTTCAACCGTTGGGTCTATGAGCAACACAAACTTGATTTCCCCGAACCCTTGGACCTGCTTGAAACTGAGTTGAAAAAAAAGAACTTGATCGCTAATGACGAGAGCCTGGATGCGCTGTTTACGATCCCTGCTATTAACCGCCTTCTCACACAGAAAGGAGTCGACCTTCACAATGCTGTTATTGGAGGTTTTTTCACTGACGATCACACAAAAGTACAAGGGTTTAATGAACTCGCCAATCTCAAAAACCAGACGTTAAAAAACGTATCCGATAATAGCGAAATTAAACCAGTTGGCAAAATGACTCGCCTTAAGAAACATATCTTGTCAATATCAGAATCAACGTCCTTTCTATTCGAGCAAATTGAAAGCGATGAGGATCTCTTAGCACGCATAATAGAATTCAACAACACTCTCTCTGAGCCGGACATCGATGGCTTGTCAATCGCAGACATCAACGACCAGTTGTATAACATAATGACTGGTGTTGACCCCTCAACAATTTTAGTCCATGCAAAAAACCTTAACGAATTGTCGCACGAAGCGAGTCTTTCATGGAACCGCTTGAGAGATGGGCTTTATCAAATGGCGACCGAGTCTCCCTATCGAGAAGATGAGCGATTTAAGCGTTATATCGATGCATCCGAAGATGAGAGAGATCTCTCAAAATTAAAAAATGACATTTACTTTAGCCTCCAAGAATTGCAGTTTGCCCTTGATCAATCAATCGATCTTGAGGAAGAAGCTACACCAACTGAAGATATCTTTCTTCCTTTTGAATTCCCCGGTATGGATTTAAAGAGTGAGCTTACAGTGCTGTTCCGTAGCATTGAACAACTTATATCTTCAGAAACAAAACTAATTGGAAATCCTGATGCAATCGCTACAATCAAAAAATACCTTGACGCGATCATGGCACGCTATTCTATTTGGAACTTACTATCTTGCGAAGCGGTAGAGCTCCAAGATGATCTATTCTATCCGGAATATGATCGCGTGATGGGCTCTCTTTCGAACATTATTCTGTTATACAACCTCGCGCGAAACTACTTAAGTCGAAAACCTAGCTCCAAAGAGAAATTCAGACTGAATTTCGACAAACCTACACTTGCCGATGGCTGGTCTGAAAGTAAGGTGCCAGATAATTTCAGCGTTCTTCTAAGAAAAGATGATCTGTTCTACCTAGGAATTCTCAAGGACAGGAAGGCCTATCGAGTATTGAGCTACGAAAACTGCGATGAAACAGCAAAGAATATCAAAGGGTATTACGAGCGCATGATCTACCACTTCTCTCCCGATGCATATCGAATGATCCCTAAGTGTTCGACAGCACGAAAAGATGTGAAAAAGCATTTTGGCGAACAAGGAGAAACAACTGGTTATACCCTATACCCTGGGGCCTCTAACTTTGTGAAGCCTTTTACAATTCCATACGAGATATACAGATTGCAAACGGAACTTGTCAATGACAAGAAACGTTATCAGGCTGATTACCTGAAACAGACAGAAGATGAGGAAGGCTACCGACAAGCAGTCACTGCGTGGATCGATTTCTGCAAATCTTATCTGGAAAGCTACGAAGGAACTAGCACTTTCGATTACAGCCATTTACTCAAATCCGAGGATTATGAGGATGTAAATCAGTTCTATGCAGATGTTGATCGCGCGAGTTACTCGATCTACTTTGAGAAAGTCTCGGTCGATCTAATTCACACGATGGTAGACAGAGGCGATCTATACTTGTTCCAGCTCTACAACAAAGATTTTTCGCCACACTCAACAGGAAAACCGAACTTGCACACGATGTACTGGCGGGCACTTTTCTCCAATGACAACTTACAAAACAACACCATAAAATTGAATGGACAAGCAGAACTGTTCTACAGACCGAAACAAGTAGAGCAACCAACCGTTCACCTGCAAGGCTCCTTCCTTCTCAATCGATTTGACAAGTATGGTGACGTCATTCCCGCCGGTCTCTACTGCGAAATCTATAACCATATCAATGAACGCCATCCCGAAGGGTATACGCTATCGGAAGAAGCCACCCAAGGATTGCTTGACGGACGTTTTGTTTACCGTGAAGCACCGTTCGAACTTGTCAAAGACAAACGGTACACAGAAGATCAGTTTTTCCTCCATGTGCCATTGGAATTCAACTGGACAGCCTCCGCGAACGTACCTTTTGAGAACCTTGCGAACGAATATATAAAAAAAGATTCCGACTTACACATCATTGGTATCGATCGTGGTGAACGCAACCTGCTTTACTATTCCGTCATTAATTTACAAGGAGATATCGTCAAACAAGGATCATTAAATACTCTTATTCAGCAAACCACGCTAAAAGGAGAAACTGTTGAGCGCCAGATCCCTTATCAATCAATGCTCAAACAACGCGAAGATGAACGCGCAGAGGCAAGGCAAAATTGGCAAAGCATCGACCGTATCAAAGACTTGAAAGAGGGTTATCTGAGCCATGTTATCTACAAACTGTCGCGTCTCATTATTAAATACCATGCCATTGTTGTGATGGAAAATCTCAATGTTGGTTTTAAGCGTGGTCGCTTCAAAGTAGAACGTCAAGTGTATCAAAAGTTTGAAGTTGCCTTGATTAACAAACTGAACGCGCTTTCTTTCAAAGAGTATGAACCGAACGAGCTTGGAGGCGTTATGCGCCCTTGGCAACTTGCACGTCGTGTTGTCAGCCCCGAAGATACGCGGAGCCAAAACGGCATCGTTTTCTATGTTCCGGCGTCCTATACCTCCATCGTCGATCCCGTCACGGGATTTGCAAACCTATTCTACCTCAATCGCATTAGAAATAAGGATCTGAACAGCTTCTACGGGCATTTTCAAGAGATACGCTACGACCACGAGTTTGATCGTTTCATCTTCCGATTCAACTACGCCGACTTCGGAGTTTTCTGCAGGATAAAGAATGTCCCGTCGCGTACGTGGAACCTTGTTTCCGGCGAACGAAAGGCATTCAATCCTAAGCGGAGAATGATAGAGAAACGTGATACAACAGATGAGATCAAGAAAGCTCTCGAGGCACATGGCATCGCTTATCAAAACGAACAGAATCTCCTCCCGTTGCTCTTAGAAAACGAAAATCTGCTGGCAAGAATACATCGTTCTTTCCGTTTGGTTTTACAGCTTCGGAATTCTGACAGTGATCGAGACGACATCGTGTCCCCCGCACTCGATAAAGAGAATAATACGTTTGACTCAGGACAACAGCCATATGAGAGCTCGCTCCCAATCAATGCTGACGCCAACGGCGCCTATAACATCGCTCGGAAAGGATTGTTACTCGTCGACAAAGTCAAGAACGACAAAAGAGCCGTGCTCTCAAATAGAGAATGGTTCGAATATCTCATGGCAGAAGAGTAATTACACGCCTCATGAATTAATCATGGAATTCCTCATTCAGAATCATTTGGAGGTAGGGCATGGAAAGTTACATTAAAATCACACAGTTAAACGATTTTATTTTCTGCCCTGCCTCCATATACTTCCATGATCTGTACGGGGACGCGGACACGCGCACTATACAGACGACCGACCAAACGCTCGGCACGGCCAGCCATAGCACAATTATCGATCAGAGTTACTCGACACGCTCTGATGTTTTGCAAGGAATATACGTTTATAGTTCCAAGTACAATCTGCTAGGAAAAATCGACCTCTTCCATATAAAAAGGGGCTTATTAACCGAACGAAAACGTCAGATTAAGCAAGTCTTTGACGGATACGTCTATCAGTTATATGGACAGTACTATGGTCTTCTCGAACGAGGATACGAGATCAATGCACTGCGCTTATACAGCCAAATAGATAACAAGGTCTATCCAGTTCCTTTACCTCAGGACGACCCAGAAATGTTTGGAAAATTCGAGAATACTATTCAGGATTTTGAGTCTTTTGATCTGTCTAGATTCGTTCAGACCAACCCCGACAAATGCGCGCGATGTATCTACACAAACGCCTGTGATAGGAGTCTATGACCATGCTCTCTGCACCTGATTTCCGGTACAAAAAGTTAATTGTCGTTTTTCTGAACCGAGGTGAGAAAGTCTCTTTCTTAAATGATAATCTCGTCGTGAAAGACAAAGAGGGAAAAGTAAAACACCAATCCACTTGTTTCAGGCTTTTTGCTGTTTTTCTGGTTGGTCAGTTTACGTTAACAACCGGCATTATCCAAAGAGCAAAGAGATTCGGCTTTTCAATCGTCCTCATGACAGGTGGTTTACGCGTTTATGAGGTATTTGCGAATTGCGCAGAAGGCAATACGCTGTTGCGAGAAAAGCAATATTTTTATGAGGGGTTCGATCTGGCAAAATACATCGTTTCAGAAAAAATTGACAGCCAAATTGCCGCCATCCGCAAAGCACGACAAGGCGGGACGCTCGCAAAAGAAGTCTGCTCTCGGCTAAAGACCTATCAATCTCAGTTGCCCGAGCTGACATCGCTAAAATCCATCCTAGGGACTGAAGGTGTTGCGTCCAAAGAATACTTCCAACAGATTTTTTGCGAATATAATTGGAAGGGCAGACAACCACGCATCAAAGCAGACACGATAAACTCTCTGCTCGATCTTGGCTACACCTTGCTATTCTGCTTTATTGAAGCACTACTTAACTGTTACGGGTTTGACCTTTATAAAGGTGTATACCACCAACAGTTTTACAAACGTAAATCTCTCGTGTGTGATCTCGTTGAACCTTTCAGGTCACTTATTGATTATCAACTACGGAGGATGTACCGACTTGGACAAGTCGACGAGCAAGATTTCTTCGTGGATAACCATAGCTACCGCATAAAGTATAAAGCTTCACCGAAATATACAGCCTTGATGATGGAACCTCTCATAAAGAATAAGGACGAGATATTTCTGTTCATACAACAATATTATCGCTCCTTTATGAGAAACAAGGATCTCTCCGACTACCCGCATTTCAATTTTGCATAATTCGCTGGATGCGACATTGGAACTTGACAAGTAAATACAAAGAATAGAGGTAAGGAACATGATGCTGATCAGCTATGATATCTCCGACGATAAGCTCCGCACACAGTTTTCCAAGCATTTGAAGAAATACGGTTATAGAATTCAATACTCCGTCTTTGCAATCCGAAACAGCGAGCGCGTACTCAGGCTTATCCAAGCAGAAATAGAGACACGATTTGCCAAACGATTTTCTGACGCTGACAGCATCATGATTTACGAGGTTAATGAGGACAAAATCATTTCTTACGGGTACGCTACCCATGAAGATGATGATATAATCGTTGTGACCTGAGGAAGTCAATTGCATACCTCCGTCTTAATAGAGCTAGCAACGTAAGAACGAGGAGTTTTAGTTCAATATGAGTGCCACTACTTATATGTTCTGCACAGAATATTGCCCGCCTAACGTGTTCATGTTGTGCGCGAGCGTTAGATGAGGAGCTAGAACTCCTCAGAAATTTCTACTTCGGTAGATCGCAACCTTCCTCTCTAGGTTTCTTCTGTAGCTAGAACTCCTCAGAAATTTCTACTTCGGTAGATTTCAGCCATCTTCTTAATGGCTTCGGTCAGCTAGAACTCCTCAGAAATTTCTACTTCGGTAGATGTACGAAGACGCGAATCTCTGCGTCATGCAGCTAGAACTCCTCAGAAATTTCTACTTCGGTAGATTAGGCTGTCTGTGGGCGAGACATGGGGCAGCTAGAACTCCTCAGAAATTTCTACTTCGGTAGATCGAAAAAATTAAGTTGTTCATCGACACGTAGCTAGAACTCCTCAGAAATTTCTACTTCGGTAGATGCAGATCGCGGAACGCAAGCAGATCGGACAGCTAGAACTCCTCAGAAATTTCTACTTCGGTAGATACGCAACGGGTGTCAATGCACTTGATACGAGCTAGAACTCCTCAGAAATTTCTACTTCGGTAGATGACGGTGTACAACAAAACGAGCGAGGGCAAGCTAGAACTCCTCAGAAATTTCTACTTCGGTAGATCGTCAATTTCATTGACGAGCATTTCGTGATAGCTAGAACTCCTCAGAAATTTCTACTTCGGTAGATTAGACAGCCATCGCATAGGCTTTGTCGTAGCTAGAACTCCTCAGAAATTTCTACTTCGGTAGATCAATGAGCGCCAACTCTTTGTACGCTTTTAGCTAGAACTCCTCAGAAATTTCTACTTCGGTAGATACCACCGCTCGAAGTCGCGAATCATCCCTTGCGAACCTAGCTAGAACTCCTCAGAAATTTCTACTTCGGTAGATCTTTGCTTGTCCATTATCTCGCCTCCTTAGCTAGAACTCCTCAGAAATTTCTACTTCGGTAGATATGTTGTCCATGATCGTTTCTCCTTTCTAGCTAGAACTCCTCAGAAATTTCTACTTCGGTAGATCTCGGTCATGGTGAGCTGTGCGGCCTCTAGCTAGAACTCCTCAGAAATTTCTACTTCGGTAGATGAAGCTGAATCCGCCTGACGCAGTTTCGCAGCTAGAACTCCTCAGAAATTTCTACTTCGGTAGATTATGTATTTCGCGGTTAAGCGCGTATTTAGCTAGAACTCCTCAGAAATTTCTACTTCGGTAGATCAGCGTGCCCATAGTTCGTCCTAATCACAGCTAGAACTCCTCAGAAATTTCTACTTCGGTAGATCAGTTCGCGCTGTACCCGCTGTTCGTCCGTAGCTAGAACTCCTCAGAAATTTCTACTTCGGTAGATTGCTCAGGTTCACGGGCGAACGCTGAGAGCTAGAACTCCTCAGAAATTTCTACTTCGGTAGATTTTAACATGCCGTCTAGGCATGTTGCGAGCTAGAACTCCTCAGAAATTTCTACTTCGGTAGATGCGGATTCTTCGACCGCGGTCAATCTCTAGCTAGAACTCCTCAGAAATTTCTACTTCGGTAGATCCAGCAATATCAACACCAACACTATCCTTTGAATCTACCGAAGTAGAAATTTCTGAGGAGTTCTAGCTTAAAG
>DUNG01000022.1 GCA_012839475.1 Petrimonas sp. | reverse complement strand
TATAAGAAAGAGATAATGAGGAATGTGCGTAAAGGAGATAAGATAACAATAGACATGGCTTCTGGAGGAGGTTGGATAGCAAGGATTGTAGAAAAATAAATAGTTGTAATTGATGTTATCAAAAAGCGCACGAAACCGTTTATTTATTTTTCTACAATCCTTGCTATCCAACCTCCTCCAGAAGCCATGTCTATTGTTATCTTATCTCCTTTACGCACATTCCTCATTATCTCTTTCTTATAATCGACCGCCGTCTCATTGGCGTTAATGCCGTCCTTGATAAGCTCCATTGTGTATTCTTTTCCTTCACTAAGAAATTCTAAATTAATATTCATTTTTCTCGGTTCCCAGTCGGTTATTGCTGCCACATACCAAACAGAGCCACTTCTGCGGGCAAGGGCCACGTGATCTCCAACCTTCGCTTCAAGTGGAACTATCTCGTCCCACTCTACAGGTATACCTAACAGGAATTCAGCACATTCCCTATTATTATAATATAAAGGTTGCGCGTCTGAAAGCATCTGCATGGGACTTTCCGTAATCACAGCCATAGCAATAGAATGAGCACGTGTTCCCTGCCCCATGGGTTTATCCCCATTCATACTAAAGTCTTTCTTAGTTGCATTATTCATGGTTCCGGGAATATAATCCATGGGGCCTGCTACATTACGAATAAAAGGGAGGGTGCAATGATGATCCGGATTATCCCAATCACTACCACCATTGTATTCAAATTCAATAAGTGCCTCCCTTGTCAACACATTTGGATAGGCACGACGTAGCCCATCCGGACGATATGCGCCGTGAAAATCTATAACCATCTTATATTTAGCGCACTCTTCAGCAGCTTTCCAATAAAAATTTACTACTTCTTGATCAGAACGATTCATAAAGTCAATTTTAACTCCTTTGATACCCCATTCTTGAAATTGCTCCAATGCCCTTTCCATCTGATCACTAAATAATGCATAGGTCACCCATAACATTACATCAACCCCTTTAGAATCCGCGTAACGCACTACTTCAGCAATATCTAATCCCGGAACTGCCCGTGTTAAGTCCTCCTTAAATGTCCATCCATCGTCAAACAAAAAATAACGAATTCCAAATTCATGAGCAAAGTCTATCATGTACTTTGCTGTTTCCGTATTCACTCCTGCTTTAAAATCCACACCGTAAATCCCACGGCGTGACCACCAGTCAAATGTTACCCATCCGGGTTTAATCCATGATGTATCTTCAATTTTACACTCTTCCCCTAACAAATATACCAATTGGTTGGTTAACAATTCGGCTTCATCATTAGCAAAGGCGAAAACTTTCCATGGGAGATCACGTGAAGCCCGCGTTTCAGCAATGTAATCCCTGTTTCCCGTTGTACGTTTCCTGTTATAGTAGTTGCCATTATCGTTATATCCACTTGGCACACCCCAAAAATGAGTTGATAATCCATTAGGCGTTTTTTTGACCCACATTACGGGATAGTCTTTTGTATTAGCCTCCATGAAAAGAACGAATTTCCCGGTGCCATTTTTTATTAAAGCAGGCAGGTTTCCCATGTCATTAACCTCCATTTCTGTAATGGGAGTGATAATGTAAGGTTTTTCATAATCACTGTTAGGATTATTATTATCTTTTTGATAAGTTAGAAGTGACTCCTTATCAAAGACGAAATCTGCCATATCATTGTTTATTATTATAGTTCCAGGTAAATCAAGAATAAAGCGATAGGCAAACCCATCGTTATATAGCCTGAACTGCAACTTGCTTTTGTCACGGAATTCAACTGTTATTTCATTATACTGTTCAGGAATTTCAGCTCGTTTTTCCCGAATTACAGGCTTTACAATGTTGTTTACCGAATTTTTTCTAATTCTTCTAATTCGGGGATTATCCACGGGAATAACTCCTTTATCTGTATCTAATCCTATATTTTCTATGCCAAAAACCTCGTCGTGTCCCGAAAATAATTTCACCGACACCCCACTTTCTACTATTACTTGTAGTTCTAATTTCCCGTCGGGTGACAAAAGCTTGGTGACAGTAGCTCCTATACTAGCTTCTCCAAGCATTATAAGCAACAAAAAAAGAACACCTCTCTTCATGTTTGTAAAATTTACAATTTATCGTTTTATATTTAAAGTTCAATTGCCCTCATCCCGGCTGAACGTGAAACGCTATAAACCAAAACATTCACCATAAAGGCAGGCGTTTTTCATTAATACACCCATTCTTTATAGAAATAGACATTATACTTTTATTACGGGTTTGAAAAAAGCCCCCTTATCAGTTCAGCATCCAATTCGCTCTTAGGATTAAACTTATCAGACGAAGTATACTCTATTAAACTCTGTTTAAACTGAGCGGCAGCAGGGTATTGAATCGGATCCCTGGCAAGGCTGGAACTACATACCATTAATTTCCCTTTACCTACTTTAGCTTCAAACAACAATCCCAGCCATCGGTTTTTGAACCAATCATCGATAAGGTATACAATAGGGCGAAAATCGTCCGGAAACTCATCCAGCACCATGGCATCACAATCGGTCACGACATCCCACCACTGGTAATCACTGTACCCCTGGTTGGGAAACGACGCCAAGGCGGGATGGGCTGGATCACATAAAACCCCTAGCGTGTGAGGTGGTTGCTGGCTTGTCCATGCCGTGTTCCAAAATATAGATGAAAATCCAACGGCGATATCCCCTCCTTTTTCGGGTAATACCTTCCCTTTTGGTGAAAGGAGTAAGACACTTTCACCTTGATTAAGCCGATCGATCACCGAGTCATCAAAGGTGGATGTTATAAAGGGCTTATTAGTTACATCGTGTTTTTCCTTGGGATAAACCCATATATTCCATTGATTCTCTATAGCCTTATCGGACAGCCTAACCGACACGATTAACCGCGTGGGCTCCACGATCTCCTCAAAGGAAGCTTCAATCCTTCCTACCTGAATACCATTATCCAACGGCAGATCGCTCACAAAGCTCCCCTCCTTTATAATTCTATCATCGGCAGTAGCAATAGTCCATTCGATGCGGGCATCCTTAATCGGCTCCTCCCCGAAATGCGCGAATTCAATCGGTACGCTCATCTTCTCGTTATTCAGCCACGTCATCTTTGGAAAACGCACAAGCGGGACAGTTTGATTACAAAACATGCTATATTCTTCACCACCAACATACCCCTTTTCATCCCAAAAAGCGTCAAGAACCCCTACTAACGCGGTACCTTGTCCCGGGAAGTCGTGCAAGTCAAGAAGCTGGAAGCCAGCAAGCCCGGGCGTTCTAAGCGCAGCCTCTATATCTGCTTTATAACAAAGCGTTTGGAGTCTACCCGAGGCAAAAAGAAAATCATCCGCGAGGTCCCCCATCTTATTCTCTTGCAATGTCTCTTGAAATATCTCAAAATTCTTTGCCTTCAACACGCCCGTGTATTTTTCTATTTCACTGAAATTGGGATACACGCACCACTGACCAATTTCGTGGCTAACCGTTGGCATATCCCCCTTTATTCTATCCCTGAAATCGAAATCCGAACGGGGTGGTTGTGCATTGATGATTGAATTTAGCCCTTCTCCCCAAGCTTGAATCCGAGGATCGGGAGCATTCCAGTAGTCCGCGTTTTCAATATATGGCCATCCGGCTCCACCGGTGTAAACCCTTCTGTTGTCCTTACTTTTCCAATAAGCGACCAGGTCAGACAGGTATTTAACCTGATTCCGTCCCCCTGGCTCATTTCCATAAGCCAGCATGCAAAAAGAGGGGTGATTTCCGTACTCCTTCAATATCCTATCGCCTTCAGCGTAAAACCACTCATCGATGTACCCGCCATCACCTATCGTTGCCCAACCCGCGCATTCAACCTGCAAATAGATGCCCATGCTATCAGCCACATGAAATGCAGCCTTTGGAGGACACCATGAGTGGAAGCGAACATGATTTAGGCCGAACTTTTTGCATGCGCTGTATATTTTCTCCCAGTACGCGTTTTCCGTCGCGGGATAGCCGGTTAACGGAAAGATGGAGCATTCGAGCGTTCCCCGTAAAAAGACGGGAGAACCGTTCAGATGAAAACGTGTTCCTCTTTTCTGGAACTCTCGAAAGCCAAAACGGGTGTACCTCCCATCTTTTTCACCGTCAGAAGTCACCACGCTCTTCAAACGATACAGGTTAGGGGAATGCTCGGACCATAATAACACCTCTTCTCCCGCGTCAATCGTTACGTTCAGTTCGGTGTGGTTAGCCAGGGTATCGAAGTCGACATGAACTGTCTCTCCAACCGGCTCTCCTTTCAGGGTTTCCAACTGCAAGGAAACAACCCCTTTGCTAGACTCCGCTTTACCCATCAGGCTAACCATCACCGTTACCCGTCTATTTGCCACGTCCGGGTAAACCTGCACGTCATCTATATAAACTGACGGTTTAGCCGTGAGCTCCAGATTACCTGCCAATCCGTTCCAATTACTTTGGGTGTGATCCGACACGCTATGCGCGTTAATTCCCACATCAACATGTACCCGGTTATCTACCCGTACGGTAACAACATGTTTACCTGACTCAAGGTCCGACAAAAGATAGCGATGCGGTGTAGACAAACCGTCTCGCTTGCCCAACTCAACCCCGTCAACGTAAAGCGTGGTCTCCCAATGGCTGCGCTCCAGCTCAAGCTGTATCACCTTACCCTTCCAACCCGAGGGAACCCTCACATCTTTCTGGTACCACGCGACCCCCACATAATGCTTATCGGGGTTTAACCAAAATGGCACCTTAATGTTACCTTCTTTCCTATACTTCTCGTATTCCGGGGCATCGTACCACGACCTGTCATGGATTGACCCCGTCCATTTGGTATCTACAGACACATCGTACCCATAACCCTGCTCCTGCAGGGACCCCGGCAGGTAAACGCTTTGGCTAAACGTCCGAGCATACCACTGTTCACTCACCCCGATGTCATCGGGATCCAGAGCGAAACGCCATTCACCGGCAAGATCAATGGTGTCAGCTGGATGGGTGCATCCAAGTAAAAGGGACACACCTAAAAGTAAAAAAAATCTCATCCTCATAACAAAAATATTTAATTGTTCACATTATCTTATTGATGATTCACATCAAGCTCTTTCACTTCCCGCATTAGGCTTTCGGCTTTTTCGGTCTTACCCAACCCCAGCCATCCCAGCGCCATCACGTAATAGCAATGAATTCGGTTTCGCTTGTTCAGATCCTCTTCCCAAATCGCCAGGTCGGGAAGCGAGACCGCGAAGTACTCGATTTTACACTCGTCGTCCAGGTGCTTCTCACCATGTTCGATTAGCTTGCTAAACCGTTCTCTCGCCTTCTCCTCATCACCCAATGCCCTCCAGGCCAACCCTTGATAGTAAATTTTATCGGGGTTCTCGTCGTTGTAATAGAACGCCTGCTTGGGCTCGTCAGGTCCTTCGGTTGCCTTGGTAAACCACTCCACCGCGCGTTTTTCATCTCCTAAACCGCGAAGGCAAACGCCTTTGTAATACTCCACGTCGTTCTCATTCACGGTGCTCAACTTACCCTCACCCAGATTATCGGGATACAGGTCAGTCTCCTTCAGCAAGCTCAAGGCGTATTGGTAATCCCCCTCCCCTATCGCCTGCTTAGCCAATTGAAGCCTACAGTAAGTATACTGGAAGGTAACCTTCCCCTCGCCACCTTCCCACGGGTGGAAGTTATGCGAGTCGCAAAGCTCTTTTGCCGTCTCGAACTGTTCCAACTGGTTATAAAGCGCAATTCTCTCGATAAACAGGTCGTCACGCTGTTCCACCAAATCGATATGTTCTTCCAACCTCTTGAGGCGTTCCGCGGGCGAACGATTCAACTTTTTATACAGCTGATCCAGCTCCATGAAGACGCGGGAATCGCTCGGATCCAAGGAGAACGCTTTTTCCAGGAGTTGTAAAGCCTCCTCTTTCCTATCCATCTTGTTGTAGTAAGCCAGGGAAAGATTGCGCAACACGGTGGGAAAGCGATCGTTGATAGCCACCGACTTCTCCCAGCAATCGATCGCCTCACCGTATTGGCGTTTCGCGTACCAAAAGTTCCCCAAGTAATAGAGGGCCTTATAATCCCCGGGATTCACCGCAAGTGCTTGCTGCAAGACAGTCACCTCCTCTAACCGGTTCGGGAAACATCTGTCGGGCAACAATTCAAATGCTTGCCCGTAGAGCTCACGTGCCTTCCCCTCCTCGCCGGTTCGGGCGTAAAAGTAACCCAGCGCGTATCCAATCAACGGGTAGTCAGCCGCGTCCGTTTCCAAGGCCCACTCCAGCAATTCAATCGCCTCTCGGTACAATCCTGCCATACCAAAATCGAACGCGTACTCCAGGTAACTGTGCGCGTTACCCTGCAGCAAAGCCACTACCCCACTCTTCACTTCTTCGTCCTTCGTGAGAAGCCATTTCTCAAATAAGCAACCCACGTTAAACCGATCGATCTCCAATGAGGTCTCTACCCACTGCAACGCCACGTCCTTCTTCCCTATCTTTCGCAATAGGGAAGACTTCAGTTGCCGTGCCTTGTGGTTATGCCAATTACGAACCAAGGCCTTCTCAACGTGTTGCAACGCCACCTCCCACTCCCCCTTCAGGCAATCGATCTGCGCGATAGAGAGGTAGGCCGGATCCTGCCACGCCGCGTTCCATGCCGATTTGAAAAAAGCGCCGTACGCTTCATCCCATTTCGATTGCAACTTCAGGCAGCACCCCAGGTTGTAATAGGGTTCCCCGTCGTACGGGTTTGGATTTCTCTTGGTCAACGTCTCTATCGCTTTGTCAAAATAGGGTTGAGCCTGTTTGAACTGCCCCCTCCTCATCAAGAGAAGTCCCATCGCGTTGTTGCAACGGACGTCTCCCGGATCCCTCGATAGCGCCTCCTCGTAATAGTCAACGGGGTTGAAAGTAGCGTGCCTATACTGTTCTAAATGAAGCCCGGTAAGGTATAGTTGTTCAATAAGGGAAATGTCCTTGGGTTCATCGGCGCTCTCGGCTGCCGGGGGAATGGCCTCTTCCACTTTAAACCCGGTGTCATACTCCAACAGCACCCTACCATCAGCCGATGTAATCCGTAACGATACCATTTCAGCCTCCCTGCCGACCAACGTGATTACCTTCCTGAAGGGTGCTTCTGGGGATAGAGTGATGCTCTTATTGAAAATAAGTTCACCTCGCTCATCCATCAGCGCCAACTTCAACTCCTTCATTTCAGAGGTGCCGTAAACGATAACGGTCGCCGTGTCTTCTTCTACCTCGAGGTTAGCGATCACATCCTTCGTCGCGTTTTTCACGTGACCAACCTCAACGTAGGGCATGAAGTACTGCGACCAAGCCTTCTCTTCGTAGGGTTGCAACCAAGCGAAGTCAGGTTGATTATCGGTGTAGACTCCGGTCATCAGCTCAATGTAGGGACCATCTTCGTCCGTGAGGTTGCGTTCCCACGCTTTCCCGAAATCCCCGTTCCCCCAGGTCCACTGCTTCTTGCCCGGTGATATATGGTGATTGGCAACGTGTAGCAGTCCTTCGTTCGACTTTTCATTGTACCCTCCCACAAAGTCGTAATCCGAACGAATGGCCATGTAGGAGGTGGGAACGGGAATGTTCGCGTACCGCGAAATATCCACTCCCTCCGAATAGTCGTGCTTGTAGTACACCCCAGTGGCAATGGGAAACGAGGAGACGTCTCGTTTACCGTGATCGAACACGGCATTCACATCAGGTGGAAAAACCGATTTGTACGCGTCATCGACCGCCACCGCGGGGTTGGCCCACCAAAGAAAGGTCTGCGGAAACGGCGTTCGGTTATACACCTTCACCTTCACTTCGATGTATGCCTTGTCTGGGTAAAGCGTGACCCCGTGCATGCCTTTCAAGCGGAACATCCGCTCCACCTCGTTGCACCAAACCGTCTTGCTCCCATCCGGATTCTCTTCGATCAAGAACTCAGTGGGGTAATAGGTGCTGGGGCGATGGTGTTGAGGCCAATTAAACTCGATACCCCCTGAGATCCAGGGCCCGGTCAAACCCACGAGAGCGGGCTTGATCACACGGTTGTAATAGAAGATATGCGATTCGCGTAACTTATCGTACGCCATCTGAAT
The DNA here is from genome assembly GCA_012839475.1 of Petrimonas sp. Lineage (GTDB taxonomy): Bacteria > Bacteroidota > Bacteroidia > Bacteroidales > Dysgonomonadaceae > Proteiniphilum. Next base: position 77,590 of record DUNG01000022.1, on the reverse strand, counting down.
GCGCCCGCCTAATTCAGGCAGGATCATCACCTTGATATACCTGTTCTCGATGAAAAGCGCTGTATAGGCTTTCTCCTTTTTCTCATCCGTGATCTTCTCTATGACCGGGTAAGGGTAAACGGTACCCGAGCTTCCCTGGTACACTCTTTTTTCCAGGAAAACGGGGTTTTTCTCTTCCGCCCCCACCTCGTAAGTAGGCAAATAGACCTCTTCCACCCAAGCTTTCACGACAGGCGTGTCTACCGTCGATTGAATCAAATAGTCCGTCATCTCTTTCAATTGCAAAAACTGCTGTTTATGTTCGTTCAATGTTCTATAAATAGCGCATCGTTGTTTTATTCGCCCGTGATTAACCGTTCAATCTCCTCTAACGGCTTCCCTTTCGTTTCCGGGAGGTACCTTCTAATGAACAGGAACCCCGCCACGCAAATTACCCCGTAAAGCCAGAAAGTACCGTAAGCACCCAACCCACTGTTTAATAAGGGGAAGGTGTAGGTAAGGAGAAAGCTCGCGGTCCAAAGGGCAAACGTGGATACCGCCATCCCCTTGGCCCTTAATCGAGTGGGGAAAATCTCGGAGATCACGATCCAGGTAACCGGCGCGAGCGTCATCGCGTAGCAGGCAATCGCCAAAACGACGAGTACTAACATGGGAATCCCTTCGAGTTGGAAGTAAAAGCCGCCACCCAATACCGCGTAAATCAGCGATAGCCCAATGGTTCCAAGGAGCATGAGCGAGCGACGCCCCAACCTGTCTACCGTGTACATCCCCACGAACGTGAAGATAACGTTCACGGTACCCGTTATCACGATGTTAAAAAGCATATCGGAGACGCTGTAGCCAGCGGCGGAAAAAATTTCCTGCGCGTAATTAAACACCACGTTTATCCCGCACCACTGTTGCAAAACGGCAATCGTGACGCCAATAACGGTTATCTTAAGCGCCCTACCTTTAAACAGGGTGGATAACGGAACAGCCTCCACCACGTTCGATATCGATTCCTTGATCTCGTGGATCAATTCTTCCGCGCACACCCGGTTCACGATGCGAGAGAAAACGCTCGTCGCCTTCGCATAATTCCCCCTTGAAACCAGCCACCGGGGGCTTTCGGGTACCACCAGGCTCAACGCGAGGTACAGCAAGGCAGGAAAAATGGGTACCCAGAACATCCACCTCCAACCCATCTGCCCGTTCCACGAGGTGAGAATCTCCTCGCCAGGAATCACCGGCCTCGCGATCAACCAGTTGGCTACTTGGGCAGATAAAATACCCAACACCACGGCCAGCTGGTATATGGCCACGAACTTACCGCGAACAGCGGGAGGCGACACCTCTGACAGGTACATGGGCGAAATATTGGAAGCTATACCAATGCCTATCCCGCTGATAATACGAAACAGGATGAAAACATTTAAGGTGGTGGCAGCACCCGTTCCAAAGGCTGATACCGCGAATATAATGGCCGCAAGGAGCATCATGAATTTCCTACCGTACTTGTCAGACAGGCTACCAGAGATGATTACCCCCAATATACACCCTAAAAGGGCACTACTCATGACCCACCCTTGTAGCCATGGGATATGGGCAATTGAAAAGTAAACTTCGTAAAATGGTTTGGCACCCCCGATAACGACCCAGTCGTACCCGAAAAGGTAACCACCCATCCCCGCGATAAGGGAAATAAACACCAGATACCGACTGTTCACCTTGTTTTTCTCACCATTGTATTTTTTATCGCTCATGGTTTTATTTTTTGTTTATGCAAATATAACGATGTATCCCCCTCTTTTTGATGTATTATTTTTTGCATTAAATGTAAATATTAATTATTTTTGAAATATATTTAACTATAACTACGTGATATAATGGTATTCATGTAAATTTTCATCAAATAAATGTAATAAAACCCGATGGAAAAGATAGCTGACGGATTTAAGGATGAGAAGGCGATCATACTACCTTACAACGTGCGTGATTATTTAGAAACGAACCCGATTACCCGGCGTTTACACGTAACCCATATAGGGTATTACCCGAAAGCGAAATACCACTTTAGGGAGAGGAAAAACGGTGCGAACCAGAACATCTTTTTTTATTGCGAAAGCGGTAAGGGGTGGATACTACACGAGGGGAACAAAAAAACCATAGAGAGGAACCAGGTTTTTATCTTACCCAAGAACGAGCTCCATGCTTATGGTGCCGACAATCAAGACCCATGGAGTATCTACTGGATTCATTTCAAGGGGGAAGACGAGAAGCTATTCGCCCCTATCATCGGGGAGAAAACAGATATCGGCGATACATACAGTAGCCGGCATCGCGATAGGATCTTGCTTTTCGAAGAGATGTTTCAAAACTTGGAAATGGGGTATAGCCCCGAAAACTTGGAGTTTGTCAGCTTCTGTCTCACCTACCTGCTGGCATCCATCAAATACGCGACGCAATTCAGGGAAATCAAAAACGTTAAAGAGATGGACGTTATTCAAAAAAGCATCCTGTTCATGAAAAACAGCCTGGAGAGCAACATCGAACTGGAAGATATCGCGCAGCATGTTGGCTACTCATCTTCTCACTTTGGAAGCCTGTTTCAAAAGAAGACCTCCTACTCCCCCATGGGGTATTACAACCAATTAAAAATTCAACGCGCCTGCTCCTACTTACAGTTTTCTGATCTAAAAATCAAAGAGATCGCGTTTCGCCTTGGCTATTACGATCCCTTTCACTTTTCAAAGTCATTTAAAAAGGAGACCCGACTGACCCCCAAAGAGTACCGAAAGAAGTACAACCCGTGAAAGGTGAAAACCACCTATCACTTTTTCAGGTATTTTTTTAATAATGTCGCTTTCAACGAGATCTTAAAAACGAAACTCAACATCACATCCTCGGGTACTTCGAGAAGTCGGTGTTAAGCATGCTGCCGGTCTCCTTTAAAGCATGATGGAACGCGAAACAAGCATAGAAATCCTGGGGAATATGTCCCTTCACGCCACGATCGAGATATTCACGCAGTAGCGGACGATAGTCGGGATGCGCACACTTCTCGATAAGCTCGGCTGCCCGGCTTCTTGGATCTTTCCCCCGAAGGTCGGCCACACCATATTCGGTAACCACGATCTTCACCGAGTGCTCGGTATGGTCCTCGTGGGTCACCTTGGGAACGATACAGCTAATGGCCCCGTTCTTGGCCGTAGAGGGCGTCAGGAAAATCGATAGGTACGCGTTGCGGGTAAAGTCACCCGATCCACCAATCCCGTTCATCATCTTGGTCCCGTTCACGTGGGTGGAGTTAACGCTGCCAAAGAGGTCCACCTCGATGGCCGTGTTCAAAGAGAGAATACCTAGCCTGCGCACGATACCGGGATTGTTAGAAATCTCAGACGTCCGCAATACCAGTCTTTTCTTGAAAAAGTCAAGGTTGTCGTATAGGTTTTGAAACACCTCGTTACTCAGGGTGAGTGAGCAACCGCTCGCGAAAGAGATGTTCCCTTTTTGCATCATATCGATCACCGCATCCTGGATAACCTCGGTGTAAACTTCAAAGCATGGAATACCTGGATGGCCACCCATGGCAGATAGCACCGCATTAGCAATATTCCCAACACCCGACTGTATCGGCAGGAAATGGGGTGGGATACGCTTCGCTTTAATCTCGCCAACGAAAAAATCGGCCACGTTTTGCCCAATCCGGGTCGTCAATTCATCCACCGGTGTGAAGTCACTCCCTTCACCGTCCTGCTCAGTTTCTACCACGCGGATCTTTTTGGGGTCGACCTTCACGTAGGGGAGCCCAACCCGGTTTTGTACCTCGTAGATCGGTATCTCACGCCGCTTAGGAGGGTCTTGAAGCTCGATAATGTCGTGAATGCCCCTCAGCTCACGGGGTATCTTCTTGTTAAGCTCTACGATAACGAGATCAGCCACGCGGCAGATGGTGGGCATGATACCCATTCCCGTGGTGGGGACAATCTCGCCGCTTTCTGTCACCTCACACGCCTCTACGACGGCCACGTTAATCTTCCCGTAGAAGCCGTAGCGAATCTCCTGCGCCAGTTGCGATAGGTGGAGGTCGAAGAAATCGAACTCGCCATTGTTAAGTGCCTCTCTCGTGTAGGGATTGGTTTGATAAGGGGTTCGGAACTTTATCGCCTTTGCCCTGGCTAATGCTCCGTCTATCGAGTCACCGGTGGAAGCTCCCGTGAAAACACCTATTTTAAAAGGGTTACCTTTCGCGTGTTCCGCTTCCGCCCGCTTAGCTATCTCCACCGGCACCACCTTAGGGCTACCGGCATGAGTAAACCCACTAAAACCCACATTATCGTTATTTTTAACTAACGATGCCGCCTCTTCAGCGCTGATAAATTGTAACGCCATATCTACTGTTTATATGTTTATAGTTTTTGTTCTGTTAATATTACTTGTCCAACGATGCCACCTATCCCGGCAATCTCGCTTGTCCTTTAGAATGTAATGTACACTGCGAAAGCCATCTGCTCGGCAGATATCGTGTAAGGAGTGATGATAACCTAAACGTCAGGTGATAACCTATAACGCCCCGTCAATATCGTCGGTTCAGCAGCTCACTGTAAATAACCCCTTTCCGTAACTCGTTGGGGGCATCCTCGCCATGCAGTTCAGCCACCAAAGGGTGAATCCCCCCCCGATCCTTCCCATCGGAGGTTCTTCGGCTACGTGACTCAACGGGCATCTCCGGGGAATCAGGAAGACTGGGAGAGTCGGGAATGTAGGAGGAACCCGCAAGATGCGAAAAACTCGCTTCCGATAGACTTGACCGCACGTTGTTGAACGAACCGTAGTCGTAACCTGTGGTAGACCCAGGGTCATATTCCATGTATTCCGACGGGCGCAAGGAAGACTGAAACTCACCCGTTGAAGGTGCAAGGGGTGGTTGTGGGGGCGGATAATGACCCTCGGGGTAGCCGTAATGCCCTCCCGATGAACCGTGATATTCCTCCGGGTAATCATCAGGGAGAGGGATGGAACCCCCTTTTTTCAACTCCTCCTCCTTTTTTTTCCTTTTACGGGCATCATTAAAAAAGCCCAATATCATGAAAGCGATAAGCAAGAGAAAGTAAATAATGTCTCCAAACTCCATATTTTGATTAATTTTGCACGTCCGATAGGAATCCAGATAAGCCATCAATTACCGCACGTTACTTGCGGGCAAGTGATTGACATGGAATCGTGGGGCAAAAGTAGCGATTTTTCGCGGATTAACGGGTATTTGGTATATAAAAATTTCGAGAGCAACTTCACAGCTACTCTCGAACATTAACCAAAACCTTAACTATGAAAAATTTTTATTTTTCCTCGGGACAAATATAACGAAAAAAAGACTATTTTGCAACTTTTCTGCTCGGATAATATCAATTTTAACTTTTCTTGTCCACGGGGAGCGCAAAGTGTAACATAAAGAGCAATGAATAGGGAAATATTAACAGTTAAGAAGCTCTATATCGAGACGTACGGGTGTCAGATGAACGTGGCTGACTCTGAGGTGATCGCCGCCATCATGGAGGTGGCTGGATACGGGCTGACGAACAGCTACCGCGATGCCGATGCCATATTCGTGAACACCTGCTCCATCCGGGAGAGTGCCGAGATCAGGGTAATCCAACGGCTGGAGTATTTCAACTCGCTCAGGCGAAAACGAAAAACCCCCCAGATACTCGGGGTACTAGGCTGCATGGCTGAACGAATACAACGAAAGCTAATTGAGCAACATTGCGTTGACCTGGTGGCGGGGCCCGACGCGTACCTCGACCTACCCAACCTGATAGGTACCGTAGAGCGAGGTGAGAAGGCGATCAACATCGAACTATCCACCACGGAGACATACAGGGATATAATCCCGCGGAGAATCACGGGCAATCCCGTATCGGGTTTCATCTCCATCACGCGGGGGTGCGACAACTTTTGCACCTACTGCATCGTACCCTACGTGCGCGGCCGGGAACGCAGCCGGGCACCGGAGAGCATCCTCAACGAGTTGAGCGACCTGCGAGAAAAGGGATTCAAGGAGGTCACCCTGTTGGGGCAAAACGTGAACTCTTATCGCTACCAAGAGGATGACGAAAAAGGGAGAGATGGGCAAAACACCCCCGTCATCGACTTCTCCGCCCTGTTGGCAATGGTGGCTGAAGCCGCACCCGATACGCGGATTCGTTTTACCACCTCCCATCCCAAGGATATGACAGACGAGACGCTGGAGGTCATCGCCCGGCACGATAACCTGTGCAACTACATCCACCTGCCAGTGCAATCGGGTAGCTCACGCATGCTGAAGCTGATGAACCGGAAATATAACCGCGAGAAGTACTTGGATCGGATCTTTGCCATCAAGCGGATAATCCCCAACTGCGGTCTATCGACCGACATCATGTGCGGCTTCCATTCCGAGACGGAGGAAGATCACCAGGAGACTCTCTCGCTGATGCGGGAGGTGGGGTTCGACTCGGCCTTTATGTTCAAGTACTCGGAGAGACCTGGAACACTCGCGGCCAAAAGGCTGGAGGACAATGTCCCGGAAGAGGTGAAAATCAGAAGGTTGCAAGAAATCATCGAGCTGCAGCTGGAGCTCTCTCGCCAAAGCAACGAGCGGGACGTGGGGAAGGAGTTCGTGGTCCTGGTGGAAGGGGTCTCCAAAAGATCAAACGATCAGCTTTTCGGGCGTAACGAGCAGAACAAGGTTATCGTCTTCGACAAGCAGCACTACCACGTGGGGCAACAGGTGAAGGTGAGGGTCACCGGGTGCACGCCAGCCACGTTGCTGGGGGAATCGGTAGGATAAGACGGGTAAGGCAATACCCCAAACAAGAGTTATAAAAGTATTGCGAAAGAGTCACTAAAGAGATACTGAAGCCTCTTGAAAGACCGTGGATGTTAAGTAATGCGGGGCGATGCAAAACAATTTCAGGAGTAAAACGTTTTATTTTATGTGGGTGGTGACAAAAAGTAATTATTAAACAAAAAATAAAATAATCGTATGAAACCGACATGATTAAAATAATCATTAAACGCACTTAGCAATGATTATTTTAAATATCAAAGGTTCCATACACCGAAACAAATAAAATAAAATAATCGTATGAAATCAGAAGCAAAGTTATTATTAGGACTTGGAATTGGCATCGCGTTGGGTGCCGCGGTCGGTTACATCATGGGATCCGACAAACGGGAAGAGTGGTTTGAGCAAGCCAACGAGTGGGCAGACAAGGTGAAAGCCAACGTGAAGGCAGCAGTATACCGCGGTAAGAGCGAGGTTGAAGACCTCAAAGAGGATATTAACGATATCGCCGAGGTGGCCAAGAAAGAGTTGGCAAAACAGTAACAGGCAGGTTAAGCAGCAAAACAATGGAAGAAAAAAAGGTAAGTACGTGGTTCGAGGAGTTTAGGGGAGATATAGCCAACTACATCACCAGCACCCTCGAACTCGGAAAGCTGGAAGCATACGAGAAAATCAGTCAAGCCTCCTCGATTATCTCGTACGGTATGATTCTATCGGGGGTAGTTCTAATGATTCTCCTGTTCGTTCTCATTGCCGCCGCGCTTTACTTGGGTGAGCTTCTCCAAAGCTTATGGATGGGATTTGCCATTGTCGCGGCCTTTGCCCTGCTGGTGCTCCTCATCCTGTTGATGATAAAAAAGCCGTTGAAGAAACGGTGTACCAACAAAGTGGTGCGCTTCCTGATGCACAAGGAGGATAAGAACGATAAAAACAAGTGATACATGAACAGGTACAAGTTGACCCCGTTAGAAGAACTTCAACTGGAGAAAAAGCGGCTGAACGAACAGCGCATGATCTCCAGTCAACGCCTCTCCTACCAGTTGCAATACTTGAGCGATAACTGGGGAACAATGCTTACCAAAGGAGTTTCCTCTTCCATCAAGACCAAATTTTCTGAAACGCTGGATAACCTCACGGGTGACGCACCCCATATCCCCCCCTACATGACCAGGCGATCGCGTTCCTGGTTAAACAACACCGCGGTAAACCTCATCGTGTCGAACCTACCGCTCATCGGCTCCATCGCTTGGAAAATAACCAAGCCGGCCCTCATGGCGTACGTAACACGACAGGCTACCGCTAGGATATTCGGGAAAAAGAGAAAGAGATAGCGGCCAGGATCCAGCCGACACGAATTACACTTACCCTACACGGGGTGCATTTATCCTACATGAGTACCCCTCGCGGGGATCCTACACGTTAGAACGGTGGACGGTGGTAACGCCGTCCACTTTTGCTATCTTGGCACAGAGTTCGTTCACCTCCTGGGCACTATGTACCTGCAGGCTAAACACCCCCTCGAAGATACCATCCTTGGACTCCACGTTCACACCTTGAATATTCACCGTGACCCCTTCGGTTAACTTGGTAAGTATATTGCTGAGAATACCTACACGGTCTATACCGGTAAAGACGATTGATGCCATGAACGAGTACTGCCGGTAATCGCCCCACGCCACCTCGATAACCCGGTTCCCAAAGTTAGACTTCAGCTTCATCCCGGTCTGGCAGGCCAGCTTATGCACCTCCACCTCCTCTTTCTCGGTAATGTAACCAAACACGTCATCACCTGGAAGCGGGTTACAGCAAGATGGCACGATAAAGTTTTTCCGTAATTTCACCTCAGTAAGTTGGTAAACCGCATTCCGATCCACCTTGGGAAGAGCAGGCTCCATGGGGGTAACATTGGCTTTGGATTCCTCCTCAACACCAGTACCATTTACGGCCTTGGGCTCGGGTGATTTTTTGATCGCGCTCATGGCCTGCTTCACGTAACGCACAAACAGGTTATCCTGCTTCTCGGGAGTGGGGGCACTCATCTTCCTGAAACCCTCTCGAGTCTCGGGCAAGATCACCTCGTTATTCCCGATAAGGAAATAGAGATCCTCCTTGTTTTCCGCCTTGTAGATGTGGAGAATCCTGTTGAAAATCGCGTTATCGATCGGCTCGTTATCGAACAACTCATCGAGCATCTTCTTCCCCTTCTCCCCTATTCTTCGGCGTTGACGGCGCAACGACGCTTCGATCTTCGTCCTGGCCTTCGCGGTACCCACGTAGTTAATCCACTCCGGCTGGGGCTGTACCGACTGCGAGGTAAGTATCTCCACCTGATCGCCACTTCTCAGCTTGTGACTCAACGGCACCAACTTGTGGTTCACCTTGGCGCCCAGGCATTGATCACCCACCCGGGTATGGATGGTATACGCGAAGTCGAGCGCGGTAGCTCCCTGGGGCAGCGTTTTTATCTCCCCCTTAGGCGTGAAAACAAATATTTCAGCCGAGAAGAGGTTCATTTTTACCGTATCGAGGAAGTCGATCGCGTTGGGGTTGGGGTTGGACAGCACCTCCTGAATGGTCTTCAGCCACTTGTCCAGCTCGTTATCCTCTTCAACACGACTATCCTTGTACCTCCAATGCGCAGCAAACCCTTTCTCGGCGATATCGTCCATACGCCGGCTACGAATCTGTATCTCGATCCATTTTCCATCGGGTCCCATCACCGTTAGGTGGAGCGCCTGATAGCCGTTGGCCTTGGGGTGGCTCACCCAGTCGCGTATCCGATCTGGCCGAAGTTTGTAAATATCGGTAATGGCAGAATAGATGTCCCAACACTGCTTCTTCTCGTCCATGCCGGGATAAACCTCGAAGATGATACGCACCGCGAACAGGTCGTACACCTCGTGAAACTCGATGCCCTTTGACTGCATCTTGTTCCAGATGGAGTAGACCGACTTCACGCGGGCACGCATCTCGTAATCGATACCCATTTTGTCGAGCGACTTCACAACGGGGACGGCGAAATTCTCGTACACCTTGTTCCGCTCCGGTGCGCTCTCCTCGATCTTTCGCATAAGATCGACGTACGCGTCGGGCTGCTCGTACTTGAAGCAGAGCTCTTCCAGCTCGGTCTTGATAGCGAAGAGACCCAAACGGTGCGCCAGGGGAGCGTAAATGTAAAGGGTCTCCCCCGTGATTTTATACTGCTTCGCCGGGCTCATGGAAGAGAGGGTGCGCATGTTGTGCAGGCGATCAGCTATCTTGATCAGTATCACCCGGATATCGTCGGACATGGTCAACAGGAGCTTGCGGAAGTTCTCCGCCTGCGCGGAAACATCTTCGCCAAACATGCCGCTCGATATCTTGGTCAACCCGTCCACGATCTGGGCAATCTTGTCACCAAACAGGGCACGAATATCCTCTACGGTGTAATCGGTATCCTCCACCACGTCGTGCAACAGAGCAGCGGAGATAGAGGTAGAACCCAATCCCATCTCGCGAGAGACGATACGGGCTACCGCCAACGGGTGCATGATATAGGGTTCACCCGACCGGCGACGCGCCCCCTTGTGTGCCTCTCTCGCCATGTTGAAGGCACGGGTAATGATATCCACCTTCTTCCGGTGGTTGGAGTTGAGATAGTCGTTCAGCAACCCCTGGAACTCCTCCTCGATTATCCGCTCCTCTTCGATCAGTTTCATTTCGTTAACCATCTATTCTCTGCCCTTTTTAGCATCCTCCCATGTAAGTATTCACCTGTTTTAGCTTCGCCGATAAACTTTTATCTCCACCGTACTGGTGAACTTTCCAACAATATCCCACGAAATTAGTAAAAATCCAAATAGGAATGCATTTAATGTGAAAAAATACCGTTTCGTGTCAAAATAACCCCGCGAAACAGCCTAAGTTCAACTTAGAAATGCAACGCCCGGGGGTTTTGTTTTGGAAAAATTCCAGCGAACAATCATGAAAAACACCGCGAGGGAAGACAATTAAACAAAAAAGATGTATCTTTGTTCTTACAAAGAACAGGGGTGCCCTAAAATCACGGGCTGAGATCATACCCATAATTACCTGATCCGGGTAATGCCGGCGGAGGGAATGAAGATGCGCAAACCTGTTGCATTTTCTGGTATACATCTTATTTAAATCCCCTTTTTTATTTTACGAACAACCGATGGGCAGCGCTTATGGCGTGGCTTATCACAAAATGAATGTAAATGAAAAAGGTTTTTTTACTGCTGGCAGCCTTGCCGGCATTGAGCTATCAAGCGGAGGCGAAGGAGACGAGCTCCTCTGTCGCTATGGAGAACCTTAGCTACATGCAACCTAAGTTTGAAACAACTGCTCCGCGCAATGAGTTGAAGGCTATCGACAACCTTAGCCATGTCCAACCTGGGGTTGAACCTATCGACAGCCTAAGCCATATCCGCCTCGAGGAGGTGGTGGTTTCCACCACGCGTGCCAGCCGACAGACACCGGTAGCGTATTCCAACATTAACGTATCTGACATCAGGGAGCAAAATGCGGCACGGGCTATTCCCGTCACCCTGCAAAGCTACCCATCGGTCGTGGCTTTCACCGAAGACGGGCTGGGCGTGGGCAACACCTCCTTCCGTATTAGGGGGACGGACGCCACCCGCGTAAACGTCACGCTCAACGGGATGCCACTAAACAACCCCGAGTCGCAAGAGCTGTTCTGGGTGAACCTGCCGGACCTCTCCAGCTCGCTGCAAAGCATGCAAATTCAGCGGGGCGTTGGCACCTCCACCAACGGGGCGGGCGCATTCGGTGCGTCCATCTCGCTGCAGACAGCGGGGGGGCGTCCCGAGGCTTACGGGGAAGCATCAACGACCGTGGGTAGCTACGGCACGTTCCTATCCAACATCGCCGCGGGAAGCGGTATCCTACGAAACGGTCTCTCGCTGGATGTTCGTTTCTCGCGGGTGCTGGGCGACGGCTACGTCAGGAACGGGAAAGTGAATCATAACAACCTCTACGCGGCCCTGTCGCACTACACCGACCGACAACTGCTCCGGTTGGTCTACCTGAACGGGGTGCAACAGACCGGTATCACCTGGGAAGGGGTGTCGGGCAAGCAGATGGAGGATGAGGAGTACGGCCGCCGTTACAACCCCGCGGGGGAGTACTACGATGACGCGGGCAACCGGTTCTATTACGATAACGAGACCGACAACTACTGGTCACACATCGTGCAGCTGAACCTTAGTCGTGAGTTGAACCGCGGGATGGTGCTAAACGCCGGGCTCAGCTACAACCACGGCTACGGCTATTACGAAAACTACCGGCAGAACCGCAAGTACTCCGATTTCGGGCTGGAGCCGCAAACCATCGGCGACTACACCTACACCCGAACCGACTTTATCCGGCGGAAGTCGATGCGGAACGACTTTTACGTGGCCAATGCCGGGGTCACCTATCACCGTGAAGCCTGGCAACTCACCTTCGGGAGTATGCATAGCTTCTACAACGGGGATCACTACGGGCGACTCCCCTGGGTAAAACATAACGGCGCTATCCCCTTGAATTACGAATGGTACCGCAACGTGGGTAAAAAAAGGGAGACGAACCTCTTCACCAAGGTGGAGTATCAGCCAAGCGAGAGGCTGTCGCTCTTTGGCGACCTTCAGTACCGGCATATCGGCTATCGCTTTACCGGGATAGATGACGACTTGATGGATCTGACGGGCCACTTCAGGTACGACTTCCTAAACCCTAAGGCAGGAGTCTCTTACCGGTTAAACGACCGCGACCGCTTTTATCTTTCGGTTGCGGTAGGGCAACGGGAGCCGCTGAGGTCCGATTTGAAAGATGGACTAAAAGGGGGTACCGTGCATCCCATCCGACCGGAACGGATGGTCGACTACGAGCTGGGGTATCATCACGAGGGCACGGGAGGCGAACGGCTGAGCGTGAACCTGTACTACATGGACTACCACGACCAGATGGTGCAGACCGGGAGGCTGAACGACAACGGGTACAAGCTGATGGAGAACGTGAAGGAGAGCTACCGTGCAGGAATAGAGATCGAAGCCTCCGTCCCGCTTTGGGCAGAGCGGCTGCGCATCGATGCGAACGCCACCTTTAGCCGAAACAGGATTAAAGATTATACTGCCTACTTCGACCTGTACGATAGCGATTACAACCCGGTACACGTCGGTAACGACCCCGCCAACCCGCAAGAACAGCTGTCGCGCTATTACGGCAGCACCCCTATCTCCTACTCACCCAGCGTGGTGAGCGCGATGGGGGTCACCTACCAGCCCACGGGTGCCCTTTACCTGAACCTGGCGGGCAAGCAGGTGAGCAAACAGTTCTTGGACAATACAGGCGACAACGCGAAATCAATCGAAGCCTACTTCATCGCCAACCTCTCGGCAGGCTACACCTTTACGAAGGGCTCACTGGGGACCTTCCAGCTACAGCTGTTCGTAAACAACCTGCTGAACCGGAAGTACGTGGCAAACGGGTGGGCAGCCACGGATGCCTTCGAGGATGGTAACGTGGTGCATTATATCGGCTATTATCCGCAGGCCACACGCAACTACATGGCGAGGCTCACATTCTCGTTTTAAATCTATTATTTCACTATATTGCACCCATTATTGGCGCTTGCTCAATATTCATTTATCTTGTAAACGTACAGCAAACACGAACCTATGCAGACCATCGAGATCATCGCCGCGATCATCGCGCTAGTTTACATCTACCTGGAGTACAAGGCCAGCAAATGGCTCTGGCCCGTGGGAGTGATTATGCCCATCCTATACATCTGGATATTCTTTCAGAGTAAAATCTACGCCTACATGGGTATCAATATCTACTATTTCTTCGCCAGCATATACGGGTGGATCCAATGGAACCGCCCTGCCCCTGATGAGGGAGAACTTCCCATCACCCACATGCCAAAACGACTGTTTCTACCGCTCGGGGCTATCACCGTTGCCCTCTACGCCGCGATTGCCTTCCTGTTGATCCGGTTCACCGATAGCCCTGTGCCGTATGTCGACAGTTTTACCTCGGCGCTAAGCATCATCGCCATGTGGGTACTGGCTCACAAGCACGTGGAGCAGTGGTTGCTCTGGATAGCGGTCAACGTGGTATCTTGCGGTTTGTACGCCTGGCAGGGGTTGTACCCCACCTCCATCCTCTTCGGGATTTACACGGTAATATCGATACTCGGTTACTTCAAGTGGCTGCGGATGATGAGGACTTCGTCTTGAAAGCAAACAATAATGCCACTCACGAAAGTTGAGTAAATAGAGTGGAGAGCTATGTGGAGATTGCTCAATCGATGATTGCCTCGGTCAGCTCTTCAAGCGTGAAGCCGGTAAAGTAGCGCGGGATATCGACCGCCGAAAGGGCCTCCCTCACCTCCTCACGGGTGTACCGCACCCCTTTTAGTCGGCTCTCCACCTCGGTGAGGTCGCCATCCCTCCCGAAGAATGTCCCGAAAAACTGGATCTTCTCAATTTTGCCCCCCTTGAGATCAAGGAACACCTCGATCTTACCGGCCGGGTAGCGGCTCGCCCGCGTCACCTCCGCCCTCGGGTTGTTCCCGTAATTCCAGTCCCAGTTGGCAAATTTCTCGCGGCGCGCCCGCTCGATCTCCTGTAGCTCACTCTCGCTGAACGAGTAGGGTTGCATCTCCGGAAAGCGTTTCACCATCTGCTCCAGCACCTTATCGGCGAACTGGTGCACGCTCATCTCCTCTTTCAGGTGCGGGAGGATGTTATCCACCCGGCTTCGAACCGACTTGATCGCTTTCGACCTTACGGTCTCTTTAGGAGGTTCCAGCGCCTTGGAGAGCACCGTCAGGTCGGTATTAAACAGCAAGCAGCCGTGGTGCATCACCCGCCCATCGGCGTAAGCCTGTGCATTCCCGCACACCTTCTTCCCATCGATCGTGATATCGTTCCTTCCCGAAAACTCCGCCTTTACTCCCAACCCCGCGAGTGCCTCGATAACCGGTTGAGAGAAGGCCTCGAAGTCGAAATCACTCCGCCCCTCCTCCTCTTTCGAGATGATGGTGTAGTTGAGGTTGTCAAGGTCGTGATACACGGCGCCACCACCGGTGATGCGCCTCACTACGTGAATCCCCTGCTCCTTCACATACCGCTCGTTAATCTCCGCCATCGTGTTCTGGTACTTGCCCACGATAATGGCCGGCTCGTTGATCCAGAGGATGAAAATTTTCTCGAAACGCATTAACCGCTTGAAACAGTACTCCTCCAGCGCGATGTTGTACGCGGGGTCGGTACTTTTGTTGACGATATATATCATATTTTACTTATTTGTAGAACTCATAGTTATGTTTGTTTTCAAGCTTGACTCGCACAAATTTTGCGACCCATCTTCTGCTTGATGGCTAAAAGAAAAAAACTCGGCTTTGCCTCAGACAGCTTTTCTTTTTCACGCCATCTTCGCAGGATGTGTCCCCGCAAAAGTTTATGATGTCTTCGCCTTGAAAACAAACAACAATCATACAACCTGCAAAAATTAGACTTCAGTGTACCTCACTTTAACTGTTAAATTCAATCGAATCGCTTTCAAGATGCAAAGGTAACCCCTTTAGTCGTTTTTTTCATACCTTCGCGTGGAAATGAGTAGAAAATGAAAACGAACAGCAGCACCCCGGCGGTGATTATCGCCAACGGGCGGTTTCCCCGGCACCCCTTACCCCTCTCCTACATTGATAACGCGACGTTCATCGTCTGTTGCGACGGGGCTGCCAACGAGTTTATCGCCCTCGGGGGAACACCCGACGCCATCGTGGGCGATGGCGACTCCATCTCGGAAGAGAACCGGAAGCGGTTCGCCAATATCCTTCATATCGTACACGACCAGGAGATAAACGACTTGACCAAGTCGGTGAACTTCTGCATCGAGCAGGGTATCACCGATATCGTGATCGTGGGTGGAACGGGCAAGCGGGAGGATCACACGCTGGGCAACATCTCGCTGTTAGCCGAGTACATCCGGAAGGTCAACGTGATTATGGCCACCAACTGGGGCCTGTTCACACCCATCCAAGCCGACAGGGTATTCCAGAGCTTCAAGGGCGAAGCGGTCTCCCTCTTCTCTTTCGACCCTGAGCCCATCACCACCCAAGGGCTACAATACCCCCTTGACAACAGGGTACTCACCAACTGGTGGCAGGGCTCATTGAACACATCCCTGGGGGAGACGTTCACCGTTAAGACGAAAGGGAGGGTTATCGTGTTTCAAGCGTACCGGTAAGGGAATAGACCTTATTCTTTTTTTCCTTATCTTTACCAAAAAGTTAAAACAAGCTATTCAGATGATTTCAAAAGTTGAACTCCAACACCTACTCGCAAGCACGGAAAGCTCGCACGTGGAACGAACCATATCCACCAACGATATGGACAAGTTCTGCCAAGCCATTTGTGCCTTTTCCAATGATGTTTCGGGAAGTGGAAAGAACAGCTATTTAATCATCGGTGCTCATAATGATGGAAAACTATCAGGATTAAAAGCAGATGACAAGCTGTTGCTGAAAATATCGAATATCCGCACAGATGGTAATATCCTGCTACAGCCGGTTATGAACGTGGAGAGCCGTGGTGTGTATCGGGCACAAAAAGAGTTGGTTGAAAACGGTAACGGCAAAGCTGTTTTCGATTTTTCGTTGGTAACCGCTTTCAGGGTAATAGAAAATGTCTCGGAAAAGTATTTAGAGGAAGGGTTTGGACATCGGGAATCACCAAATTCAATCACTGTTTTAGAAAAAAATGACCTATTTGTTCTTTATCAAGATTTTGAATGAAACCCTAATTCTTCTTGATTCTTGAAAAATCAAGAAGTTTCTAGAGATTTTTGGTTGGCAAAGTTTATAATTAACATTGGGGAGAATGGGTTAATTTTTCTATTTTTGTAATACCGAAACACCAACACTTCCGCCTATGAGCAACAGCGATAAAATCCGGTTAAAATACGAGCTGAGCGATGGTTTTGTAGATCTATCGAAACCTTACAACACCGATAGGTTGTATTATGAAGTGCTTGCAGACAATGATGTGCAACCCGATAAGGAAAATACGCTCTACCTGACTATCAGAGGCAAATGTTTTAACGAAATCATGTCGGCCGAGAAAACAGTAGAGTACAGGGATATAAAAGACACCACTTACCGAAAATACTTGCAAATTGACGGAAGTGGGAATTTCAATTTACGCGATGATTTTCCGGATGTGGATTACGCTTTGGATTTTTATTACAACGGTTATTTCCCTTTTCTACCAAAACCATACAAATACCTGAAACTTGCCGTAGGATATAACAAAGACCGGGATTGGGCCATCGTGGAGGTGGTGGGCATTTCGTTTGAACCCGCGACCGATAAAAACGGGAACATAGTTCGTTTTAATGAGACAAAAAGCGGGCTTCACTTCACTCCGGATGGAGAGTTGGCCGCTTGGATTATCGCTTTTCACCTGGGGAAAGTGGTGGAGTACTACCCTAACGGGGTAAAGGCAAAACTTGATCAGAGCAATTTTAGTGAACCTGCGGTGAAGTATGAAAAACGTTCACGCCCGGCATCTTCTCGGGGTGCTGCTACTTCTGCCCGCCATGCCGATGCAATGGGCAAATCCTTACCAATAAAGAGCCTTTCACCGAATTCGACTGGATAAAGGTGTACGGGCAGGATACAGCGAAAGTAAAAAGATTCGTGGATAATATCCACGGCGTGATAACGGCGTAGTAGGGAACTAGCTGCAGGGTATATGTATCAATATGAGACCAAACCGTGTGTAGTTAAATTCGGGATTGTTAGAAACAGCACTTTATAAAAAAGGAAAAATGCAAGTTGATGATATCAAGGGTAAGACTCCTGCCAAAAGTCACGAAACCAATAATGGTTGTTTAGTCGGCTTTATTTTAGCCCTTTTTCTCATGACGCTTGTTGGATTTTTATTTGTCAAAGATGAGGAGATGAAAGGTTTTGGGATTATTATATTGCTTTGTTCTGCTGCATGCATCCTTATACTGTTAGTTTCTCGCATTAACAACCTGATATCTAACTCCTCACGTGCACAGTCAAAAAGAAAAAACGAATTTATTAAATCACAACTCAACACGGCGAAGGTAGCCTACAATAAAGAAAGTAGCCATATAAAGAAAGAGATACTCCAAAACTTTATAAACCATCACGAATTAAGTAACCAAGCGAACGAACTAAAAATCATTATCAATTCCCTCAAAAATAAGACAAGCAGAAAAAGCAGCCCTAAATTAGAAAACCAATTGGAACTACACGAAAGCAAATTATCAACAGTCATTGCTGAACTAAATGATGTCCAAATGGATATTGATAAAGATTTAACTGATAGTGAAAAAGAGCAATACTCGGACTTTTGCGATAGTTTTGAGGAAATTCTTGACAGTGAAAAAAAATGGATAATCACCTCTTCAGCTCGCAACACAGGATTAAAATCACCTGCAGCATATTCTATACGAAGAGAAGAAATAAATTTTGATGTAGGTGTTTTCAACTTTATTAAATCTTCACGTGATATTCCAGTCCTACGGGATTTACAGGGTTATAGCTATTACGTCTATCCAAGATATATTATAAAAGCATTGTCATACGCCAATTTTGAAGTTTTCCCGATAAACACAATTGGCATTAATTATTCCAAGGTACATTTTATTGAAGAAAACGAGGTGCCGATAGATACACAAATAATCGAATATAGATACAAATATGAAAACAAAAATGGTGGTCGGGATAGAAGATATACATATAACCCTAAATTACCCTTAGTCGAATATGGCAAAATTCAAATAGAGATGTTTGGATTAACCTATCACGTTAGCAACGTACAATCGGCAGAAAAATTTGTTAATGCCTATAATCTTTTGAGAAACGAGTCCGAAACTACCATGTCATCACAGGAGCAACAACAAATTGGCATTTCTGAAGAGTATTTCAACCAAGTAAATGAAGTGACTGAAAAGTTAGTGTCATTCTACCATGAGTTAAAACATGACAACGATTTATTGACACTTTTCAAAAGACATTCAACTCAAAAAGATGGCACGCTTGAAGATGCAGACTTGGTCTATATCCTTTTTTGTATCGATATCAAAACTTGTTATGATAATCTACAAATACCCGTTGACTTTAGCATGAAAGAGAACCTGGGGTTTAATATTTTTTCAAAACGTGCATTAGGCCTTAGTGAAGTAAAATACTTTCAGCTTGAAACCTTTATGACTGTTACAGCTAATAGCCATGATTCAATGCTTAACATGATAGAATCGACAAACCTTCAAGGTGAAGCAACTCACATCTTTTTAATCGCTGATCTGCTCCATGCAACAGATAAACAAAAGATGCAGCAATACATGATATTAATGTATCGCTTCGCCTCTATTATAGCAAAAGCTGACGGCACAATATCTGATACAGAGCAACAATGGTTAACGGAGCTGCTAAAGGTAAGTGAATTGCATGATGACTTCCAAACAATGGAAGAGTATGGCGAAAATGACAGTTCCTCTGAATTTGCTAATCTTGAACTAGACGTGCTGTTTGAAGAAGCCGCCCGATTGATAGTCGTGCATCAACAAGGTTCAACTTCACTTATCCAACGAAAATTTTCAATCGGCTATAATCGCGCCGATCGATTAATGGAGCAGTTAGAAGCTACAGGAATTGTAGGTAGTAGCAGAGGCAGTAAGCCACGCGAAATATTCATCAATGACGAGGATGAATTAGAAGCGGTATTGAAACGAGTCAAAGCACAACAAGCCCGAAAAGTAAAACAAAAAAGAGAAAGTATTGATCGAGTTTATCCATCGCTTAAAACAAACTCACAAGAAGAGCTGAATACCCTGATTGGACTGACAACGGTGAAAGAGGAGATTAAAACCTTGACCAACTTCATCAAAATTCAGCAACAGCGAGAAGCAAAGGGATTGAAAACCTCGCAACTCTCCTATCATTGTGTTTTTACCGGGAACCCCGGAACGGGAAAAACGACGGTAGCACGCATTATCGCCGGAATCTATAAAGAGTTAGGGGTATTGAAAAAAGGGCATTTGGTGGAAACCGACCGTTCGGGATTGGTGGCGGAATACGTGGGGCAAACTGCCGTAAAAACAAACGAAATCATCGACTCCGCCCTGGGTGGTGTGCTGTTTATTGACGAAGCCTATTCACTGGCTTCCAGTGGTGATAATGATTACGGTAAAGAGGCCATCGCAACCTTGCTTAAAAGGATGGAAGATGATCGGGACCAACTCGTGGTAATTTTAGCAGGCTACACGGATGAGATGAAGGAGTTTATCCATTCAAACTCAGGCCTGCGATCACGATTCAGTCGGCATATCGAGTTTCCGGATTACTCGGCAGAAGAGTTATACAGGATTTTTGAGTTGAAAGCCAAGAGGTTTGATTACACGATTTCAGAAGACGCGGAAAACAGATTGAAAAACCATTTCAATGCCATCGTGGACAAGAAAGATAAAAATTTTGGAAACGCTCGGTTCGTGCGCAACTTTTTTGAGAAAACTTTGGAGCAACAAGCCAATCGACTGGCATTAGAATCCAACCTGACGATTCAAAAGTTGACAGAGATTAAAAGTGATGATGTAAATGTTGATCTGTAAATGCCCCGTCCCTATACAACAAACAAGCTCACTCCACTTTAACTGCTGTTTTCTCGCGACAAAAACGCGAAATTCCATATTTTTAGTTTACATTTGCTTCTGAAGTGGTATTTATCATTCTGCGATTGAGCGGGGAACTTAAAGAGACATGTAGATGAAAAAAGCTTTTACCTTTATACTCCTGCTATTGCTGCTTGGCGCAACAGGACAAATCGCGGCGCAAAAAGTGGGAATAAAAACCAACGTGGCCTACTGGGCTACTACCACGCCCAATATAGGGTTGGAGTTCACCCTGGGCAAAAAGTTCACGCTGGATCTCAGCGGCGGGTATAACTTTTGGGTACTGGATAAGGAGACGCAAGAGGTAGATGGCCGGGAGAAGGTATTGGCCGAGAAGAAGATGCCGCACTTCCTGGTCCAACCCGAGTTGCGCTTCTGGACATGCGAAGCGTTCAACGGCTTTTACGTGGGTACGCACGGGCACTTCTCCCTCTTCAACGTGGCCAACCTAGACATACCGTTTGGACGGTTAAAAGAGCTCAAAGAGGCACGGTATGAAGGTATACTGTACGGTGGGGGACTTAGCCTCGGTTACCAATGGTACCTCTCTCCCCGATGGAACCTGGGTGCCTCGGTTGGGGGAGGGTACGCGTTCATCGATTATGACAAGTTCCCGAGCGCGAAAAACACGAAGATAATCGGGGAAGGTACCTATCACTATTTTGGCATCACCCAGCTATCCCTAAGTTTCACCTATCTTTTTCGTGAACGGCTATGAAACGAACGCTTATCATATGGCTCGCGGTCATCTCGCTTATATGGATACCGCAACTCCACGCTCAAACATCTGAGGAGGAGACGAACGGTATTGCCGTTGAAAACTTACGCCTGGAGAGAAAGGATAATATCCTGGTACTCAGCATGACCTTAACGCTCGACGAGTTAAGGATAGGTAAAAACGAACAGATCATGTTGATTCCCGCCCTGCTGTCTAACAACGATCCCAATCTCGAACAACGGTTCCCAACCGTGGTGGTGGCAGGACGCAAGCGGCATAACATGATAGTAAGGGGAAACGCCCTGAACAAACAGCTTTTTAGAGGAGAACCCGCGGTAATCACGAGACGAAAAAATGGTACCATGCAAGGGATCAACTACGAAGCTTCCGTGCCATATCGGGAGTGGATGGCGGAAGTGTCACTCTTCTTGCGGGAAGAGGTTTCGGGATGTGCCAACTGCAAGCTGGATTATCGTTCACGAAAACTGCCCCTAACCGATTATCCTGCCGCGATACCCGATAGAGATGCGCAGGCTAAAAGAGAAGCAAAAGAGGGGTTCGAGATGAGGGTCGTTGATGAAGCTGAACTGACTTTCAAGCTTAGCGCCATTCAGGCCGATCTACCCAAAAAGCTACCCGACCAAAAGGAAATAGACAGGTTGAAATGGACGATGCAAAACAACCCCGCGCAGCTTAGCTTAGACGAGATGTTGTTGCTCTCAAGCCTGTACGATTTGAACAGCCGAGAGTTTGACGATATATTCCAACAGATCGCCATCTGCTATCCCGAAAACGAGGCGGTGGTGCTTAATGCCGCCGCAGCAGAAATTGTTGCCGGCAACTACGACAAGGCTATCGTGCAGATGGAGGCGATGAAAGAGAACCCGCTAATATGGAACAACATGGGAATAGCGTACGCCCTGAAGAAAGATTACATGAATGCGAAACTCTATTTTATCAAAGCAGAAGAGGAGGGTGATGAACAAGCGAAAGGGAACCTTAAAACCCTGCAGGAAATCGAACGGCTAAAGCAGCAAAGACAATAAACCAATCGTATGAAGCAACAAGGAAAAGGTTTGGAAGGAAAAAACGTGCTGATTACCGGTGCCACATCGGGTATAGGAAGGGCGGCAGCCATAGCGCTATCGCAAGCCAGCCCCGAGCGGATGCTCATAGTGGGACGAAGGAAAGAGCGACTACAAGAGCTCGAATCGGAACTAAATAGGCTACACCCGGGTGTAAAGGTGGATAAACTAACGCTGGATGTACGCGACCGGGAAGCCGTTGAAAAAGAGATAGGCGATTACTGCATCCAACACCCCATTGATTTACTATTGAACAACGCGGGACTTGCCGCCGGGAATGCCCCTTTAGACCAGTGCGACACGGGCGACTGGGAAAGGATGATTGATACCAACGTAAAGGGACTACTGTACGTCACGAAAGCGGTGGTACCCGCCATGATCAAGCAGGGCAAGGGACATATCATTAACATCTCATCCATCGCCGGCCGCGAAGTCTACCCGAATGGCAACGTCTATTGCGCCACCAAGCACGCGGTTACGGCGCTGACCCTGGGGATGCGTCAAGACCTCGTGGGCAAAGGGATAAAAGTATCCCAAGTTTCACCAGGAGCGGTGGAGACGGAATTCTCGATCGTGCGCTACCATGGCGATGAAGAACGGGCTCGAAAGGTGTACGAGGGGTACACCCCCCTCACCGCGGAAGATATAGCCGAGTGCATCCTCTTTATGGCTACCGCACCCGAGCATGTCAATATCGCGGAAATTTTCGTGCTCCCCTCGGCCCAGGGCGACACGCGCATTTTTCACAAGACACCTTGACGCACACGCACCACCCTATTACTTTAAAATTGTAATTTAGAAGGATTCTGTCGAGTATCGAATATTCTTAAAATTTGAATTTCGGAGTCTTTAATTTTGTAATAAAGTGTATTCTGTTTCGTTAACACGCATTTTCTTACTCGCTCCTTTTTGTAAATAATCGGGAATAGTGTAGGAAATCGTAAAATTTGTTGAATACTTGCTTCTGTAATTTCAATAAACTTTTGCAATACAGAAGCACTCCAATTATCAAGGAGATAGTCGGTTATTAAGTCAAAATCGTTTTCTGCAGACAAAGTCCACTTAACCTTGTAACGCATTTGCAAGTTTTTTTTGTGCTTTTTCTATTACAGTTTCATGTGGAACTAATTTGTCTGCCTCTGCTTCTTCTATAGCAGATAAAATAGCCTTCTGTTGTTGTTCCGATAAAAGAGACCATTCATCTAAATCATTACGCGAAGCAATGTAGTTGCTCATAATTCCAAACAACTCCTCCAGATGACTTTCATCCATATTGTCGATTTGACGAAAAAGATTCAATTTCAACTCTGCTGTTGTCATAGTTTTGCTCATTTTTTCCAAATATACAAAAAAGCTCCGACAAATAAATTTTGTTGGTGCTTAACATCGCCAAGTTTTCTCAGGAACTCTACCAACTCTTTGATCCGGTCGGTTTGGATCATATTAACCCCTTTCTCGATATACCACACGTTGGGGTTTTCCCTTTCGACTCCTTCAAGACCTCTTCCAAGGAAGGTGCGCACATTTTTACCCGTGACTAGAATTAGTTGCGTTTCTGATATTCAACTCGGCACTAAAAAATCAGCCACAATGTTCTGAAATACAAAATAAACCCAGCCATTTATTTTGCAATTCAAAACTATTTTCCTAAATTCGCGTGTATCTTCAACGTAAAGTGAAAGCGTAGGCGTTGATTAGAAGTACGGCATTTTAGTAGTAGGTTTGCATCTACAAGAAACGGAAACGGAAACGAAAACGGATGGTAGTAATAGCACATAGGGCATTACGAGAATTCTATGAAACAAGGGGAAGGGATGACTCCAAAGAGGCTCTTGAATGTTGGTACGCGATCGTGAAAAAGGCTCAATGGAAAAATTTAGCGGAATTAAAAAGCGTCTACCAAAAAACTGATTATGTTGGGAATGACCGCTATGTATTCAACATCAAAGGTAATAAATACAGGATTGTTGCCTTGATTCTTTTCCAGGTTAGAACCGTTTATATTCGTTTCGTGGGTACACACGAAGAGTATGATAAGATAGACTGTTCAACCATTTAAAGGGAGTCGTGATAATGTGATGTGAGAGAAGTAATCATGTTAAAAAAGAGGAGAAACGAGATGAGTAAAGTTACGAAAGAACAATATGAATTCGCTTTAGCAAGGATAGAAGAACTTTTGCCCCTTGTTAATGGAGATACACCAACAACCGATAAAAATATGGTGGAGCTATCGATTGTTTCAGATTTGGTAGAGAAGTACGAAACAGCGCATTACCCTATTGCACAACCCACTATAGGCAGTTTAATAAAGAATGGACTGGAAGAGAAGGGCATGACACAAAAAGCACTTGCATCCTTACTCCGGGTTAGCCCCTCCCGGATTAGTGACTTTATCGCCGGTCGCTCCGAACCCTCTCTCAAAGTTGCCAGCCAAATTTGTTATATCCTAAATATCCCAGCGGAGGTCGTATCGAATATCTATACCGAAGAGTTAAGGGAAAAGCAAGTTTTACAAGATGTTGTTTAATGTGAAACACCCCATCCTGATTGATTAGCCTCAGTTTTTCAGCCCTCTTTTTCTCAGGAACTCTACCAACTCTTTGATCCGGTCGGTTTGGATTATATTAATCCCTTTCTCGATATACCATTCGTACACGTTGGGGTTTTCAAGCGCCACGTCATCATGATGCCCCGCGTTGTGATGAGGCCATAGTGAATTCACCCAAACGCGTATGCCCTTTTCACGCAACGACTTGAAATCAATCAGGTTATCCTCGGTATCTCCAACCGTGAATTCAATACCATAGGGGATGTAGTTTTCCAAAAAACCGTCTATAAGCGCTTGACCATTTCCCCTCTCTAACCCGATAATGGGCATATAAACGATTTTGTCTTTAAGGTGCCCGTAGTTTTTATTGAAGGTCTCATAATCGGCGCTCCCTTTAAACAGCACCTCATCCAGCATATCGTACTTTTCGAGCAGGGGATAAACCAAGCCGATATAATTGAACCCCTTATCAAGGTTGAGAAATATTTTCCCTTTCGACTCTTTCAAGACCTCTTCCAAGGTGGGTACACGCATGCGCGTGGCGCTCCCGGCACCGTCGCGCAAGTAAAACTGTTGAATTTCGGCCAGCGTGTAGTCCGATGGCGCACCCTTACCGGTTGTGGTGCGATCAATAGTGCGGTCGTGCATCAAGATAAGCACGCTATCTTTGGTGAGCGCGATATCGATCTCCGCCATATCCGCGCCGGCTTCGATGGCTTTTCGGATGGCCCACACCGAGTTTTCCGGGGCTTCACGCCAGTTACCACGGTGAGCCACCACCATCACCCTGTTTTCAGGGAAGTTGTGCAGTGAAAACTCACATTGCGCTTGCACATACGTTATCAGTGCAAGAAAAAGGAGAAGAAGAGATGTTTTTTTCATTGTCATATAACTCGTGGATGGCGAGATGATTAATCGAATACAACCTCGAACTCATCGTAAGGCTCTCGTCTGTTGGCCAAGTGGGAGGTCAGCTCCGAATAGCCAAAAAAGGGCGAATAGGTCTTCACCTTCATCGTTTTACCATCCGGCAAAAACTCCAGGATCCTCAACCAGCCGTCACCTCCGTTGCCATGCCACCCTCCTCCCAAGGTTTGGGCATTGAACATCATTTGAAACACCTTCTTCCCAGACGCGTTCTCATCCACACGTTGCCCCACGTTCATTTCATAGCCCCCTATAAGCGCGTAATGCCCACAGATCACCATCTCGATATTGGATGAAGGATAGATCAGTTTATTCCAAATAGCCTCACCATAATTGGCAGGTGACATTTTGT
This sequence comes from Petrimonas sp., assembly GCA_012839475.1. GTDB lineage: Bacteria > Bacteroidota > Bacteroidia > Bacteroidales > Dysgonomonadaceae > Proteiniphilum. The sequence goes on along the minus strand of DUNG01000022.1, from coordinate 51,442 downwards.
AATCCTCGGCGGTAATCCTATCCCCGTTACTTTTCAAGTAGGAGTGGGTTAAGAAAACAGCCCTATGCTTGGCATACTTCTCATGGGCAACCAACTCCTTTATCCATGTCAGCACCTCATCGCGGGGAGCAAATTCAGTAGCGATAATCAGCATTTTTCCCCAGTAGGGCATATCGAATTCGAACGCCGCGTTTTCAAGCGTAAGCTCCCCAAGTTGACTAGGGAAAGTGCTCACCAAATGATTTCTCCACGTGGAATTCCGCTCTACCGGAAAGAACTCATGGAAATGAGTTTCGCGATTTTCACCATTTTTATACCCGTAATCGTGGTTGCCTGGGCTGATAATATAAGGCACCTTGTTATCAAGCCGTTCAAAAGCTTTTGAGACTGAACGCCACTGCTCCATTCCCGTCTGATTACCGTTGATACCATCCGGAATGATCCAGCTATTTTGCTCCACCAAATCGCCCGTACAGACTACCGCTTTAATGTTTAGCTCATCAATTTGTGAGACAATCCAAGCGGTCATAAGTTCAAAGATAGGCTGATTGGTGTCGAACTTGGAGTAGTTTTGTGGGTCAGGCAGCACGATCATTGAAAATGAGTTCGGATCGGTAAGCTCCGGGCAGTTGTAGTTTTGGGCATTGACCGTGAAGGTCAATGCCATGACTACAACCAGTACAAGTTTTATTCCTGAACGCATAAACCAGATTATTAATGGTTAACTACCCCAGCCCGCTTTCTGCGTGATGTTATCGTTGTTGGCAATCTCGTTCGACGGAATGGGGAAGTCCCTGAATTTTTCGTCCCAGGTGAATCCCCCTACCCGAGGCCACTCGGTTGACAGGGTGCCCCAACGCTTCAGGTCGAAGTAGCGATAACAATCCTCCGTGAAAAACTCCACCCTGTTTTCGTAGTTCAGGGCAGCCATGGCGCTCTCTTTCGAGGTGATCTCGAAATCGGGTAGCACCTCGGCGTCACTCATCCCCTCGGGAATATATTTTTCCCGGTTATTAAAGGCAAAATCGCGTGCGCGGGCACGTGTTTTGTTGACATAGGTAGTAGCTTTCGCGTAATCGGGGGAAGCTTTCAACGCGTACGCTTCAGCCATGAGCAGGTATACCCTGGGCAAACGGATTAAGGTGTTATCCACGCGACGGTTCCAATTGTTATCGCCATAATAGACACCCCGTTTCTGAATATCGTAGCCAGTATCGCCATTTACCAACCACTCGGGCTTCCAGTTCATGGTTACACCCGATGTGGTCGTGATCTCGTCCATGATGGTAAAGAAAGTACCATCAAAACGGGGGTCGCGGTATTTCCATTCGACCGTCTTGTCGAAATAGGGGGAATCGTCTTCTATTGACTTCCCATCTATCGTTTGAAAGAAGTCGATAAAATCGCGCGAAGCGTTAAAATAGTCCCCCGAATAGGTGTCGCCCCGCATAATGCGACCAAGGTCTCCGCCCAAATCCTCGGTAGTACCGTAGTAATACTCTCGATAGGTCTCATTGCCCACACCGTACCCTACCGAGAAGATGATTTCAGAGGAGCCTTCGTAGTCGACGCGAAGCACGTATCCCGGGTTTTCGATCATCTCATACCCAAGCTTTTCAACCTCCAGTCCAGCCGCTATCGCTTTATCATACTCTTTAGTATACACGTACAATTCGGTCAGCGTCGCGTAGGCGGCTCCCTTGGTAGCTCGATTGTGATGCTTGCTTTCCCACGAGGAAGGCAAATTATTAGCCGCGAACTGCAAATCGGGTAAAATCATATCGGATATGATGGTCTCTTTCGCGGTAAGGGGCAACATAACCTGCTCTTTATTACTCGGGTCGGTTACGATGGATGAGCGTAATGGAATATCGCCGTAGAAGCGAATGAGCCTAAAATACCAGAAAGCCCGGATAAATTTCATCTCGGCCAAATGTTTGTTTTTGGTGGCTTCATCGATAATGTCGCTGCCCATGCTTTCCACACCCTCTATGTTGTTGTTGCATATCGCGATTCCCTCGTATCCCCTTCGCCAAATCCCGTTTACCAAATTCGCCTCGTTCGGGTTAAACGACGCGGTATAAAAAGCTTGTGCATCTTTAAAACCGGAAGGTGAAAAGTCGCCCGTCATGCCCAGCTCAAGCTGAGCATCTGCCCAGTGAGCGTTCATCTTTTGAAGCGTTGAATAACAAGCCGTGGCCGCCAAGTCGGCATGCGCTTTTTGGGTGAAAAAAGTTTTCTCGTCTAAATCGCCAAATGGGTTGCGCTCCAGGAAATTGTCCATACAGCTATTTAACCCGATTAAGGCCAGGAGAGATATATAAATAATGCTCTTTTTCATTGTTTTTTAGTTTTTAATTAGAACGTTAAATTTAATCCAACCAGTAAAATTCTTGCCGTGGGATAGTCTCCTCCCCAGTTGGTAAAATGCCCGGGGGCCAATCCGTTTTCCGGATCAAAGCCGTCAAAATCCTTGTGAGATATGGTCAACAAGTTCTCCCCGGAAACGTAAACGCGGGCTGAGATACTGTCAAAATTGTGACGATACCCCAAGGTCAATGACTTCACCTTCACGTACGATGTATTTGAAACCATTAAATCGGTCATCTCCTCATACGACTCCCCCTGGATGATGGCGGGATACTTGCCAACAGGATCAGCACCTATCGTCCATCGGTTATCATACCACTTGCGGGTCTGGCTCCGGTTGGGATAGCGGTTTTGAAAAGACATCGGCGAGTATTGCTTCCTGCCGAAAACGCCGGCAAATACCGTCGTGAAATCGAACCCCTTGTAGTCAGCCGACAACGTAAGGCCGGCAGTAACCTTGGGAATATAGCTGCCCAATATCACCCGGTCATCGCCCGTTATCTTCCCGTCATTGTTCGTGTCAACGTAGCTCAAACGCCCTATTTTGGCGTTGCCTTGTCCCATGGCCCTTAACCTGTCAGCCTCTTCTTTAGTGGTGATCACGTTACCTGTTCTGTAACCATACATGGAACTCAACGCTTCTCCCACCTTGTTAATATAGAGGCCACCATACGGTGCGGTGATGGTTTCGAAATCGACACCTGAACTCAGCTTTTTGATTTCGTTGTGGAGATACGAAGCATTCGCCCCGATCCTGTAATTGAAGTCCCTGATATTCCCGTTGAAAATCACCTCCAAGTCAAGTCCGGTATTGACCACCTGCGCGTAGTTGACGTTTGGAGCCGTGAGCCCAACGTTAAGGGGCAACACCATGGAGCGGAGAATGCCATCGGTCGACTTGTAAAAATAGTCGGCTAAAATCTGAATCCTGTTGTTGAGTAGATTGAGATCCACGCCTAAATTGGTCACGGTGGTTGTCTCCCAACGGAGGGTTCTGTTAGATAGGGCCGTTTGTGAATAACCGGAAGAGAGGGTTTGATCGTTACCCGACGTACCAAAAGTGACATTCTTCTTCACAACCGAAGCAATGGTGGGATACCAAGAACCTATGGACTGGTTACCCAGTTGCCCCCACGAGGCACGAAGCTTTAGCGAGGAGATGGTTCTCGAGTTGAAGAAATCCTCCTCGGAAATCCTCCACGCAGAGGAGAATGAAGGGAAAACACCCCACTGGTTGTCGCCCTTGAACCTGGATGAGCCATCGGCACGAATATTAAACCCAAACAGGTATTTTCCCATGTAGTCGTAATTTATCCTCCCGAAGTAGGAGCCAAGCGCCAGCTCGCTTCTACCCCCGGTAAGGGTTTTATCGGTGGTGTTGGTTCCACCTTTGATGACCTGCATATTAGGCACTTCGGATACGAAATCCTTCACGGTACCATTTAAATTATCATTCGTGAATAGCTGCTGAGAAATACCTCCCATGGCATTCACCGTATGCTTATCGTCAAAGGTCTTATCAAAGTAGAGCAGGTAGTCGGTAACCCACATCAGATCCTTGCTGCGATTATCAGCGTAACTGTTCGTGTTGTTGGTTTGCCCCCCATCGTTATAGATTGGCGAGAAAAGGCTGTACTCGTTAAAGCCCACGTCAATACCCCCATTGAAGCGGAACTTAAGCCAATCGGTAAATGTAAACTCCACGAATAGATTGTCCAAAAGCCTGTAGTTGTTATTCTTGGGAGAATTCCAACTCACCTCTGGAATGGCATTCTTTGAAGAGGTGTACTTTGGATCAGGTTCACCATACGTCCCATCCGCGTCATAAGCCGGAGTAATAGGTGCATTAAATATCACATCCGATAAGCGGGCTCTTCTATTACCATTACTCTGGTTATATAGCATTTGGACGTTATTGCCAATCGTCACGAACTTGTTGATTTCAGCTTCCAGATTGGCCCTCAGCGTGGCTTTCTGGAAAGCCGTGGTAATACCGATCCCTTTCTGGTTAAGGTATTCACCCGAAACGTAATACTTGATGGCACTGGTTCCACCGGAAACGTTCACGTTAAGGTCATAGGTAGGGGCGGTCTGATAGATATGATCGCTCCAGCGTGTACCCTTGCCGAAAGTAGAGGGGTTTACACCATCGTAGCGAGTAGTTGGATCTCCACCGTCAATGGCTTTTTTATTGTCGCGCATCTCCAAAATAGCGGCGACAAACTCTTCGGCCGTGAGCACGTCCGGGACGTTAGAGGGACGCTGAACCCCCCAGTTGGCATTGACCGAGAGCTTTGCTTTTCCCTCTACACCCTTTTTGGTAGTAATAAGAATAACCCCGTTGGCAGCGCGCGAACCATAAATGGCGGCCGATGAGGCGTCTTTCAACACGTTCACGCTCTCGATGTCATTGGGGTTGAGCATTTCAATGCCGGAGCTCACCGGGGAACCGTCAATAACTATCAGTGGCGAGTTATCGCCCGAGCCAAAGGTTCCAATACCACGAATGGAGATGTTTGTCTCCGCCCCCGGAAACCCAGTAGAGCTCATCACGTTAATCCCGGACATCTTGCCTTGCAATGCCCCGCCGACAGAAATATTGGAGTTGGTCGTCAGGTTGTCGCCACTTAATGCTGAAGCCGCGCCCATTAGGTCTTTCTTCTTCATCGTACCATACCCTACCACCACCAGCTCATCAAGCAACTGGCTATCTTCTGTCAACACCACGTTGGCCAGTTGGGGGCTATTGGCGGGGAGTTCCACGGTTTGATAACCGATATAAGAGATAGAGATGGTAGCATTTTTCGGCACACCAGTCAACTGGAAGTTGCCATCTAGGTCGGTAACGGTTCCTTTCGTGACATCGCCTACCACAACCACGGTAGCGCCGATGACAAACTCTCCAGACGTATCCGACACAACACCCGAAACGGTTATCGTTTCGCCCTGTTGCTCTACGTTCCCGGATCCCGTTTTCTGTGAAAGATAGATTTTCCCGTCATCCATCTGAAAATCATACAAGCTCCCTATCAGCTCTTCAAGTGCATCGTTCAAGGGAACATCGTCAACATTGATCGAAACCCTTGTGTTTACATCAACCGGTGGCCGACTATAAATAAACGGGCACCCGGTTTGCTGGGTGATGGAGTTCATTACCGTTTCAAGGCGTGCGCTTTGAAACTTCAACGTAACGTTTTGAGCAGATAGAAAAAGCATGCCACTCAAAAGAATTACCGCGCATAAAAAAAACTTTTTCTTCATATACTTCGATTTTTTACATTTAGGTTACGTATGAAATTATACTAACCATATAAACGGACTAAGATGTACATATAGGAGACAATCCCAAAGTTGAAAGGTGGTATCTTAAATGATTAAGATTTTGTTACGTTTTTCTATTCTGCCCGAACCGTCACGTTAACCGCCATAATTGATGATTAGGTCAAGAGAGCTGAACAAAGCCCCCTACTCTACACTAACCGTTACGGTATCTTTTTTGATGTTAAACTTGAGCGATGAGACACGCTCAAAATCCTTTAAGATGTTCTCCAACGGTTCATTGGGGTTTGAAGTAAACGTGAAAGCGAATTGATAGGCATCCTGGTTTTGAACATGAAAGGTTACATCATAAGCGCGCTCGAGCACGCGAGCAATTTCCAGAAAAGGGGTATTTTGAAACACGATTTGATTGCTTGTCCACGTGAAAGCATTGGGTTGCTCGTAAAGGCGACTGGCACCGGTTTGTTTATTAAAGGCGAGCGTTTGACCAGGTGTAAGCAGGGTTCGCGAATGATCAAGGTTGTTGTGGAAAGAGATGCTACCCTCATCGAGGGTTATCCTGATGCTATCCTCTTCGGGGTAAGCCTTCACGTTAAAGCTGGTCCCCAAAACCTTAACCTCCGCATTTTCGAGTTCTATAATGAAGGGTCTATTATTCATACCAACCACATCAAAATAGGCTTCACCCTGTAAACATACCGAACGGTTTTTCAGACCAAAGCGTGTAGGGAATTGCAACCGGGTAGCTGAATTGACCGCGACCCTGCTGCCATCTTGAAAGATGAAATGCAGCTTCTCACCCCGTTTCGCCTCGATCACCCGCGTCTCCGATGTGCCGAAAATATCGGCGTGCCTATTTACGTATAAGCCGAAAGATATAAGTAGCACCAGGGGAATAAAAATAGCCGCGGCACGCCATAAGTGAAGCGCACGACCATTTTTTCTCTTACTGGCCGTTCTTTTTAATATCTCGTCGAGCATCTCATCCGATGGGATGGGGTGAGGTACGAAAAGATCGCATGGTAAACCTTCCAAGTCGTGTAGGTCTTTATCGATTTGTTCTGACAGCAAGCGAATCTCCTCGTCAGCAGAAGGCCAGGCAAGGGTTCGCACGGTATCTCCCGCAGTGGCAGAACCGCTGAACCTCTTTCTCATGTTTATGTCGGATGATTTATCCATCTATAAAAACCTATAATTTGACTCGTTCTCAGCAATAAGACAATTGAAAAGAATTTCAGTGGAACTAGTACAAGGTGTTTTAACATGTTTTTAACAAAACCCGCAACCTTGCAAGTGATTGGGTATAATGTTTCTTCACCGTATGCTCCGTTATATTGAGTTTTTTTGCCACCTCTTTGTTGCTCAAGCCCTCTTTCACCTTTAACAGGCATACCAGCCGCTTCTGCTTAGGAAGCTTATCAATCGCCTCATACAAACTCTTCTGCCAGTGATTGTCCTCTATGGCTGGCTGCAAGTTGTCCATATCGGCAAGCGTCTCCCTTTCATCTTCCCAGTCGGATAAAACCATTCTCTTCTCTCGCTTGATTAGATTTAAAATTCGATTCCTCACCATGGTATAGAGGTAGCTTTTCAAACGTGTGTTTACCTGAATGCTTTCCCGTTTTTCCCAAAGCGTTGTAAAAACATCTTGCACTACATCTTTGGCCCTGCCCTCCTCTTTCAGATACCGGTACGACACCACGTAGAGTACCTTGTGATACCGCTCATATACAGCGACAAAAGCCTCTTTATCAGACTGCTTAACCTTTGTCAAAAGAAACTCGTCAGGTATGTTATCAAAAACGGACAGCGGCATTAACCAGATCTATCTTACCCTGTTTTTCAAGATCTACAATCAGTTCACCAAACAGGGTATTCACCCATGCGAACCAGCTTCGTGTGAACTTGGAAGGATTATCTTTATGAAACGATTCATGCATAAAGCCGGTATCGGCATCGGTATTACGCAAAATACGCAGACACTCTACTATCTCCCTGTCGTCGGCAGATGTTTGCGCACGCATAATAATGCTCATGGGCCAAACCATATCGTACCCTATATGCGGTCCCCCAATTCCTTCACCTGCACTGCCTCTGAAGAAATAGGGATTATCTTCGCTCCACACCAGTTTTCTTGTACGTTGATATAGGGGATCGTCTCTATCTATCGCGTTCAGATATGGCAGGGCCAACAGACTGGGTATATTGGCATCGTCCATGAAATAGGCATTGCCAAACCCGTCCACCTCATACGCGTATACCTCTCCATACTTGGGGTGCTGCACCACCGCGTATTGTTTCAGAGCCTGTTCAACCTCCTCGGCAAGGGTTAGGCTGTCGGATGCCAAAACAGGATCGTTGATTACCTTTTCCGCTATTTCGCTCATCTGCCGAAGTGAAACGACGGCAAAGAAGTTGGAGGGGACAAGGAAACCGAATGTGGTAGCATCATCCGAGGGACGGAACGTTGAAACGATAAGTCCTACAGGATTTACCGGGTTACCATAGCCATCATTACAGACGGTATCGAGCTGCCGCTCAGTTACACGCTGAAACTTATAGGGACCGAGGTCATCCTTTCTCTGCTGCTCCTTAAAGGTTTTTATTACCAGATACATAGCCTCAACCCAATCCGCATCGAATACAGATGTGTCGCCGGTTATCTTCCAGTAGTTATAGGCCAGTCTTATCGGGTAACAGAGAGAATCTATCTCCCACTTGCGCTCATGAAGGATGGGCTGCATTTTTGTTCGATCTTTCGCCCAATCACCGTCGCTTTTAGGCTCAATATAGAAAGCGTTTGCATAGGGGTCAATAAGGATGCATTGTGTCTGCCGGTTAATTACACCCGCGATAAGCTGTTGCAGGGGCTTGTCTTTTTTGGTTAACGGCAGGTAAGGCCATACCTGAGCTGAGGAGTCCCGAAGCCACATGGCGCTAATATCACCGGTGTAGACAAACGTGTCGGGTCTTCCGCTTTTTACACTGTAGTGCACAGTAGTATCGAGCGTATTGGGAAAACAGTTCTCAAACATCCATGCCAGTTTGGGATCCTCTATTTTAGCCTTCACCCTATCGATAGTTTCATCTACGGCTACTGACACGAAATTTCGCTTCAACTTTTCGGGACGTTGTGACACATACCTGCTCACCCCTTTCGTGCCGGTCAAGCTTTCGGCTTTTGTCAACAGGGGGCTAACGACAAATACAGTGGCACCGGTTACCGTTTTTTTAATAAATTCTCTTCGTGTAGTCATAATTCTACCCTATTAAGCTGTAATAATTGCAGTAAATAACAGCACAAATTTAATACAAAACTGTCAAAAAAAGGACTTTTACAACTCCCGTAGTACCTCAAGCGACTTAAGTCGAGGAAAATCGTACAGGTGCAACCGGTAATATTTCAGGAAGTAGTCCACGATAAGGTTTCGGTCGACACGAGAGAGCCTGTAAAGATGCATGTTGCGAAAGGTCATTCGCTCCAGCTGACGCAGGTAACGTCCCTCCCCCGGTTTCAAGTAGTGAGAATGCAGCGGGGATTGCCGCACGAACTCGCCGGAAAGCAAGTCGAAGTAGGGGGCTCCCTCGTTCCCTTCAACATTGGGGTGGATACCCATGTGCTTGGTTAACCCAATCATGAAAGCAAGGTGAAAGTTAGCCACCCCTTTCTCGGTCACCTCCAACAACTCGATCGAATGACGGATGTAATCGTAGGTCGCTTCGTTGCGGTCCGATTCACGCAGCACAGACAATAAGAATTCGGCAAGAAAGAAGGCGATTGACGCCTTGATCATATCGGTACAAAGGGAGTACAAAGGAACAAGCCGCTCCACCTCTTTCATCCGTTGAACATCACGCAACGGCAAGTGCTCTACCTCTAAACGGAGAAGCGACAAAGGGAAGAATAGCGACGGTCTAACCTTACTCCTCCTGCTCCGTGGCTTGGGCAAAAGATAGGCAACCGTGCCGAAATCACGGGTATAAACGTGGGTAATAGAATAGGTGTCGCTGTAAGAAAAAGTGCCAAGTACTATGCCTTCTGTTTTCGTTAACATGGCAAGGTAGAGGTGTTCTTTTAGCGCTTAAGATTATTTTGTGCTATACAGCGTGAAAGATACCGTGAAAGCGTAACAGGGAGTTTCGCGATGCGTGACACACGACTCCGCGAAACATGCCGCTAATACCCTTTCTTCTTGATGCGGGCCGCTTTACCGCGCAGTTTACGCAAATAGTACAGTTTAGCCCTACGAACCTTACCCCGACTGTTTACTGTAATGCCTTCAATAAAGGGAGAATTCAACGGGAAAATACGCTCCACGCCGATGTTATCGGACATTTTTCTTACGGTAAAACGCTTGGAATCACCATGGCCATTTATCTTGATCACCACGCCGCGATACTGCTGGATACGCTCCTTGGCACCCTCCGTGATGCGGTAGGCCACGGTTACAGTATCGCCACTCTTAAACACGGGGTGTTCCTTTTTCTGGGTAGCGAAAGAGTCTTCCGCTATTTTCATCAAATTCATCTTGTATAATGCTTTTATATTTACTACCTGAACGTTTTCGAGACGCAATATGGCGGACAAGACCGACAGAGATTGCGCAAAGCGGGTGCAAAGGTAGCAATTTTTATTTAATATGCAGTATAAAACACCTTTTAATAATTATTTTTATCGCTCTCGTTTGATTCCCTCCCCGAAATAGTGTACTTTTGAAATTTTAGGATCAAGCGTAAAAACCATTCCTGAAACCTCGGGCATATGAATCGAAAACCTTTTTGGATGACCAACGCGTCATTCGCAATGAGCGCGGCAAGTATGTTGTTGCTCGCCGTCACCGTGATGTGCGCATGCAAACCCGTTTACCGGGTAACCGAAATAAGCGGCACCTTCGTCCAGATGGACACCTCGTACGACCTGCCACCGCACGAGAAGATGCAGGGATTCGTGAACAGTTATAAAACAGCGCTCAGTAAAGAGATGAACATCGTTATCGGGAAGTCGGTACAATCCATGGATTACAAGCGACCTGAAAGCCTGCTGACCAACCTCACGTCAGACGTGATGAAAGCATACGGCGATGAGCACCTCCCCAACGGGGCCGATATAGCGGTGATAAACGTGCACGGACACCGTGCCACATTGCCGGAGGGCAACGTTACGGTGGGTAACCTCTACGAAACCTATTCATTCGATAACGCGATCACCTTCCTGGAAGTGAAAGGAAGCGACCTGAACAGGATTTTCGACGCCTACGCCCACATCGGGGGAGCAGGTATCTCAGGTAACGTGCGGCTCGTGATCGAAGACAGTAAGGTGAAAAATGTCACCGTGGATGGAGAACCGGTGGATGAAAGCCGGCATTACAACGTGGTGACGGTCGACTACCTGGCAGAGGGGAACGACCACATGGGGGCGTTCCGCAACGCGGTCAGCTGCATATACACGGGAATCACGCTTAGAGATGTGATGATCGACTGGATAAAGGGGCAAACCAGGCAAGGGAAAGAGGTGAATTCTGCCCTCGATGGCAGGATAAAAATTTTGACCACAGAATGATAAGCATAACCAAGCGATTACAATTAAAGTAGTATTTAAACGGGGGGTAGAGAAACAATCAGCCTAATCAACAACAAAAGGAAGAACGATTAGAACAATCCACAAACAACAAAATAAGCATGAACACCTTATACAGATACAGCAGCCTATTTTTCTTGGTGCTCTTCACCCTGTTCGGGTGCACTCAAAAACAACTGGTCATACTCCATACCAATGACACCCACAGCCGTATCGAACCCATTCCCGTGAGCGACCTATCCACACCCGGCTTGGGGGGCGTGGTGAGAAGGGCGAACTATATCGACGAAGTACGAAGAGAGAATAGACAGGTGTTGCTCCTCGATGCCGGAGATTTTTTACAGGGGACACCCTACTTTAACCTCTTCAAGGGGAAGGTGGAAGTGGAAACGATGAACCTGATGAAGTACGACGCGGCAACCCTGGGGAATCACGAGTTTGACTACGGGCTTGAAGTGCTGGAGAAGGTGGTCCGTGCGGCACACTTCCCTATCGTGTCAACCAATTACGACTTCTCGGAAACGACGATGGCGGGGTTGATACGCCCCTACCTTATCCTGAAAAAGGGAGGAGTACGGGTAGGAGTAATGGGTATCAACATCCAACCGCGAGGACTAATCGCGGCGGATCACTACAAGGGCATGAAGTACCTTGACCCGGTGACTTCCGCCAACGAGATGGCAAAGAGACTACGACAAGAACACCGCTGCGACCTGGTAGTTTGCCTATCCCACCTGGGCTACACGGCAGACAGGGAGTTGGCCGCGAAAACACGTGGTATCGACCTGATCCTCGGTGGTCACAGCCACACCCACATGACGGAACCCGCCGTGGTAAACGACTTGGACAATAACGAGGTGGTCATCTTTCAAACGAGCGGAAGAGGTGTCAACGTGGGGAGAATCGACGTACGACTTAGCAGGTAAAGATGGCACTGAAAAAGGCGAACAGATGAAACGAAAGAGGTAAACGATTACAACGAAAGATAAAAACCACGATGAGAAGAGCTGCTTTACTATTCCTACTTGGGGTGTCTTGCCTTTTTTCAAGGGCTCAAGTCACCCCTGTATTATACGAACAAGCGGACAGGGCAACCATGAACCAGTGGGTCGACTCGGTATTCGCCACCATGACCATCGAGCAGAAGGTGGGACAACTCTTTATGCCCATCGTGGCATCGTCAAGCGATTGGGAAAAGCGAATCACGGACTACATCCGGAATCAGAAGGTGGGTGGACTTCTGTTTTCTACAGGTACAATGAGCCGACAAGCAGCGATAACTAACAACGCGCAAAAACTGGCCGATATTCCTCTCTTAATCGCGGTAGATGGGGAGTGGGGACTCTCCATGAGGTTGACAGACGCACCCAAGTACCCCCGTAACTCGATCGTGGGCGCCATACAAGATCCTGAAATCATCAGGCAATACGGCCAGGAGGTCGGCAGACAGTGCCGGGAGATGGGTGTTCACGTGAATTTCGCCCCGACCGTTGATGTCCATAGCAACCCCGATAACCCGGTTATCGGCACGCGATCGTACGGTGAAAACCCCAACAGGGTGGCAGAACAGGGTATAGCCTTTGCCCAAGGGGTGGAAGAGAGCGGTGTTATGGCCGTGGCCAAGCACTTCCCGGGACATGGTGACACGTCGGAGGACTCGCACCTCACCCTACCCACTATTCCACACGATAGGATGCGCTTGGACAGCGTCGAGCTCCTGCCATTTAAGAAATACATCGAAGCAGGTCTTTCGGGAATCATGATTGGCCACCTCAACGTACCAACCCTTCACACGCGGGGCAAACCGGCGTCACTATCAACAGAGGTGGGGATTCAACTGCTCAAGGAGGAGATGGGCTTTGACGGGCTAACGTTCAGTGACGGGATGGCAATGAAAGGGGTTGCCGATCAACCGGATGTAAGCGTGCAGGCATTGCTTGCCGGTAACGACATCTTGCTGGGCTCGGTAGATCCAAAAAAGGAGGTGGAATCGGTGAAGAGGGCGGTGGAATCGGGCGTGATTCCCAACTCACTCTTGGAGGAGAAGGTGCGAAAAGTCCTTTCCTATAAATACATCACGGGAGCGTGTCACTTCAAGCCAATCGATACAAAAACGCTACGCGAAAAAATACACGCCCCGACAGCCGAGTGGACGCTCCGAAGGATTTACGAGGGAGCCATCACGTTGCTCAAGGATGAAAGCAACCTCCTCCCTTTGAAAGGGCTAGACACCACGACTATTGCCTCTGTAACGATTGGGGCTTCAACACCAAACCCCTTCCAACACTACCTGAAAAAGCAAGGCAACCTGCAGTTTTTTCAAGCAGAAACGACGAGCAGTATCGCCAATATAGAGGAATTGAAGAAGTTCGACGTGGTTGTCCTGTCCATTCACTCTCCTAGCGCGGGAGACGCTATCGCCCTACAGCAACTAGCGAAAGAGACTAAGGTAATCTTGGTGCTCTTCACGTCGCCCTACCGCCTCAACGCCTTTCGTTCGACTACCAAGGAAGCCACGGCCGTTATCGTAGGGTACGACAACAGCCACTTCGCACAGATCAACGCGGCGCAAGGCATCTTTGGTGGTATCGCTATGACGGGACGAATACCGGTCACCACCAGTGATTACCCCGAAGGCAGTGGGATGGATACGAAAAAGATCCGCCTGGGCTACTCCACACCCGAAGAGGTAGGACTCGTCTCCACACACTTCCGACTTATAGATAGCCTCGCGATAGAGGGCCTACGGGAAATGGCCTACCCGGGCTGCCAAATCATGATCGCGAAAGATGGGGTAGTCATCTACGAGAAGGTGTTCGGGAAGCAGGAGTACGACCACGGCACGTGGGTGACCAACGAAACGGTCTACGACCTGGCATCCATCACGAAGGTCGCCGCCACCCTCCCGGCCGTGATGAAGCTGTACGACGAGAAGAAGCTGGCCTTGCGAGACCCCATCGGTAAATTCGTTCCATTAACCAAAGGGAGCAACAAAAGTTCCATAACCATCCGAACCCTCCTGCTACACGAGTCAGGAATGACATCCTTTATCCCTTACTACGCCACCGCCATTGACGAAGAGAGCTATCCCGGGAAGTTGTCTGGCGCTCACTCCCCCACCTTTCACGCGAACTACGCCGGGGCTTGGTTTCGCACCGATTACCAATTCCTACCTGACTTAATCGCTTCCAGCCCGTCTGAAAAGTTTCCCCTCCCCGTGGCAAAAGACCTGTACGCTAGCAACAAGATGCACGAAATGCTCCTGAAGGAGATCATCGCAACCCCCCTTCGAGGGGTAGGGAGGTACAGGTACAGCTGTCTTAACTTCATGTTGCTGAAAGAGGCGGTAGAAGAGATGAGCGGCAAAACCCTTGACGAATACGTTAAAAAGCACTTCTACCGTAAGCTAGGTGCCACGACCACTACCTTCCTGCCCCTGGAGCAAATGCCGATCGAGCAAATAGCGCCTACCGAGAACGACCCGTTCTTCCGAAAACAACAACTGCGGGGGCATGTCCACGATGAGGGGGCTGCCCTCTTCGGGGGCATCTCCGGCAATGCCGGGCTCTTCTCCAATGCAAACGACCTCGCCAAGCTTTGCCAGATGTGGCTCAACGGGGGTACATACGGTGGAGAAAGGCTTTTAAGCGAAGAGACAGTGCGTCTTTTCACCTCAACGAAAAGTAGCGTTAGCCGCCGGGGACTGGGATTCGACAAACCAGACCCACGAAACACGAGAACAAGCCCTACCAGCCCAGGCACCCCCATTGAGACGTATGGCCATACCGGCTTCACGGGCACCAGCTTATGGGTGGACCCCACCCACGATATGATTTTTATCTTCCTATCAAACCGGGTCAATCCCTCCCGATCCCCCAACAAGCTATCCACGCTAAGCATCCGTGAACGGATTCAAGAAGAGATCTACCGAATCCTTAACGGTGATTACCACAAAACCGATCAAGAAGAAATTACAAGCTTTGAGAACGTTGAGAATGTGGAAGAAGTAAAGGGGAGAGGAGATGCAACGTAACGAGAAACACAATGCAACAGGTACAGTAACGCAATAGGTAACAAAACAAGCAGCACGATGAATAGGATAACGCAACGGGTAATAAAAAGCGGTCGCCTCGCGAGTGACCTACAGGAGATCATAGAGCCCATTCGCCCCGATAAATGCTTTATCCTGGTGGATGAACAGACCTTGATTCATTGCTTCCCGCTCTTACAAGGTATTCCAGCGACACGAGACGCCACGACCATCGTTATTCCCCCGGGCGACTCGAACAAAACACTCGACAGCTTGAGCAGGGTGTGGGAACAGCTTACCGAGAATGGAGCCACCCGCCACTCGCTACTGATCAACTTAGGGGGAGGAATGGTGAGCGATCTGGGCGGTTTCGCGGCAGCTACCTTCAAGCGGGGCATCCGGTACATCAACATACCCACCACGCTCTTAGGGGCAGTGGACGCGGCAGTAGGGGGTAAGACAGGTATTAACTTCCAAGGGTACAAAAACGAGGTGGGTGCCTTCTACCCCCCGTATGCCGTGTTGCTCTCACCCGTTTTTTTCCGAAGTCTCGATCGCCCGGCCATCCTATCTGGCTACGCCGAGATGGTGAAACACGCACTCCTCCACTCCACGGAAGAGTGGGACAGACTCCTCACCTTTCCCCTTCAACAAATCGATTACCCATCACTCAACGAACTACTCTTCCGGTCTGTGGCCATAAAACAGGCCATCGTGGAAAAAGACCCGTACGAGAAGAACCTGCGCAAAGCGCTCAACCTGGGTCACACCGCGGGGCACGCGTTCGAAAGCTTCGCGCTTGGATGCGGTAAGCCGGTACCTCACGGATACGCCGTGGCATGGGGGCTGGTCGTTGCACTCTGGCTGTCGTACCGATTGCACGGCTTCCCGGAAGAAAAACTGCGGAAAACGGTACGTTTCATCCAGCAACATTACGGACCTTTTCCTATCACATGTGGCGACTACGATGCCCTGCATGAGATTGCCATGCACGACAAAAAGAACGTGGGAGAAGCCATGCGCTTCACCCTGCTAAAGGATATTGGCAACGTGCTAATCGATCAGGCCGTGGAGAAAAACACGCTGTTCGACGCGTTCGACTTCTTTGTCGAACTCTTCACGTCATGTTAAAACAACAACGCTGCCCATGTCCCAAATATGCCGGGGATCAAGCGTAGGTAACGTGAAAGCTAAAACAAAAAAAGCATGGTCATGAAAAAGGTGGTGTTTATCCTATTGCTCGCATGGTGCATGACCGCCCTATTGGCTCAAGACACTGCGCATGAACCAATTGAAGCTGAACATGATCCGTATTGGGTCACCAATCAGTTCAACGAACAACTGAGCAGCTTCCCACATGAAAAGATCTACGTGCAGACCGACAAATCGGTCTACTTATCGGGAGAGCGGGTATGGCTACGTGCCCACCTGATAGATGCCACGAGCAACCGGCCCGCATTCTATAGTCGCTATGTCTACCTGGAACTGTTTAACCCGTTCGACGAATTGATAAAACGGGTGAAAATACGCCCGGATAGCATCGGGGTATTCGCCGGCTACATCGATTTGGAAGATGACCTGGCCGAAGGAAGCTACACGCTTCGGGCGTATACTCGCTACATGCGTAACCAGGGGAACGAGGCGTTCTTTAAAAAGGCGATACGCGTGCTGGACCCCTACTCTTTACAGGTTGAACCCATTGCCCACTTCGAGGCCAACGGCAGCAAAGTCGATGTCACCTTCCAATTCGTGGATCGAGTGAACGGTGACACGATCGCCCCCGAAATGGTGACGTTCAAGCTGTCGGATGAAACCACACGGACAATAAGACCGAAAGAGGGAAACCGTTTCAACAGCTCGTTCGTGATGAACAAGAGACGAAGCAACAGGAACATGCTGTTAGCCATCGTCCACGAGGGGAGAAAGTTCGAACGGTACTACCCTATCCCTTACGCGGCCGATGACTTCGAGGTGACGTTCCACCCCGAGGGAGGTTACCTTGTCCCGCTTCAAGCGTGCCGGGTAGGCTTCAAGGCCATCAACCCCTCCGGACTGGGTGAAGAGGTTACCGGTTTCGTTTATAACACCAAAGGTGAAAAGGTGGCCGAATTCACGAGCCACCCGTTGGGGATGGGGGCATTTTTTCTATTCGTTGAACCCAACGAAACCTATTACGCCATCTGTGAGACAAAAAGCGGTGCGATCAAGCGCTTGGACCTGCCCTTGGTAGAACCCCGGGCGAGGACAATCCACGTGCGAAAAACCCGCAACCTGTTTGTCGCCTCTCTCCTAAAAGGTGACGCGGCCCCAAGAAACCCGGTATCCCTTTTGATTCACCATAAGGGACTCGTGCTGTACCATGAGCCATGGTCGCCCGAAACCGAAAGCTACTCCTTCCCCGTGAATATTTTTCCATCGGGAATAACCTGTTTTCTTTTGCTTGACGAGAAGCGAGAGATACTGAGCGAACGACTGGTTTTCAACATCAACGAGGAGGACTTTCCCCGTTTGGACGTAGCGCCCTCCGCCCCCTCGTACAAAAGCAGAGAACATGTTACCCTAAAGCTCAAGCTGGCAGAGATGGACACCGTGACCTACATGAACAACCTGGCCGTTTCGGTGATTGATAAAAACAAGGCGATCACTGATACCGTGGACAACTTGATCTCAACGCTTCTACTCTCCTCCGAAATCCAAGGCCACGTGGAATCTCCCGCCACCTACTTCACGGGCGATGAATCGGATCGGCAGGCGCTCGATGCGTTGCTGATGACACAAGGCTGGAAAAGGTATGATATCCCCAGCGTGCTGAAGGGTATCATCGCGACACCTAACACCTTCCTGCCCGAGCAGTTCCAAGAGGTTAGCGGGAAAACAGAGGCGCTGTTAAGGAGTATGGAAGATGGTGAGATAAGCCTAATGGCTAGCCTCGACACGCTTTTGAGCGGCGAAACCACCGTGGCAGACGAGAAGGGTAGATTCCTGTTCAAGGTGGAATACCCGGAGGGAACGGTGATCACGGTACAATCGCTAAGTAAACAGGGGAGTAGGCGAAACGTGATTAACCTCGACCAAGAAACGTTCCCCGACCGCTCTTACGCCACGGTGCCTATAGAGGGACGACTGTCATCTGCTTCCGACTCCCACTTGGATACCTACGTGCAACAGGCTAACGAAGACTATGCCGCCAAATATGGAATCAGGACAATCGCGCTCGAGGAGTTCACGGTCACCGCTCAAAGCAAAGAGACCTACACCCAGTCGAAGTTTTATTCTCCCATCTCCTCCAGTGGGCTGATTACAGCAGATGAGATTGAAAGAAGGAGGTTCAGTAGCTTACACACGCTGCTCCTGACCACCCCGGGGCTCGTCGTGAAATCGGATCGCATAACAACCACCCGATCCGATTTGCCGGTGCTCTTCGTGATCGATGACATCACGTACGAAGATTTTTTTGACCAGCTGGATATGATTGACGTCTCTTCCATCGATAACCTGTTCATCATGAAAGACAACACCTTCATGCTGGGATACTATCCCAACACAAGCGGGGCCGTCGTGATCACGACCAAAAAGGGTTTCGTACAAAAAAACACCCGATCTCCCAATATCGACCAAATCATCCCGCTCGGTTACCAACAGGCGGCGGAGTTCTACTCCCCGAAATATGAAACGAGCGACGAGAAAGAGTCGCCCGAGCCCGATTTTCGTACTACCATCTACTGGAAGCCTAACGTGAATTTCTCACCGGAAGGGGAGGCTATTATAGAGTTTTACACGGCCGACGGGGCAAGTACCTACCAGGTAACCGGGGAAGGGGTGACAGGGTTAGGCCAAATGATTCATTTCACGAAAGAGATTGAGGTTGAAGCCGAAGCGATTATACCATAATCGTTTGTGTTACACCATGCCTATTCGACCATTCCAAACTTACCCGATGCTATAACGCAACATATTGCCCCACGTTAGTGATCAAACAGGGGTTCATGAGCATAACTCACATTACTTTGTGTATGCTGCAGGTCATCCAATACTACATTACCTGTCGAACTGGAGTGCTTCACCGGTGAAGTTCTCGTAGAACCGACCCTCATCGTACACCAGGCACCCGTTGACGAACGTCTTGCTCACAGTTGCGCCAAACGTCTCCCCTAAGAAAGGGGACCAGCCGCACTTATACCAAACGTTACCATCCGAAACCAGGTGGGGCCGATTCGGGTCTACCAACACCAGGTCGGCGTAATACCCCTCACGGATAAATCCCCGCTCCTTTACACGGAACAGCTTGGCTGGCGCATGGCACATCTTCTCCACCACTTGCTCCCTCGAGAAAATGCCCTTGGCCGCTAGCTCCAGCACCACTTGCAGCGAGTGTTGCAATGACGGACCGCCCGATGCGGCCTGTAATGCCCCGCCTTCCTTCTCCTCTAGCAGGTGCGGCGCATGATCGGTCGCCACCACATCCACCTTGCCCTGCTTCAGGCCTTCTCTCAATGCCTCCCTATCTGTTTGGGTTTTAATCGCGGGGTTCCACTTCACGCGGCTTCCCAGCCGGGCGTAGTCCTCGTCTGTGAACCATAGGTGGTGCACGCACACTTCCGAGGTGATCTTTTTCTCCTCCACCGGTGCCATGTCAAAAAGGCTCAGCTCCCGCCCGGTAGAGAGATGCAGCACGTGTAGCCTTGTACCGTACCTGTCGGCAAGCTCTACCGCTTCGGCAGAGGAGCGGTAGCATGCCTCGGCACTTCTAATAAGGGGGTGGTATTCGATAGGAATCGCTTCGCCGAACTCGCGCTCATACAGCGCGATGTTCTCCCTGATGATATCCTCCTGCTCGCAGTGGGCGGCAATCAACATATCGACCTCGGCGAAGATCGCTTGCAAGGTACGCGCATGATCCACCAACATGTTGCCGGTGGAAGCCCCCATGAACAGCTTCACGCCACACACCGCTTTCGGGTCCCCCTTTTTCAACTCGGAGAGGTTGTCGTTCGTGGCACCAAGGTAAAATGAGTAGTTGACCATCGATTGAGAGGCGGCCCGTTCGAACTTTTGCTCCAACGTCTCGATGGTGGTCGTTTGCGGCACGGTGTTGGGCATCTCCATGCAGGAGGTTACCCCGCCGGCCACCGCGGCACGGCTCTCGGTAAACATATCGCCCTTACGCGTTAGCCCAGGCTCACGAAAATGTACATGATCATCGATAACGCCGGGCAACAGCCATAGGCCACGTGCGTCAATTATCTGCCGGCACTGCCTAAATACCGGTTCCGGCACCTCCCCCCGTATCACGCGAGCAATCTTTTGCCCCTTCAGCAGCAGGGATCCCTCATAAGTTTCCCCTTCATTTACCACCGTGGCCCTATGAATTAGCGTCATGGCTACCTGTCTATGGTTAATAAATCACGTTGATTTGCCTGGGTACTGTTATCACACAACAATTGTTTCAGCTGACCATTGTATACATGGCCAACCCCGGGTGCGGTCAGTTTGCACGCGGCTTAATTTTCCCGGTTAGCTTTCGCCACCGAAGGTCGATAACCCCGAAGAACGCCTCCCCGAAGATGCTGGTATTCATTTTCGAGGTGCCTAATCGCCGATTCACGAAGATGACCGACACCTCCTTGATCTTGAAGCCCAACACGTAAGCCGTGTACTTCATCTCTATCTGGAAGGCATACCCTTTGAACTTAATCTTATCCAGATCGATGGTTTCCAGTACTTTCCGACGATAGCAGACAAAACCAGCGGTGGTATCCCGTACTTTAAAACGGGTGATGAAGCGCACGTACTTCGATGCGAAATAGGACATCAGCACGCGACCCATCGGCCAATTCACCACGTTCACGCCCGAGCAGTAGCGGGAACCCACCGCCACGTCGTACCCCTCATCGTGGCAAGCGGCATAGAGCCGTGGCAGGTCATTGGGATCGTGTGAGAAATCGGCATCCATCTCGAAGATATAGTCGTACGAACGTTTCAACGCCCATTTAAAGCCGTGGATGTAGGCTGTGCCCAACCCCAGCTTACCCGCTCTCTCCTCGATAAACAACCTATCCTTGAACTCGCTCTCCATCAACCGCTTTACGATATCGGCCGTGCCATCGGGTGAACCATCGTCAATAACCAGAATATGGAATTTTTTTTTCAGGTTAAACACCGCCCGAATGATACTTTCGATGTTCTCCTTCTCGTTATACGTGGGTATAAGTACAATACTGTCTGACATAAACTGCATATTTTTTCCCAAAAATAGGGTTTTTCAGGTACAAATAAAAAAGATTGGCTGACATTTTGATATCTCAAAATAAAATGCTATCTTTGCAGTTCCATTTCACAGGGAAATAGATCGCGGAGTGGAGCAGTTGGTAGCTCGTTGGGCTCATAACCCAAAGGTCGTAAGTTCGAGTCTTACCTCCGCAACATTTGAGACCGTCCAATACTATTACCCAAACAGACCTCACCCCATCCCAAATACTTACATAATATAATATAAGAGGGTTTGACTGACTGATCGCGTTGTACTCAAGCGATAAGCTTATTTTCACGTTTTGGATCGGTTGTCTGTTTTTGGGCCTATCTATCTCTATATAAAGTATAAAGAAAGAGTGCAGCCTCTTTTGTGAAAAACTGCACTCTCGGTTGAAGATTTTAACGTGAAAAATGTACTCCTGACTGAAGATTTTACCGAAAATGGCGCAAACCCTTTGATGTTAACTTGTGTAATGAGGCTTCAAGCGAATCTGTCCACGTGTAAAAACGAAATCAAACTTTTTTACAATTACTTCGTCACTCGCACGATGAGATCAAGTAAATCAATCCACTTTACCGGGGGCCTTTAAGAACTTCAACAGCCTCTGACAGAAACGGGCCACCTTTTTCCGCTCTACGAATCCCCATATAAGCAGTGGAACCACCACGAGGATTAGCACGACACCAATCGCCTTTATCCAGGCGATCATCAGGTTATTGCTGTGCAATAACCGGGTATGCTTCTCGGGAGTGTTGTAGGCGAGCTTGGCTACTTGGGCCACCTTAGTCAGCATCCTGTTCGGGATGGTGCCTTTCGGGATATCCTGATGACAGGCGACACAGGAGTTTTTGCGGGTCAGTTGATCGCGTTGCGCTTGAGTGAGCGGCATTGAGGTAGGCCAATGCGTGTCGATCGTTTGCAGTTGCTCCCCGTGAACCGTGAGCAGTTGCATGAAGTCGCCGTGCAGCTCGCTGATAGCCGCTATTTGGGCTCGGGTGTATTGGCTGACGTTATTTCCCTTGGCATCGATCACGTCAGCATACCGTGGCGTTCCGGGCGTCGCGTCGTAAATACCACCATCAATACCATACCCGGCTGCCACAGGGTTGCCGTGACAATCCACGCACTCCCTCGATTTCAACGAGGTGGTGTGCGGGTTGAGCGGTGCCAGCTCGATAGCGTTATAGCCGGCCGCCGTTTTGGCTACATTGTTCCAGACAACGGTTTCACCCTTCTCGTTAATCACGGTGCTGACCGTCTGGATCACGCCGACCAAGGGGGATACCCTCCCCTCGCCGTTCACGCCCAGCGGGGCGTTCTCCCAGCGGATATGGCTGTAGTCACCGTAAGTGGGTGCCCCGGGCTGCATGGCGTAGTTCTGGTTATAATCGGCCGTCGTACCGTCCGATTTGACGAGTTGCGGCGAACGTAGCCAGTCGACGGATTGTTTCGAGTAGTCGATCACGTACTTGTAACCGTAGTATTGCGGCATCCAAGTGGAGTGGCAGGCATAGCACTCTAGTTTATCGACGTGCGTCGTAGCCACCATGGCCACTTCGGCGTCATCCGGGTTCTGCCAGCTCTTGCTCCTCGCGATCTCTTTTAGCGTTATAAGTTCAAACGCGTGCATGCTCCCATCAGAGTAAACGATGACCCGGTCCCCCTTGCGCACCACGTTACCCAGCGGGTTCCCCCGTGCCGACAGCAGGTAGCCATCCTCTTTTGGGTGGGTGATGCCAAACTTCTTTGTCACCTCCAGCGGCTCGTCGGCCACTCCCCTGGGCTGCTTCATGTCGAGCTCTTTCCCGAACTCGTCACCGTAGCCCAGCGGCAGCTCCCACGGGTAGTGGGTGGGTGTACCGTGACAATCGGCGCACTCGATCTCGATAGCTGCCAGCGTGGTTGCCTCGATGTTGCCACTGCCGTGCATGGAGTTGGTGGTATGGCAATCCTGGCATAGCAAGCCCGGCACCATCACCCCATCCTTCTCTATCTGACGGTGTACATCGCCCGCCATGTACTTGAACACGTAACCCGCGTTACTCTGCTGCGGCAGCCCCTTCTCGTCGAAAGGTCCCCGGTTGTACGAATCGTCCAGGGCCATCAACCCTTGATATGCATGTCCTATCCGGCGACCGGCCGCGTGGCAGGCGGCGCAAGTGTTGAGTTGTACTCCGCTAAGCTCGTGCTCATTAAAGCGGATGGCCGACTTTCTGGTACCCTGCATGGAGTGTACTAACACGTGTCCCGGCTTATCTTTCGGGATTTCCGGGTCGCCCCCCTCGTAGAAGCCCTCGTTGCTGTAGAGGTTATGGCAGGCGGCACATCCCATGCCCCGGTAATGCCCCCTATCTTGATGCCCCTTGTTGCTCAAGTGACAGGCGTTACAATTGCGCAGGTAGGTAAACGCCGCCAGCTCGGGCCGCGCCTTTATCTCATCTGCCGAAACGGAGGGTATCTCTTTAAGCTCCGCGGGGAACTGCCCCGGGAAGGTGGCGGCCATCTCCTTCATGTAATCGATGTACTGTTGGGTGCCAAATCGGGGGGTTGAACCATCGGTATCGCTCAGGTCGCTATTGGCGTAAACATGGTCGTAATTCTCGGTGCCGATACCGAAGCTCCACGAGATCGCCTTCATCTTTCCCGCGTCGCTGTTCATCATGGAAAGACGGACACTATAGGCGTGATCCTCGTGGCACTGCGCGCAGGTGTTGGCATTCACCTGCAAGGCCGCGGGAACAGGCGTGAACGACGTCAGCAAGCTCCCTTTGGGAACGCCGCTGTGGGCCCTATCCTTGTTAACCAGCTCGGTAGGTGTACCACCGTGACAGATCACGCAGCCGTTGGGGTCGCCAAGCGCCTCCCCTTTTTGCAGTATCTGCTGCATCATCTCGGAACCGATGGGTCGCGCCGGTTCTATCCCCTGGTGGCAGGCTAAACAGTACTGCCCCTCGGCGGGGAACGGTTCATCCGCCAGGTCGAACGTCAAATCGGGATGCACGAACGGTTCGAAAACCTGTTGCGCCGAAAGCCCGCTCTCAGCACGTAAACTTCCCACGGTATTCACGTAGTAACTCACTATCCATCCTACAGCAATAAGGATGAAAAGCGAGACCAACAACTGTATAATTTTCCTTTTACGCATGTTTCTCTGCTGTTTTGAAGTAAAGCTTATGCTAATAATTGTGCAATATTACAATTTTATTTTAATTTTGCAAACAAAGTACAAGAAATATAAGCTCACCTTCGTGAAGCTTAGGTGAGTCAACATTGAAAGCCATCACATGGCTAAGCGAAGATTAAAATTCAAACGCTATGAACAGAATTAAGCCCCTTGTTGTCCTGCTGATTTTAGCCTGTTTCTCCTGTTACCTCAACGGCTCGTTACTGCTTGCACGGTCGATCGACAAACAGACGTCGTCAGTACTCGTGCAACCAGCCAACGAACAAAACTCACCAATGCTCGCTCAACCGGCTGGTGAACAGAACTCGTTGCTACTCGAACAATCTACCAGTGAAGCGGGCTTGTCGCTGCTTACATTATCAGCCGGTGAAACCAACTCGTTATCACCGGTCAGCATCTCCCTCCATATGCGCTCGGCGTACCACAACGAGTTCGTCGGATCACCTTTAACGTTCAACGATGGGGGATTCCGGTTCGATCAGGTAATCATCGATATAGCGGGAGAGGTTACACCCAAGCTGTCGTACAAGTACCTGCAGCGACTCAACAAGGTGTCGCCCATTTTCACGAAGGAGAACCTACCCAACAGCATCGACTATGCCTACTTGAGGTACCGGTTCAACAAGCGCTTTTCGGTAACCGCCGGCAAGCAAGCCCTCACGATAGGGGGCTTCGAGTACAACAAGTACCCCGTGGAAGTATATGACTACAGCGGGATCAACAACCTTGTCAACTGCTACCTTAACGGGTTACAGGTGGCGTTCACCCCCAGGCCAAACCAGGAGTTCACCTTTCAGGTAGTCAACAACCGGTGGGGTACAGTGGAAGATGCCATCGGAACACTGGCGGAAAGCTCCGGCACGTCGCACGTCACACGGGTGGAAGCCCCTTCCGTTCCCCTATACTACTCCCTTGGCTGGAACAGCAACTACTTTGATAACGCCCTGCAACTTCGATACGGGGCCAACGTCACCTCACCCGCGAAGGGTAAAACGCTGTTTATGTTGAGCGGGGGACAAAAATGGCGTTCCGATACCTGGCGTATCTACGTTGATGTCCTGTATCAACGTTCCGATATTGATTACCTGGGCGCGATCAGGGGTGCTACAGCCACCCCCGAGGCCATGGTCGAGAACGTGGAGTACTTCACACTGTTGGGAGAACTCAATTACCGGTTTCAACCGCGATGGAATATCCTGTTGAAGTGTTTTTACAATAACTTTTCGATATATAAAAAGAACAGCCACGTGGATAGCGGCAACTGCCTCACCTCGTGGAACTATCAGGGTGGCCTGGAGTTTTACCCGATGAAAGATGACAACCTACACCTGTTTCTGACTGCGACATTAAAGAAGTACAGCAAACCCGAGGTCAAGCAGATCACCACCCCGGCCAACAGCTTCAGGGTTTCCGCGGGATTTATTTACCGTATACCGGTATTGACGGTGAGACGCTAAGTTTTCCGTCTCGCTCCGATATCTGTCGCGATTTGTACGTTGCCGATATTGACGATTAAAACTCATATTTATAACTCAACACCGGGATAACGACACGCGTCTTTACCAACTCTATCTCGTTGGTTACAAGATTATAACTGAACGCTGAACCGTGAAGGGCCGCTCCAAGCATATTCTTCACTTGCAGGGCAATATGGCTGGAAGATTTTCTATGATTGATTCTGTAGGTTACTGTCGCATCAAAGTACAAGAGCGGATCGAACTGTTTGGAAAAGGCATTCACCTCATCGGTAATGATACGACGAACCGCGTGGCTCTCCTCCTCTAAAACAGGCGAATAGCACTCTCCCCCGGTGAAATTAGCACGTATATTCAATCCCAAAGAGCGACTATTATTCTTAAAAAAGAACTCCTTGCCATAGAGGGCATTGAACGCGTAACTCCTATTATAACGGGTGTTGTGCCACTTGTTGTCGCCACCCTTATATTTGGAATCGAAAATCGAAGCTGTCAAAAGATAGTAGTAGTTGTTGTTAAGGAAACGCTCTAACGTGATATCAACCCCCATGTTTCTACCTATCGTGTTATTGACCATAGCCTTATGTAGCAGATAATCCTGTTTGTAATTAATAAGGGAAAAAGATGTTCCCTCCTCACCCGGGATATCGTACAGATGCTGATAATAGAGTTCCGTGCTTAACCTCATCTTTTTATTGATAGACCAGTCATACCCCAGAACAGCGTGATGCGCCTTGGAGAGCTTCAGTGAATGGTTTACGGCTTTACCGTCAAATTGCATAAGGTACATCTTAAGATCCTCGGGACGACTATGCATTCCATACCCCAAGTTAAAGGAGTGCTTTGGGTGAACTTGCCAACGTAAACCGAAGCGTGGCTCAAGGGTAAATTCATCATTCAATTTAAAATACCCCAGGTGCAGTCCACCATTTAATGTCAGTTCCGGCGTAATTCGATATCGTAACTGAGCAAACCCCTCTATGCTGCTGGCACCACCCGATTCTTCAGCAACAGGCTGGTACATATCCCCGCTGTAAGCATCTTCACTGGCACTCAGGTCCATATCGAACAACATGTACTTATAAGTAAATCCGGCACGTGTGGTGGCTTGTGCGTTAAACTTATGATTGAGTGCAGAGGTAAGCGTAAAGGTACCGTTATCATCTATCTTGTGAAATACAGGGTATAAAGTAAGATCTTCATGGGCAGCCTCCATCAACATATCGTTACGTATTCCCGAAAATGCTGCTGTAGAATGAATATAACTGTTTGAGCCGGTAACTATTTTATGCCCTAATCCCAAAGTACCTTGGTAGGTATCCCAAGTGAATTTCGCACGATCAAAATCGTATTTCCACTTGCTCTTGTCTTCCAGCAACGGCTGGATAGCCCTGTCTACACCTCCGATACCCCAGAGCGAAAAAGTGCCTATATGGCGGGTAGGAAAGTTAAACTTAAAAGAAAGGTCTTGATATTTAAACTTCTGAGTTGTATCAACTATCTTCAAATCGGTAAGCAATCCAAACGTGGAGTAACGGTAGTTAAACAGGTAAGAGCCGTCATACTTTTTAGAGAACGGTCCCTCCGAGGCTACATCTATTCCGAGCATACCCACCTGTACCACATGTTCATAATTGCTGTTATTCCCGGTTCTAAATTTCATGTCAAAAACGGCCGCCAACGCGTTACCATACTCTGCCGGAAAGGCGGCGGTATAAAAGTCGGAATTGGCCATTATCTGACTGCTGAACAGGGTTACAATTCCGCCACCCGTTACATTGGCCCCCACGAAATGGTGAGGTGTAGGTATCTCAACGCCCTCAAGTCGCCAGGCAACACCCTGTGGCGCGTTACCCCGGACAAATATGGCATTATCCTGCGGGGTACTGGTAGTAACCCCGGCAAAAGAGGCCACCATACGTGCCGGATCATCCAAGCCCCCAGCGTATCTTTGGGTCTCCTCCACCGAAAAGGTTCGTGCACTGATATAGGCCATGCTGTTTTGCGGCTTCTCTTTACCTGCGTCGGCACTAATCACCACTTCACCCATCTCTATGATGCTCTGCCGCAAGGGAATCTGCAACACCACCTCTTTACCGGCCGTAACCATAACAGCGGGAACCAACTTCGTCTCGTATCCCACGTAAGAGACGCTCAGATCATACCGCCCCATGGGCACTCCATCAATATGAAACTCCCCATCCATGGTGCTTGAAGCTCCCAATATGGGATCGCTTTCCAGTACGATAACCGTTGCACCGACAAGCGGCTCATGCGAATCGCTATCATACACTTTTCCTCTAACGGTCTGTCGGTTTGTCTGTGCGACCGATACCGCTTGTGCCAGCATAAATAACCCTATTAGAGCAAACAGCCATTTCCTATAACTCTTTCTCCCTGACATACCTAAAACAACGTTCATATTCCCCGATTTATTTGTAGTATTCCAAAATGGGTAAAGTTCATTTAAACAAAAATCACGCGCCTAACACATTTTCGAGACCATCCCAACCTACGGCGATTAGATGGATTTTTTTCAAGGAAGTTTAAAGATAGTGCAAGAGCTCCAAAATAAAAGAACCGTAACTCTCCAATATCCCAAACCGGAAGGAATTGAAAATGCCCCCTCACACGAAGAGGTGTTTTCAAAATTATTGGATGATTTAAGCGATGATTATAGCTGCAATATGAAAGAGTCGTTTAACTTTTGATTTTCCTGTACCATGTGTCAAATTCGTTATTCCGACTCTGCATTAGAGGATATTTCGATGCATGATGATATAATCTATATACAACGCATTATCCCTGCCAGTTTAATTGTCGGTTAACAAGAAAATGCCCTTGTGATTGGGGTTCGTCGTGTAATCGGCCGTAAGCATCAGCACCTGATTGGGTGCACGTGCTTCAAAATCAGTTGGTTGAAAAACGAGAAAAACAACTGACGCGGGAGTTTGAAGCCCTACTAATTCAGGCACAAACCGACAGGAAAAAAACCAGAGTAGTTAGAAAAGAAGCACTTATTTTCGGATTTGAAACCTGCTACAAAAACAGACGCTATCAAGATATTCTCACGCTTGCAGGCAAGCTAGATAAATCCATTTTAGAAAACAACGGCGACCTAAACGACTTCGCACAAGCATCCGAAATAATGAATTTCGGCATAATGTAACCTGTTTTTATTAAATTAAAAGTTAAATTTCAAATTGATGAACAAAATAGAGTTCTTATTTATTTCACATATATGTAAAACGTGTTATCTTTGCAATCCCAGTATGAAATGAAATGTGAATTAATCAAAATAAAAGAATTAAGCGGAAACAAAGCATCTATCTATTCTGTAATAATAGATAAAGACGATACAACTCTATTTGAAAAGTTCATTAACGAGAACTTCGATTCACATTTAAGTGAAATAAAAAACATTATACAACGTTTAAAAATTATAGGAACTAAAACAGGAGCACGTGAACATTTTTTTAAACTACATGAAGGCGTTACGGGCGATGGAGTGTGTGCTTTATATGACGATCCTGATAAAAATTTACGACTTTACTGTATTAGATACGGCACATTGATTGTTGTATTGGGTGGTGGCGGTCCCAAGACAAAAGATATGAGAGCATTTCAAGAAAGCGAAAAACTATCAGATGAAAACTACTTAATGCGAGCTATTTCAGAGAAAATTACTGAAAAAATAACAGATAAAGAAATTCGCTTCTCATTCCACGCAAAAGATTTCGAAGGCGACTTATCCTTTGAAATAGAATTATGACATACACAAATAAAACAAAATGAAAGCAACAGACAAAAAAAGACACAGTATCTCAGATATTTTATCTTCCATATCCTCACAAGAAGCAAAACGCGTAGAAAACCGTATGCTTATAGCTGCAAAAATTGATGACGCTATGAAAGCCAAGGGATGGAAGAATAAAGACTTGATGCATGCGATGGGAAAATCAAACCCATCGGAAGTAACTAGATGGCTGAGTGGAACTCACAATTTCACAATTGATACTTTAACCGATTTAGGGATAGCATTAGATGTGGATTTACTAAACCTTCAAGATGATGAGCAAGTAGCAAAAGGGGAAAGCTTTCAAGCAACATCTATCATATATGTAGTAACTCCATCGCAAAGCTATTATGACCAATTAATTTCCAGCAAATCGGTTCATTATTCAGCTCATTATTCATCAAACTGATAATTATTTATGGAACAAAATGTTGTATTCTCGTTTGTTGGGATTGAAATATTGGAATTTGCAATCAAATCTTATGGTAAGGTCATCCCCGAAAACACACCGTATAAATACAATGTTAATATTGAGCATCGTTTCAATATTGATCAAAAGAATATGTTTGTAATTACTTCGGTTGAAGTTTTTGGCGGAAGTGAAGAAGTTGAACTGTGCACTGCAAAAGTAAGCTGTATTTACAATATTGAAAACTTTTCCGATTTCGTTAAAGAGAAAAAGATTGAATTGGCTGAAAACTTTATAGTTGGAGTAAATTCAATTTCTCTTTCAACTACCCGAGGAGTACTGTTTACGCTTTTCAGGGGAACGCATTTGCACAACCTTATTTTACCTCTTATCGATACCAAGGAATTTAAATCGAATAAATAACTTGCCAAAATCCCTGCAGCTCAATTTCTATGTAAAGGTAATGATTTTTGGATTGTTTTTAGAAAAGAAAACTGTTGGTGTGATGCTCTGTTTTATGAAAGATGTCCATATGCTGATATAGAACAACAAACGCTTTTGGCATCCCTTTTACGTTCAGGTTATCGCTTCAGGTAGATCACCCAGAACCAATCCTCCGGGTTACCCACGCCTACACTGGGGGTGTAAAGGAACATCTTGACTTTTTGATTGGGGTTAGCCTTTAAGAACTCTCGTGTAATTGCCAACCCCTGAACGGCACCCCACGCTTTTTCGTAATTCAGTTCAAGGTCGTTGGGGTTAAAAATATCCTCAAAGCCGTGGGTCGGCATTACATAATCTTGGGTTGTTACTCGCTTAAACACTTCAGGTGAAGCCAATTTTTCGGGGAAGGTCATCTTTCCTGTTCCCATCCAATGGATAGTACCGAAGAAAAGTTTCTCGCCCAACTCCTCGTAAGTGAGCTCAACGCTTCCAAAGTCGTTTGGCTGGACATACCTGTTTGTAACGGTGAAATTCTTGGTCTGCGTTGAAAAACTCAGCACCGTTCCACCCTCAAAACTGTTCGTCGTGTAATCGACCGTTAGCATCAGCACCTGATTGGGTGCACGCATTTCAAAATCCGTTTCAAAGTCTGTTTCTACAGCTACATCGGCAAAATCACAACCCAACAAAACGGCCATCAGCAACAGAAAGGATATTTTAGTCTTCATCGTTCAACGAGTTTTATATTTACCCAAGGTAGGCACCTTGTTTCATCGCTACAATTGTAAAGCTGTGACAAGCTTTACATATTCCCTACAATATATTGATGAAGCGATTAGGTGAAGTGTTGCAATGTCATCGGAGGAATCCGCCACTTGCAACAATATTTAACATATCAAGCAATCTTATCCCGTTGGTATTCCCCTAAAAACGGCTTCTCGCGAAATTTTTTATTAATTTCGCAACTGATTTCGACTCAACAACAAAAATAGAGTCGGCATAAAGTTTTCACAAACAGTTTTACTGAAATTAATGTCCAATCAATGTATCCCAAGAAAAAAGCAACATTAATACTCCTCTATCTTGCCCTTTCCTTATCTATTGACGCTCAACAAGATGAAGGTATCCGCTTTATTTCGGATGCCCCCTTTGATGAGGTCCTCCGGGAGGCGAAACGCACAGGAAAAAATATCTTCGTGGACTGTTTTGCCGTTTGGTGCGGTCCCTGCAAGATGTTGGCACGCGACACGTTTCCTCTCAAAGAGGTGGGTGAATATTTCAACTCCAACTTCATCAACGTGCAATACGATATAGAGAAGGGGAAAGGATTGGATTTTTTCAATAAGTACAAAGAGCATGTCCCCGGCGTTCCAACCCTGTTGTTGGTTTCTCCAGATGGAGAAATACTGCACTCGATCGTAGGCTTTAGAGATGGAGCAAGCTTGATAAGCGAGGTGAAAAAAGGAGTTAGCGGTGGTGGTTTGCTGCATCTAGAAAAGAGGTATCTATCAGGCGAACGCGGTATCGCCCTTGTGAGCTCTTATGTAAAAGCCCTTCAGGGTGCGTACAAAAACAAAGAGACGGAACAAGTTACCAAAGAGTTCCTTTCCAGCCTGCCTGTGGAGTCGTTGTTAAACGAAGATATTTGGGAAATCGCGAGCCCCTACATTGTAGACCCCTACTCCAGTGCCTACAGGTTCGTGATAAACAACTCGCGAAGAGTGAAAAACCAATTCAAAGGCAACCTGCTGCTTTTTGAAAACCAGTTAAACAGCGGCATGAATCAAGCGGTAAACCACCTGTTGCCCCGTATTGCTAAGAACGAGTTGAATGAAGCTTCAACGGATAGCTTGCAGGTTTTACAGGAGCTTCTATACAGGTATGAACTTAAAAACTCCTCCGCCTACTTGACGAAAATAGAGATGGCTAAAATCAAGAGGGAGGGAGACGCCCAAAAAATGTATCATTTTTTGTCGTTCGCGAATGACCTAAAGCTGTTAGACGACGACAAGGCATTCCTGAAAGAAGTATACGCATTTCTAGCGGACCATATCGAAGATGCCTCTCTCTTGTCTGAGTGCCTCATACAGGTAAATTCACTACAAGAACAGGAGAATAGCAGACGACTACCCGTTAACTTTTACGCCATTTTGAGCCAGCTAAGCAAGAAGTTGGGCAATAAGGAGGAGGCTCAGATTTTTGATGAACAATTCAAACGATTAGAAAAGACTAACAATGAAAAGATCAACAGTGTCAGGTAACTTTTTACTAAAGGGTAAAATCGCTTTTTTCATCTTATTGTTTTTCTTACCGCCCACGATAGAGGTAGCCGCGAAAGCAAAACCAAACGGCTATGTCATTGCCGTACGCGATGCATTGAAACAGGAGAGTGACTGGATGGAGGTGGTTTCCTCACTACAAGAGCAGCATAGGAAAGCCGATGTGCTGTTCTACAAAAGCGATATTAGCGAACTGCTGCCCGATTTAAAAAAAACAGGCCCTCGCTTTCTTTGCGTGGTGGACAAACCGGAAAACATCGACGACAATTTCGTGATTGACGGCAACAGAATGTGCAGGGGATTAGACGAGGACATCTATGACGACTACCTATGGGGAATCGTTACCGGCTACACGGCACGAGATGCGCTACGCATCGTCACCCAAAGTAGGGAGCCTTTTGTTCTACGCACCGCCCTTTCAACCATCATCGAGATTGAGTCGGGTATTTGGTTTGATCGGATGGCCATCATCAGCGATGCCCAAAGAGGCAGTTGGGCAGAAAAAAGATACCAAAATGATTCCGTGCGATTTTTCCAAATGGAAAGCCCGTATCACGCCCTTCCTACCTTCCTGCAAAAATGGGAGGAGATAGATCCCGACATCATCATAACCGCCTCACATGCCACTCAGTACAACTTGGAGATGCCGTTTTCGACAGGCAATCTGCGCTCGAAAAACGGATTGCTCTATGGCGACTCATTTGAGCCGCGCTATGTGCCCAAAACATCTAAGCCGCGCATCTATTTTCCCGTTGGCAACTGCCTTATAGGTGACATGGATAATTCTAAGCAGTCGATGGCCGCGGCCTGGTTGTCTTCAGGTGGAGCTACCGCGATGATGGGATATGTCGTGTCAACCTGGCATGGACGAAATGGATGGGGGGCTCTGAAGTTCTTTCTCTCCTCCCCCGGGACACACACTCTAGCGGAAGCCGCATTTTTAAACAGACAGGACATGTACACGCAAGAGTACCGCAGGAACCCCAAGCTATTGGAGATCATTCCCGATTTTCGCCATTTGGGAGAGAGGAATGTCATGGACATCATTGAGAAAAAGGTGAAAGAACTCCTCGCCGAGGAGAGAACCATAGATGATGTGGGGTTTATCTATGACAGAGATGTGGTGGTGTACTATGGTGACCCTGCATGGAATGCACGTACACAGCAGGTGGAGGGTTTGGGGGATTACAGGTTCACTTTCAAGCGGAAAGGCAAGAGATGCACCATTACGCTAATCACGGGAGACAAATTCTCCATTGACCAGGTAAACGGCAAAGGCTTTAAAGAAGAACATGTGAAAGATATCCCCATAGGCTATTTTTTCCCCGAACAGATTTTTTCTCCCCGGCTTGTTGAGAACAGCTCAAATTTGGACATTGCTTTTGACGAGAACTTCCTGCTTATTTACAATAAAGATTTAAAGAAAAACAGCCATTATAGAGTCGTCTTTGAGCTTGATTAACGTCAGTTTCACTTAAGTTTTCTGACACCGTCCCGTTCACGATTGATAGGGTTTAAAGCCATTCGTTTGATTCCAATGTAAGAGTAAAAGCAGGCCGCTTTTTACCCCTTCGCACGATTCAGTTTGCCTTTCAGAAACAGGGTAATCCAGGTTGCCAAGACAAACGGGAAGGTGAGTTGCGGAATGTTGAGATGTATCAACAACAGGCTAACGCCAAGGGCAAAAACCACGGCAACCAAGACCCAAATGCCATCCCTGACCTTATCGCCTGCAAATACTATCGCGCATAACACCGCGTTAAAGCCATACAACCCCAGGTTGATGTCATCGATGGGGGCAGAAAAAATGAACGCAATTATGGCGGAGACAATGGCTGCTGCAAGCCCGTACAATGCCGCGATGGGCGAGCTAATGAATACTGCTAAAAAGAACAGCAACCCCGACACCAGGTTATTCTGAAACATGACCTGTCCAAAACTTTTAAAACCTTCGGCCAATGAGTCGCTCGCGTGAAGGATAACGGGCGTGGGCAGCGCCAACAGATCTTTACCAAAGTGCTTGAACACAAACAGCACCAACCAGGTTACCAAGACAAACGGCAGGGTAAACGCGGGGATTTTCCGTTTAATGAAGAAGTGTTGCAGTATGGCCGCTAAAACTGATCCTATGACGATAACCACCCAGGACAAAAACACGGGTTTAAGGAACAACATGACCGCGACACCGACCAAAGCCGCGCTAAAGCCGTATAGGCCCTGGGTGATTTCGGCTTTATCGTATTTCAGCAGGTCGGCAGTGACCGTTCCGCATATGGTTGCCAACAGCGCGGCCAAGCCCATGGCAATCGAGCCGTAAAAAATACCGATAAGAAACAGCAAGCCGGTAACGCTATTTTCTTGGAGCATGATCTGCCCAAGCCCTTTTAATATAATAGAGAGTACGGAAGCGGCCTTGCCGACTAATGTACGCATAGCTTTGATTATTACATGGAGTTATTGACAAAGATAAATTGTTTTTTAATAGTACGGTTCAATAGCTTCCTCCTAAGTTCAACTTTATTTTTTTCCGCGAAAATGACTTCCCGACCACAAACCCATTCAGCTCATCACCTTTGCCCGATAAAAACATAGGGTTTTAACTAAAAACCAAAAAAAAAGGTTGAAGCCTGGACCTCAACCCTTTATTAATGAATTTACACCGATTATGAAACATTTCGCCCGAAGCGGTTTGAACGTTCCTTTACCTCGCTGTATGAACTTACACGGATTATGAAATACTCCACCTGTTAATAGCGCTTGCCAACTGTTTCCCAATCGATAATTTTCCAGATCTCTTTCAAGTGGTCACCACGGCGATTTTGATAATCGAGGTAGTAGGAGTGCTCCCAAACATCGAACCCTAAAATCGGCGTTAACCCTTTTGTTATAGGATTTCCGGCATTGCTCTCTTTCTCGATATACAGTTTTCCATCGGCATCTTTAGCCAACCACACCCAACCGGAACCGAAAACTGAAACTCCGGCCGCGTTAAACTCTTCTTTGAATTTTTCGAAAGAGCCGAATTGCGCGTTTATCGCGTCAGCTAATTTCCCCTTGGGTTCACCACCAACGTTCGGCTTAAATGAGGTGAAATAAATGTTGTGGTTAAGGGTCTGCCCGGCGTTGTTGAAAATCGCTCCATCGCTTTTTTTCACGATGGTTTCCAAATCGGCATTTTCAAACTCTGTCCCAACCACCAATTTATTCAGGTTATCCACGTAGGCCTGATGGTGCTTGCCATAATGGAGTTCAACGGTTGCTTTACTGATAACCGGCTCTAAGGCATCGGTTGCATAGGGTAATGCTACTTTTTCGAATTTCATAGTTTCTCTATTTATTAAATTGTTATTACTGTTGTTTTTTGCTTTCGAATGATTGCAGCCAATCACAGAAGCTGCAATAATTACTACCAAAAAGATGTACTTAATAGCCTTCATAATTGAAAATTTAATTGTTCACTAAAGTTAGACTATTCCTCGCCATGGCATAGTCCAAGTGAACTTGCCCTCTGCTCATTTGGCTTAACGGAATAGTTCACTAAAGTTAGACTATTCCTCGCCATGGCATAGCCCAAGTACACTTGCCCTCTGCCCATTTGGCTTAACGGAATAGTTCTATTCACTTTAACGAAGCAGATATAAAATAGTTTGCGCTATTTAGAATGAAACTTAATAACGCGAACAAAAAAATCAGTCTGGATTATTACAAACCCAGACTGACAAACAGTTTCAGAGAATCAATAGATTATTCTTATTCAGGTTAATTGTTTTCTATAACCTAAACCGATTCAGCATTGATACTATAAAAAAGGGTAACTCCCCCGTTAACTGTTACTTCAAGTAGTCTTCCGTTAGAGCAACCCAGTAGGTGGCGCCACGGCTAAGCATATCTTGGTTGAACACATATTTTGGATGGTGTACCATAAAGGTGTCGCCGTTGCCAATCATGCAGTAAGTCCCGTCTTTCTCTTTCAGCATGAAGGCAAAGTCTTCACTGCCCATGTAAGGATGCATGTTTTCCACCACACTCTCTTCACCGAAGGTGGCTTTTGCCACGTTAACCGCCCATCGCGTGTTTTCGGGCGTGTTGACCAGTACTGCTCCTGCCACGCCTTCGCGGATTTCGTATGCGCAGTTGAACGCTTCGGCTTGCGCTTTGGTAATCGTGCGGATTTTGTCAAGCACCATCGTGCGAAGGTCGGACTCCATATTGCGGATGCTCAACCGCAAGATAGCTTTCTGCGGAACAGCGTTGCCCGCTACACCCGATTGAAATGCACCCACGTTGACCACCGAATTTTTCCAGGGCGACACGTTACGGCTCACGATAGTTTGCAGCGCCATTACCAGCGAAGCCCCGCACACCAGCGGGTCGATGCTCAACTCCGGCATGGAACCGTGCGAACCTTTGCCCGTCAGTTCAATCTCCCAGTTATCCACGGCAGCCATCGTTTCGCCCTCGCGGAAGTGAAATTTGCCTAACGGCAAACCCGGCATATTGTGCATCCCATACACCGCGTCCACGGGAAAACGCTCGAACAGCCCATCGGCGACCATGGCCGGCGCACCTTCCATCGTCTCCTCACCCGGTTGGAAAATCAGCCGAACCGTACCATTGAAGTTTTTGGTCTCCGCCAAATATTTTCCCGCGCCAAGCAACATCGTGGCATGAGCATCATGTCCGCAAAGGTGCGACCAGCCCTCAACCTTGCTCTTGTAGGGCAGATCGTTGTCTTCAAGGATGGGCAGCGCATCGAAGTCGGCACGCATACCAATGGATTTCTTTCCGTCACCCACAGTCAAAGAACCTACTACACCCGTTCCGCCAACGCCTTCCACCACATCGTAACCCCACGATTTCAGTTTATCGGCAATGTATTTCGCCGTGTTTGGCGTATCCATGTTCAGTTCTGGATTTTGGTGCATGTAGTCCATCCACTCCTTCATTTCGGGTTGAAGTTTTGCAACTCCGGCTAATAATTTTTCGTTCATAATGTTTTGAGTTTTTATGGGTTTGATAGTTTATATTTTCAAAATTTATTCACTTTCCTCGTCCCAAACAGCACGCACCTCGCGGTCATCAAAAAAACGGATGGATATTTTGGCGTTGCTCATAATTACACATCTTCTGTTTTGTCGTTATCATTTAAAATAAATGCTTAAGAATGTTTTTATAAAGACAACTACAATTTCTTCATTTTTTCCATTATTATAGTTCAAATTCACTTCGTTGTTCACCTGTACCAGACGTAAACTTACGAACAACTCACCTACACCCTCGCAAACTCTCTCTAATCCACTCAAATTACGTGGGATTGCCGCAGAAGTGATGGAGTTACTTGCAATCGTAAAGATACTTTTTTTCTTTTCAGGGATTCGCGCTTTGCTTTATCGCCTTAAACAATTTCACTTCGAAATAAAAAGCCACGATGGCCAGCAGTGAAAATATTCCAACTTTCGTGATCAACGCTGCCGCTGGTAACGCTATGTCATAATGGATTTGGAACAACGTTTGTACGATAACCATGAACCCCACGAATATACCAACGGTCAGCATGATGGCCAGTAAGATATATCCCAGCCTCTTCTCCTTGTTTAGCAAATAGATACAAACAAAGCAGAGGGGAGATATTAACCCCATATCCAGCACGTAGGTGATTTCTGTTGTGTATACTTCAATTAATGCCAATGACCTGCCGTTAGCGAGCGATGCTAAAATATCCGGCAACCAGGCGACAAACAGAGCAATTCCGGAAATAATTAAAAATATATTGATGCCTTTTCGGGAAAGGGTAATCTTATTATTGAATTGAATTTGAGATATGCCGATAATCAATCCGAAGAAACTTAACCCGAATAACCCTATGTAAATCAAATGTAAGAAATTGTAGGTAACCCCAAAGGCTACACTTGTCGAGTAGTACGCAAATAGTGCAAGGATTGCCGTTAAAAACAGCTTTGTACCTGTACTGTTTCTCCGATAATCCAATAGCAGGGCGATTATTAATGCAGGAACACCGATGAACAGTATGGCACAATCTGTTCCTTTAAATATTGGAGCCATAAACAGCGAATCATGTTTATACAATCCATTCCCGAAAATTGTTACAGCATCGCCATATTGATTGATAAAAGTATACGCTTCACCTCCATCAGAATAAAACAGTCCAAATGAAGTCGCGATGACTGACAAAACAGCGATTAAAACGGATATAATGTATAACGCCTGTTTCACCTGAATTTCATTTAATTAATTGATTCCCAATTTGCTTACCCCCTCCTCATGAAACAACTCCACTTAAAATTTGTTGGATTTTCGAGGGTTATCTGCAATCGTAAAGATACTACTTTTTCCAATAAATCATCAAAAAAAACGGGGAGTATCTATTGAATTGACACTCCCGCGTTTCATATTATGTCACTTCGGTCTCTCTCCCATTAGAGAAGAGCTGAAAAGGGGTTTTATTTTAGCTATTTTGCTAATAACCCTCAAGCCCGTTCCATTCCCTCCTCTTGAATAAGGTTTTACTTCAAATACTTCGCTAAAAATCCCATCATGGCTTTATAGAAATCGATGCTGTTTTCTTCGTGTGCAAAGCCATGTCCTTCGTTATATTTTACCATATAGGGTACATCTACCCCTTTCATGCGAAGTTGCTCCACTATTTGGTCACTTTCGTTGATATTTACGCGCGGGTCATTGGCACCCTGCACTACAAAGAGTGGTGATTTTATTTTATCAATCTGATACGCTGGCGAAACATCTCTTGCTATGGCAGCCTCTTCTTCATTATCGACATCGTACCAGATCTCTTTCAGCATATCCAAATAGGGTTTCCAATATTCAGGAATGGAATTCATAAAGGTAAAAATATTCGACACTCCCACGTAATCTACCCCGCAAGCATAGAGATCAGGTGTTTTTACCAATCCCATAAGAGTAGCATATCCGCCGTGGCTTCCGCCGTAGATGGCGATTTTGTCTTTATCCACCCAGCCCTGCTCGATCACATGTTTTACACCATCTTCCACATCGTCCATCACTTTTCTTCCCACTTGCTTGAAGCCCGCTTTCAGGAACTCTTTTCCATAACCGCCTGATATACGGAAGTTTACTTGAAGCGTAGCATAGCCGCGACTGGCAAAAAGCTGTGTTTCAGGATTGAAACCCCATTCGTCACGAATTCCTTGCGGACCACCATGCGGATTTACTACCAGCGGCACTTTTTCACCTGCCAAAGCCTCTTTAGGCAATGTGATATAGCCGTGAATAGTAAGTCCGTCGCGACTTGTGAATGTAATCGGACGCATTTCTGCCATATCAGCCTCTTTTAACTGCGGCATTAAATCATAAAGCAGCGAGAACTGTTTGGTTTTATTATCATATTGATAATATGTACCGTACAGCTTATCGCTTTGGACAACAATCAGGAAGGTGTTTTCATCGTCATCCGCGTCAACAACATAGAACTCTTTTCCGGGAAACTCCGTCTCCATCTGTTTGGTAAAACTTTTAAAGAAATCGCTAACCGGCGTAATAACATACTTTTCGCCATTGTAAGCAAAATAGTCGATTTCATAGTTTCGCTTGCGGCTGCGGCTCATACCTGACACATCGTAATCAAAATTAGAGAAGATTTCCTGTACAATGGTATTCTTCATGAAGTCATACAACACAATACGTGCTTTGTCCGAATCAAGATTGGTAATTACATAAGCTTCATCGGGGTTATTACCCGCGTAATTAAATCCCAAAATCCCGAAAGTGTCGTACCATTTCATCTGTTTTACAAGTTTAAATTCACCAGTCTCTAAGTCTTTATACCACTGCTCCGACTCCACACCATTTACCAATCGGTTATAACCACGCAAGTTGCCATCTTTATCAAAATCGTATCCTTGGATAGGGTTAGCAATATCTTTATTTTCATAAAGTTGCTCAATATCTCCGGTAACGATATTCAGTTTGTAGGGCTCAAAAACTTGCCTGTTATTTTTGTTCATTTGAACAATAACGTAATCTTTCTGATCCTTTAAAATGCTGATAATAGTAGCCTGTACTCCCTCATACGGTGTTAAATCGACGTTGTTTGTCCCGTCAATATTTACCGCGTGAATATGATACTGCTCGTTTCCACCTTGGTCCATCATATAAAGCAGTCGCTCGTTATTTTTCCAAACATAGCCGCGAATTAACTCATCTTTCTCTTCCAAAATACGGGTAACCTTTCCTGTGGAAATCTCCTTCACGTACACGTGGCGTTTAGTGCTTCCATCCTCCTTTTCGAGGTAAGACATGTATTTGCCATCGGGCGATAGTTGAAATGAACTGGCCTTTGGACGTGAAAAATAGTCTTCCACTTTGTACTTGTAATTACCCGTGTCATAGGACACAAGTTTCTGTAAATCTTCATCAGACGACACCAAATCAGGATTTCCGGGCAGTTTGCTTTCAAACTTATTTAATGTCAACGGAAACTTCTGTCCCATCTGTTTGAAAGTACCTTCAATACTCTCGGCGTTCAAAGTGCCTTCATAGGTAGCTTGCAAGGCTGCCATATCAAGGGTTAATGTATTGCCGTCAACTTCAGTTTTTTCTACCGGAATTCCTGCTGCACCTTGCATGGGAACATCCAGCGTAGTAGCGTAAGTGCCACCCTCTTCCGTGATATGGAAAACAAGCTCCAACTCTATTCCTTGAACAGAAATAGCTCCTTTCCAATCACCAACAAATTGTTGTGCATTTACCATCATAGTTGTAAAAACTAGTGTAGCTAAAAAGCCGATTCTTTTGATTTTCATACGATTATTTTTTTAATGTTTCGGTGTATGGAACCTTTTTCCTATACCCCTTCTATTATGTATAATTCACGAATGTAGTTTTTGATTTTTTTAAAATTACGCCGCATAATCGGCAATAATATTAAAGCAACTACTGCTGCAGATGTACCTAGTCCTGTGAAAAATCCATTAAAAAAACTGGTTATATCAGATTCCGGGAGGTAGCTAATAATCAAATTTCCAATAAAACCAATCGCCATTAATAAAAGTAACATGTTCCTGCTCGCGTTATAAATTTCTTCTACACGCAGAGAGTGAATGATATGGCTTAAGGTTTTATTTTCCGATGAAAACCCACCGTCGACCGTTTTTTTCCGTAGAAA
The DNA here is from genome assembly GCA_012839475.1 of Petrimonas sp. Taxonomy (GTDB): domain Bacteria; phylum Bacteroidota; class Bacteroidia; order Bacteroidales; family Dysgonomonadaceae; genus Proteiniphilum. Next base: position 9,182 of record DUNG01000022.1, on the reverse strand, counting down.
AATCCAATTTCTACATTTCCCAACATTTTCAATATTGGCCTCTTTTAGGAAGTCAATATAGTTTTTACTTTTAAGCGTGTCGGGTTCTTCATCCAGTAATTCTAATTTGTACTCGTATTCATTAGGCTCTCCCTTTTCAAAAAGATACCTGAATGAGCTACCTTTAATCAGCTGCCACCCCTCAGCGGACATCTTATTCAGCCATTTTTCTTCTTTGTCATATTCCCAAACAAAGAATATTCTGTAAACCGTCTTTTTCATCTCTTTATATTTAATTTTTTAAGAATATATAGAACCTGCCATCGATTTATACTTGCAATTGAGCGTTATCTCAAAATAGCTGTTTCAAGAAAAATTATCGTTTTATAATATTATTACCGTTTCTGACCAATTCTTCTAAACGGCTTAATTCAATCTTTGCCACCTCTTTACCAAGCGAAGTAATCTCATACTCTTTCCTGCGACTACCTTCTTCTACTGGCAACTCTACAATCCATTTTTTATCAAGTAGAGAAGACAAAGCACCATACAGCGTTCCCGCGGAGAGTTTTAATCTACCTCCGGTCATAATTTCAGTTTCCTGCATAATACCATAGCCATGTAATGGTTTGTGCAGAACAAGCAGAATATAAAACACTGCTTCAGTCAATACAATATTTGTTTCATTCATCATTATCGCTACTCGTTATATTGTTACACGTTATATCGGATGACGATGCAAAGATAGGCGATGCAATAATAAAAGCAATAGACGTTGTGTTAAATAACATTAATTGTTATAGTGTTTTAATGCTGCATATATAAAAAACAGTGCCTTGGCAGAATTTCACCACCAAGGCACGAACATATTTATTAATACATGGTTTACTTATCTTTTTTCAGCTTCCCCGCTGACTTCGGGATAGTAATCATGATACTAACAATCGCCATTACAATCATCAGCAGGTTGACACCCAAGGCGATGGTTGCCGCTTGTCGGATCACCACGTTGTCCTGCCTGCCCACGAAGGGAATAACCCCTTCCATCCAGGTGATGTTTTGCCCCACGTTGAGTGTCGCGAAAACTCCGGCGGAAATGGCAACACCAAATGCCGCACCGAGGGATGATGCCATTTTGTAAATCCCCGAGCCAGATCCGGCCTGCGATTCAGGAAGATTAGAGAGCGCTGCATCGGTAGAAGGCGTGGCGTAGAATGCCAGCCCGACCCCAAAGAGCGTGTAGGAAATAATCGCCAGGATCTTGTAGGTACCGGTCATCACGTTGGTAAACATCAGTAGAATGATGGCAATGCCCACGATAAGCGACCCCCAAATCATCGGTTTACGGGCACCGAAGCGTTGCAACAACTTTTCTCCCACGCGGATAAACAACACGATAGAAATGGCATAACCAAGCGTAAGTAGTCCCGCTTCTTTTGCCGTGAGGTTGCCACCCACTTGCAACAACGCTAGCGAAACGATTAGCATGCCAGCTGTTCCGTTGAGCATGAAGTTAGAAATGGTAGCACCCGTGAAGGTTAAGTTTTTAAACAAACGGAAGTCGATAAACGCACCCTCTTTCCCTTTTTCAATTTTAAAAAACAGCAACGCGAATATTACCGTTAGCGCGATAAGGGTAAGTCCCAGCGGGCTTGTCCAGCCGAACTCAGAACCTTTGGTTACCAAAAGTTGCAAACCAATCATCGACAACATGAATGTGATAATCCCGGCAAAGTCCGTTTTATGATCGTCGGTGATTTCTGCCTTACTTTCAGGCGTATCTTTTATCATCAGCAATCCTATAAGGGATATAGCTGCTGCGGCAAAGAAAATATAACGCCAACCGATGCCTACCATCAATCCACCAAAAAGCGCCGCAAAACCGGAACCGCCCCACGAACCCATCGACCAAAGGCTAATGGCGCGCTGTCGCTCTGGACCTTCCCAGTAGGCTTTCACCAGCGCCAGACTGGCAGGCATGATAGCTGCCCCTGAAAGTCCTTGAAAAATACGACCTAAAATCAGTACTGGACTTGCCGCGCCACCAACGGGGGTGAATCCTACCAATAGTGAGCCGATAATACTAAAATAAAATCCCCACTTTACCATTTTCATGCGGCCGATTTTATCGGCCAGACCGCCGAAGACTACGATGAAAATACCCGAGAATAGAGATGTGATCGACACAGCGATATTCATCATCGATGTTTCCATACCCAAATCCTTCGCCATATCCACGTTGATATTGAGCGTAGTTTGGGCAAAAAGCCAGAAGGCTAATACACCCAGGATAATGCCAAAAAGGAGTTTGTCATTTCCCTTGTACTGAACAGAATTTGTTGTCATAATACTAAAAATAAAACCTTAGCCCCCCCGAATGGGGAGTTAGGTGAGGTTTATAAATTGGCTGTTTTAAATTACTTTCGTGTTAAGGTTTTTTGTTAAAATGACCTTTGTTATAGACTTTTTAATTCCCAAAAAATAGATTATTTTGAAAAAACAGTCAGTTTAATTAGCTCACACTTTCCTTCTTTTTCTTATCCGGTATAAGTTTTACCACCGTGATGATTACCAGAATAGCCAGGAGCAGGCAGAAAGCCAATCCCAGCATCGCGCCTTGACGGATAGCCACGTTGTCTTGCCTGCCTGTGAAATGTATAATCTTGTTCAACCAAGCGATTGGCTCTGCCCTGGAAGAGACGGCCGTGTAAATTCCCGCCGCTATGGCAACCCCGAAGCTCGTCCCGAGCGATGATGCCATCTTGAAAATCCCAGCACCACTACCCGCTTGGCTATCAGGCAAGTTAGAGAGGGCAGCATCGGTAGCGGGAGTGGCAAAGAAGGCCAAACCCAACCCAAAAAGTGAATAGGCTACCACCGCCAACACAACATACTGTCCGGTCATTATCTGCGTCTGCATCAGCAATATGATGGCTGCACTTATGATTAACGCCCCCCATATAATTGGTTTCTTTGCTCCGAACTTCTGCAGCAACTTTTCACCTAAGCGAATAAACAAAATTACGGTGATAGCAAATCCTAACGTGAGCAAACCGGCTTCCATAGCCGAAAACTGTGCGCCTCGCTGCATAAGAGTGAGCGATACGATAAGCAAGCCTGCTGTCCCGTTAATGAAAAAGTTGGCCAACGTGGCACCAGTAAACACCTTATTTTTGAACAGTCCCAAATCCACGAACGCGAAAGGTACCTTCATTTCAATCCGGATGAACAGGTATCCAAACACGAGGGCAATAGCTAACAAAACAATGGTAATCCAGCTTGTCCAACCAAATTTATTTCCGTTGGTTATAAAAACCTGCAAGGCAACCATCGCTATCATGAACATAACAATTCCCGCCCAGTCGATCTTGTATTTGCCAGCACCTTCCCGTCTGTTTTCGGGCAATTCTTTCGTTAAATACAGGGCAATAACCGCCACGATAATGGCGAAGAAGAAAATCCATCTCCATCCCAGGTTAGACGCGATAATGCCCCCCGTGAGTGAACTTAACCCTGATCCGCCGAACGTACCGATTGACCACAGGCTAATGGCACGCTGACGCTCTTTGCCATCCCAGAAGATCTTGATCATCCCCAGGCTCGTGGGCATCACGAAAGCAGCAGAAAATCCTTGCAGGGCCCTCCCCACTAACAGCATCGGCACCGCAAGGTCTCCTTTGGGCGATAGCCCCACCAAGAGCGAGCCGGCAATTGCCAGATACAATCCTATTTTGAAAATTTTTACCCGTCCTATACTGTCGGCCAAGCCGCCTATCACGACGATGAAGATTCCGGAGAAGAGTGCAGCAAGCGATACGGCGATATTCATCGTGTTTGCATCTATACCCAGCGCTTCGGTCATCACGGGCGAAACGTTCATCATCGAGTTGGCGAAAAGCCAGAAAGTTAAAACGGCCAGGATAAAGCCAATAAGCACCTTATCTGTTCCTTTGTACGATGTTGTTTCCATTGCTCTGATTTTTATTTATTTAAACGTGTAGGGAATGATCAAGTTAGCGCCCACTAAAAAATGAAATTGCTCGGATAGCGGGTTGTAAGCGATTTTCGTAAACAGGGGCATCGTGATTGGCTCATAAAGCCGGATATTGTACTGCAACTTCAGCTCCAGATTGTTTACACCCCCCTTCTTACCATAATACAAGCCCTTCCAGGGTGTAATGCCAACCCCTCCCCAAACGCTGAAATCGTTCCAACGATGCGTGTAGGAGAGCTCGGTGTAGGTGGTAAAGTTTCGTTTTCCCTCGGCGTTAGGGTCTTTTCCGGCAACCAGGGTGGTCCACTTCAAGGAGAGCGGGAACCAAGGCAATTGATAGGACACCACCGCATCCACGAAGTGGTTAGAGGTAGTCAACCCGAAATCGAAAGGCTTGGCCTCACTCGTCCACAACTTCTTGCCAGGCGAGTAGATGTCCCAGACACCAATCCATAAATTCTTCACGGGCGAGAACGAAATCCAGGGTATGATGGCTTTGTAAATGCCGTCGAAAGAGCCGGCGGCAAACAGGCCCATGTTCCAATTTTTGTTAGAGAGCGAAATAGTCGGTTCAAAGGCAGGGGCTTCACCAAACAAGGGTCCCTTACCAAGTCCGCGCCAATAGTGCTGTGTAACGTATTGGAGATTACCCACGATCATCCAGTTGTCGTTTTGTTTTTCACCTTGCGAGTAAGCTTGGAAAACAAACAACGATATGAGACAACAAGCAATAACAGCTCTTTTCATACGATTATTTTAATCTTTTACATTTTGGTGTATGGAATCTTTGATAACCCACCAAATATTTCCACAATCGATTCACAAAAATAATTAATTGGTTTAATTTCTGCTAAAAAAAGTCATTTTTTTTGCAGAACCGTACAAAAAAACGGGTTTTTAGCTGACATTGGTTCAAAAAAGGGGTAAGCCTTCACTCCTCATACATCCACTCTTTGCTCAGAAGCGTAATGTCCGTGACGGAGAGGTGGGTGTTTTGCGATTGACTCCCGGCGCAATACCCCAGCAAGACGTCGTTATTTTCAAGAAAGTGAATAGCTATGTAGCAATACCACCCGTCAGGATCATCGTGAATGTTTTTGATCTTCTCCCACGTTTTCCCTTCATCCCTAGAGATAGCCATGGTGAGCGGCGTCCTTTTATCCTTGATCTCGGGATTTGAACCGTCGTTGTTGTTCCACACCAGTAGCCAGTCGCCGGTGCCGGGAACCTTTTCAATGGTAGCGGGAGATAAAGGGGAGGGTATATTGCTTGTTTCAACGTGACCCCACGTTTGCCCCTTGTCCGATGAATAAGACAACAACTGAAATCCCCCGTTCGTTCGGATGTACATCATCACGTCGCCATCACTCATCTCTATCAAACCAGGCTCCTGCGTGACAATATCGGTTGTATCAGGAACTTGAAAACTCGACTGCCACGTCTGCCCGTTATCATCCGAGAAGTAACAGTACAAAACGGCCTTATTCGCCCATTCTCCCCCGGGAGTTTGATGCAGTGCCACGGGCATCAACAACCGACCATCTTGCAATTGAATGACCCGGGCGTTATTAAGAACGAAATAGCCTTGTCTGTCGGTAATACATGGAACGGGGTCACTCCACGATTGGGCTTCATCTTTGGAGATACGCAGCATCGGTATGCAATCCTCGGTTGAGTTCTTCCTTAAATAGAAGAAGGCGATATCCCCATTTTGCAAGCGAAGCAGCGAAACCGACATCACGTTCATACCCCCCTCGTTTTCTACAACAACTACATCCTCATCTGTCCAACTCCTCCCCCCATCGTCCGAATAACGGGCCGCCAAGTAGGCCGGGGCGTGATCGCTCGTGGAGCTTCCCGTGTAATGGCTGTAAACAAACAGGATCCGCCCATCATCGAGCGTGATGAAATCTCCCTCGCTATTGCGGGGGTTGTCATCAGAGGGAGCTAATTGTAAAACAGTTGCAGGGAAATTGTCGGGCGACTTGCTATCTTTTTTGGTCGATGAACATGAGACGGTTAGCGAACCGATAAGCAAAGCACTTAGAAATAAAAAGGTTGCTTTGCGCTGTTTGTTGATTTTTGATTTCATGTATATATAGTTTATTTATCACATTATGGCCACATAGAACTCGCAATTACCATGCACTTGTGTGAAGGTGATTTACATGCTCGTTTCATGCGATTTCATTATTGTATTTCGGTGATATGAAACTTTACCCAAGTCTCAATCCATGGGTAAAGGTACGAAAAAATCTCCCCACACAACCATTTGATTGTATGGGGAGTAATTGTAATCTCCGTACTCGGTGCAGGAGCACATCATTTATCGTGCAAAACACCTAAGCGCCTCTTGGTCAACTAAAAGAGATGCAATAATATCATGTTCCCGTATAAACAGTTAAAATTTCTCCGTCCATTGGGCAAATGAATCGATAAAGTTTTTCAAGAACTTCTCCGTATCAGGCGCCAAATTGCCTTTATCATCAAACAATGTATGAACACTGCCTATATAGGCTTCCGGATTTTGCATCAACAGAACATTTAAAAACATCATCGGTTGACGAAGCGCCAGATTGGCACCAAAGCCGCCAAGCGCACTCATCGAGACACTAACAATGGCTCCCGGCTTGCCGCTCCACACGTTTTTTCCATATGGACGTGAAGCCACATCAAGTGCGTTCTTTAATACCCCGGGAATAGTGCGATTATATTCGGGTGTGACAAACAGAAAGCCATCAGCTTCTTCTATTTTTTTACGAAACTCAACATACTCCTTGGGGGGTTGATCTTGATCAATATCTTCATTATAATGTGGCAAATGACCAATTTCCACTATCTCCATTTCGAGATTTTCGGGTGATAACCTTATCAACTGTCGAGCAATTTTCCTGTTATAAGAGTCTCTCCTTAAGCTGCCCACTAATACAGCTATCTTTTTCTTTTGCATAATTATTAATATTTGCCGTGATTGAACTTTAATAAAATCGGGTGTTATAACACCAAATCCCTTATATCAACAACAAAAACTATTAGTTTGTTTATAATGGATATAAATAAGGGTATTTGGGTAAATTTGATGTAGTAGTGTTTCAGCAGAAAATAAAATCCCCCACATAATCGACTGACTACATGGGGGATAGGATGCAATTCGAGTACTCGGAGCGGGACTTGAACCCGCACAGCCATAATGGCCACAAGATTTTAAGTCTTGCGTGTCTACCATTCCACCATCCGAGCGCACCTAAATCGTGCATGAAAAGGAGATATACTCCTCGACAAAGCGGAGGACGAGCAGTGTCCACATTCGCTTAATCCGCTTATACTGAATTGATTACAGTTTTCTAAAAAAGGCATTGTAGCAGTTCTATAGCTAAATGTTGTTTCCTTTTAGAACCGTAAAAAAAAGCATAAACTTCAACTCTGGCGTGCAAAAGTACAATATTTTTTTGAACCCACAAATATTTTTTAGATACTGTTCCCAAAAGTATGTGAGCGTGAGTTCAATTAGTTCCGTTACTGAAGGTACCCAGCATTACGGCATAATTTATCGCACCAACTCATCAAATGCTATTTGCTGAAATTCTGCGCGTATATTGCTCGCATCTGAATTGAAGTTGGGACGTTGTATCATCATTATGTAAGCAATATCTTTCGCGGGATCTATCCATGCTTGTGTTCCCCATGCACCACCGTGTCCAAATGTGCCTGGCGACAACATGGCAGCCACACCCGGATGTGGTGTACGAAGAATACAGGTGCCTATGCCCCACCCGTAATTTGCACCGCGCCTTCCGTATTGAGGTTCCTGAAGAAATCCGCAATCCAGTTCGTCAGTTTTCACAGTGAAAAGATAAGTCATCGCATCTTCGCTTAGGTATCGTTTCCCTTTGTAAACGCCGTTTCCTAGAAGCATTTGAGCGAAACGTGCATAATCGGGAGCAGTAGAGAATAATCCTCCGTTCCCGAGCGGAGCATTTTCGGGTTTGCCAAAAATTACAGAAACTTCAGCCTTATCAAAATTTCCGGTATCATTGTTTTTTATGTATCCGGCGGCACGCTTGCTTTCAGTTAATTGCGTGGGATAAAAGGTTGTGTTTTTCATTTCGAGCGGATCGAAAATCCTTTCCTGAAGAAATTTATCGAAACGTAGTCCACTAACTACTTCAACAATTCGTGCTCCGGTATTGATCCCTGATTGACAGTAGCTCCATTTGCTACCCGGTTCAAATTGTGTGGGGCCGCTAACGTAAGATGGGATCAAGTCGGCAAGTTCTTTGGCGTTTGCGGCCGTCTGTACATCCGCTTCGCGCAAACCAGATGTGTGGTTCATAACTTGCATGATGGTAAGATTGGCATTTTTTCCTGACGGAGTCTTCAGGCTTCCGAATTCAGGAATGTATTTGGAAACCAGATCGTCCACTGAGAGTCCTCCTTCATCCTGAAGCATCAGTAAAGCCACGGCTGTAATGGGTTTCGTCATGGATGCAATCCAAAAAAGACGGTCCGATTCCATGGGAGATTTTGTTTCGTAATCTGCCACGCCAACGCTCCCAAAATGCAGAACTTTATCTTTCGAAACTACCATAGTCACGGCTCCGGGGATATGAGCAGAATCTACAAACGCCTGCATTACATTGTCTATGGCTTTGACATTTGGAATGCTATCGCTGTTTTTATTGGAGTTCGAAGTGCAAGCAAAAAATAGGATGCTGATAATTAAAAAATTGATCGTTTTCATGATTGTATGAATTATAGAATTACCTTTTCTTTTCGAAAAACTTTTTCATTAAAGCCGCATACTCATCGCTTAAAAATCCGATAAAACGACAGTTTTTGGATGCATAACAACACCGGCATAGGCAATATGATTCGTTGACGGGAAATGCCGCCTTGTGTTAAATTGCAGATAGAAGCCGTATGATGTTTGTCGGTGGTAACTGTTACGTTGCTAGAAAAAAGGGTTTAAATATATAAAAAAGAAGTAACTGTTTGATAGCTACTTCCTTTTAGAGCGGAAGACGGGACTCGAACCCGCGACCCCGACCTTGGCAAGGTCGTGCTCTACCAACTGAGCTACTTCCGCGATTATGTCAAAACACCTTGCCAAGATCGCTTCCATTTCCTTTTGGGGCAAGGTCGTGCTCTACCAACTGAGCTACGTCCGCAATTATGTCAAAACACCTTGCCAAGGTCGCTTCCATTTCCT
>DUNG01000021.1 GCA_012839475.1 Petrimonas sp. | reverse complement strand
TTCAGGCAGACCGACTTCCCACCGGCGTTGGGTCCCGAGATGACCAGTATCCGGTTCGGTTTCTCCAGCGTGATATCAAGCGGCACTACCTTGCGACCCTGTTTTTTGAGCGAGAGCTCCAGCAACGGGTGGGTCGCCTGCACCCAATCGATAAGCGGCCTCTCTTCTAGTGACGGTTTTATGCCCCCTATCAGCGTGGCAAGCGATGCTTTCGCCTGTATGAAGTCGACCGTCGCCAGGAAGTCATACGAATCCAGCAGGTCGGGCAGGAAAGGACGCAGGTACGCGGTGAACTCCGTAAGCACGCGGATGATCTCCCTCCTCTCCTCGGCTTCCAGCTCCCGGATACGGTTGTTGGCCTCCACCACCTCCGACGGCTCGATAAAGACCGTCTTGCCCGAGGCCGACTCGTCGTGCACGATCCCCTTGACTTTTCGCTTGTACGCGGGATCCACGGGTATCACCAGTCGCCCATCGCGCACGCTCGGTGACACATCCTTGTCGACGTACCCCTCCGCTTGCGCCCTTCGCAAGATCGTGTTCAAGGTTCTGGATATCCCGTTCATGGTGGATGTAAGCTCCCCGCGGATCTCCGCCAGCCGGGGAGACGCGTTATCCTTCACCTGCCCAAACTTATCCAAAATGGCGTCGATTCGCCTCGTGACCTCGGGAAAGGTGGCCACCTCGCTGGCCAACGCTTGCAGGTTCGGGTACTTCGGGTTCTCTTCGTCGCGACACAGGAAGGCAACGATACCGTTCAGGGTCTGCAGGGATTGGCGCAGGTTAAACAGCGCACCCTGCTCTATCCACGAGCCCACCACCCGAATGCGCTTCAGTTCTGCCCGAGTATCGTGAAAACCATCCATCGGGAAGGCATCCTCCTCTTCCCGCAGGCGAACGAACTCTTCGGTTTGCGCCAACCGTGTCTCGATCTCCTCGTGCGAGGTAAGAAAGCACATCTCCCCCACCTTCTCCTCGCCCAGCACGCTCAAGCACCGGTCGACCAGGAGTTGGCGCACCTTCAGAAACTCTATCTTCTGTTCAAAATTATCGGGGTAGATCATACTGCATGTCGTTTCCTACGCGAAATTACAACATTTTGTCGTTTTTAAAACGGATTTAGGGATTAGTAGTTGCAAGATTCAAAAAGTTGTGCTACTTTTGCACCGCGAATTTAGAAGATACGCCGTTGGCGAGATAGCTCAGTTGGTTAGAGCGCATGATTCATAATCATGAGGTCCCGGGATCATGCCCCGGTCTCGCTACCCGAAAGTGAATCGGTCAAGAATTTTACTTGACCGATTTTTTTATTTAAGGCACTTTTTCCCGTTCTATATTTTATTGATAGATAGCCGTGTTGGCGCTGTTTTTGCTTTCATTCTTATCCTATAAAAAAATAAAAAACACCCCCCTTCTCTAACGAGGTTTTAAACTATTTGTCTTAAATGCCGTCTGATGAAATAGTTCGATAAGGTTACTTATAATGTTAAATGAAAAAATCAAGTAAAATGAAAAAGAATGTTTTAACAACGGCGCTGATGGCGCTATTTTTGCTGTCTTTTGTTTTTATCTCCTGTGATAAGGAGGATGATGACCTTCAGTTGGTCGGCAAGAAACCGGTCGACATACATTTTCTCGCTAAAGGTGGGGAAATAACCACAAAATCTACCGAGGGTACAAAGTTCTCCTGGTTCAGCAACTACAACATCACGGTTACCGATTTTATTCTGAACATCAAAGAGATTGAGCTAGAGTTTGACGATGATTTCGATTACCACAAGAGTGGCAAGTATGATGACGACTACAATCCATTCTTAACCTTTAATGGGACGTACGATGGTGACGATGAGCTGGAACTTAAGGGGCCGTTCGAGATCAAGTTGATTTCAAATGGTGAGCTCAACACCAACATGGTTATCAAGGGGGTACAACTTCCCATGGCTGCTTATTCCGGTGTAGAATTCGAGATGGACAGGTCAAAGGATAAGACATCCGTGATGTATGGTAAGAGCATCTTGATTAAAGGCACCATCGGAGATATCCCGTTCGAGTTCGCCTCCGACAAGTCGTTTGATTTCGAGATCGATTACCCGGACAATAAACCGTTCGTGGTAGGGGAAAATCAGGACCTGGTCATCTCCTTCGATCTGGATAAGCTGTTTGCCAAGAAAGCCCTGTTTTTCGGCTTCTCGTTAGATAGTGCTATCACGATAGACGGGAAAACCGGATTCTTCTTCTACTACTTTGATGACGATGACAAGTACGAGTGGTATGAAAAAATACACAAATGGCATTACGATGTTGCCGAAAGGTTCTGGGAATGGCTGGATGACGTGCTAGACGACGATTGGGATGATGATTGGGATGACGATGATGATGATGATGATGATGACGATGACTAAAAATGATTAATGAATTATAATTGATTGTGTGAATTGTTTTAGGTTGAAGGGGGCGTTGCAGGTGCGACGCCCCCTTTTTTCCGTCACTAAATCAGGATCACCCCTTTGCTCTTGGCCTCCTCCCGCATCTCACGTGGCCACAGGCTGGCTTGAATCTCTCCGATATGTGCTTTACGCAAGTAGTGCATGCAGAGGCGCGACTGCCCTATTCCCCCGCCGATGGAGAGCGGGAGTTCGTCGTTCATCAGCCGCTTGTGAAAGTAGAGTGATAGCCGGTCAAGCTCTCCCCTCGTCCTCAGTTGCCGCTCCAGGGTTTCGGGATCCACCCGGATGCCCATGGAGCTGATCTCCACGGCCTGCCTTAATACCGGGTTCCATATAAGCAGGTCGCCGTTCAAGCCCAGGAACCCATCGCTATTGGGCGTGCTCCAGTCATCGTAGTCCGGCGCCCGTCCGTCGTGCGGTTGACCGTTCGACAACGGTGCCCCGATCCCCATCACGAATACCGCGCCATACGCCTCGGTAATGGCATCTTCCCGCCCTTTTGGATCCCTGTCCGGGTATTTTTGCAGCAGCTCCTCGGCATGGATAAAGGTGATATCGTAGGGCAGCTCGGGCTGGATAACCGGGAAGAGCTCGTAGACCAGGTACTCCGTACGCAGCATCGCGGCGTATATACGGCGCACGGTTTGCTTCAGGAACTCGATGTTGCGATCGCTCTCATCGATTACCATCTCCCAATCCCACTGGTCCACGTAAAGCGAATGGAGATTGTCCAGCTCTTCATCGGCGCGGATCGCGTTCATATCAGTGTAGATACCGAATCCCCGCTTGATCTCGTAATCGGCCAGCGTGAGCCGCTTCCACTTGGCCAGCGAGTGAACGATCTCGGCGCTCTTGTCGCCCATATCCTTGATCGGGAAGCGCACTGGCCGCTCCACCCCGTTCAGGTCGTCGTTAATCCCGGTACCGCTCTCCACGAACAGCGGAGCGGTTACGCGTCGCAAGCGCAACTCGGAGGAGAGGTTGGCTTGAAAAAAGTCCTTTATGCTTTTAATTCCCAGTTCGGTCTGTTTTAAGTTTAACAGCGGCACGTAGCCGGCCGGAATTACAAGTTTTGCCATGAAAAAGTACTATATGAAATGATTAAATCCCTAAAAACAACGACCGGTTTGGGTTACTTCCGAATCAACCCGACCAGGTCACTGACCGATTTAAAACCGTGCCGGTCCAGGTAGTCGTTTATCCCTTCGACAATCTTCACCGTTGCCGTCGGGTCGATGAAGTTGTAGGTCCCCACCTGTACGGCAGTGGCACCTACCAGGATGAACTCGATGGCGTCTTGCCAGTTACAGATTCCTCCTATACCGATAATGGGGATATTCACCGCGTGAAACACTTCCCACACCATGCGTAGGGCAATAGGCTTAATACAGGGTCCCGATAGGCCCCCGGTGACTGTCGATAGCAGGGGCTGCCGCCTCTCCGCATCGACCGCCATACCCAGGAACGTGTTGACGAGCGAAACCGCGTCAGCTCCTTCCCCTTCCACCGCCTTGGCGATCTCGGCGATGTTGGTAACATTCGGCGACAGCTTCACGATCATGGTTTTGGGAAATACCTTGCGCACTGCACGGGTCACCTCGGCTGCCGATTTAACCGAGGTGCCGAACGCCATCCCCCCCTCTTTCACGTTGGGACAGGAGATATTCAGCTCGATGGCCGGCATCTTGTCGAGGTCGGCCAACCTCTCCGCGCAAGCCACGTACCCCTCAATAGTGGATCCTGACACGTTCACCATCATATGGGTGTCGTACTCCTTGATCACCGGGTAGAGGTGCTCCACGAAATAGTCGACCCCCGGGTTCTGAAGGCCCACCGCGTTGAGCATCCCCGAGGCGGTTTCGGCCATTCTGGGGTAATCATTCCCTTGGCGTGGCTCCAGGGTCGTCCCCTTCACGAAAACCCCTCCAAGGCGCCCTAAATCGACGAAATCGAGGTATTCCGTGCCGTAACCGAACGTTCCCGAAGCTGTGGTCACCGGGTTCCTGAGGGTCAGCCCTCCTATCTGTACATCTAATCTAGCCATGAGAGCATATCGGTATTAAAGACGGGCCCTTCCGTGCAGGTGTTGAGGTTCCCGCGTGTCGTTTTCTCCACGCAGCAGAGGCAGGCGCCAAAGCCGCACGCCATCAGGTTCTCCAGGGACGCCTCGCAGGGGACTCCCCTCTCGCGGGCAAGCCTGGCTACGGCCACCATCATTGGCCTGGAGCCGCAGGTGTAGATAAAGTCGTACCGCTTCTCCTGCCATAACGAGTGATGGATCACGAACCCCTTCTCGCCCAATGAACCATCCTCGGTGGTGCAGTAGAGGGTACCGTACTGCTCGAAATCAGCCCGCTGCAAGATATCGGTAGCGGAACGGCCACCCAGCAGGAAGTCGACCTGAAAGCCGCGGGCATGCAGCTCCTTGCCTAAAAACAGGAGGGGAGCCGTCCCCACCCCGCCACCTACAAGGAGGAAGTGGTCACTCTTCCCTTCTGGCAAGGTGAACGAGTTGCCCAGCGGGTAGATGAGGTTCACCACCTCACCGGGTTGTCGGCTACATATCTCACGGGTACCGTCCCCCACCTCCTGGACAAGCAGCCATAATTCGTTCTTCTCTCGATCCACGAAGTTGATGGAGATAGGCCTGCGCAGGAAGGTACCGGGTGAACGGTCGACCAAGACTTGCACGAACTGACCCGGTTGCATCGGGGGCAAATGCCGGTGATCGGCAGGTGTCACCTTAATCAACCGGTTGCGGTCGTTCAGCGCTTCGTTCGAGCGGATAATAAAATCGGTTACTTGCATCGGGAAATAGCGTTAACGTGGGCAAAAATACATCTTTATTGCCACTCTCACAAAAGAGATGCGAATTTTGCATGATATTTCTTTCAGTATCAATTATACTTTTTTATCATCCTAACATTTTGCATCAATGGATTTATTGACGACATTTGCTAAATAACAATGTAAAACACAAGTTAACGGCTCACCATGGATACCCTGCTTAATCCAAAAGCCTATAAACAGTAAAATCACAAGTATGGTTTTAATCTAACTAATTCTGATTAGTTATGGCAATAAAACAGTTACGGTTATTTCTCTCCTTAGCCGCTCTCATCACCTGGATATCCGCGCAAGCTCAAACCATAGAGCCCGTTGATAGCAAAGATTTAACGTTAAAGAATTACTCCACGTCGTGGATAGGCAACGATGGGGGCTACGAGGAGGCGCACATCCCCCACGATATGTGGAATATCTACACCAACAACGATGGCATAGTGGCTACCATATGCGGGTGGGATGAAGGCGGTACCAACGTGGGTGTATACCAAAACGGCAGGCTGATTAGCCGTCCCGAAGGTTCCGGCACCGGGGGCTGGGGGCGTCACTCCGGCAAAGCTGTGGTGATAGATGACCATTATGTGTACCAGTTACTGACACAGCACGGGTGCGACGGGGGAAACGACCGGTTAAACGACAACCAGTTGCCACAATATCCTCCCTGCGACAAGAGCATCGAGTGGAAAACGATACGTCGATACGACCTCTTCACGGGCAAAGGCGCCCCCTTTAATAACGGATACGGCTATAAGGGTGATATGCTTATCGTATGCAGGGAGGCCTCCCGGTCATTAGAGGGACTGGCGCTACAGGACGACAACCTTTTCGTGGCAGTCGGGGGAGACGAGAACCAAAACATACCCGACTCGATAAAAATTTATGATAAAAGGAGCATGACCTACCGTTGTGGCTACCCGGTAACGGGTGGCGTGGGGCTAATATACGCCGACAACAAGCATGGACTCTGGATGATGCGGGGAAAACAGATCATCCGCATCGACGCGATGAGCGGTCGGTTATTACCCCAATCATTGACTATCCCCGAAGAGGTGTCCGCGCTCTCGTTCTCGATAGATACCTACAACGATCGACTTCTGCTGCCTAATCGCGGTAAGGATATGAACATCCTGATGTACGAAAACATATACCAACAGCCCACGCTCGCCGCCACGTTTGGTACCACGGGCGGAGTGTTTGCCCAGGATAACCATTTCAAGGCGGGAGAGGCTGGCGAATACCGTTTTTCGGGTCCTTCGGCGGCTAGTGTCGATGGCAAGGGGAATATCTACATTGCCAATACCGCCGTGAGCGGTGGCCGGGGAGCGGTGGTAGAGGCCTACAACGAACGAACCAAAAAACGGCTCTGGAAGTGTGAAGGGCTGATTTTCACGGCGACGGCCGACTTCGACCGCACCGATATCCACCACGTCTACTCGCCCGAAAAGATACACCGTGTGGACTACAGCAAGGAGGGAGGCAGGATAGATGAACTGGTGGCCTATACTGCCGACCCGTTCCGCTTTCCGGACGATGAGCGCGTTAAAAAAGATGGGGCCTTTATCACCTCTTCATTCAAGCGCACCATCGGGGGCAAAAGCTTCCTCTTTGTATCTGACATGTATGGTGGTATGTTGGCGGGTTACCGGTTCGACGAGCAGACATGCGGCTATATAGCCATTCCTTTCCTGTTCGCACACAATGGTGATCCCGACCAAAACAGGGATATCACCTTTTGGGTGGACCAGAACGGAGATGCCGTTAGACAAGAGAACGAATACCTGAACAGCACCGAAGTTAACCAATACTCGATGAGCCTGTTCGTGGACCACGCGGGCAACATTTGGCGGGGTACACGGCAACAGGGATGCTTCTTTTGGAAGTGTAAAGGGCTGAACTCGCATGGCATACCGCAATACGATAAACCCCTACTTTACCCGCTGCCCAAAGGTTTTGGCGATGCCAAACGTATCTACTACGACCCATCAGAAGACGCGTTATACCTGGCTGGCTTCTCACCGGCTCACCCTGATGGTCGTGACACATGGTGGGCTATGGGCAGCACCATCGTGCGTTGCAACCGTTTCCTGGAGAAAGCAGCAGCCGGCCAAATCACGGATGGCTGGACATCCGATATGACACTCTATATTCCCTTCAATATCGAAGATGGCTCACAGCGTGACTATACCAATGCCAAAGCCTTTACCGTGGAGGGGGATTACATCTTTGTTGCGTTAGCACGATATGGCCATATCACGGTCTATGATGCCCATTCGGGTAAACTCGTTGGCCGCATTGAGCCGGGTGAGAACGTTAAAAGGCAAAGCGGCTGGTGCGATTTCAACTACGCTATTAACGCTATGAAACAGGCCGATGGCTCTTACCTTATCCTGCACGAGGAGAATGCTTTTGCCAAAATCCTCTGCTACCGCTGGTGGCCAGATCAACAATAGAAGAGTACAAACGTAAAAAGAGATACACTATGAAACGAATCTTCTTATCACTTGCCCTGCTGCTGGGCACCATCATCGCCTTGCCAGCCCAAGGGCTGCCCCAGCTCCGGGTTTCAGACAACGGCCACTACCTGCAATATACTGATGGCACCCCTTTCTTCTATCAAGGGGATACGGCGTGGGAGCTGTTCCACCGATTGACGCGCGAGGAGGCCGACCGCTACCTGCAGAACCGTGCCGATAAGGGCTACAACGTTATTCAAGCCGTGGCACTGGCCGAATGTGACGGCGTGGACAGCGACAACGCCTACGGCCACAAGCCTCTCCTGAACCGTGACCCGGCACGACCTGCCACCGTTGAGGGGGAACAGAACGACTACTGGGATCACGTGGATTACATCGTCAAGAAGGCCAACTCTTTGGGCCTCTACATGGGGATTCTACCCACCTGGGGGCGTTACTGGAACGATGACAACCCCATCTTCAACCCGAACAATGCCGAGGCATACGGCCGCTGGATAGCCGAGCGGTACCGTGCATATAACGTGATCTGGATCCTGGGTGGCGACCGTAACCCCGACAACGACCACAAGCAGGCCATCATACGTGCCATGGCCCGAGGGATACGTAGCGTGGATAAGCAAAACCTGATGACCTTTCACCCTACAGGCTGGCAAACCTCATCAAAATGGTTTCACAACGATGAGTGGCTCGACTTCAACGGGCGACAAAGCGGTCATAATCAACGCTACAACTCCAATGCCCAAATATTGGATGACTTCCGCCGCACACCCGCCAAGCCCATCATGGAGATTGAGCCCTTGTACGAGGACCACCCGTTGGAATTCCGCCCCGATGACGACGGTCACTCCAACGCTTGGGACGTACGACGCACGCTCTACTGGTCGGTCTTTTACGGCTCGGCCGGTATCACCTATGGACACCACTCCGTGTGGCAGATGTATGATCCCGACAAGGGCCGTCATCCCATTAACCGTCCGCTAATGCCCTGGTACAAGGCCATTGACCAACCTGCCGCGGGACAAGTGATTCACCTGCGCCGCCTAATGGAGTCACGCCCTTACTATGACCGCGTACCGGCACCCGACTTTATCATTCCCTCTGAGGTACACTCATCGGTGCCTGGAGCCGGTCGCTACCGCTTCGTCGCCACGATGGATGAATCAGGCTCCTACGCCATGGTCTACGCACCGATGGGTCGTGAGTTCTCGGTGCGGGGCGATATGCTCAAGGCCGGCAAGCTCACCGCATGGTGGTACAACCCGCGTACGGGCAAAGCCCAAAAGATAGGTACCATCACCAATAACGGCGAACCGATCACGTTCTGCCCCCCAATGAAGGGGGAGGCAGTGGATTGGGTGCTGGTATTGGACGACACCTCGAAACGCTATTCCGCACCGGGCCGTCCGCCAAGGAAAAGGTAAGGAGATAAACGGGCAAACTTCCTTACCCTGAATGCTAAGATTTAAACGACATTATTTAAAAACCAACTAACACTTAGAAGTTCAAAATTTCTGGCTAAAAATAAAACGTTCGAAATTTAGATGCGCAAAACCATCATGTCATCATAACTTCACGGCTTGAAAACCTTAAAGGTATGGTCCGTGAAGTAGACGATAATCTGTGATATCTCTTTGTCTGGCTTGTTAACACCCGATGTGGCTGATGGAGCAGCGTCAGATGCTTGCGGTGCCCCCTCAAAGCCTTGCGGGGCTGCTTCTCGTGGGGATACTTTTGAAGCGTGAGCTGCTACATCACGAGAGACATTTTCCAACGCGCGGGCAGCCACCTCGCGTAGGGAAGCCTCTAACGCGTTAACCTCGTTTCCTCGCGATATTTGGTTCGAGCTTGGGGATGGGTCGATTTTTTCGACCGGTGGGTTAAATAGATCGGGTTCCTTGGGAATGGAGTTTGGATCAACACCTTCTTTATACATGCTGCCGGTCCCGTTGATAAGCCATTCAGGATTGATGTAATTCATTTCGTTTAAAATGCGTGTTACCACCTCTAAGCTTGGATTGTTGCGACCGTTCAATATATGCGATACGCTGGCCCGGCTAATCTGAACCCTTTCGGCGAAGTTTGCCGAAGTGAGGTTCTCTGCTTCCATGATCTGTCTAATGCGCTCCTTCATATGACTTGGTGTTTATATTCACAGCAACTTTTTCATGGATGGAATACCATGAACAGGCGTGGAGAATGCATCTACAAATGTAAATAATTTAATTCACAATTGAAAATCATTTATGTATATAATTGTAAATTAGAAATGTGAATCAACGGGTACATTTGTGAATAAATCGCTATTAACAAATGAAAATAGTGCCCGTAAACAATAAAATAAACACTTAATATTATTGATGTATTCAACTGGTATTGAAGTAGATGGTTCCTTTTATATTCTGATTTTTAACTGTTTTGTGGATATATTGAGCGATATAGGACAACATTGTGAATTAAAGCTCATGAAAATAGATATAATCATCTCATACAATGCAATATAACTATTTAAATATTTGAAATAATAAAGTGTTAAAACAAGATTTATACAAAGGTAAACTAATGAAGACGAGGCACGAATTGTAAGCTAAATAGAGGTTGCAGTCATGATGTTACATTTGTATATTTACAGATATATACTTGAAAAGAGTTATTAACGCTCTTTTCTTGGCTACATATGTAAACTTGTAATGTGCGAATTTGAATTCGCTGTGGTCGCGATATTCAGGAAGGGATTAATGCATGATCCGAAATACAAGCTCCTTGAGCAATTCACCTTGCGAGGCAGAAACGTTGTCTACCCCTTTAGAGCGTGCATCAAATGTGCGCAGATCGCTGATAATTGTCATCACCTTGCGGGCATTAAAATTACGAAGGCCAACCAGGTAATCCCTCACGAAATAGGCAGAGCGAAGGTTAAGGGCATCCATAATACTCTGCTCATCTTTTCGTCGCAGCCAGAAGCACTCCAGTAGGTTACTGAAATAGTTGAAGAGTACCGACACCGTAACCATCATGGGATTTTGTTTGGGGTTCATCCCGAAATAATGCACGATCCGGTTGGCCATCAGCACATCCTTGTTAATAATGGCATTTAGCAGTTCAAAGTTATTGTAATCCTTGCTTATACCCACGTTCTTCTCGATCAGTTCAGAAGTGACTCGCCTATCGCCATCTTCCAGGGATATCTCCAGCTTTTGAAGTTCAGGGATCAATTGACTGATATTGTTCCCCACGTAGTCGGTGAGCATCTGTGCCGATTTAAAGTCGATCGTGATTCCTTTCTCCTTAAACCAAGAGGTTATAAAAGATGGAATTTGGTTCTCGTATAGCTTTTTCGACTCGAAGAGCACCCCCACTTCGCTAATTTTCTTCACGAACGCCTTGCGTCGATCGACTGTTCCATGTTTGTAATTGATAACCAGTACGGTGGAGGGCATTGGCTGCTTGGCGTACAGGTCCAAAAGTTCCAGTTTATCAAGCTGTTGCGCCTCCTTGACCACTACAAGTTGTCTTTCGGCCATCATCGGGAAGCGGCGTGCCGTCGCGATAACCGTGTTCACGTCGGAATCCACTCCGTAGTAGGTGTAGAAGTTAAAATCCTTCTCGGTTTCCGTGAGCACCGAATCGACCAAAAGGTCGGTAATCGCATCGATAAAGTAGGCCTCTTCGCCCATCAACAGGTAAATCGGGTAGAAGCGGCGTTGAAGGATATCATTCCGTATCGAGTCGTATGTCCATTGGGTAGTTTTAGCCATGTCGTTACCAGTCAAACCGTAAATGCTTAATCGTGGAGCTTTGATTTATGATAGAAGAGAGCGACTTGATTCCTATTTTCACATGTTCCTCCACGAATCGTTCCGTCACCAGTCGGTCGCTCTCCTCTGTTTTTACCCCGGTTGAAATAAGGGGCTGGTCGGATACGAGTAGCAGGGCACCCGTGGAGATACGGTTGGCAAAGCCGCAAGTGAAGAGGGTTGCCGTTTCCATATCTACCGCCATAGCCCGTATCTTCTTCAAGTAGCTCTTGAATACCTCATCGTACTCCCACACGCGGCGGTTGGTGGTATATACCGTGCCGGTCCAGTAGTCGCGGTTAAAATCGCGCACGTTAGACGAAACGGCCCGCAGGAGGCTGAAAGCCGGTAGTGAGGGCACTTCCGGGGGGAAGTAGTCGTTTGAGGTCCCTTCGCCACGAATGGCCGCTATGGGCAGGATATAGTCACCCAGCTGGCTTATCTCCTTTAGCCCGCCACATTTACCCAAGAAGAGGACCGCGGTGGGCGACACGGCGCTTAACAGGTCCATAACGGTGGCCGCGTTGGCACTTCCCATGCCGAAATTGACAATAGTAATCCCGTTAGCCGACGCGTTGGGCATGTTGGCACCGACTCCCACGATGGGTACGTTGAAGTGGGCGGCAAATATCTCCACGTACTTTTGAAAGTTGGTCAGAAGGATAAACTTCGTGAACTCGTGTAGTGGCCGCTTGGTGTACCTTGGAAGCCAATTCTCCACTATTTCTTGCTTCGTTTTCATCTTTCTCGTTCCTTTCTCGTGAAAAAATGGTATTTTAGCACCGGTGTAACTAAAAATCGATGGAACAAAGATACAATGTACCGTTTAAATTTACCACCTTTTGAGCCAAAAATCCGGAAAAAGGAGGGGTCAAGCGAGAACGAGATATTTGATCCGCTACGGCGAAAGTACGTGGCCCTCACTCCCGAAGAGTGGGTTCGCCAGCACTTCGTGCAGTACCTGATTTCCGAAAAAAAATACCCCGCCTCACTGATAGCCAATGAAGCGGGGATTAAGCTAAACTCGCTCACCCGACGCTGCGATACGATAGTGTACAACACGCGGCTGGAGCCGGTGATGATCGTGGAATACAAAGAGCCGAGGGTGAAAATAACGCAAGAGGTATTCAACCAGGTGGTTCGATACAACAGCGTGCTGAAAGTACCTTTTATCGTCGTTACCAACGGGTTAATCCATTACTGTTGCCGGATGAACTACGAGAAAATGGGCTACGAGTACCTCACGGACATCCCCACCTGGGGAGAGGGGGATTTGCAAGGGTAATACGGTACGCCTGGAGATATCACCGCTTGTGCAGCATTACTTCACAAAAATGTAGTAACTATAGGTATTTCAGATAATTAAAATCTATATCCGAGCGTGATCAACCCCCGCGTAGAGTAATTTCTCAGCCTAAACGGCGAAGCATCGATTACCAGCTCTTGTCGCCCCACCGTGTAGAGGCTGGGGAACGGGTAAAGGTCATCCATTTGCGTTTTATAGACGATCGCCGCATCAAGGTAGAAGTTCCTACTGAATCTGTACCCTATCCCGCCAGTGACCCAATGCGTGTCACCCTCCATCCGAAAGATGGTGTTGGACCAGGCTATCGCGGGATCACCACTCATCTCGTATGACTCGTCGTACGCGTTCTGCATCCAGGCGTAGCCTAACCTGCCGTACAGTTGGGGCGTTATACGGTACTCCATACCAAACCTCACGGTAGAAGCCAGCCAGTAGTCATCTGAGATATATTGGTTGTGGGTATCGTACCAACTGTCTGAATCCATTGAGTTAGCGGGAACCATCAACCGCATTTTACTGTAATCCATCAACTCGTAATCCAGGCTGATGATAAAGCGGTTGCCCAACACGCTGGCTACGCTGGCCACGAACTTACCCGGTGTCTTTAGGTCGTACTCGTTGGAAAAATGATCCGAAAAGGTGCTTCCCGCCTTATAGTCCGGATCGGCCACGTACGCTCTGAGGTTATCTACCATCTCGGTGTTGTAAGTCTCCGACAACGCGTACCACGTGGGTGTATGGTAAGCTACTCCCAA
Organism: Petrimonas sp.; assembly: GCA_012839475.1. Lineage (GTDB taxonomy): Bacteria > Bacteroidota > Bacteroidia > Bacteroidales > Dysgonomonadaceae > Proteiniphilum. Next base: position 26,493 of record DUNG01000021.1, on the reverse strand, counting down.
GCGTAACTCGCTCATGGGCCGGTAGATGACCCCAAACTTGGCTCCGAAGCCCGCACCACTGACACTCAAACCGTTATAGAGGCCGAAATCCCCCTTGCCAAACTCCTCCTTGTAATCTGACTCAATGCTATACGAAAGGCTCTTGACGGTGAGAGATAGTCCAAGGTTAAGGACGTCGTGTATGGAGGTACCTATCGTGAAGTCAAAGTTGTCGATGTATCCCCTCTCCCGCGTGGCTATCCTGTTAGTGGGCTTATCGGTTCCGGTATTAAGTGGGAGGTAACGGGGACCGGTGTCGTTCTCCGGGTTAATCAGGTAGGAGTTGTACCCCAATACCGACAACCAGGGTTGCGATAGAAAAGGATCCGGGAGATCATCATGAAACTGCAAGTCTTGGGGGACAATGCCATAACTCACGTCGGCAATGTAGTCTTTCAATGAGCTGTTAGGACTACCTACTGCCGTGATATTCTTGTTGAACGATTTTAGCTTGTTGTATGAAAAGCCGAAGTTGATCAATGAAAACGCATCTTCTCGTAACGGGAAGTACCCCACGAAGCCCAAGTTATCCATCTTGAACAGGGTGCGCCTGGCATCACGGATTCCCACGGTTGACTTTTCTGTAGACGTGTTCAGCGTGCCCACTACCTCGGAACTACGGTACACCGCGATTCCGGCAGGATTAATGGAAACACCAGTCAAATCGCCCCCTAAGGCACCAAAAGCGCCCCCCATCGACATGGCACGGGCGGTACCGTACAGGTCCTCCCGGCTAAAGCGGTATGCATCCACCGAACCTTGCGCGTGCAGAAGCGTGGAAAGGAGAAAGAGAAATAAGAATATCGAGGTAACTTTTTTCATACGATTATTATATCTTCATGTTTCGGTGTATGGAACCTTTACTGTGTAACAAAACTATAGTATAGGTTAACAATAGCACCTTAACAGACTCACTATTAAAATGCTACCAATCAACCTAACCTCTATTATCTTCGGCCCCCGCTGGAACGACCGCTACTACTACTGCTACTGCTCGAGCCTCGGCTGCTGCTGCTACTACTGCTCCCAAAGGAGCTGCTTGATGAAGAGCTGCGGCTGGGTGCTGAGTAAGTAGACGATGAACTGCGGCTCGACGAGCTGCTTCGTGAAGGCATGGAGTAACTACTGCTGCTCCGGCTTTGGGTGCTCCGTTGATAGGTGGAGCTACTCGAGCTGCTTCTTGAGGGAGAGGTAGTGATACTCCGTTGGTAAGTGTTCCCAGAGGAAGAAGAACCTCTCTGATAGGTCGAACTGCTCCGCGATGGGGTCGTGGTGTTATACCTGGCGCTCTCGTTGGAGCGGGTCGATTGCGTCGCGGAGCGGTTCACGGAACTTGACCGTGAAGAGGTACTTGAGCGATCGATCGCAACACCAGTCCTGGCATCATAAGTCCTGCCCGAAGAGTCGATAATCCTTGTTCTGGAAGCGGTGGTGCTCCCCCGGTTGGTCAACGCGGAAGCACTCCTTCCGGAAACCGTGGTGCGGGTTGCACCGGATGACCTTCCCGAAAGCGTAGAACTCCTGCCCGAGAGGGAAGCCATAGCCGACGACGATGTGCGACTAGCGGAGCTGGTTCGGTAAACACCGGAGCTCCTACCCGAACGATTCCGGGTCAAGCTGCTGTAGTAGCCATCGCTAAAACCGTGGTAATATCCACTACCGTACCCATAATACATATTGCCATACCAACTGCCATAGTACCAAGGATCATACCAACCGCCAAAGTACCAGGGATCGAACCAATAGCGAGAGTACCAGAGACTGTTCCAACCGTACCCCCACGGACCGTAGTACCAGGGATTATACCACCAGCCGTACCCCCACGCACCGTAGTACCACGGAGAGTGCCAACGGCTGTAATAAAAAGGACTGTACCAGCCGCTGTAATACCAGGGGTCATACCATGTGTAAAAGCTGCTCCAGCCCCGGTTGTTGTAATTCTCGTAAATATCATTGCCCACGTAGACAATCACCTCGTCGGCACCCGTGATCTTGATGCTCGATTCCGGGTCGTGAAACCGAACGATTCGATCGGTATACTCGTACTCTTCATAATCGTTGATATAGCCCTCTTCATCCAATCGGGTGGTATCATTGGTGCCGCGGCGGTTGTACTCGTCAATATCCCTGCCGTTCGCGATCACCTCCATCCCGGGAGCTTCTCCCTGCACGATCACCACCTTTTTCTTGGGTGGCTGCTCCTGCTTTTTGGTTTGCGCCTTCCGCTCCTCACGAGATCGGGATGGATCCGCGTAGATATCATCCCACTCCTGGGCGAAACCTGACAACGGCACGGCGGCTAACAGAACCGCGAATAGTAAGTTTTTAGTTTTCATAGTCTCTCCCTTTTTATGATGTTCGTTTTTCCCTCCATTCCTATCACAACTTTGACTGCTGATGGGTTCGATAGTTTAAACGGATACCGTGAATATCTACCTCCCTTTATTGAAAGATGTACAAGACGCTAAAAAGCTGCACCCGAGTTGTTAAAAAAACAAAATATTAGTGGCTAACCACCTCCAGTCCGTCGTACGCCAAAAAAACCTTTTCGGGCAGCTCTTTTTGCACCTCACCATGTAATCCCAACTCGTGGCTGATGTGCGTGAGGTAAGCGGTACGTGGACTAATCACCCTGATCATTTCCAGTGCCTCTCCCAACGTTTGGTGCGAGAAGTGCTCCTTTTTGCGAAGGGCGCTTATCACCAGCACATCCAATCCCTGTAACTTCTCCAGTTCACCGCTTGGAATCGTCTTCACATCGGTAAGGTACGCGAAATCGCCTATCCTGAATCCCAAGATGGGCAGCTTGTAGTGCATCACCCGAATGGGCGTGACCTCCACTTCACCCACGTGAAAAACCTTGTCCGGGTCAATCGACTGAACGTGGATATCCGGGATACCCTTATAGCCATGGGGCGAGAAACAGTAGGGCATGCGATTGCGAATAACCTCCTCCAGGTGAGCCTCCATGTACAGGTCCACCGTACCAAAACGGGAGAACGGCCTCAGGTCATCTATGCCCCCAACGTGATCGTAATGTTCGTGCGTGAAAAGACAGCCATCAATTTTCCGGTAAGGCAGCGGCATAAGCTGCTGTCTGAAATCGGGGGAGCAGTCGATCAAGAGACGACATGAACCCACCTCGACCATCACGGACGACCGCAAACGGTTATCACGCGGGTCGTTCGAGTTGCACACGTCGCACCGACAGCCAATCTGCGGGACCCCCGTGGAGGTTCCGGTGCCCAAGAATCTCACGTTCATAGGTTCGATATCATGAAAAAAGCCACCTCTAAACCGGGCAGCTTTCTCCTTTCTATAGCCAATTCAACGATTAGAACTGCCTTTCCAAGATCCACAAGTCGTTGAAAGGTACGCCGTACGTTCTCCTTAGGTACTCAGTATTCCCTTTTGCAGAATAGGTTCTAAAGATTTCATCGCGCTTGTTGGCAGCCTGTTCCCTGTCATCGTAACTGGCCACGATAACCCGATACATGCCCTGTTCGTTTTGGGCGAGGATCACGTTGTACCCCTCACTCTCCATCCGCTCCTTCAGCGATTCGGCGTTCAACTTAACGCTCAATGAGGCGATGACCACGTTGTACCTTCTGAGGCCCGCTGCATCCGTGGGGTTGACAGCCTCCACCTTCTCTTTCCTTACCGATACTTCTACCGGGGGCAAGGTGCTGGCATCTTTCACCACCGTAGTTGGCTGAGACGCGGATTGCTGCATCTCTTTCTCCTTAGCGGCCTCGTACACTTGCTTGTATGCGCTCTGCTTGGGCTTGCAAGAGGTTCCCATCACTAATAGCGCGGCTAAAACCAATGCGAAATGGAATTGTTTCATGTAAAAAAATATTATAAAGTTGTTGCAAAGATAGCAAAGTTGATGGGTATTGCGTTCTCATGAGAGTGAAAATTAATTAAATCGATCGCCGAACGGGGCTATTCTCCATCACCTTCTCCTTCTCCTTCACCTTCTCCTCCGCCTTCATCAGGTATAAACGATCGCTGCGGCAAACGTATCGGTTTTGGGGTGATATTGACCATCCCTGTGGTGTCGATGCTCCAGATGAAAGCCGTATCGGCGTAAAGGGAAGCGGGATGGGAAAAGAGGTAAACTTCCCAATCCCCCTTTGTCAGCCCGGGGAACGTGAACATGCCATCCTGTTCTGGCAGCGTAAAGAGGGTGTCCGGATCCTTTATTATCGCTATCACGGTTGTAAATTCGGCCGGGTTGACGTATCCCCGAAGGGTGCTGCCGTACATTTCCGGGAAAGCCCGTACACGCGGGTTGATGAAGTAGTTCCCGTCCCGCTCGCGAACGGAATGGGCGGCATTCACATCAATCATCAAGCTTGAAATGATATATGGCTTCATCAGGATCGGCTCCATCAATTCGACCTCGATCCCTTCAACGATCTCGCGGGGCATCTGTAAAGGATATGGTTGCTTCCCGGTGTTGGTTAGGATACGGTTGTTGTTACCAAGAACCAGGCGAACTTTCCGTATTACCTTACCTGCCGGGAAGTACTGGTCGATCAGCATTACACTCTTCCCGTTAAAGAGCCTCAACAAGTTGTATTCACCCCCACCGTATTCCAACTCCACCCACTCCCCATCGGCGCTCACGGTATCGGTAATGAAAACCGACACCCCGCGTATATGGAGGTAGAGCTCCTTGATGGTGAAATCCGTGGCATCCGTGAGTTTGATCCGCAACCGACCGGCATTCACGCTGGGGTCATTCCCCTCGCAGGCGCTCAACAACAGGAAGAACAGCGCTACAAGAAGGATGCGAGGTGTCCATTTAGCACGTTGAAGCCAGGTGAGACCTGGAATCCCTTTTTCACGTTGCATTACCGAAAAATTTAGCGTTGCAGGCTGGCGACCAGGTTGCGGTCCCCGTATGCGTTATCCACCCGCGCCACGTTCACCCAGAACTTGTTCTCCCTCACGTAAGGGAGCGGGTAAGCCGCCTTGCTTCTCGGGTACGCGTGATTCCACTCGTCGTCCACTACCTCGTACTCGGGATGCGGCGCGTTGACCAGCACGTTGTCCTCCCGGCTGTACTCGCCCCTCGAAACCTCGAGGACCTCCTCGTATATCTGCTTCATCACCTCCACGAAACGATCCAGTTCGGCCAAGCTTTCGCTTTCCGTGGGTTCAATCATCAGGGTGCCGTGTACCGGGAAGGAGAGCGTGGGTGCGTGGTAGCCGTAGTCCACGAGTCGCTTAGCGACATCGGTCTCGGTGACGCCCGCCAGCTCTTTCAACCCGCGGCACTCCAGGATGAGTTCATGCCCCACCCTACCCTTCTCGCCGCGGTAGAGGATGCCGTACGAATCGTCCAGCTTCTCCGCCAGGTAGTTGGCATTCAAGATAGCCGCCGCGGTAGCCTCTTTGAGTCCTTCAGCACCCATCATCCGTATGTAACCGTAGGTGATAGCCTGCACCCCCGCGCTGCCGTATGGAGCCGAGGAGACCGTGTTCTTATCGGTCGCGAACATCACCGGGTGGCCGGGAAGGAAAGGCACCAGGTGGTCGGCCACGCAGATGGGTCCCACGCCGGGTCCCCCACCCCCGTGGGGTATAGCAAACGTTTTGTGCAGGTTCAGGTGGCACACGTCCGCCCCGATTGTACCCGGGTTGGTGTACCCCACTTGCGCGTTCATGTTGGCCCCATCCATGTAGACCTGTCCCCCGGCCTCGTGTATCAGTCGGCACATCTCCGCGATCTCCGTCTCGAATATCCCGTGGGTCGAGGGGTAGGTCACCATGTAGGCCGCCAGGTTATCTTTATGCTCTTCAATCTTGCGGCGCAGGTCGTTCATATCCACGTTCCCCTTCTCGTCGCTCGCCACGGTGACCGGCTTAAAGCCAGCCTGAACAGCGCTCGCCGGGTTGGTTCCGTGAGCCGATGCCGGGATTAGGACCACTTTGCGATGCCCCTCACCTATGCTTTCCAGGTAGCTGGCGATGGTGATAAGTCCGGTGAATTCGCCCGCCGCACCCGAGTTGGGCTGCAGGCTGGTAGCGGCGAAGCCGGTAATCACGGCCAGCAGCTGCCCCAGCTCATCTATCATCTGCAGGTAGCCCTGGGCTTGCTCTACGGGGGCGAAGGGGTGGATACGCTGCAGGGTGGTGAGGCCCAACGGCAGCATCTCCGATGCCGCGTTCAGCTTCATGGTGCAGGAGCCAAGGGATATCATGGAGTGAGCCAGTGATATATCTTTTCTATCCAGTCGTTTGATGTAACGCATCAGCTCCGTTTCGGTGTGATAGCTGTTGAAGGTGGAATGCATGAGGAAAGGCGACTTTCTCAGTTGCTCCTCTTTCAGTGTGATCAGTTCAGGGAGCTCATCGAACTCGCACACCCGCGAGCTACCCGCGGCCATGGCGAAAACGGCCAACAGCTCCTTCGCCCGGTCGCCGCTGGTTGTCTCATCAATGCTGAGTCCCACCTCACCGCTATCAAAGTAGCGAAGGTTGATCTTCCGCATCTCCGCGTTATCGCGTATATCCTGCACCGTGACCCCTTCGGGGAGGGTGATCTTTAACGTGTCGAAGAAGCTGGCATTGTGCTGCTTGTAGCCCATCTGTTGCAGTTGCTCATTCAGGTGCGAAGCTACAGAGTGCACGCGACGGGCGATCTTCTTCAGCCCCTCGGGGCCATGATACACCGCGTAGAAGGAGGCCATGGTGGCCAGTAGCGCCTGTGCGGTGCATATGTTCGAGGTGGCCCTCTCGCGCTTGATATGTTGCTCGCGCGTCTGTAAAGCCATCCTCAGCGCCTCTTTCCCATAGGCATCCTTAGAAATACCGATAATCCTGCCCGGTACCTGCCGTTTGTACTCCTCCTTGGTTACGAAGAAGGCAGCCGAGGGACCCCCGAAATACATGGGTATACCAAACCGTTGGCTACTGCCAAAAGCGATGTCAGCACCCCACTCGCCCGGTGGCGTTAGCAGCACCAGAGCCAGGAGGTCGGTTGCCACTGCCACCTTGCATCCCACGCTCTTAGCCTTTTCAGTAAAGACCCGGTAATCCTCCACGCTGCCGTCGCTATTGGGGTATTGAAGAATCGCCCCAAACAGCGGTGTATCGAATGCGTACTCCCGGTAATCACCCACGATCACCTCGATGCCCACTCGCTCCATCCTCGTTTTCAGTACCGAAAGGGTCTGCGGGAATATCTTCTCATCCACGAAGAGCGCCTTCACATCGCCCTTCACCTGGGCACGGTCCCTGAGGTTGTACATCATGGTGGCCGCCTCGCCCGCGGCGGTACCCTCATCCAGCAGCGAGCTGTTGGCCAACGGCAGTCCGGTGAGGTCGCTCACCATCGTCTGGAAGTTGAGCAGCGCCTCAAGCCTCCCCTGCGATATCTCCGCCTGGTACGGGGTATATGAGGTGTACCATACCGGGTTCTCAAACACGTTGCGGTAGATGACCGCGGGCGTGATGGTGTCGTACCACCCCATACCGATGTATGACGCGTAGATCTCATTCTTCGCGGCGATACGCGCGATCTCTTCGGCATACTCCTGTTCAGAAAGGGCTTTGGGTAACGGTAGCAATTCCTTTAAGCGAATATCAGCCGGGATGGTCTGGTTGATCAACTCATCGATGGAGGTAAGCCCGATCGATTCGAGCATTTTTTGCTTATCGGCCTCGGTGATACCGATATGTCTGTGTTTAAATTGTTCCATTTGCATACGATTAAAACGTTTATTTTATCTGCCCCACGAAGGGGTTGTATCTCTTTTCGTACCCGATGGTAGTAGCGGGACCATGCCCGGGGTATACGACCGTCTCATCCGGCAGGGTAAACAGTTTCTCCCGGATACCCCGTGCCAACGTTTCGTAACTGCCACCGTATAGGTCGGTTCGTCCTATGCTGGAGTGAAACAGCACATCGCCAACAAACATGCATCCAGTGGTTTCATTGTAAAAGACAAGGCTACCCGGCGAATGTCCCGGAACGTGTAGCACCTCCAGCAACTGGTTCCCAAACGCGACCCGGTCGCCCTCCTTAAGGTTGGTTATCGCCTTCGGCTTCATGTTATAGTCGAGGGGCGGCAGGCCAAACTGCATCAGTTGACGGGGGAGGTCGTCCATCAGGAAGTGGTCGCCCTCATGACAAGAGAGGGGAACGTTGTATGTCGATGAGATAAAGCTGACACCCATGAGGTGATCAAAATGGAGGTGGGTATTCAGTAGTTGCTTTACTGCCAGATTGTTATCCACAATATATCGGGTAAGCTGCTCCTCCTCGTCGGGATAAAAGCAGGACGCGTCGATCACGGCGCACTCCCTTGTCTCGTCGTGCAAGACGTACGTATTAACTCCCAGTGGATTGAACTCGAATGTTTCGACTCTCATAGGCGGGCAAGCATTGAAATTATCAACAAGCATTGAAATTATCAATCGGGCCTTACAAAAATAACCATTTTTTTTCAATTAGCCCATAGGCAGGTAGACCAGTTTCTTCGTTTGGAAAAACGGCTCCTTAAAGTAATGGTTTAGCAATACCTCGTCAACAATTCGTTTATAAGGTTTTATCTCGGCAGTCAAGTCCCCACCCTTCAAGCAGAGAAGCCCATTGGGAAGCGCGTTGAACTGCTCATGCGTCATGTTTTTACGGGTCATTTTCACCAGGTCAGGCAGGGGCATCACGGCCCGGCTGACGATAAAGTGGAACTTTCGCTTTTCCGCTTCCACCCGTGCATGTACTGCCTCCACGTTAGTCAACCCCAATGCCTTGGAGACTTCGCTTACCACCTTTATTTTCTTCCCGATGCTGTCAAGCAGTACGAACTGAACACCCGGGAAGTAGATAGCCAGGGGGATTCCCGGGAAGCCCCCACCCGTCCCCACGTCCATGATAGCCGTTTTGTCGGTGAAGCGGGTATACTTGGCGATGGCCAGTGAGTGTAAGACATGGTGTAGGTAGAGGTTGCCAATATCCTTGCGGGATATCACGTTTACGCGAGCGTTCCAGTAGCCGTACAGATCGCTTAGCTGCTCGAACTGGGTCAGTTGCTGAGCGGTGAGGTCTGGAAAGTAGGTTGTCAGCGTCTTCACTTCAAATCGGCCAGTTTGGCGGCTGGGGTGTTCTCTCTCAGCAGGGAGCGTATTGCGGTGTACGGGATGAACACCTCCGGAGCATCTAACTGGTACGCTGAGTACTCTCCCTTGTTGTAGGTGTAAATGATACCCTGTCCGGTTAACAAAAAATTTCTATTGGGTACGATCTCCTGGATACCGAAAAAGCCCAGGTCTTCCAGCTCATCCACGCTCTTCACGTTATTCTGTTCAAACAGCGATGCGATAATTAGCTTCTGCAACGCCTGGTCATACCCGGCCTGGAATAGCTCGTTCTCCGTGACCTGTTTACCGCTGTTCACATCTATCACCCAGTTGCGGAAGGAGACGAAAGAGGTGGCCCCCCCCTTGCTATTTGATTGCTCTACCTGAAAGGAGAGTACCCCGTGTCGGTTGTAAACGATCCGGTTTAAAAGTGACTCTTGGTACGAGTAGAAATCCCCGCCGCTCCGCTGCTCCTGGTCATGTAAGCCGGCATCCGGGATGAGCTCGCTCCACTCCTTCAGATCGGTAACCGACTCCCGGTAGGTCTCCGCATCGTAGGTGTAATTTTCAATGTAGCTCTTCACGTACGCGTTCACCGCCGTTTCCGGCGTCATCCCTGCAAACGCGTTGCCCAGCATGTTCTGAGTGAAAAACTGCTGCAAGATCACGGCATTCGCCCCAGTACTGCTGACCGGGTAGATAAATTCCACGCTGATATCGCAATACGGGTTAGCGGTGTCGTCTTCAAGGTGGCTCCGCTGGGCTACCCGAATCGTATCGAGCTCAACGCTTCTCTCCGCGGCCTTCTCTTTTTTGTGAACGTTGTTGCACGAGGTGAAAGCGAGCGCTAGCACAGCAAGCAACAAAAGTCCGGTCAGAAATTTCATCCTCACCATACATGGAAAAATTAGTTACGACTTTAGTTACGTCACTGCAAAATTACACCTTTATCGGGATTTCACAAAATTTACGCTTGGGCAACCCCGCCTATCGGGGGCAAGAAGCCCGGGTCACTCTGTACCCTGATGGGTCCATTATGTTGCTCGAACTTATCGATATTGTCTTTCAAAGCAGCCAGTAACCGTTTCGCATGCTCAGGTGTAAGGATAATCCTGGATTTCACCTTGGCCTTGTTCAGGCCGGGTACCATCCTGATAAAATCAATAACGAACTCCGAGGTAGAGTGCGAGATAACCGCCAAGTTAGAGTAGGTCCCTTGTGCCATCTCTTCGCTTAACTCTATCTGTATTTCGTTTTCTTTCTTGAATTGTTCCATTGTTACTATACGTTTTAGCAATTAACAATTAGCAATTAACAACATGCAATCAACTATTAACCAGGAGATTATATCATGTAAGCCCCTTCAATAATGACTCCAGCGAGTCCTTCGCATCACCTAACAAGAGGTGTATCCTCTCTTCTCGTTTGTACAACGGGTTCTCTACTCCGGAGTAGCCGGGTTTCAGGTCGTAGTTACATATAATCACCTCCTTTGCCTGGTCCACGTTAAGTACCGGCATCCCGTAAATGGGCGTGTCGGTAGCATCTCGGGCAGCGGGGTTGATCACGTCGTTGGCACCGATAACGAGTGCTGCATCGGTAGATACGAACTCGTCGTTCACCGCGTCCATCTCAAAAAGCATGTCGTACGGCACGTCCGCCTCCGCCAACAGCACGTTCATATGTCCCGGCATGCGTCCGGCCACCGGGTGAATGGCGAACTTGACCTCCGCCCCATTTGCCTCCAGCTTATCGGCCAACTGCTTCACCAGGTGTTGTGCTTGGGCCAAGGCCATCCCGTAACCCGGGACGATGATGACCGATTTGGCCTCCGCGAGAACATGGACAGCCGTTTTTTTAGTGGGTTCCTCTTTGAGTTTGGGCTCGTGCACTGCTTTAGGCATCGTTCCCGCTTCAGGCATCGTTCCCGCCTTTGTCACGGGAACGGGGTCTGTTTTGGTCTTGGTAACAATTTCGGCCTCGGCAACATGTTCCGTTTCGATTCCCTGCCGGGATGATGTTACGGAAGTTTTCCCGGTGAGGATGTCATTCAGTCCCCGATTCATGGCGCGGCACATCACCTGCGTGAGCAGCAGCCCCGATGCCCCCACGATACCCCCTACCGCCACCAGCAGCAGGTCGTTCACCGCCATCCCCGCGATGGCACCTGCCACCCCGCTCAACGAGTTGAGGAGCGAGATGGTAATCGGCATATCGGCTCCCCCGACACGGATAGCGAAGGCGACCCCGAAAAAGGAGCTTATCACGATGCTACCGATCAGGGCAACCGCGATCATCGAGGGATGGTCTCCCACGAAAGCGGCAAACAGCGTGATAGCCAACAGCAAGATCAGGCACAAGTTGAGGATCAGCGAATGATTTTTCCAGACAACCGGCTTCTGCGGGAGCAGTCGGTGTAGCTTGCCGGCCGCCACCAGGCTACCGAACAGGGTCACCAAACCCACCACGATAGCCAGGACCGAGGTGACGTTCACAAACAACGGGTAGTCTGTTTTAGGAATACCCACCCCCAGCAGAGAGAGGGTTCCTACCAGCGCTGAGGCAAATCCCCCCAGCCCATTCAACAGCGCCACCAGTTGAGGCATCTGTATCATTTTTACCCGGGCAGCGAGGGCTCCCCCTATTAGTATACCAATCAACATGAAGGGAAAAATAGTCCACGCTGAAAGTATATCATTATAAACGAGGGTAATAACAACACCTAAGAAGAGACTCACCGCGCTAATCAAGTTACCTGCAACAGCCGTTTTCACTTTGCTCATCAACGATATCCCTGTCAGGACGGCAACCGAGAGAATGGCGCACGCGACAATGTATATGGTAAAACTCATGATGTAGGCCCTTTTTTCTTATCGAACATCTTTAACATCCGGTGGGTTACGCCAAACCCGCCTACCACGTTCACCGTGGCCGCGATGATAGCGATACCCCCGAGTATTTGACCCAAGATCAGCTCACCCCGCGATGAGGCGAGAAAGGTAAAACCAACGGCAGTCAGCGCACCGAGCAGCGTGATTCCTGATAGCGCGTTCATCCCCGACATCAAGGGGGTATGCAACAGCGAAGGAACCTGCTTGATGATCAGGTAACCCACGACCGTGGCTACCACGAAAACAAGTAATAACACAATGGGATGCATAGAGGTATCGGTTTTATATGGTTTTGATTGCCTGGTATTTCAGGTCATTTAATTAAGCATTGCTTCACGGGCTCCCTGGTGTACCACCTCCCCATCGCGGGTCACCAGTATTGAGCGGGTAATCTCATCATTCTGGTCCAGTACAAGTTCCCCGTCACGCACCAGGTACTTCACCAGGTTATACACGTTCTGGGCAAACATCCAGGTGGAGCTGGTCGGTATAAGTCCGGGGATATTCTTGATACCGCAGAGGGTGACGTTGTGCTTCACCTCTTTGCTTCCCGGCGGGGTAATCTCGCAATTGCCCCCCTGGTCGATAGAGACATCAATGATGACCGAGCCATTCTTCATCTCCTTAACCATATCCTCGGTGACCAGAATAGGGGCGACCTTGCCCGGGATGAGTGCGCTCAAGAAGAGGATATCCATTTCCTTTATCACGCCCCGAAGCACTTCGCGCTCCTTCTCAAGCCACTCCTCCGGCAACTTCTTGGCGTACCCGCCCTGGCCAATGGCGATCTCCGCCGGAACACCTGTATCGATTACCTTGGCACCCAGGCTCTTGGCCTGTTCACAGGCCGCGGGTCGAATATCCATCGCATGGGTTATCGCGCCCAATCGCTTGGCCGTGGCAAGCGCTTGTAGACCAGCTACTCCCGCGCCGATAACCAACACGTTGGCCGGTTTGAGCATACCTACGGCAGTGAACATCTGGGGTATGAAGAAGGAGAGATCATTCGCCGCCATGATAATCCCCTTGTAGCCGGCGCAGGTGCTCATCGAGGTAAGCGCATCCATGTTTTGCGCGCGCGATATACGGGGAATACCATCCAAGGTAAGGCTTATCACGCCGGTCGAAGCGAGCTGTCTCACCATATCGTGGTTAGCTGGCGACGCGGGGTGAATAAAGGTGATAAGGTATTGTCCCCGGTGCATCATCTCCACCTCGTGTTTCCCTAACACCTCGTTAAAGAGGGGTTCTTTCACCTTCAGGATCAAGTTGGCCCTGCTGAATAGCTCCAACGGGTCGGCTACCATTTCCGCGCCAGCCTCCACGTACTCTTCATCGTAGTAGTGCGACTTCACACCGGCACCTTTCTCTACAAGCACCCTCATGCCATCACTGGTAAACTTCTTCACGGTTTCGGGCGTGGCGGCTACCCTCGCTTCACCACACATGATCTCTTTAGGTATTCCGATTATCATAGCAAAATAATATTAAAAACGAACGCTGCAGCCATTGGATGATGAAATCCCAATATAGCTCTCATTGCAAAAATAACAATAAAAAAGAGAATAGCAACCGTATCTCGCCGAGAATCGGTTTTCTTAATTTTATTTTTTTCACGGTTGAATTATCAAAATTAAACTCTCTTTCGGGTAAAAATTTCTTTTGTATCAGATTTAATCGTATTTTTGTAATAATATTTCAAATTATCCAATCAATAAAAACAGTTAGTATAATGGTAAGTTACAAAGAATTAGGTCTTGTAAACTCAAGAGAGCTATTCAAGAAAGCGATGGAGGGCGGTTACGCCATTCCCGCTTTTAACTTCAACAACATGGAGCAGATGCAGGCCATCATCTCGGCTTGTGTGGAAACCAGGTCCCCCGTGATCCTCCAGGTATCCAGCGGCGCACGCCGGTACGCCAACCAGACCCTGCTGCGTTACATGGCTCAGGGAGCCGTTCAGTACGCGAAAGAGCTGGGGTACGAGATCCCCATCGTCCTGCACCTCGACCATGGCGATACCTTTGAACTCTGTAAGGATTGTATCAACACTGGCTTCTCATCAGTGATGATCGATGGTTCCCACCTGCCTTACGAAGAGAACGTTGCGTTGACAAAAAAAGTGGTCGAGTACGCGCACCAATACGACGTAACGGTAGAGGGTGAGCTGGGCATCCTGGCTGGTATCGAAGACGATGTGGTAGCCGAAAGCCACACCTATACCGAACCAGACGAAGTTGTGGACTTCGTTACCCGTACCGGCGTCGACTCGTTGGCGATCTCTATTGGCACCTCTCACGGGGCGTTCAAGTTCACCCCCGAACAGTGCACGCGCAACGAGGAGGGTGTCCTGGTACCGCCTCCCTTGCGCTTCGATATCCTCGAGGAGATTGAAGAACGCATCCCCGGGTTCCCCATCGTGCTTCACGGATCCTCTTCCGTACCCCAAGAGTACGTGGAGATCATCAACAAGTACGGCGGGAAGCTCAAAGACTCCATCGGCATCCCCGAAGATCAGTTGCGTAAGGCGGCTCAATCGGCGGTTTGCAAGATTAATATCGACTCGGATGGCCGCTTAGCCATGACCGCCGCCGTGCGTGAGGTGTTGGCTACCCAACCGGCCGAGTTTGACCCCCGCAAGTACATGGGTCCGGCACGCGAAGAGTTAAAGAAGCTTTACATGCACAAGACCAAGAACGTGCTGGGAAGCGCCGGGAAAGCATAATTGCACTTACAAATATAGGTTACATACGAGAAAGGGTGAGTCGTTCACAACGAACTCACCCTTTTTGTTTTCACGGGTTACGGTTTCTTTGAAACAGGTTTACCGAAATGCTTTTTAGCATGTTTTATTGTTTTCAGCAATCACCCTACCCCTTAATCATGGGCAAAGTGATTTCGTCTCAGTGCACGTATTACTTACGGTCATCCTATTATTAGAACAATTACCGTTTCAATCCCCTCACTGTTTCATTGAACGCCTCCTCTTCCAGGAGCTGCTCAAGTGTGATATGCATACGATAGCACCAGTAGTGTGAGGAGTTAGCCGGCACGTTGATACGCTCCGACCGAAAATCGCGATTTCGCAATGTAGCATCAATCGACATCCAGTCCTGCAGCGGCAGTATAACCCACATGGCCGATGAACGCAGGTGCTCTTCCACGACCTGGCGGCAGATCCCGGTAGTACATTCTTCGGGCGCGGGACCTTCGCGGTGGAGCACCTCGTTGTAGTACCGTTGCGTGAGCTCCCTGTTCTCAGTCCACCACAACCGCAGGGGTGACATATCGTGGGTGGAGGTGGTGCAGACCGACAGGTAGGGCAACCGGTTGAGGTCGGTGAACGGGACAAGCTCCACCTTGGGCATCCGTTGAATCTCCAGGCTAAGGATTTGAAGTTGATCCATGACCGATGGCACGCAGTCGGGTACCATCCCCAGGTCCTCCCCACACGCCATCATGGTGGTGGCAGAGAGGATCACGGGTAGTTTCTTCATCGCCTGCTCCCTCCAGAAGTAGTTGTGTCGGCGATAGAAGAAGTCGTCGTAAAGCCGGTTGAACGCCCCCTTCAACTGTTCATCCAGGTAGCGGTAGGAGTAGGTGAATTGCGCCGTTATACGCGGGTGAAAGCGGTTTTGATCCCGCGGGTCGCGTACGAACAGCACCTCCGTGCAGAGCGCGAGCAGCCCGTCACGGATCTTTTTCTCCCGGTCGCCCTCCTTCCCCTCGAACAGCTGCACTATTTTTCGTTGCGTATCGCAGCAGGGCTTCAGCCGGAATCGCTGCCATCCCGACACTTCGAGGAACTCCTCCTTCACCCGTTCCGTCTCATCGCCAAAAATTTCGGGTAGGAAACCCTCGTGAATAAAGGGGCAAACCATCCGTTCCTCATCGAACGGGATGCCCGCTTGCACGATCTCTTCCGCCCAGTAGGGCAAAGCGGGACTAAAGTAGCCCAGCAACCCCTGCACCGCATCCAGGGGAATCTCCCAGATGCGGAAGAAGCCCAGGATATGGTCAATCCGGTACGCGTCGAAGTAGTCCGCCATCTTCCGGAAGCGGTTGATCCACCATTCGTACCCCTCCTCCTCCATCGCTTTCCAGTTGTAGGTGGGAAATCCCCAGTTCTGGCCAAAGTAGGAGAAGTCGTCCGGCGGTGCCCCGGTCTGCGTATCCATATTAAAGAGGTGGGGCGTTTGCCACGCCTCCACGCTGTCGCGGTTAATCCCGATGGGAATATCCCCTTTGAGCGCCACCCCTTTCTCGTGGGCGTAATCTCTCGCCATAGTGAACTGTTGGTGAAGGAGAAACTGTATGAAGTACCAGTAGTCGGTCGCCTTTTTCGCCTCCGGGTCCTCTTTCACCAATCGTCTCAAATTCGACTCCTCATAATATTGGTACGTACCCCAGCGGGTGAAATCGGCGTTTCCCTCACGGTCCCGCAAGAAACAGTAGCAGGCATAGGGGAAGAGCCACGCTTCGTTTTGGGCAAAGAACGACTGGAACGTCTCTGATGCCAGGACGGCTTGCCCCTCTTGCTCGTAAAGTACATGAGCATACTTCTCTTTCAATGCCAGCACCCCCTCGTAATCCATCTGGGGCAGTTCATTCAAACGCTTTCCCTCCTTCATGAACTGCTTGTAACTCTTCGAATCTTTCAGTGGGAAGTCAGTACATCCCAGGTAGATGGGATGGAGCGCGTAATTAGAGATAGCGCTGTACGGGTAGGAGTCCCGCCAGGTCTTGCTGGTGGTATCGTTCACCGGGAGCAGTTGAATCAGCTGCTGACCGGTCTCCGCCACCCAGTCGACCATCTTGCGCAGGTCCGCGAAGTCGCCGATCCCGAAGCTGCGTCGTGTCCTTAGCGAAAAGAGGGGGATGGCCGTCCCCACCCCTTTGAACTGAAAACGGTAGTGATGAAATAGCAATCCCATCTCCGCGAAAACCCAGGAGGTCTCGTTGGCGGCGACGGGCTCCAGCAGGCGGTTGCCTCCATCCTCCCAGTGAACCGCCTCACGGGTAGCCTTGTCGACAATCACGAACTTGTAGCTCGACCGTTTCGGTAACTTCTTAGCGTTAAGCAGCAGTTGCCACACCCCATCCTCAAGGCACCGCATCGGCTTGGCCCGTCGCAGGTTCCATTGACCCAACTCCTCGCAGTCGCCGCTCACCACGAGCGTCTGCTCGCTGCTCACGTAGGGGCAAACCACGTTGAGTAGTACCGACTGGGCGTGATACCGTTCGGGAAGCCCCTCCTTTGTGTGTGCGAAGAAGGTATCCGTAAAGGCCGATGAGTAGAGGTAGGCGTGGTAAGGCCTGTTTTTCCAAAGGTCCCGCACGACGTAATCCTTGCTCGCGGTAACCCGTAAGGTGCGGGGTGTACCCCATTCACGGCGAACGGTGTTCTCTCGTTCACGAATAAAGTAGTAATACCTGAGCTCCCGCGATTGGGGGATGGTCACCTCGGCAAACCACAGGTTCCCCTCGTTCGTGAGGGGCAGCGCCTTGGATTCGTCCATCTCTCCCAGCTCGGGAATGGATCCACACAGGCAAACCTGCTCTCCCCAGGCGGTATGGTAATCGATTTGAAAGCTAATGATAGCCATACTATATTCTTGTTGGTTTATTCTTCGTTAATACAATAATCCAGTCCCTACATTACAAAAAATGGATTCCAGGCAAATCTACAACGTTTCGCCTGGTAACAACCCATATTTTGCTCAACTCACGGAACAATTCACGTGCAAACGATTGCGGGAAGTGAGGGCAAATGTAAGGTTTGCTTTCAAGCTCGACTGAAGCAATTTTTGCGACCCATCATCTACTTGTTCGCTAAAAGAAAAGAACTTAGCTTCGCCTCGAACAGCTTTTCTTTTTAAACGCGAACTTCACAGGATGTGTCCCCGCAAAAATTGCTAAGGTCTTAGCATTGAAAGCAAACCTGAAAAAAGTAACCGCAAAGCTTGCTTTACAAAAAGAGGAGTATCATCAACTGGGCGGTAATAACCCGCAGGAACATGGTAAGTGGGTAGACGGTAGCGTAGCTAACGGCCGGTATATCGTTCCCCGCGGTGCTGTTCGCGAACGCGAGCGCGGGTGGGTCGGTCATGCTTCCCGATAGCATACCCATCAAGGTGTAGTAGTTCAACTTGTATACTTTTCGCCCGATAGTGCCGATAATAAGTACAGGTACCACGGTGATAATGACACCGTAACCAATCCATTTATAGCCGCCATTCACAACAGTTTCCACGAAGTTCTCCCCTGCCGCCAACCCCACACAGGCAAGGAAGATGGCGATGCCTATTTCCCGCAACATCAGGTTGGCGCTCATGGTGGTATAGGTAACCATCTTGTACTTGGGGCCAAACTTGCTGATAAGTATGGCAACGATTAGTGGGCCACCGGCCAGTCCCAACTTCACGGGTTGCGGGATGCCCGGTATCATGAACGGGATACTTCCAACCAGAACACCCAGTGCAATCCCGATAAAAATAGAGATGAGGTTGGGTTCCCTCAGTCGCTTGAGCGAGTTCCCAAGCACCTTTTCAACGTTAGCTATAGCCGCTTCCGATCCCACGATCGTCACCCGGTCACCCAGTTGCAGTTGCAGCCTGGAGTCGGCTATCAGGTCCACCCCGGCACGGTTTACCCGAGTGATGTTTACTCCGTACAGGTTGCGCAGCTTCAACTGTCCAATTGAGCGTCCGTTGATTTCCGACTTGGTGATCGCTACGCGACGAGAAACCAGCAGAGAGTCGAGCTTGTTCCACTCTTCCCGGTTCATGTCGATGCGTGGTCCAATCAAGGCTTCAATGGTATCTATATTCTTTAGGTTGGTGACCACCAACAGCTTGTCGTTTTCCTCCAGCACCGTGTCGGTTTGTGGTACAACCAGCTCACCTGTCGAGTAGTGTACAAGACGTGAAATCACGAACTCCTTTTCAATCAACTCCTTAAGTTCCACTATTTTCTTCCCGATGATGGCAGGATTGTTCACTTCCAGCGAGAACATGTGTGCTTCGGTCAGTTTCGATTCATCCTGATCATCTATCCGTTGATTTTCTTTCTTAGGATCAATCTTAAAGAGATAACGGAACAGGATCAAAGAGAGGATTACCCCCACTACCCCCAGGGGATAGGCGACCGCGTAAGCCGTCGCGATGGTTGGATCGGTAGTCCCGGTTATCTCGGTATAGGTCTGCTGTGCCGCACCCAAACCCGGGGTATTGGTCACCGCCCCCGAAAGGATACCTACCATGGTCGCTATGGGGAGACCGGTAATCACGTGGATGATATAGGTGGTAACAACCCCCAGGAACACCACCCCCGTGGCCAACATATTCAGCGTGATACCCCCCTTTTTGAAAGAGGAGAAAAAGCTGGGCCCCACCTGCATGCCGATAGAGTAGATAAAGAGAATTAGTCCGAACTCCCTTAGAAAGTGAAGTACCGTCTCATTGATCTCCAACCCCAGATGTCCCAACAGGATACCAAAGAAGAGGATCCACGTTGTGCCCAGTGAGACACCAAAAATCTTTATCTTACCCAACAGCAGGCCGGTCGAAATTACCACGGCCAACACGAAAATAGAGTGTGCCACTCCCGTTCCGGTAACCAATTCCAAAAACCACTCCATGATTTAATAACCTAAAAAATAATCCATGAAAGCAACCCTCTTCCCATCATTATTTTGCCAACCGTATGACGAATAAAATGGCTCGCGAAGTTACGCTTAATTTTATTGATAACAAAATGTTACGACCCCGATACCCTCCTTCCCGCGTAACCTTGAAAAGTACGATATTTTCCTCAAAAAAACCGTTCTTTTCCGAGTGCGTACTAATAATTAGAAGGAATTTACAGGTTTCTTCGGTACGGGTTTCGTTGCGATGAACCAAGGGCGTGCCAATAATTGGAACTATTTGCAGGATAAGGTTAGTAAGCTTCGACTCAAATTGTAAAAAACCATTTAATCCTGACGTGAATCTGTTTAGAAGTGTTACAAAACGGACGATTTACCTCGGTAAGGTTCCGGTTCTCCTTTTTTTATCCTACTTTTATCCCATCAAAAACTATCATGCGATGAGACAAGCCATCCTTCAGATCCTCGTGATCCTTTCGGTAACGCTACTTTTCACGCTCACCGTGTACGGCCAGAACCAGGACCCACGCGTGGACGAGCTTATCAGCGAAGGGGTAGAACTTCACGATGAGGGCAATTATGAAGAGGCGATAGATCGCTATTTGGAGGCGCTGGAATTAGACAGTACCTCCGTCCTTGCTAATTACGAGTTGTCGCTCTCCTACCTGGCCTTGAGAGATTTTGAGAACGCGTTGCTGCATAGTTCTTGGGTAATCAATTCATCCAACGAGCAGCTCTGTTCAAGCGCATACGCGGCAAAAAGCGAGGCTCTGGCAGGGTTGGACCGCGTGGATGAAGCGATCGCGTTGCTTCGGGAAGGGTTGGAAAAATGGGAAGACGAGTACCTCCTCCATTTCAACATGGCGTTAAACTATTACAAGAAGGGAAATACCGACAAGACGCTGGAACATCTGAAGCGGGCCATCGACCTGAACAAAACGCATAGCGGTGCTTTCCTTCTTAACGCTTATTCACTGAACGATAAAGGATTATGGATACAGAGCATTCTCTCGTTCCAGATGTTCCTCCTGCTTGAGCCCGATAGCCGCCGCTCCAAGAACGCGTTCGAGGAGATGCTGCAAACCATGCGGATAAAGAAGCAGGACGAGCCGATAGAGCGTTCGTTCACCCAGTTGCAGATGACACGGGGTGATACGGTAAACAGACCCAACCCCGGCACTTCATCCCTCTTGAGCAGCCAAAGCAGTTTAGACCATAGCTCGGTCCATCGGGTCATCACCTCCACGATCGACTCGCTCAAGGCGGTGGATGCAACCATGGATGAGTTCACGATCTTCAAGACGGTAAACAAAGCCTTTATAAGCGAACTCGAAAAGGAGAGCATGGACAACAAAGAGGGTATCCTCTGGACATTTTACGTGCCCGTTTTCTCCCTGATTTCCAACTCAAACTATTACGACACCTTTTGTCGCTACATCAGCGTTTCCTACTACCCCGAATCGCTGGAGTGGTGGCAACAGAATCCCGATGCCGCGGTCAACTTCGTGATATGGTTTGAAAAAGGGGATGCGAGTTAACGTCAGTATAATAACAGGATGGGAATGACCAACGAGCAAGAATTAATTAACGCCCTACGCGATCCGAAGAGCTGCCGTCAAGCATTCGCGACAGTCGTATCGGAGTACAGCGAGCGGCTGTATTGGCAAATCCGTAAGATGGTGCTCGTGCACGAGGACGCTGATGATATCTTACAGGACACCTTTATTAAGGCCTGGACCAATATTGATAACTTCAGGGGCGATTCCAAGCTCTCCACCTGGTTATACCGGATCGCGATCAACGAGAGCATCACCTTCCTCAACAAAAAACGCAAACAGAATAACGTCTCCATGGACGATGATGATACGTTCCTCCTAAACACGCTTGAGAGCGACACCTATTTTGATGGCGATGAGGCGCAACTGCTCTTGCAAAAGGCAATCCTCTCTCTTCCCGAAAAACAACGGCTCGTTTTTCAAATGAAATACTTTAAAGAGCTGAAGTACGAGGAGATGTCAGATATCCTAGGCACCTCAGTAGGAGCACTTAAAGCCTCCTACCACCACGCTACTAAAAAAATTGAAAAATTTTTAAGTGAACCGCGTTAAACCTTTTATCTATCGTTCAGTCTATTCAACAGTACAGCGCAAAAGAGGTATGGAAACTAAATTTAACAATTTGCAAGAGGTGAACAGGGAAAATCCATTTAAAGTACCCGAGAATTATTTCGCGCGATTCAACGAAGAGATAATGTACCGCCTACCGGAGAAGGAGTTCGTTCCTCCCCGGAAGGTCTCGTTATGGGAAAAGGCCAGACCCTGGGTCTACTTGGCCGCGATGTTGGCCGGGCTATATTTCACCATTACCTTCGTCACCCAATCGCCGGAGGATGGAGGGATTTTGTCATCGAGGAAAGAAGCCCCGGTGCCGACCACCATAGAATCGGCATCCGATAGCTACTGGTCTACCGTGTATATTACCGAGGAGGAGTTTTACCAGTATCTGGAAGATCAACTGATGAGCGACGGGTATTACGACTACCTCTATCATCAAGTCTATCAATAATATAAGGTCAGTTATGAAGAATCGGGTTATCTTACTATGTGGTTTATTGCTGCTTTCCACGTTGGGATCAACACTTTTGGCCCAACAACAGGAAAACCGGCGAATGAACATGTTGGACTATGAGAAGAGAAAAAGTGAGTACATCCAGAAAGAGGCTGGACTTACCCAAGCCGAGGCGGACAAATACTTCCCGTTGAACAACGAACTCACCCAAAAAAAATTCGAATTGCATGCGAAGCACCGGGAGAAACTCAGGGAAATAAGGGAGAACAACAATATCTCTGATGAGGAGTACCGCAAGTTGCTCGAAAACGATGTTGAGATAAAGGTCAAAGAGGCCGCCCTGGATAAAGAGTACGCCCCGAAGTTCGAGAAGGTTCTCTCGCCTGAAAAACTATTCAAAGCGCAACAAGCAGAACGCGACTTCATGCAGAAAGAGGTGACTAACTTCAGGCAAGGGAGTGTTCGACAAGGAGTTGGAAGGGGAAGGTAAGGCGTGTTACAAACTGAAAAGTAAAACGCGCCATAACATAAAGCGAGGAATTTGCCGAGGCAAATCGGGTAGCTAAAAAATACTAAAATAAAAAAGGTGTCTTTTTAAGAGACACCTTTTTTTATTCATCACTTTACCCCCCTTCTCTAACTGTTCAGTCTGTACCGTGGAGTTGGCGGGAGTCGAACCCGCGTCCAAACGAGGAAGCCATCTGCTTTCTACATGCTTAGCTTCATTTTGGTTGTAGGGAGTGAGCGCGACTGAAGCCACCATACCCGCTCCTTAGCTTCTTTAATTTCGGAAAGGGGCCGAAGCCTCCCCTATCCTATCTCCGATTTACCTGCACCGCCTGATCGGGACGCTTCGGAGTCACAGCTCCCGGGCGATGTCTTGTCCCATCACCTGGTGACGGGATTAAGCGTCAGCTTACTGTTCTTCGGCTACGCGGCAAGAGCGTAATTATTGTTGCCAGTTAATGATTTGACGTTTGAGATTAAAGTGCAAACCGACAACGCACTGCATGCTTACAAACCACCTCTACCCGCTGTCAAAACCAGTCAACCCCATGCCTTTGTATCTCGCTGATAGTCAATCAAAACAAGGGTTTATTTGAGTTGCGAGTAACAAAGCGCCACAAAGTTAGCGTTTTCCCCTCAAAAAAGCAAGTTAATTTACCTTCACACCCGCGTGATTTCAAACATCATTCGTGATTTTACACATCATTCGTGATTTTGCACACCATTTCCAAAGATGATCCATGATTACCTTAAACATATCCGGTTTCATTTTAAAATCCGCGTGAAAAAATGTATTTTTGTGAACGATACAAGGGTTGAATGAAAATTTAAAGGTCATGAACAAGATTGTCGCCAAAGAGTACCTATCTGAGCGGGTGGTCCGTTTCGAAGTTGAAGCCCCGCTAATCGCCAAAAGTCGTCGTGCCGGCCACTTCGTGATCGTCCGCGTGGGCAAGAAGGGGGAGCGTGTTCCCTACACCATTGCCTCGGCCAACGTGGAAAAGGGAACCATCACGCTGGTGGTGCAGCGCGTGGGTAAGTCATCCGAAAAGCTCTGCCTCTTGGAGGTGGGCGATCACATTACCGATTTGGTGGGTCCGCTGGGGAAAGCGACCGACATCGAGAAATTCGGGACGGTGGTTTGCGCCGGGGGAGGCGTGGGGGTGGCCCCCATGTTGCCCATCATCGAAGCGATGAAGCAGGCCGGCAACCGGGTCATCTCGGTTATCGCCGCGCGTACCAAGGAGCTGATCATCTTGGAGGAGCAGGTAAGGGAGCATTCCGATGAGGTGGTGATCATGACCGACGATGGGTCATACGGCAAAAAGGGGTTGATCACGGCCGGCGTGGAGGAGGTCATCCAGCGGGAAAAGGTAGACCGCTGCATCACCATCGGCCCCGCTATCATGATGAAGTTCGTCGCCGAGTTGACCAAAAAGTACAACGTGCCCACGGTGGCGTCGCTCAACACCATCATGGTCGATGGGACGGGCATGTGCGGTGCCTGCCGCGTAACCGTTGGGGGGCAGACCCGGTTCGTTTGTGTCGACGGCCCCGAGTTTGATGCCCACCAGGTAGATTTCGACGAGATGCTGATGCGTTTGAAAGCGTACGATTAAACATAGGTGATAATATAAGGTATGAGCGAATATTTAAAAACGGAACGGGCGAAAGAGTGGCGCACGGCGTTGCGCACATCGCTGAAGAACAAGGACCGCGTTGCCATCCCGCGGGTGCAGATGCCCGAGCGGGATCCCATGGTACGTCGGCACAACCATGATGAGGTGAACCTGGGGCTTACCCCTGAGCAGGCCATGGGTGAGGCACGCCGCTGCCTCGACTGCGCGAACCCCACCTGCATCAGCGGTTGCCCGGTGGAGGTCAATATCCCGAAGTTCATCAAGAACATCGAGCGCGGCGAGTTCCTCGAAGCGGCGAAAACGCTGAAAGCATCAAACGCGCTACCGGCCGTCTGCGGCCGCGTTTGCCCGCAGGAGCGGCAGTGTGAGAGCCAGTGCTTTTACACGCTCAAGCTGAACAAGGAGCCGGTGGCAATTGGCCACCTGGAGCGATTTGCCGCCGACTACGAGCGGGAGAGTGGCCAGGTATCCATCCCGGAGACTGCGCCAGCCAATAATATTCAGGTCGCCGTGGTGGGCTCGGGACCTGCCGGTCTCTCCTTCGCGGGCGATATGGTGAAGCTGGGATACGACGTAACCGTTTTCGAGGCGCTCCACGAGCTGGGGGGCGTCCTACGGTACGGGATTCCCGAGTTCCGCCTTCCCAGCGAGATCGTCGACGTTGAGATAGATAGCCTTCGCGCGATGGGGGTGAAGTTCATAACCAATTGCATCGTGGGGAAGACCATTTCTCAAGAGGACCTCGTTGACGAGGGATTCAAAGGGATCTTCGTGGGCAGTGGTGCCGGGTTGCCCAACTTCATGAACATCCCCGGTGAGAACCTGGTGGGCGTGATGTCGTGCAACGAGTACCTCACGCGGGTGAACCTGATGCAGGCGGCCGACCCGGATAGCGATACCCCGGTGTACAAGGGAAAAAGGGTGGCTGTTATCGGCGGGGGTAACACGGCCATGGACGCCGTGCGCACCGCGAAGCGCCTCGGCGCGGAGAAGGCGGCCATCGTTTACCGCCGCACCGAAGCGGAGATGCCGGCAAGGGTAGAAGAGGTCAAGCACGCGAAGGAGGAGGGCATCGAGTTCTTTACCCTGCACAACCCGCTTCGGTACGAGGGCGACGAGCGGGGGCGGGTACAGCGGGCCGAGCTGCAGCGCATGCGCTTGGGCGAACCCGACGCGTCGGGTCGTCGCCGCCCCATCCCCATCGAGGGCGACACCGTTTGGCTGGAGGTAGACGAGGTGATCGTGAGCGTGGGGGTCTCCCCCAACCCGCTCATTCCCCAGTCGTTCACGGGTTTAGAGATCACCCGATGGGGTACCATCGTGGTCAACGAGGAGACCATGCAGACCGCCGACGAGATGATCTTCGCGGGGGGCGATATCGTGCGTGGCGGGGCGACCGTTATCCTGGCCATGGGCGACGGGAGAAGGGCCGCCAAGGCGATGCACCGGTACTTGCAAGGCGAAGGATAATCTGATATACGTTTAATAACCAACGGTTCATGCAACAACCAACGACAGAGAAAGCAGTTAACGGTAGGGAAAGCAACCAACAATACAACCAATAGCACAACTAACAACTAAGTTATCCGCGTAACCTATGGAGACAGATCCTATTAAGATACTGGCAGACGCCCATATCCCCTTCCTGCAAGGGGTTGCCGAGCGGTACGGCGAAGTGGAATACCTGCCCGGCAACCAATTCACACCGGATGCCGTGAAAGAGAAAGACGCGCTGATCGTCCGCACCGTGACCCGGTTCAACGAGGAGATGCTGGCCGGTAGCCGGGTCAAGTTGATTTGCTCGGCCACCATTGGGTTCGACCATATCGACACCGCGTATTGCGATGCCCAAGGCATCGCCTGGCGCACCGCCCCGGGCTGCAACGCCTCCTCCGTGGAGCAGTACGTTACCGCCTCCCTGCTCTACCTGGCACGGAAATATCGCTTTCAGCTGAACGAGAAAATGATAGGCATCGTGGGCGTGGGGAACGTGGGTAGCAAGGTGGCCGTCGCGTGCGAAAAGCTGGGCATGAGGGTGCTCCTAAACGACCCCCCACGGGAAGAGCTGGAAGGGTCAGCGGCGTTCACCCCCATTGAGACCATTCAGCGG